>CAYOWK010000025.1:0-60040 GCA_964407665.1 uncultured Rhizobium sp. | reverse complement strand
CCAACATCGAGGCCAACGAAGCCGCCCAGACGGCCTCCGGCCACTGGGGCGTCCCCCTCTTCGTCTTCAACGGCGAGCCCTTCTTCGGCCAGGACCGGATCGATGTTCTCGAATGGCGGATGAAGCAGTCAGGCGTGGCGGCGCGTTAGAGCCGGATCGACTTTGGTGGCATCGCGAAGCGATCCCACCAAAGTCGTGAATCCGTCTCTGGTCAAAAGTGTAGAGCATGATTCACGGTTTTGGCGTTTCCGCCAAAACCGATCATGCTCTAGTACCCCGCCGCCGCCGCCGTCCGGCGCGGATCGGCGCCGCCAACCTTGCCGCCCCAGCTGGTCGCCTTCACCGACTGGATCGAACCCGCCGCATAAGGCCCGACGCTCCGGACCTTGTGGCCCAACCCCGCCAGCGCCTGAACGACAGCGGGATCGAACCGGCTCTCGAGCATCATGCTGACTTCGGCGCCCGGCATGTAGAAGTTCGGTTCGGCGTCGAGGGTGAAGCGCGGCGCCTCGATGGCGGGCTGCACCTCCATGCCGAAATCCAGCACGTTCACCAGCACCTGGAACTGCGTCTGCCCGATGGTCTCGCCGCCGGGCGAGCCGAGCACGATCTCGAACCGGCCATCCTTCGTCACAAGCGTCGGCGAGTTGTTCAGGATCGGGATCTGCCCGGGTCGAACGAAATTCGCCGTCCCCGGATAGGGCGAGGTCGAGCCGTGGCGCATGCCGTTGTTGAGCAGCAGGCCGGTGGACCCCGCGACAACGCCTGTGCCGAACCCGCCGCCCAGCGTCGGCGTGCAGCACACCACCAGCCCGTCCTTGTCCACCACCGATAGGGACGTGGTGTCGCCCGGCGACGACGCCATCTTCATGTCGGGCTTCGGCATCACCGGAACGGGCGCAGAGGCCGAATACCGCCGCAGATCCGTCGGCGCCGCAAAGACCGCCGCGCGCGCCGGATCGATCAGCCCCGCACGGTCAGCTGCAAACGCCTTGGACAGCAGGATGTCGGTCGGCGTGGGGAAGAATTTCGGGTCCGCCACATAGGGATAGATTTCTGCCTTCGCAGCCTTGATCGCCTCCGCCATCAGGTGAACGACCTGGGCGCCGCCCTGCTTCAGGCCGGCCAGCTCGAACCGCTCCAGCAGGTTCAGCTGCAGGCACATTTCCAGCCCGCCGCGCGACGTCGTCGGCGAGGAATAGACCGCATAGCCGCGATAGGTGGTCGAGACCGGCTCGCTCCAGGTCGCGCGGTAGGCCTTCAGATCCGCCGCCCGCAGGTAGCCGCCCGCCTTCTGGTGGAAGCGGCCAATCTCATAGCCGATGGACCCGGTGTAGAATTCGGCGTTGGCCGCCAGCAGGGCCTCGTCGCGCGAGGCCCCGCCCTTCAGCGCTTTCGCCTCGACAGCGGCCAGTTTCTCGAACGTCTTCGCCAGCGGCTCATTCCGGAACAGGTCGAACGCCTTCGGCGCCGCTCCGCCCGGCAGATAGATCGCCTTCGATGTCTCATACAGCGCCAGCCGGCTCGCCGCCCGGCTGATGAACTGCGCAATCGAGGGGTCCACCGCGTGCCCGTCGCGGGCCAGCGCAATGGCGGGCGCCAGCGTCTCGGCCAGGCTCAGCCGGCCGTACTTGCGCAGCAGCTCGATCCAGCCGCCGAACGCCCCCGGCGTGCAGGCCGCCTTCGGGCCCCAGTCGAGGTCCTCCTTCGTAACCTTGGCGGACTCCAGCAGGGCTGGCGCGGCGCCGGCATAGTTGAGCGATCGCACCTCTCCCGTTTTGGGATCGCGCACGATGCCAAATCCATTGCCTGCCGCCGACGACGCCCACGGCTCGCAAACGTTCAGCGCCGCCAGCGCGGCCACCGCCGCATCCGCCGCCGATCCGCCCTTCAGCATCATCTGCAGCCCGGCGCTGGCAGCCAGAGGATGTCCGGCCGAGATCACGCCATTCGGTCCGGGAACGGCCGCCCGCGTCGCCGCCACGCTGGTCGAGGCCGTCTGCACCGCATCGGGCGCTGCACGGCCCGCCTGCGCCAGCGCCGGTCCTGCCGCCAGCGCAGCACCTGCCGCACCCGCCGCCGCGAACAATCCCCGCCGTGTCGTCTTCATGCCCACACTCCCGCTGCCTCCCCCGCCGCCACAACACCTGCGTTCTGTCTGCCCGCCAAGTCACGATTACCTGCCGCGTCGCGGTTAGCCCCCCGGCGCCGCAATTTGCGCCGCCCGCCTGCAGCCATCCGGCTGGCGAATCATGCGCGTCGCCGCCGCCTTCCGGGCGAACTGATCTGCGGCGGCGCACACCCGCGGCCTCACAAGCGCGTGCATCCGCGAACCGGATTTGGATGTGCTCCGGCGCTTTTCATGCGCATCTGAAGATATCGGCGCACGCCTCGTTCCCGACTGCTGCGCCACCACCGAATCTTCAGCCGGAACAGCCCTCACGGCCCCGGTTTTGCACTGCAACATCGCGGCTTGCTTTCGCGTCTCACTTTTATGATTGTGTCGCGTCTCTGATTGGGACGCGCGGCAAGTCAGCTGTGCAGACGATGGCGGCCGGCGACGGCGACCGGGGAGTATAGACAAGTGGCGGACGGCGGAATGGCTCGCGAAATCAAGGATCTGTACGCGGTTGGAGAAATTCCGCCCGAGTTCCACGTACCTAAGACCATGCATGCATGGGCGATCCGGCGCGAGCGCCAGGGCCGCCCCAAACAGGCCATGCAGCTTGAAGTTGTGCCCACCCCGGAGATCGCCTCGGATGAGGTGCTCGTCCTGGTGATGGCCGCTGGCGTCAACTACAACGGAATCTGGGCCGGACTCGGCGAGCCCGTCTCGATGTTCGACGTCCACAAGCAGCCTTATCACATTGCCGGCTCGGATGCGTCCGGCATCGTCTGGGCCGTCGGTTCGCGTGTGAAGCGCTGGAAGCCGGGCGATGAGGTCGTCATCCACTGCAACCAGGACGACGGCGACGACGAGGAATGCAACGGCGGCGACCCGATGTTCTCGCCCACACAGCGCATCTGGGGCTACGAAACGCCCGATGGCTCCTTTGCACAGTTCTGCCGCGTCCAGTCGCGTCAGCTGATGGCCCGTCCGAAACACCTGACCTGGGAGGAGTCGGCCTGCTACACGCTGACGCTCGCCACGGCCTACCGCATGCTGTTCGGCCACCGTCCGCATGTTCTGCGGCCGGGCCAGAACGTGCTGGTCTGGGGCGCCTCGGGCGGCCTCGGCTCCTACGCCATCCAGCTCTGCGCGGTCGCCGGCGCGAACGCCATTGGCGTTGTGTCGGAAAACGACAAGTTCGATTTCGTCATGTCCATGGGCGCCAAGGGCGTTATCAACCGCAAGGACTTCAAGTGCTGGGGCCAGCTGCCGAAAGTGAACAGCCCTGAATTCAACGAGTACATGAAAGAGGCCCGCAAATTCGGCAAGGCGATCTGGCAGCACACGGACGGCAAGGACGTCGATATCGTGTTCGAACACCCCGGCGAATCGACCATGCCGACCTCGGTGTTCGTCGTTAAGCGTGGCGGCATGGTCGTTATCTGCGCCGGCACCACCGGCTTCAACCTCACCATGGACGCCCGCTTCCTCTGGATGCGCCAGAAGCGCGTGCAGGGCTCGCACTTCGCCAACCTGCTGCAGGCCAGCCAGGCCAACCAGCTGATGATCGAGCGCCGTCTCGACCCGTGCATGTCGGAAGTGTTCCCGTTCGCGGACATTCCCGCAGCACATGAGAAGATGCTCGACAACAAGCACCTGCCCGGAAACATGGCCGTGCTCGTGCAGTCCCCGAGACCCGGCCTGCGCACCGTGGAAGAAGTCCTCGACGTGGGGCCCGTCCCGGCCTAGGTCCCAGCAAAAGATCAACAGAACAAGGGCGGAAGCGCACCAGCGCTCCCGCCCTTTTTGTTGAGCTTCAGACCTCAGTCGTCGCTTTCAAGGTCGCCAAACGCTTCATCCGCGTCCTCATCTTCAGCGTCCGGATCGAGATCTTCATCGGCGTCCTCCCGCTCTCCAAGCCAGGCGTCCTCCTCCTCCACAGGCTTGGGCAGACGCTCTTCAAGCCAGGCGGCGACGGTGTCCGGCGTCATCTCGTCCGGCGCCTCGATCACCCAGGACAGGAACTCTTCCGGTCCGCCGTTGAGATAGGGCGGCGGCGAGACGGGCTTGAAGACGGTCGCCAGCTTTTCGTCCAGCGACAGCGAGTTCAGGACGTGCGCCATTTCCTGCACCGTCTCCCAGGCGATCTCGCTGTCGATATCCAGCGCGAACTTAACCCACCACCCGCCATCACTTCCGCCGCTGCCGATCCCCATGGATGGCGTGTCGGTCGTCTCGACCGCCGGAATGCGGACCAGAAAGTCGATCAGCGCTGCAAAACGCGCATCATGGGCAGTATCGGTCATGGGCGTCCCTATCCCGCAGGGTGGATGGCCTGGATACTGAAGTGCTTCGGCCTGCCCCGGCAACGGCAGGCGGCGAGGATCGTCAAATCTTCACGAACAGGACGGCCTCCGGCGTTCGAACAGGCCCGGCGGCGCTCCGGGATTTGATCCAGCGCATGGCTGCGGACCGCCCTACACCTCTTGATATCAGGGCGGGACGGCGCGATGTCTGCCGCAACACAAGAGGAGACACCCAATGCGCATCCTGATCCTGGCCGCAACGTCGGCCATCGCACTCGCCGCCTGCGGCGGCCAGACCGAAGCCGTCGACGATTCAGCTCCGGCTGCTGAAGTCGCCGCTCCCGCCGCACCGGAAGCAGACGCCCACGCCGGCCACGACATGGCTGCGATGGACGCGACGATGGCGGCCTCCGACACGGCCGACGACGCCAATACAGCCGAGACGCCGAACGATTTCACCTTCCACACCTACCCCAACAAGGTCGAAGCCGTTCATCTTCCGGTGGCTGAAGGCGGCGCGTGGACTGCGACCACCACAGACACCACGCTGGTTTCTGTCGCCGCCGGCGCCGACGAAACCATGCCGGACGGAACGGTTCACCACGTCATCAAGGTGACAACGCTGGGATCTGGCAACGCTGTCGTCAAATTCGAGCGGCGCGTCGGCGCGGACGCCTCGCAACCGGCCGCCGAGACGCGCGCGATCAACTTCATGATCCACTAGCAGCGGCGGCGCAGCCATCGCGCAAACAGACGGGGCGCGGTCCATGACCGCGCCCCGTTTTCGTTTCAGGTCCAGCTGGGCCCGTTCGCCCTGTCACGCGGGGCGTCCAGCTCTCAGGCGCTCGCCGCGACCGTCGGCGCAGACGGCCGCTTCTTCTTGCCGACATTCGAGTCCTTGAAGGCGCGGCGCATGGGGTCTTCGTAGTATTTGAAGCTGACCCACGACAGGAACACGGTGAGGATGATGAAGGGGATGTAGAGAAGATCGCCCATCAGCGGAGTGGCCCCAAATACCAGGAAGCCATCAGCGCGCTCATGCATCATCTGCAGGCCAGTGACCTTCTCGATCGCGCCCATCACCGGCCACAGCATGGCGATCAGCGGCACGTGGATCATGTAGACCGAGAAGGACAGGTTGCCGAGATCGACCAGCCGCTTGCCCTGAAGCAGATGGGAGATCCCGCCCTTCTCCGAAGCAAATGTCATCACGAAGATGCAGAGCAGCGGGGGGGCCAGGTACGACATCCAATCGCCCGGTCCGAAGTTGAACATGTAGAGGATCAGGCCGCCGAACACCGCGACTTCCACCACCGTCCACACAGCGAAGGGGAGCTTCACGATCTCGGGGCGGGCGCGCAGCCAGACATGGCCCTTCCAGAGGAAGCTGCCGATGAAGAAGCCCAGCATGGCCCGGAAAACGCCCAGCGGGACCGTGTCGAACAGGCCCTCATCCGACCAGCGGATAAGTACAACATAGCACAGCACGATCAGAGCCGCATACGCCCAGTACTTGAAGCGCCCGGCCCACAGCGTCACCAGCGCGAACGCGATGTACGTGTACATCTCGGCGCCGATGGACCACGACGGGTCGTTCCAGGTCGGCGCGTCATGCATGCCGAACGTCTGGATCAGGAACAGGTTGGAGAAGATCGCCGGAATGTTCCGTTCGTCTTCGAAGAGGCCCTGCGTGGACTCGCCGGACTGCATCGCCTGAAACAGGCGCAGGCATTCCCACGCCACCATGACCAGCAGCATCGCGAAATGAAGCGGATAGATCCGGCCAATCCGGAGCCAGGTGAACCGGACGGCTTCCTGGGTCGTGTTGATGCGGCCGTCATAATTGGCCCCCATAACGAAGCCGGACAGGATAAAGAAAAAGTCGACCAGCACGGTCGCGTTGACCAGTTCAGGCGGATGGAATGGACCGGCCGATGGCCAGTGCCAGAGCGCCACGATGAGGCAGCCCAGCCCCCGTAGGGAGTCGAGAGCGTAGTAGTGTCCCGGTTTGGCCTGCATCTGCGTCGACTCCGGTTCCCCAACGGCGCCTGGCGCACCATCTGGACGAGATTCCGGCTGCGCCTTGCAAGTTCAGTGCAAACCCCCATTCTGGCGGCTGCGGAGGCGGGAACATGATGCGTTGGGTGCTTGGGGTGGCGGGTGCGGCGGTTCTGGCCGTGGCGGCTGTGGCTGGGGTCGTCGTCTGGCGGACAAACAGTTTCGGCGCAGGCGCGGCCGCCGCAGAAACCATGAGTTTGCCCGAACCGCCTGCAGTCGATGTCGGGCGGGCAGCTGAAGCGCTGGGCGAAGCCATCCGCTTCCAGACCGTCTCGACGGGCGCTGGCGCGCTGTCTCCAGACGCCGCCCAGCCCTGGTTCGGCCTGCACGGATTTCTGGAAGCCCGTTATCCGGAGGTTTTCGCGAAGGTCACGAAGGAAGCACTCGCCGGGCAGACCCTCCTGCTCACCTGGCAGGGCTCGGACGCGTCACTCCAACCGATCGTTCTGATGGCCCATCAGGATGTCGTGCCCATTAACCCTGGAACCGACGCCGACTGGACGCACGGCCCATTCGGCGGCGTGGTCGCGAACGGATACATTTGGGGTCGCGGCGCGATGGACGACAAGGGCTCGCTGATCGCCCTGATGGAATCGGCATCTGCGCTGGTGAAGTCAGGATGGACACCGAAGCGGACCGTCATCTTCCTGTTCGGCCACGACGAGGAGGTCGGCGGCACGGGTGCTCAAGCCGCCTTCGCGGTGCTCAAGGCGCGCGGCGTCGATCCGGCCATGGTGCTGGACGAGGGCTTTGCAGCCATCGAAACCTTCCCGATCACAGGCAAGCCTGCGGCGCTGATCGGCATCGCCGAGAAGGGTTACATTTCCCTGCAGCTCACGGCGACAACAGCGGGCGGGCACTCCTCCCAGCCGCCCCGCGACAGCGGCGCCATCCGCATCTCGCGTGCGCTGCTGGCGCTGGAGAATAACCAGATGCCGGACCATCTCGACGCGCCATCAATGGCCGGGATGGTGGAGGCGGTCGCAGCCGACATGCCGTTCACCGCGAAGATGGCGTTCGCCAACCAGTGGCTGTTCCGGCCGATGATTCTCGAACAGCTGAAGGACGGAGCGGCAGGCGCCATGGTGCGCACGACAACAGCGCCGACAATGCTGAACGGCTCGATCAAGGACAACGTGCTGCCGCAGCGCGCGTCCGCCGTCGTCAACTTCCGGATCCACCCCAGCGACTCAGTTGCTGCCGTAAAGGAGCATGTCGCGCAGGCGACAGCGGGCATCGAGGGCCTCACAATCGAGGAGTATGAAGACGGTATAGCCTCCGAGCCTTCGCCGGTCTCATCGACCACGAACGACGCCTGGAAGGTGCTTTCGGCGGTTGCAGCCGATGTCGGAGGCGGCGCCCCCGTCGCCCCGGCTCTGGTGATCGGCGCAACCGACGCCCGCTTCGCCTCCGCGGTCAGCAAAGACGCAATCTATCGCTTCGCCCCTGCGGTCTATTCGGACGAGGATCTGACCGTCTTCCACGGCACCAATGAGAAGCTGTCGGTCGCCAACCTTGGCCGGATGATCCGGGGCTATTCCCAGATCATGCTGGCGATGTGCAGCTGATGCACAGGCTTGATCAGGCGCAACATCTGCCGCCTCGACGGCGGCATTCATTCGTCCGATAAGGACGCCCATGGCTGATGGTCTGATCAAGGAACCTCTGGGAAGAACCTCCGCGGGGGTAACGGAGGAAGGCTGGCTGACGGACAGCTGGTATCTCGCGTGCGCGTCGTCCGAGCTGAAGCCTGGCCAGCAGTTCCGCCGCATCATCCTCGGCCAGCCGGTCCTCCTCGGCCGCACAGCCCTGAAAGACGGAAGAGGCGGCGAGGCCTTCGCCCTGCGCGACATCTGCCCGCACCGTCTGGTGCCCCTGTCTGCCGGACGGCAGGTCGAGACCAACGGCCAGCCAACCGTCGAATGCCCCTATCATGGCTGGCGTTTCGGCACGGATGGCCAGTGCAAGCTGATGCCCTCGCTCGTCGAGCCCGGAGCCTACGCGACCGACCGGGTCCGGGTCCGCCGCTATCCGGCCCACGAGGCGAACGGGATGGTGTTCGTCTACGTCGCCCACAATCCGCGCTCCGATGATCCGCCGGTCCTGCCGCCGCCAGATTTCGGGCTGGGCGCGATGAAGCCGAAATTCGTCATCACCGACACGTTCAACGCCCACATGGACGACGCCGTCGTCGGCCTCATGGACCCAGCCCATGTGCCGTTCGTGCATAACCAGTGGTGGTGGCGCCCGCCCTCCACCGGCCTGCGCCTCAAGGAAAAGCCCTTCGAGCCCATCGAGCGCGGCTGGCGGATCGCCCGTCACCAGCCCTCCGGCAACTCCCTGGCCTACAAGGCGCTGTTCGGCGGCAAGGTCACGACCGAGATCGCCTTCCGGATTCCCGGATACCGGTGGGAGATCGTCGAAACCGACAAGGCGCGCCTCTTCACCCTCACCTGCCTCACGCCGCAGGAGCCCAAGAAGACGCTCATCACGCAGGTGACCTACTGGACAGGAGCGCCGCTTCTGGATTTTGCAATGCCCATACTGAAACCAGCCGCCCGCAAGTTTCTGGGTCAGGACGGTCGCATGGTCGACCTCCAGAACACCGGCATGGCCTACCAGAAGTCGATGATGTGGATCGACGACATCGACGTGCAGGCGAAGTGGTATCTGACCCTGAAGAAGGAATGGACGGCCTCACGCACCGACAGCCGCGAGTTCATGAACCCCATCCAGCCCCGCATCCTTCGCTGGCGCAGCTAGGATGCACGGTCCGCGTCGGCCAGACCTGCGAAACACCGGAGTAATCGGAATGAAGCGACTGCTGCTCGTGGCGGCCATCCTCGCGACGGCGGCTTGCGCCTCGCCCTCCCTCGCCCAGCAAACGGCCGCACCCGTAGCCCCGGCGCAGCCCGCCGCCGGTCTGACTGAAACAGACATGGTGTGGGCGAAGCCGTCCGGGCTGGAACTCATGGCTACGGTCTACCGCAGCGCGTCGGCGCACGCAGGTCCGCTGCCGGTCCTGATCGATGTGCATGGCGGCGCCTGGGGCGCCTATGACCGGACAAGCGACGCACTCTATTGCCGCGAACTGGCGAAATCCGGCCTGCTGGTAGTGTCCGTTGATTTTCGCCAGTCCCCCGACTTCCAGCATCCGGCGGGCAGCGCCGACGTGGCTGCTGCCGTCCGCTGGGTCCGCCTGAATGCGCAGAAGCTGGGCGCAGACCCTGAGCAGATCGGTCTCATAGGCTCCTCGTCCGGCGCCCATCTCGCCCTGCTCGCGGCGCTCCGGCCAGACGCGCCCCAGCATAAGGGGACGCCGGTTTCCGACGCGGCCGGCAGGTTTGCGCCGCACGATGATATCGACGGGACCGTCGACTACGTTGTCGCCATGTGGCCGGTCTCGGACCCCGCCGCGCGCTTTCGCTACGCAAAACGCGCAGGCGTCAAACAGCTCGTCGATCTCACCCAGCGCTACTTCCCAACCGAGGATGCGATGTGGGACGCCTCCATCCAGCGCATCGTGACATCCGGCGAGTCGAAGGCGCTGCCGCCCATCCTGGTGGTGCAGCCCGGCGAGGACTCCAACATCCCGCAGGATATGACATTTGATCTGATGCGCGCCTGGCAGGCCCGGGGCGGCAAGCTCGAATACGTCTACTACCCCGGCGAAGCCCACGCGTTCGGTCACCGCCCGTCAGCCGCCACGACGGACCTTGTAAGCCTGATTTCGGACTACATCCGCCGGCAGTTGGCGGTCGAAGTGTCGCGACGGAATTGATCCGCCTACGAGTTGAAATTCACTCAGAGCTGGCGATTGTGTCGCCGGATTGCGGTCCTGTGCCCTGAATCGCGCGTAAGCACCGCGAGAGGGCCGGACCTCGGGAGGATTGATAGATGAAGCTGCGCTCGACACTGCGCGCCCTGGCGCTCGTTGCCGGATTTGCTGCTGCCGGAGCGGCTACGCCCGCCTTCGCCCAGACGCCTCATCCCGGCGAGGCGACCTACAAGGCGCGGTGCGCCTCTTGCCACGACAACCCGGCCCCCGAGACTCGGGCCGCCAATCTTTCCACGATCCAGGGCATGTCCCCGGAGCGTCTTCGCGAAGTGATGACCACAGGCGTCATGGCGCCCATGTCCGCCGGGATCACGCCGAACGACATGACCAATCTGATCGGCTTCCTGACCAAAGACCAGAAGACGGCCGCCGCCGCCTGGGACCAGGCGATGCTGTGCGCGCCCGACAAGCGGACCGTCGACCTCGTCAAACCGTCGATGACGATGTTTGGCGCGGATCTGAAATCCAGCCGTCACCTGCCCGCGGCAGAGGCCGGCATCTCTACCGCAGACATGAAGTCTCTGGACGTCGCCTGGACGGTTGGCTTCCCGAAAGTGCAGGCGATGGGCGCCGCCCCGGTGGTCATCGGATCGACCGTCTTCATGAACGGCGGCGGCAAGCTGATGGCGCTCGACGCCGACGCTGGCTGCGCGAAGTGGATCTATGACGGCGGACCTTCGCGTTCCTCCCTCACCTATGGCGAGATTGAAGGCCGCAAGGTGGTCATCTACACCGCCGGACGCGGCGAAGTGCATGTTGTCGATGCAAAAACCGGTGGTCTGGTCTGGAAGGCTCCGGGCACGCCGGTCAAGGGCGAGGGCTCCGTGCGGGCGGCGGTCGTGCTCTACCGCGACAAGATCATCGTGCCGATTTCCGCATCTGGCGTGGCCTCAGGCATGAACGCCAAGTTTGAATGCTGCACCGGCCACGGCGCCGTCGTAGCTCTGTCCGCAAAGGATGGGTCGCGCCTGTGGGAGTACCACACGATGCCCGACGCCGAGTACAACGGGCAGGTCAGCCCGGCCGGCGTCAAGCAGAAGGGTCCCTCGGGCGCACCGATCTGGACGACGCCAACCATCGACGTGAAGCGCAATCGCGTCATCGTCACTACCGGCGAGAACACATCCTGGCCGGCCACCGATACATCTGACGCCGTGATCGCCATCGACCTCGATACCGGCAAGCAGGTGTGGGGCTTCCAAGCCATGGAGTCGGACGTCTGGAACATGGCCTGCCGCTCGTCGGACGCGGATTCGGGGCCGAACTGCCCGTGGCATCAGGACGAGAAGAATATCGGCCGCGACTTCGACTTCGGCGGCTCGGCCATTCTCTCCCGCACCAGGGGGGGGCTGTTCGGCCTCGGCGCAAAAGACGTTCTTCTGGCTGGCCAGAAGTCTGGCGACCTGTGGGCGCTCGACGCCGAAACCGGCAAGGTGCTGTGGAACAAGAAGGTTGGCGAAGGGTCGCCGCTGGGCGGAAACCACTGGGGGATCGCGGCTGACAAGCAGCGCGTCTACCTGACGATCGCCGACTCGATCCCGGTCGGCGCCGAACAGAAGCCGGGCGTCTATGCCTTCGACATTTCGACGGGCAAGGAGCTCTGGGGCTTCTCGGCCAAACCGGATTGCGGCCCGGAGCGCAAGGCGAAGGTCATCAACTGCGAGCTCAAATACGGCTTCTCGGCCACGCCCATGGTGGTGGACGGAGCCGTGGTCGCCGGCACGCTCGACGGCAAGCTCTATGCCTTTGACGGCAAGACCGGCGAAGTGCTCTTCCAGAGGGACTTTGCGGGCGACATCGCCACGAACAACGGCGTGGAAGGCAAGGCCGGCTCCTTCGACGCACACGCGATCGCAGCGGGCAACGGTACGGTCTATGTCCAGCCGGGTTACGGGTCATTCTCGCAGACGCCTGGCAACGTGCTCATCGCGCTGAAGCCGAAGCGCTAGAAACGGAAAAGTCCGGCAGGCGCAACGCCTGCCGGACTTGATGCCTCTGGGCAGAACCGCAGGGTAAACCCGATCCTGCCTTACCCGATGCCTTCGAAGAGCGCTGTCGAGAGATAGCGCTCAGCGAACGAGGGGATGATCACGACCAGCTTCTTGCCGGCGTTCTCGGGCCGTTTGCCAACCTCGACGGCCGCGGCCAGGGCGGCTCCGGACGAGATGCCCACCGCAAGCCCCTCCAGCCGGGCGACCAGGCGGGCGAGGTCGAGCGCGCGCTCGTTGGAAACCTTCTGGATCTCGTCGATGAGGGAGGTGTCCATGTTGGCCGGAATGAACCCTGCCCCGATGCCCTGAATGACGTGTGGGCTGGGCGCGCCGCCCGACATCACAGGCGACTTCTCCGGCTCCACGGCAACCATCCTCAACCCGGGACGGCGCGGTTTGAGCGTGCGTGCGCAGCCCGTGAACGTACCGCCCGTCCCGACGCCCGACACGATGATGTCGACCTCGCCTCCGGTATCCTTCCAGATCTCTTCCGCGGTCGTACGGTCATGGATGGCCGGATTTGACGGGTTGTCGAACTGGCTCGGCATGACCGAGTTGGGGGTGACCTCCAGCAACTCCCGGGCTCGTTCGATTGCGCCCTTCATGCCCTTCTCGCGCGGCGTCAGTTCCAGCTGCGCTCCCAGCAGTCCAAGCATCTTGCGCCGTTCGATCGACATCGACTCGGGCATGACCAGAATACACTTGTAGCCGCGCGAGGCCGCCACAAACGCAAGGCCGATACCCGTATTGCCCGAGGTTGGCTCGATCAGGGTCGTGCCTCCCGGGACGATCTTCCCCGCACGTTCCATGTCGATGATCATGCCCAGCGCGATCCGGTCCTTGACGCTGGCGAGCGGATTGAAGAACTCCAGCTTCAGCAGCAGGTCCGCGACGATCCCCTCGGCTTCCGCAAAGCGGCGGGCGCGCACCAGGGGCGTATTCCCGATCGTATCCAGAACACTCTCGTAGATGCGGCCCCGGCCAGGCGGGTCGAGGCGGACAGGTGGGGGCTGGTCGGTCATGGCAGGCGTCCTCGCCGGAGTTCAGATCACGTCTCTGGGCGCGACTATACGCGCCGCCGCCCGTCTGTGCAGCGCGAAAAGCTAAAACCAGGATTGAGACCGCTTTTCCTGAAAACTCGCGCCGTTGTGATCCGGGATTCCCCTTGAAAGGGTGTGGGACGACCGGCATCTATGGGGCTCGAATACGGTCCGGGCCCCTCTGGCGCGTGCGGCGGCATGCGCGATGTCGGACATTTGGGCGGGCGCAATGCCCAACGCGCCGACGCAGCGCACCGTTTCGGAGATAACCTCCAATGGAATTCCTGGCTATTGAAGCCGCCGGGCAGCCCCTGTGGCTGTGGGCGGCGTTTCTGTCTGTCGTCGGCGTACTGCTCTGGCTCGATCTCGGTGTGGTCAACAACCACGACGAGGTCGTCTCCCCGGCCAAGAGCGGAATGATGTGGGCGGCGTTCGCCTCGCTTGCCATCGCGTTCGGAGCCTATGTCTATTTCGGCTATGAACCCGACCCGGCCTTCTACGACGCCACCGACAACCTGAATCAGGCTGCGCTGATCCAGTACTTCACGGGTTACCTGCTCGAGACCGCGCTGGCCTTCGACAACATCTTCGTCATTTCAATGGTGTTCGGATACTTCGCGGTCCCGCGGGAGTACCAGCACCGCGTGCTCTTCTGGGGCATCATCGGGGCCATCGTGTTCCGGGGCATCTTCATTGGCGTCGGCGCGACCGTGGTGAACCAGTTCACCTGGGTGCTCTACTTCTTCGCCGTCATGCTGATCTTTACCGGCGCGAAGATGGTGCTGGGCAAGGAAGCCGAGCACAAGGACATGTCCTCCAACCCGGTGGTCAGCCTCGTGAAGCGCTTCCTGCCGATCACTCCGGAGATCACCAACCACAACTTCCTGGTCCGGAAACCCGACGCCACCGGCAAGATGGTGCTCTACGGAACGCCGCTTCTGCTGGCCCTGGTGACCATCGAGTTCGTGGACATCATCTTCGCGGTCGACAGCGTGCCGGCGATCTTCGCCGTCACCCGGGACCCGTTCATCGTCTACACCTCGAACATCTTCGCGATCCTCGGACTGCGCTCGATGTACTTCATGCTGGCGGCGGCGGTCGAACGCTTCGCCTACCTGAAATACGGCCTCTCGGCGGTGCTTGTGCTGATCGGCGTGAAGATCATCTGGAACTTCGGCCTCCACAAGGAACTGAAGCTCGTTCCGTACCTCGAAGCGCACTGGTCTCTCGCGACCACGATCGCCCTTCTCGGCGGCGCGATCCTGTTCTCCCTCTGGGCGACACGGACGCAGAAGACCGCCTAACCCTTCAACGCCAGCCTGACCGCCTTCCGGCCAACAGTCGGCAAGGCGGTCAGCGCCTCGGCCTGCGGGGTCCAAAGACCATCCGTCCCGTCGGAGGCTTCGGCCGTCCACACCTCCAGCTTCAGCGCGAAGTGGGTGAAGACATGTTCGACCTCCCCGACCCGTCGCCAGTCCAGGGCGAGCGGCGCCGATTCTGACGCCTCGACCGGAAGCGTCTCCGTCCAGGGGGTGGATGGCGGCATCAGCATGCCGCCCAGCAACCCCTTCGGCGGACGCCGCTCCAGCAGAACCTGCCCCCCGCGCGTCGCTACAAACGCCGCGCCATACCGCACGGGCCGGGCCGCTTTCGCAGCCTTGACCGGATAGCGGCCGGGCGAACCCTCCCGCCGCGCCTCGCAGACGTCAAACAACGGGCACGCCGTGCAGGCCGGGTTCTTCGGCGTGCATACCGTCGCCCCCAGATCCATCAGCGCCTGCGCAAGGTCGCCGGCCCTCTGTCCAGCAGGCAGCGCGTCGAAGACCTCCTGCGCCCGCGCCGCAATAATCTTCTTTGCCGCCCGCCACCCGGCCTCGGTTCCATCCGAGGAAATGGCGAACAGTCGCGACACAACGCGTTCGATATTGCCGTCCACAGGCGCCACAGGTCTGTCGAACGCGATGGCGGCGACGGCCGCCGCCGTATAGGGCCCAACCCCCGGCAGCGCCCGAAGTCCCTCGAGACTGTCGGGAAATCCCGTCGCGGCTGCAGCCTTGGCCCCCGCGTGAAGGTTCCGCGCGCGGCTGTAGTATCCCAGCCCCGCCCACGCCGCAGACACCTCCTCCCAGTCCGCCGCAGCCAGCGCCTCGACCGCAGGCCAGCGCTCCCGGAACGCAAGGAAATACGGTGCGGCATGCGGCACCGTCGTCTGCTGCAGCATCACTTCGGACAGCCATACCAGATAGGGGTCGGGCCGCACCCCCGCATCGCGCTCTGCAGGCCCCAGCCGCCACGGCAACTTGCGCGCGGTTGCGCGGTACCACACATCCATGGATGCGCAGATGTCGCGGAAGACTGACGCATCCGCTTGCCGGGCCGACGGTTTCGAGCGATTCATGCTGTGAGGAATAGCCTGATGACCGATCAGCCGAAATGGCAGCGAACGCGAGAAGAACTCGAGGCCCGCAAGCTGGTCCTCGAAACAAGGGCCCGTCCGCTTGGCGTCACGCCGCCGTTCGCGCGCGCCCTGCAGAAAGCCATGCAGCCGATCCTCAAGGTCGCCGGCCCCTCGCCGGGCACGCTGGCCGCGCAGTGGCCGGAGATTGTCGGCCAGCGGCTGGCGGCTGTGACGCACCCGATCCGCGTCCAGCCGGCCAAAGGCGGAGCCACCCTCCACATCCGGGCGCCCTCCGCCGCCGCCCCGATGATCCAGCACGCGCAGGAAGGCATCCTGCAGAAGGTCCGGATGGCGACCGGATACGACATTGTGAAGATCAAGATCGACCAGACCGCCGGCGCCCCGCCAAAGCCGAAAACGCCGCCGCCGAAGTTGACCGAGGAGCAGCGCGTCAACCTCACCGAAAGCCTTGTCAGCGTGAAGACCGGGCCGCTCAACAAGGCGCTCGCGCAGCTGGGCGAAGCCGTGCTGGCCCAACCCGCCACACGCCCGAAGCGCAAGTAGCCCCAGTGTTTGACGATAGTTGGGACATTGCGCTGCGCGAAAGTCCGTACTGGCTTCGTTTCCAGCTTGGACCAGACCGGTTCGACGGCATTGATCAACCTGTGCCTCGCTTTCTTGAAGCGCTCGACCGGGCACGCACTCTCGCGGACGCCATCTTTGGCGACGATCCGACTGTAGCGTTTCTCGCGGCGTCGACCCGCCGGCACTTTGCTAGCCTGGACGCACTTGGATTTCGCGGATCGCAAATCCAGCCCGAGTGGCGCGCGCCGCTCTCTGCGAGATCAACTAGCAAGCCAAACATGATCTGGCGCGCAGTCAATGTTGGCGACCGGTCAATGCGCAACGCACTGCTCTGGTCGGTGATCGCCAGCGAGATGCCGATCCAGCCTCGCGGCCGCACCAGCGTCTTCCTGACTGACCTGCAGCAGGAGGTATTGTTCCATCCGTACGACGACCGTGGAGCGGATGTGCGTGGATCGAGAATTGACCTGATTGCACCGCTGCATCGCCGATTTGACGGCTGGCTGCTGGACTACGACCGGCCGCGAATGGCTGCTGTGTTCGGTCGCACCTGAAGAAGAATTGAAAGTCCTCGCTTCAACCGCAGCCATGCGCGCCGTTGACCCGCCGGGTTCCCAAAGCCAAACAGGCCTGCCAATACAGACGAACGCGGGAAAATCCAGATTCTCCCGTGACACGAGAAATTTCCGGGAGCCGTTCATGTCCGCATTCGCCTCGATCACCCGCCGTTTCGCCCCGCTCGCCGTGGCGGTGCTGGCTCTGGGCGTCGCGGCCTGCACAGAGGATGCGGGAAACGGCGGCGCAGCAGCCGATCTCGTTCCGGTCAACCCGGTTCTCACCGATGTCGTGATGGGCGACGCCGCGGCGCCGGTGACGATGACCGAGTTTGCCTCGCTCACCTGCCCGCACTGCCGCGACTTCTGGAAACAGGTCATGCCGCGGATCAAGGAGACCTACATCGACACCGGCAAGGTGAAGTACATCCTGAAGGACTTCCCCACCGCCCCCGCCGAGATCGCAGTCGCCGGCACGGCCATCGCGCGTTGCGCCGGTGAAGACGGTTACTATGCCGTGGTCGACGACATCTTCACCAACTGGCACGAGCTCATGGAGGGCGCCCAGCAAGGCAATGCCGGCCCGATCCTGGTCGCCGTCGGGGGCCGCCACGGCCTCGATCCGGAACAGGTCCGCTCCTGCGTCAACAACAAGCCGGTCCAGGACTTCGTGAACAAGACCATCGAGGAAGCCCGCTCCATGCAGGTGACGGGTACGCCGTCGATCTTCCTGAATGGGGAAAAGATCGAGGATGGCCACACCTTCGAGGGTCTGTCCGCAGCCATCGAGGCCAGGCTGAACCCCGGCGCGGCGCCGGCCGCTCCGGTCGAGCCCGCCCCGGCTCCTGCACCCTAGTCACAGGAAAACCGCCCGCCCGTGCATCTCGTCGGTCTCCGAATCGCGGGCTTCAAGTCCTTCGTGGACCCGGTCGATGTGCCGATCGAGACCGGACTCACCGGCGTGGTGGGTCCCAATGGCTGCGGCAAGTCCAACCTGCTCGAAGCCCTGCGCTGGGCGATGGGCGCATCGTCCGCCCGCGCCATGCGCGGCGGCGAGATGGATGACCTGATCTTCTCGGGCACCACCGAACGTCCCGCCCGCGAAAGCGCCGAGGTCGAGCTGATCCTCGACAACACCGACCGCACGGCGCCCGCCGAATTCAACGAGGATGACCGGCTTGAAATCAGCCGCCTCATCCGTCGGGGCGTCGGCTCCACCTACCGCATCAATGGCCGCACGGTCCGCGCCAAGGACGTCCACATCCTCTTTGCCGACGCCTCCACCGGCGCCAACTCGCCCGCCCTCGTCCGTCAGGGGCAGATCTCCGAGCTGATCGCGTCGAAACCGCAGAATCGCCGCCGCATCCTCGAGGAAGCCGCCGGCATCGGCGGCCTCGCCGCCCGCCGCCACGAGGCGGAACTCAAGCTCAAAGCGGCCGAGGAAAACCTCGACCGCCTGGCCGAGATCATGGCTGAGGTCGAGCGCCAGGCTGCCGCCCTGAAACGCCAGTCCGGCAAGGCCCGCCGCTATCGCGAGTTGTCGGACAGCATCGCCGCGCTGGAGGCGCGCCTCGCCGCCGCTCGTTGGCGTAGCGCAGTCGTCGAAACGCTGGATGCCCGCCGCACGCTCGAAGAAGCCAAAGCCGGCGAAGACCGCACCGTGCTCGCCGTGGCCACCGCCACCACCGCCGAACTCGAAGCCCGCTCCGCCATCGACCCTTTGCGCAACACCGAGTCTGACGCCGCCGGACGTCTCGGCGCGCTGAAGGTGCGCCAGTCCCGCCTCAGCGCCGAACGCGATCATGCCCGTGACGCGGTCCGCCGCCTCGAGGCGGACCTCAAGCGCCTCGAAAGCGAGATGGCCCGCGAGGTCGCCCAGCGCGACGACGCCCGCTCACGCGCCGACCGCGCCGCCCGCGAACTCAGCCTCGTCCCGCCTGAAGATCTTGTCTCTGTGGCGCGCACGTCCGGCGAACTCGCCGCGACGCTCGACCGCGCCCGCGAAGACCTGGCCAGCGCCGATCGCCACCTGGCCGAGAAGCGTGACGCCCTCTCGCGCGCTGATGCGCTCGCCGCCGCAGCCCGCCAGCAGGTCGAGCGTGAAAAGGCTCGCCTCGGCCGAATCGACACCGAGATGGCCCGGACAGAGGCCGCCATATCTGGCCTCGGAGACGAAGCGCGCCTGCGCGAGGCCCGGGAGGCCGCTATCGAGCGCCGGGACACCGCCCAGAAGCGCGCCGAAGACCTCCAGTCCTCCATCGCCGCCATCAATCGCGCCGTCGATCAGGCCCGCACGGACGAAGCCCGCGCCACGCCCGCCGTTCACGCCGCTGAACGCAAGGTGGGACAGCTCGAGGCCGAGATCGCCGGCCTCGACCGCCTGCTCCGCCGCAGCGCCGACACATTCGGCCCCCCCGTACTCGACTCGATCCATGCCCCCGGACTGGAACGCGCTGTCGCCGCCGCGCTCGACTCGGACCTTGAAGCTCCGGAGGCGCCGGAAGCGCCTGCCCACTGGTCGGCGCGAGGCGGCCGGGCGGGCGGCTCCCTGCCTGACGGCGCGCGTGCGTTGTCCGATCTGGTCCAGGCGCCCTTCGTCCTCCGTCTCCGGCTGGCCCAGTGCGGGGTCGTACCGCGCGAAGATGGCGACCGCCTGCAGCAGAGCCTCTCCGCGGGCCAGCGCCTGGTCTCCATCGAAGGCGACGTCTGGCGCTGGGATGGCTTCGTTCGCCGCTCCGACGCGCCGCTGCCAGCTGCCGAGCGCCTCGCCCAGAAAACACGGCGCGACCAGTGTGCCGCCGATCTGGCCCCCGCGAAAGCTGCGCTCCAATCCGCTCTGGCTGCGCGTAACGCCGCGTCGAAAAACCTGACGGACGCCGAGACCCGGCAGATGGCGTCGCGCCGCTCCCTGCCCGAAGCGATGCGCGCAGCATCCGACGCTCGGGAAGCCGCCCTGCGCGCCGAACAGGACATCGAGCGTCTCAGCCTGAAAGCCGCCTCTCTGAGGGATTCCCTCGCGCGCCTGCATCAGGAGCGCGAGGCCGCCGCCACTGCAGTCTCCAATGCCGAAGCAAGCCTCGCATCCGGCCCCAGCGACGCCGACAAGGCGGTGGTGATCGAGCTGTCAGTCCGCGTTACAAGCCTGCGCGAGGCGCAGCATCAGGCCGCCTCCGCCGTCGAACACCACCGCCGCGAAACCGAACGCGCTGCCGCCCTCCGCTCCGCCCTCACCCGCGACCGCGATGAATGGTCGAGCCGCGCCGCCACCGCTGAAGGCCACATCCAGAAGCTCAACCTCTCCATCACCGACACCCGCGCCCTCCACGACGACGCAAAAGGCCAGCCCGAAGCCCTGCAGGCCCAGCTCGACTCGCTGGCCGCCGAGGCAGACGCCGCCGACGCACAGCGCCGCGCCGCTGCAGACGCACTGGCCGAAGCCGACGCCACGCTGAGGCAGGCCGAGATTGCAGCGCGCGCAGCCCGCGACGACGCCTCCTCTGCCCGCGAAGCCCTGGTGCGTGCCGACGCCCGCCTCGAAGGCGCCGTCCGCCGGGAAGTCGAGATCGCCGAAACAGTGCGCGCCCAGTTCAACCGCGAACTGGAAGCTCTGGAGACGCTGGTGGCCGCCTCTGCAGGGCCCGACGACGAAGCCCCCTCTGATGCTTCGACCATGGACGCCCGCCTCAACCAGCTTCGCCGCGAGCGTGACCAGCTCGGCGCCGTCAACATGGAGGCCGACGACCAGCTGGCCGAAATCACGGGCCGCATGGGCATCCAGGTCGAGGAGCGCGACGACCTCGTCGCCGCCATCGCCAAGCTGCGCGAAGGCGTGAACGCCCTCAACCATGAAGGCCGCGCCCGCCTGCTCGAGGCGTTCGAGAAGGTCCACGCCCATTTCCGGTCGCTGTTCACCGCCCTGTTCGGCGGCGGCGAGGCCGAGCTGCGCCTGACCGAGAGCGAAGACCCGCTCGACGCCGGCCTCGAAATCTACGCCTCCCCGCCCGGCAAGCGGCTGGGCACTCTGGCCCTGATGTCCGGTGGCGAGCAGGCGCTGACAGCCGCCGCCCTGATCTTCGCGGTCTTCCTCTCACGCCCCGCCCCGATCTGTGTGCTCGACGAGGTGGACGCCCCCCTCGACGACGCCAACGTCGACCGTTTCTGCCGGCTGCTCGACGAGATGCGCAAACGCACCGACACCCGCTTCATCGTCATCACCCACAACGCCGTCACCATGTCCCGGATGGACAGGCTCTACGGCGTCACGATGCAGGAACGTGGCGTGTCGCGACTGGTCTCGGTGGACCTCGAAGCCGCCGAACGGCTGGTCGCAGCCTGACCGGGCTCCCTGCCGGTTGCAGCGATCGGATCAGTCCGCCTGCCGACCGGTCAGCAGGCCCACAGCGCGGAAGGGGACCGGCTCGGACAAGTCTATGCTGAGCCGGGTGACATCCGCGACCCCGTAGGGTTTCTGCGTGGTTTCATCGATCCCGGCGTCTCCGGCAGCGTTGAGCCGCCACAGATTCTCGGCGCCCCGATCTCCCCGGGTCAGACTGAAGGGATCCGTATCTCCGTGCACCAGCAACACCGGCCGCCCGAATCGCTGCGCCTGTGCAACCAGCGCCCGGCGGACTTGAAAGAACCCGTCGCACTTGCGTCCGTCACTGGTCGCGATGGCGTCGCGGCACGGCGGCGCCTCTCCGGTCACAGTCATGTCGGCCTGCATCACCACGATCACGGCCTGGGCCTGCCGCCGTCTCGCCCGCTCGAATACGGCCTTCAGCCAGCGCACATTCGCCCGGTCGCGGACGTCTGCCGCCCGGGCCGCCCGCTTGAGATCGTCGCCCATGACGGCGTCGCGCCCGTTGTTCGTTGCGCTGACGTTGACGGTAACGACGGTCACGCCTGCGTAGTCGAGACGGGCGTTTTCCGGCAGCCCGCGCGATCGCGCATAGGTCATGCCCGGCGGAACCGCCACGTCCCGGCTGAAGTGCATCAGGCGCAGCATATCCAGCCGCTTCAGTTCGGAGAAGGGCTGCCCCGTCGCCGGATCGGTCTTCCTGTCGCAATCGGTCCACTCGTTGTCGCCGGGCGTGTAGATCACCGGCAGGGGCGCGAGCGCGGCCAGCAGGGACTGAAAGCGTGCATCGTGTTCGCCGCACACCTCGCTGCCGGACTGGTAGTCGCCGACATGCAGCACGAAGGACGGATCGAGGGCCCGGGTTGCAGGGATCGCACGCGCCACCATCTCCCGGTCGGCGGCCGTGTAGGGCGTATCGCCGAACACCACGACGTCAAATCGTGCCGGGACCGCAGGATCGGGCTTCGGCGCAGTCGAACAGGCGGCAAGCCCAAGAGCCAGCCACATACCCGTCAACGTCAGTCTGGCGGATTTGCGCACGTCCCACCTCCGGCGACAGGTTAGCTCACCTTTGTGACAGGCTGTGACGCAGCCTCGCGATCCGGTATGGTTCATGAAGCGCCACGCCGGTCCCGCTTTAAGGTCCCGGGCCGGATGCGGCCTGGCCCGAGCGCCCCCGGCAATCGCCCGGCCACGGAAGCACGTTTTGAGCGCGACAGGCTCCATTTCGGCCCCGGACTGTCACATGCGGCGTAATCGCGCACGCAATGTCATTAAAATCAAGGTGTTACAGCGCCCAGAAAGCGCCTGCATTCGATTGACTGGAATCAGCGCCGCTGTATAGGTTCCCGCCACGGTCTGGCGCGCGCCGGATCGTACAGGGTCGGACCGAATTCCCCACCCCAGCGACGGATAATCCGATGGGCGACGATCTGGAAAAGCGGATCGCCTCAGCCCGGGCGAAGCTTGAGGAACGGTCTCGTCCGTCCTCGAACGCCGCAGCTGGCAAGGGGATGGGTCTTGGCTTCCGGATGGGGACGGACTTCGTAGCCGCCATCATCGTCGGAGCCGTCCTGGGCTGGGGCGTCGATGCTCTTTTCGGCTTTTCGCCGTGGGGCCTCGTCATCTGCCTTGTGCTGGGATTCATAACGGGTGTCCGGAACGTTGTGCGGCAGGCTGCCGCCGTACAGAAGGACGCGGAAACAGAAGCGGCTCCAGCAGGGCCGGGACCTGACACGGTCGACAAGGAACGGGGCGTTTGAACATGGGCAGAGGATTGATGGTCGCCACCGACCCGATGCACCAGTTCCAGATTTCGCGCCTGTTCCACTTTGAACTGGGCGGTCTGGACCTCTCCTTCACCAACTCCGCGCTCTGGATGGTGATCGGTGTCGCAACGATCCTCGTCTTCATGGCGCTCGCCACCTCGCGCATGCAGACCGTGCCGAACCGCATGCAGTCGCTGGCCGAAATCTGGTACGGCTTCGTCGCCGGCATCGTCCGCGACATCAACCACGCCGACGGCAAGCCCTTCATTCCGCTGGTCTTTACGCTCTTCTCGTTCATTTTCGTGGCGAACATCCTCGGCATGTTCCCCTACTTCTTCACCACCACCAGCCACATCGCCGTCACCGGCGCGATGGCGCTGTTCACCATCCTGCTGGTCGTGGTCATCGGCGTCTGGAAGAACGGCTTCAAGTTCCTCAAGATATTCACGCCGTCGGGCGTCCCCGGCTACATCCTCTGGTTCGTGGCCATCATCGAGATCTTCTCGTTCCTGTCGCGCCCCCTTTCGCTCGGCATGCGTCTGTTCGCCAACATCCTCGCTGGTCACGTCGCCCTGAAGATTTTTGCCGGCTTCATCCCGATGCTGACCGCCGGCATCGGCGTCCTCGGCGCCGTGATGGGCGTCGGCCTCGTCCTGCCTCTGGTTGTCGGCATTACTGCTCTCGAATTCCTGGTGGCGTTCCTGCAGGCCTACGTCTTCGCCCTGCTGACCTGCGTCTACCTCAACGATGCGCTCCATCCGGGGCACTAGCCCCGGACACTGGGACAACACTTCGCCTTGACCGCTCAGGTCATTTCGTATTCACGGGCTCCAGAATTTCGGGCCATCTTTCCAGGAGAGATACAGATGGAAGGTCTTAACTACATCGGCGCAGGTCTCGCCTGCTTCGCCATGCTCGGCGCCGCCCTCGGCGTTGGCAACATCTTCGCGACCTACCTCGAAGGCGCCCTGCGCAACCCGTCGGCCGCCCCGGCCCAGTTCGGCAACCTGATCTTCGGCTTCGCCGTTACGGAAGCTCTGGGCATCTTCGGCCTCGTTATCGCCTTCGTTCTGATCTTCGCCGTCTGATTTCCCCCGGCCCTTCTTCGGGAGGGCCGGTTCGATCTCTTGGACGATCAGGACCTGTAGGAGCCAAACGTGGCGACTGAAGCGGCAGACCATGCATCCGGCGGCGGGTTTCCCCCGTTCGAGCAACTCGACACGTTTCCGTCCCAGATCTTCTGGCTGGCGATCACGTTCGGCGTTCTCTATTTCGTCCTGTCAAAGCTCTTCCTCCCGAAGATCCAGACCGCCATTGCGAACCGCGAGGAAGCCATAGCGGCGGACCTCGCGGGCGCATCCGCCCTGAACACCCAGGCCGAGTCCTCGGTCAAGGCGTTCGAGGCCCAGATCGCCGAAGCCCGCGCCAGGGCCCGCGACACCGCTTCAAAGGCCAAGGCGGAAGCCGACGCCCGCGTCGCCGCCGAAACCAAGAAGGTCGAGGCGGACCTTGCGGTGAAGCTTGCGGCCGCTGAATCCCGAATTGCAGATCTTCGAGCGACCGCCATGGCCAACGTCTCGGCCGTCTCTGAGGAAGTCGCTTCCGACATCGTCGAGAAGCTGACGGGAACTTCGCCGGACGCAGCCCGCGTCAAGCGGGCGGTCTCCGCCGCGCTTGCCGGCTGATCGGGGAAAACCATGGAACACGACACCCACGCAGCCGCCGAAGCCGCCACCACGGCCTTCTACGCCGACCCCGCATTCTGGGCCCTCGTCGGTCTGGTGATCTTCCTCGGACTTCTGGTCTGGCGGAAGATTCCGAACATGATCGGCAAGCAGCTCGACGACCGCTCCGCCAAGATCGCCGGTGAACTCGCCGCCGCCGAAGCGCTCCGCAAGGAAGCCGAGGCCAAGCTCGAAGACGCCAAGCGCCGCCAGCTTGAAGCCGAGACGGACGCCCAAGCCATCGTCGAGGCCGCCCGCAAGGAAGCCGCCCAGCTCGCCGCCACCGCGACGGCCCAGCTCAACGATTCCATCGCCCGCCGCCAGAAGATGGCCGAGGACCGCATCGCCCGCGCCGAAGCCGAAGCGATCCGCGACGTGAAGATCACCGCCGTACAGACCGCCTCGCGCGCCGCTGCCGCCGTGCTCACCGAACAGCTCTCAGGCAAGGCTGCCGACGACCACTTCGCCGCCAGCCTCGAAAGCGTGAAGAAGGCGCTGGCCCAGTAGGTCTTGCGCATTCGCAGACACAGAAACGGCGTCTCGCGAGAGACGCCGTTTTTCGTTCTCGCGTCTGGCGAGGTCACTCGATCCCCGCCATCGGCCTGCAAGTCGTAAGCATGCCCTCAACCTTGTCAGGGTCGCTGAAGAACAGCTCCGTGGTTGCGTCCGCAATGTCGAGAATTGCCCCGGCCACCGCACCGCTGGAGACGCCCGCAGCCGGCGCCAGCTCGCGCACCCTGGCCTCCAGCCTTGTTGCAGCCTTCACGCGCTGGTCCAGCGTATAGCCGTTGAGCGGCGGCTGTCCGCCGGCTGACGCATCCAGCAGCCACTTGAACCGCCCGGCGCAATCGAGAGCAGCCTCATAGCTGCCCTTCCCGGCCTCCTCACCAAACGCCGGGGCAAAGGCGCCGGGTGCGAGGCTGGCGAGGACGAGGCAGGCGGACAGCGCACGTTTCATGAAAGGCTCCAGCAGACGGCCGCCAAGCCTATTGGCCACGCCACCGCCGGTAAACCACAGGCTGCAGCAACTTGTTGTAATGGCGCCCAATGCATGACTCGAGGATGTCGTTCCGGGCAAGGACCAAAAGTCCGCCGACCCGGAATCCAGACTCGCGCCCCTGGTCGCAGACCGTTCTGGAGTCCAGATAGCCACGTAGCCTGCCCTCAGACCGGCCTAAGGCCGGTCCCGGGGGCGGCTCCCGGAATGACAACAGGGGTCAACACATCGGGCTGCTGGCGCCATCCGCAACCGTCAGACGCCAGCTAGCCGAAGAACGCCCCAGCCTCGCCGGGCTTCCAGCCTGTCTGATGCTCGCTCTGCTGCATCGGCTTGCCGCGCGCATCCAGCCAGTCGCGGATTGTCCGGTTCACGAGCGGGGCCGCGTCATGCTGCACGAAGTGGCCCGCGTCTGGGACCATGAGGATGGTGGTGTCCTTCGTGACGTACTCCCACGTGCCGCTATGGCCCGAGGCCAGCAGCGCCGTATCCTTCATGCCGTGGATCACCAGCAGCGGAACATTCAGCGGCGGCGGAGGCGGGGCCGCAGCCGACTGCGGGCTCGTCGTGCGCGGATAGTTCATCCGGTAATAGTTCATCATGGCAGCAAAGCTGGAGCGCTTGAACGCCTCAATATACTTCGGCTTCGCTGCCGGATCCTGCACCCAGCCGGCCAGTCCTTCGGCGGTCAGGCGCGTCTCGGAGCCCTCCTGCTGGAAGTTGCGCGCATAGGCGCTGTTGGCCTGCTGCTGAGGATTGCTCGCCATTTCCTTCGCGAACGTCGTGGGGTGCGGAACAGACAGGATCACCAGCTTGTCCAGCATTTCCGGCCTGGCGAACGCGAACTGCCAGGCGATCGCGGCGCCCCAGTCGTGGCCGATGACGATCGCCTTGTCCCGGCCTTCCGCCTTGATGATGGCGGCCACGTCGCCCACCAGGTTGGGCATCGCGTAGGCGTCCTGCCCCGCCGGCTTGTCGGAAAGATTGTAGCCCCGCGTGTCCATCGCGGCGACGCGATAGCCGTCCGACAGCGCCGGCATCAGCTTGGCCCAGCTTCCCGAATAGTCCGGAAAGCCGTGGATCATCACCACCAGCGGGCCTTCCCCGCCCGCCACATAGTGAATCTTCACATCGCCATTCGAGGCGTACTTGTCCTGATAGGTCACCGCCGCAGTCTCCTGTCCCGCATCAGGCGCCGCCGCGCATCCGCCTGCAGCCACCCCAAGCAGAGCACAGCCCAGAACCATCGCACGCAACATGGCGTTTCTCCCCTTTTCGTTGGGGAGACGCTAGACCTGACAGTGACAAGGTCAACCGGCGCCGTGGCGGCAGGCCTGCACGACTGGACGCAGGCAGGCGCTTCTGGTTGGGTGAGCGGACAAGGAATGAACCGGCGACGCACCGGTCGACCTCGGGGGAGAATGATCCGTGAAGAGGCTAGCCTTCATCCTGGCCGCCGCCGCCCTGGCGATGGCATTTCCGCTCGTTTCGGCGCACGCCGAGACCCAGACCGAGACGATCGTATCCGAGCAACGCATCAGCCTCTCGCTCGTCGTGAAGCCCGAAGCCGCGCAGGCGTTCCTGCCGGCAGGCTGGGTTCCCGCCGCCGCGCCCGGCCGTCCGAACCTCTCCGTCATCTTCATGAACCGGACGCTGCAGCTGGATCCTCAGGGCGGCCCGCTTGGCAGGGGCGCCAATCGCCTGATGGTGCTCGTCGTTGGCGCACGCAATGCCCAGACAGGCGAGGTCCGCAGCATGGTTGTCGGCGGCAGCTCGACCGACCCGTCCGGCACGCCCGGCGCCTACCAGGTCTACACCCCGGGGGAGGTGACCCTCTCCCAGTCCTCAAAGGACGTCATCCGGGACGGAGGGCTCGAGACCACGGTGGAGGAACACTGGCGCGTCCGGAGCGCCAATGGAGACGTGGTCGACTTTGACATCGCCTATCAGCGGGGCGTGCCGACCCTCGCCCCTCTGGACGTAAAGGTCTACTCGGGCAGGAACCCCGAGTTCTGGCGCAACTATCGCGGCCAGAGTGCAGGCGAAACGCTGCTGTCGGAAAGCCTCAACAAGACCACGCAGGTGTCGCTGAAGGCCAAAGGCGGGCTGCTGGGCGCCGCCATCGATGGCACGGAGAAGATCGCCGCCATCACGTCAGCGCCCGTCTATGCGCGGCAGACCTACGTGCAGTAGCCCGCAGGCGGCGGACGTCAGCCCTCGAGGTCTTCCTGAAGGATGGTCATCTCCACCTGGTAGGAGATCTCGCCCTCGTCCTCGACGAGATAGACCAGACCGACATGCTCGCCATCGATCAGCATCTCGACGCTGTCGTTAACGCGTGGGCGGGCGGCCAGCACGATCTTCTGGTTCAGCGTGCGCTTCAGGTACGCTTCGACGCGCTTGGTGTCTTCGGGCTTCATGGGCAGGCCTCCGGGGCGGGTCGAACTTTGACGTCCCCATAGCCGCCACGGCCGCGGGCGCCAACCCCATCCGAACTGCGTTGCAGTCAGAAGGACTGCAGCTGCGCGTCAGGCGAAGCCGAACGCCCCCCGCCTCAACGATGCAGGAAATCCTGGTCCATCGTCTTGGCGGGCGCCACGCAGGCGCCGCCCACGGGCTTGGCCGGCACGCCCGCAACCGAGCAGCGCGGCGGAACATCCGTCAGCACCACGGAGCTTGCGCCGATCCGGGCGTCCTCGCCAACCGTGATGTTGCCCAGCACCTTGGCGCCCGCGCCGATCAGCACGCCGCGCATGATCTTGGGGTGGCGATCGGTCAGCTCCTTGCCTGTGCCGCCCAGCGTCACACTCTGCAGCATGGAGACGTCGTCCCCGATACGGGCGGTCTCGCCAACGACGATGCCGGTGGCGTGGTCGATGAACACGCCGCTGCCGATCGGCACCGCCGGGTGGATGTCGACGCCGTAGAGTTCCGAAGTCCGGCTCTGAAGGAAAAAGGCGAGCGTGTCGCGGCCCTGGTCCCACAGCCAGTGCGAGACGCGCTGGGTCTGCAGCGCCAGGAACCCCTTGAAGAACAGGAAGGGCTGCAGCGTCGTGCGGGTGGCCGGATCGCGGTCCAGCACGGCCTGCAGGTCGCGCTCGGCCGCCGCGACGATGGACGGCGTGTCGCGGTAGGCGTCCTCGCAGATCTCGCGGATCTGCATGGCGCACACGTCCTGCCCGCCCGCCTTCAGCGCCAGATGATAGGCCAGAGCCTCGGCCAGATTGTCATGATTGAGGATGGAGGCGGCGATATAGCTGGCCAGGACCGGCTCCCGCTCAAGCGCCTGCCGCGCATCGAACCGCAACCGGTTCCAGACCGGCGGCGGCGTTCCCGGCTGAAGTCCGGATCCCGGCTCGAGCCCGGATCCAGGTGACGCTTCATCGGCAATCGGGCGACGGTCGGCCATGCGGCTACCTCCGGTTGGTTGCAGACGTTAGGTCCGCAACCTGTGAACACGTCACGCGTCGCGCAGCATTAACGCCGCCAGCGCCTCGGGCAAAGCCCCTGTTCTGGCTAGATGGTCGGCCTTCAGAAGCATGACAAGGGTGAAGCCGTCGGTGATTTCGCCCGATACCGCCATCGCGACGGCCTGCTGGAAGGGTACGCGCCGCAGTTCCAGCTCCTCGCTGTCGTCCTTTTCTGTGTCTTCGGAGGGGGAAAGCCCCCATGCGATCCAGGCATAGGAGCGCTCATCCGTGACCGAGTTGGACAGGTGAACATCCGCCAGCAGCGGCAGCCAGTTGGCGGCCTGCAGGCCGGTTTCCTCGGCCAGCTCGCGCACGGCGCCGTCCAGCGGCGGCGCCTCGACCGGACCGCCGCCCTCCGGCAGCTCCCAGGAATACCGCCCGAAGGTGAACCGCGCCTGCCCCACCAGAAACGTACAGCCCTCGTCATCGATGGGCACGACCCCCAGCGCCAGGTTCTTCATGTGAACCAGACCATAGAGGGCGGGCGCCCCGGTCGGCGCGACGGCCTGGTACTCGCGAACGCGGATCCAGCGGTTCTCGTAAACCGTCCGCCCCTCGCGGATCGCCCAGTTCGGCTTTGTCGTCATGTCAACGTCCCTCGCCGCCCGCATACCGGTCTGCAAGCCGTCGCCGCAAGCCACTTCCACTTGGCCCCGCACCGCAATAGGTTCCCCCCCGAAACTCGCTCCGGCGGCCTGCCCGCCAGTCCCGAACCCAGTCTCGAACAACCTTTCGACCACGAAGGCGCGACCCGCATGGCCCTGAAATCGATCCTGGCGGCTCTTGCCGCGCTGTCTCTGGCGGCAGCCTGCAACCCGGCTGGCGGCTCGTCCGTCAAGCCGGGCACGCCCATCACGGGCGACAGCTTCATCGGCGAGGCCAACGCAGCGGTGACCGTCGTCGAATACGGCGCGCCCACCTGCCCGGCCTGCAAGTCCTGGCACGACCAGTACTGGAAGCAGCTCAAGACGGACTATGTCGATACCGGCAAGATCAAGTTCGTCTTCCGCGAACTGCCCTCGCACAACCCGCCGGTTGACCGGGCCATCGCCGCCATCGCCCGCTGCTCGGGCCAGGAGAACTTCTTCGCTGTCATCGACAAGGGCTTCGAGCAGCAGGCCGAGATCGAGACGGCCGCCCGAGCCGGCAAAGCAAAGGAGGCGCTGGCCGACCTCGCAAAGGGCTTCGGCATCACCGGCGAGGCGTTCGAGACCTGCCTGAACGATCCCGCCCACACCGCCCGCATCTTCGAAATCCAGGCCGAGGCTGACCGCCTTGGGGTCAACGGCACGCCGACCTTCTTCGTGAACGGGGCGATGGTGCAGGACGCGCGGATTGAGGCCTTCTCCCGGCAGATCGACGCGGTGTTCGCAGCATCCTCGCCGGGACCGGTTGAGGCCCCCGCTCCGGCTAGCGCCCCCGCCCCTGAACCCGCCCCGGCGCCCTGATGCCGATCCGCCCCGGCCTCCCGCCCGAGCCAGAGTTGGGCCAGCTCCTGTCCCCCGTGCATGAGAGCGCGGAAACGCTGGCCCTGCTTGCCCTGCGCCGGTCGACGCCAGTCGCCATGATCGCCGAACCCGGGCCCGCCGCCGCCGACATCGACATGATGCTGCGTCTGGCCGCCCGCGTCCCGGACCATCGCAAACTGGAGCCCTGGCGCTTCATTCTCATCGAAGGCGACAACCGCGCATTGCTGGGCGAAGCGCTGGCTGCATCTCTCGCCACGACGAATCCGTCCGCCAGTGCGCAGGCCCTCGCCGACGCGCGCAACTGGGCCCTGCGTGCGCCGTCCATCGTCACGGTCGTCTCCTCGCCCGTCGACGATCCGAAGAAGACACCCGTCTGGGAGCAGGAGCTCTCCGCCGGCGCCGTCTGCCAGAACCTCATGCTCGCGGCCTGTGCGATGGGATGGGCCGCCTGCTGGATCAGCGAATGGCCCGCCTTCGACGCCGGCGCGGCGCGCGTGCTCGGCCTCGGCGCGGGAGAGCGCGTGGCCGGGTTCATCTTTCTGGGCACAGCGAAGGAGCGCCCGGTCGAGCGCCAGCGCCCCGTCCTGACCGCAAAGATTACGCGATGGTCAGCAGACTGACTGCTCGCGCGCATTCACCTTCCTGCAACAGCCGGGCATCATGCTGGCGGGCGGGATGCTCTGACGGGATCGGGACTGACATGCGCAAGATACTTCTGGCGGGCCTCGTGGCGCCCTTCCTTCTCTCCGGCTGCCTGGCGGCGGCTGTCGCCGGCGCGACAGTGGGCGCAGCCGCCAGCGTGACCGGAGCCGTCGTCGGCGGCGGGGTCGATCTCGTCACCGAAAGCAAGCAGGAACGCACCCAGAAGGAAAACAAGGCGCTCAAGAAGGAAAACGAGCGCCTGAAGAAAGAACAGAAGTCCAAAAAGGACTGAAGCGTCCGCAGCGTCGCGGCCTCCACTTCGCCCGCCCGACCGCCTGTTGCGGCCTCAATCTGACACTATGTCCTGCCCGTCGCAGGTCTGGCGGGTTCAGGGAATAGCGTGTCGCTCAAGGACAGTATCAAGTCGCGCGTCGAGGCGTTCGACGCGTGGGCGCGCCCATGGGCGGATCGCAGCCGCCTGCGCGGTTGGGCTTACGAATTCCTGCTGTTCGGCCTGAAGCAGGCCTGGGCCTGCCTCTTCGGCGGCCTGATGCTCGCTCTTCTTGTAGGAACGAAGCTGTTCTGGCCGGATGACATGCCAGTGGCCCGCTACGACTTTCTCGTGGTCGCCGCGGTGACCATACAGGCCGCCCTGCTTCTCACCCGCCTTGAGCGCCTCGACGAGGCCGTGGTCATCCTGGTCTTCCACGTGGTCGGCACGATCATGGAGATCTTCAAGGTCGCGCACGGCTCCTGGATCTATCCGGAGGACAGCCTTCTCCAGATCGGCGGCGTGCCGCTTTTTTCCGGCTTCATGTATGCCTGTGTCGGCTCCTACATGGCCCGCATCTGGCGGCTGTTCGACGTCCGCTTCCGCCACTATCCGCCGACCTGGGCCGCGTGGACGCTGGCCATTCTCGCCTACCTCAACTTCTTCACCCACCATTACGTGCCGGATATCCGTCTCGGCCTGTTCGCATTCTCGGTGCTGATCTTCGGGCGCACCTGGTTCACCTTCACGCCGGATCGGACGCCCCGAACCATGCCGATGCTGGTTGGCGCGATTCTGGTCGCGCTTTTCATCTGGCTCGCTGAAAACCTCGGCACCTTCGCATCAGCCTGGGTCTATCCCGACCAGCGCGACGGCTGGCGGATCGTGCACATCAGCAAGATGGGCGCGTGGTATCTGCTGATGTTGCTGAGTTTTGTTCTCGTGACGCTGGTCCACAAGCCAGGCGCACCGGACGAGGTCCAGACCGCGCCTCAACCCCGCCCACGATAGCTCGGGACGCCGGTGTCCGGCACCCATAGCCCTTTCGGCGCCTCGCCCGTCTGCCAGAACACGTCGATCGGTATCCCACCGCGCGGATACCAGTAGCCGGCAATCCGCATCCAGCGCGGCTGGAGCGTGTCGCGCAGGCGCTTTCCGATCGCCACCGTGCAGTCCTCATGAAAGGCGCCGTGGTTGCGGAAAGAGCCGAGGTAGAGCTTCAGGCTCTTGCTCTCGACGATCCACTGGTCGGGCGCATAGTCGATCACAAGGTGAGCAAAGTCTGGCTGGCCCGTCACCGGGCATAGCGAGGTGAACTCCGGCGCCGCAAAACGCGCGCAGTAGGCAACGTCGGGATGCGGATTCGGAATTCGCTCCAGCTGCGCAAGGTCGGGCGAAGCCGGCAGAGCCGTCTGCACTCCGAGCTGGCTGAGTCCCGCACTGTCATCCCTGCCTGTCATGGCCTGCCTGTCTCTGCATCGGTATCGGGCGCCGGTTTGCGGCACAACTCATGCCCTGTGAAGGCGCTTTCTGGCAAGATCGTCCCCTGTGCGCCCTAAAAGGCACAGTCACTGGCAACGCCCCGTCACAAAGCTTCATATTTAGGCATCATTTACCATCTGAGCCCTTTTTTAGGGCGCGGGTGCACCATGGCCCATACCGCTGAGGGATTCCCTTGGTGGTGTGTCGCAAGAATTTCACATGGTGCCCTCGCGACGCTGGGACTGTGCCCCACAGTTCCTGTGTTCGTTTATTCAAGGCGTCCCAGACGACGTTCAACACGAGGGGAATAAGGGTCCAAAGAATGCGCAACCTCTTCGTACTAAGTGCACTTGTCGCGGCAGGCGCCGCGATCGCCACCCCTGCCGTCGCGCAGGAAGCTGAAGGCGGTCCGTCGATCTCCGGCAACGTCGCGCTGACGACCGACTATCAGTGGCGGAACGTCTCGCAGTCCAACCAGGACCAGGCGATCCAGGGCGGTCTCGACTTTGATTCCGGCATGGGCTTCTACGCCGGCACGTGGGCTTCGAGCCTCGGTTCGGACGCTGCTCCGAGCTACGAGATCGACTTCTACGCAGGCTACGCCTTTGAAGTGGCCGGTTTCGGCCTCGACGTCGGCGCCATCCACTACGCCTATCCCGACGACAGCAACGACAACAACGAGTTCACTGAAGTCTACGTCGCTGCCAGCAAGGACATCGGCGCTCTCGGCCTCGGCACCTCGGTGAGCTGGGATCCGGACAACGAAACCATCTACGCTGACGTCTCCGGCTCTTACGCCCTGATGGAAACCCTGTCGGTCAGCGGCGGCTACGGCACCTACCTCGAGGACAACGATCTCGGCCTCGACGCCTACACCGGCTTCAACGTCGGCGGCACGTTCTCCACGATGGGCGTCGATCTCGACCTCCGCTACTACTCGAACGACGCGACTGGCGATCTGAGCGACAACGTCGTCTTCTCGATTGCCAAGTCTCTCTAGGCCTTGCGCCGAATGATGTAACGAATTGCCAATTGCCCTCGCAGGGCGATGCAGCAAGAGTGGGGCCGTCGCGAGTATCGCGGCGGCCCCTTTTGCTTGCGTGCTTTGCTTTTTTTGGAAGGCTGAACCCGGGATGATCAGGCACAGAGGAGCCCCGGTTTGACAGCCGTCGAGGCCCTTCAGCCGCCGATCATCTATCTCGGAGCCGGCCTCGCCGCGGCCTTTGCCGCGCGCGCCGCTCATCTCAGCCCGATCATCGGATATCTCATCGCGGGCGTGGTCATCGGCCCGTCAGCGCTGTCGCTGGTCGCCGAGAACGAGACCACCCACTTCCTCGCCGAACTGGGCGTTGCGTTTCTTCTCTTCGAGATCGGCCTCCACTTCTCGCTCAAGGACATCCGCACGCGCCGCGAGGACATCCTCCAGCTCGCCACCCTGCAGATCGCACTCTGCGGCGCCGCCTTCGCGCTGATCGCCGGATTTCTGGGTTTCCGGATCCCCGTCGCGATCGTGGTCGGCGTATCGATGGCCCTGTCCTCGACCGCCATCGTCGCGCGCGTCCTCGAGGACCGCAACACGCCGGGCTGCCCGATCGCCCGCTCCGCAACCGCTGTCCTGATCGCGCAGGACATCGCCGCCATCTTCATCCTCACGCTCGCAGCCTCGATCAATTCGGAGCCCGGCGCGATGGGGCGCGAGATCGGCATGGCGCTGGCGATGGGCCTCATCGCGCTGGCCGTGGCCATCGCGGCCGGCCGCTTCGTCGTCCGCCCGCTGTTCAACTCGCTGGCCGCAACCAGCAACCAGGAGGCCTTCACCGCCGTCGCGCTCTTCATCGTGCTGGCGGCTGCAGCGGCGACCGAGCGGATCGGCCTCAGCCTGACGCTGGGCGCCTTTCTCGCCGGCATGGCGATTTCGGATTCGCCCTATCGCCACATCATCCAGAACGAGATCAAGCCGTTCCAGGGTCTCCTGCTCGGCCTGTTCTTCATGAGCGTCGGCATGGGCGTGAACCTGCCCTCGATGCTGCAGGTCTGGCCCGCCGTCGTACTCTCCGCGATCACCATCATGGCGGTGAAGACCGCCCTTGTGTTCCTCGCCGCCCGGATCAACCGGTGGTCGTCGCCCTCCGCCACACAGCTCAGCTTCCTGCTCTCGCAGGGCTCGGAATTCACGCTCGTCGTTGTCGGCATCCCCGCCGTCGCCGTCTCCACGCCCGGCAACTGGTCGAGCATCCTCGTCTCCGCCATCGCTCTCACCCTCGTCATCGCGCCTCTTTGGGCCACGCTGGGCCAGCGGGTCGGCCGCTTCCTCGCTGAACGCTCCAAGGCCGACCCGGTCGCCGTGCCCGACGCCAGCGACGAGCGCCCCGTCCTCATCTTCGGCATGACGGACGAGGGCCGCACCGTCGCCGACGCCCTCGGCGACCACGAGTTTGCCTACGTCGCCATCGAACCGGACCCTGAACGCTTCGTGTCCGCCGCCACCGACGGCTACGACGTCATATACGGCGACGCCCGCGACATTCGGCTGATGGATACCGTCCGCGCCTCCAGCGCCCGCGCCATCGTGCTCGGCGCGACGCGCTTCGTCGTCCCCCAGACGCTGGTGCAGCCTGGCGGCAAGATCAGCGAGGGCCCCAGCCGTTTCGTGGCCGTCGAAACGCCCGCCGACCGCATCCGCTATGCCGGCCTCGGCCTGCGCGCGCACCTCTCGATGACAAAACCAAAGGGTATCGAACTGGCCGCCGATATCCTCGCAAACCTCGGCGTCGAGCCGGACGTCATCGCGGCCTGGGTCGCGGAGCGCACCGGCAGTCACGAAGGCGAGCGCGACAGGCGGGCTGGCGCAGAGGTCGCCTGAGCGGCAAAAGGCAGGCCATGACCCTCACCCTGCTCGACATCCTCGACTACGCCGGCGTCGCCACCTTCGCGGCCTCCGGCGCCCTCATGGCCGCCGAGCGGAGGCAGGACGTCGTCACCTTCATCTTCTTCGCGGCGATCACCGGCGTCGGCGGCGGTACGCTGCGCGACCTCCTGATCGGGGCGCCGGTCTTCTGGGTGGAAGACGCCGGCTATTCGGTCGTCTGCGCAGTGGTCGCCGTGCTGGTCTGGCTCACGCGCGGACGAGGCCTGCCCGCTGTCGCGCTGATCTGGCTCGATGCCGCCGGCCTGTCTGTCTACGCTGTCGTAGGCGCCGCAAAGGCTCTGGCGATGGGCGTCTCCCCGCCCGTCTGCATCGTCATGGGCGTGCTCACCGCAACGTTCGGAGGCGTCATCCGCGATGTGCTGGCCGGTCAGCCCTCGGTGCTCCTGCGGCGCGAGATCTACATATCCTCCGCCATCGTCGGAACCAGCGTGTTCGTCCTTCTGACCGTCGGCGGCGTTCCGGGCGCCTGGGCGTCCAGCCTCGGCGTCCTGCTCGGCTTCTTCGTGCGCGCCGGCGCGATCCTCTGGGGCTGGAACCTGCCCGCCTTCCAGCCTCCAGGTCCCCGCGACCCCGGCAGGGGCTGAGACGGACAACGCCCCGCCGCCGCTGGGGAAAGGCGCGACCAACGATCCGCCGGACCCTGGCCAGCGTATCGACCGAGCTTCCAACCGGCGGCAGGATGCGCCTGATGCGACTGAACAATATCCCTGCAATCGCCGTTCTGATCGGCGCACTTGTCATCCTTCCGGGATGCGCCGGGCGCGAGATCCCGGTGCGCGAACTCCAGCAGACCTACGGCCTGCCGGCCTCCAAAACGTTCGAACCCGAACCGGGGCTGGTCGTCCACTACACGGATGAAGGCAAGGCCGACGGTCGCACACTGGTACTGGTCCATGGCTTCGCCGCATCCGTGCACGCGTGGCGGCCCTGGGTCGACCGCCTGGATGACGAGTACCGCCTCATCGCAATCGACCTTCCCGGCCACGGCCTCACGAAGGCCCCGAAGGACTACAAGGCCTCGCTGGACCGCAATGCCGAGCTCGTGGCCGCCCTCGCCGAGCACGCCGGCGTCGGCCAGTTCGTCCTCGCCGGCAATTCGATGGGCGGGGCGGTATCCCTGTCCTTTGCAATGAAGCACCCGGAGCGGCTCACTGCGCTGGTGCTCGTGGACGCGGCTGGCTGGCCTGGCGGGGAAGGCGAGACACGCAGTGGACCGCCGGGCGTCTTCTCGATGCTCAACAGCGGCGTCGGGCGGTTCTTTCTCAAACTGTTCGACGTGGAGATGTTCGCCGTGGACGGTCTCAAGTCCGCCTATCTCGACGAAGCGATGGTGACCGATGAAGTGGTCAAGCGCTACACCGACCTCGCCATGGCCGAAGGCCATCGCGACATCCTGCTGACGCAGAACTCGCGTCCCGGAACGCCGTGGACGCCTGCCGACTTCGCAAAGATCCGCATGCCCGTTCTGGTGATGTCGGGAGAGCAGGACAACCTGATCCCCGTCGACGATGCCCGCGCCATCGCGAAGGCCATCCCGGACGCGAAGCTCGTGACCTATCCCGAGGGCGGGCATCTGCCGATGGAGCAGCTGCCGGACGAAACGGTCTCTGACCTGAAGGCGTTCCTGGCGTCGGCGGCTCCCCCTCAACCCTGAAGCCAATGTTGCGCGCAAGTCTCTGGCGCAAATCCGCCCGGTTCTGGCATAACCCTGCACGAACATTCGGGAGATCAGCATGAGAATCGGCGTTCCAAAGGAAATCAAGGTCCAGGAATACCGGGTCGGCCTGACCCCCGAGAGTGTGTCCGAACTCGTCCGGTCCGGCCACGACGTGTTCGTCGAGACAGGCGCTGGCGCAGGTTCGGGCGCACCCGACGCCGCCTACGAAAAGGCTGGCGCAACGATCCTCCCCGACGCGCCGTCCGTGTTTGAAGCCGCCGAGATGATCGTCAAGGTGAAGGAGCCGCAGCCCGTCGAGTGCGCCCTGCTGAAGCCGCACCACACCCTCTTCACCTACCTCCACCTCGCCGCCGACAAGCCGCAGGCCGAAGCGCTCATGGCCTCGGGCGCTGCCTGCATCGCCTACGAGACCGTCACCAACCGGGCCGGCCGCCTGCCCCTGCTCCAGCCGATGAGCCAGGTCGCGGGCCGCATGTCGATCTTCGTCGGCGCGAATGCACTGATGCGCACGAAACGAGGGCGCGGCCTGTTGCTGGGCGGCGTGCCCGGCGTGCCCGCCGCCAATGTCGTGATCCTTGGCGGGGGCGTCGCCGGCACCCACGCCGCCGAGATGGCCATCGGCTGCCGCGCCAACGTTACCGTATTCGACAAGTCGATGCCCCGCCTCGAGGAACTCGACGTGCAGTTTTCCGGGGCCGTGGACACCGTCTACGCTACCCAGTCCGCCATCGACACCGCCGTCAGGGAAGCCGACCTCGTGATCGGCGCCGTGCTGATCCCCGGCGTCTCGGCGCCTCGCCTGGTGTCGCGGGCGATGCTCAGGGAGATGAAGCCCGGCGCTGTGCTCGTCGATATCGCCATCGACCAGGGCGGCTGCTTCGAGACCTCGCGCCCCACCACGCACGACGACCCGATCTACGAGGTCGACGGCATCCTGCACTACTGCGTCGCCAACATGCCCGGCGCCGTGCCCCGCACCTCCGCCTACGCGCTCAACAACGTCACGCTGCCCTTCGCCCTCGACATCGCCAACAAGGGAACGAAAGCCGCACTGAAAGCCGACCCCCACCTCGCTGCCGGTCTCAACGTGGCCGAGGGCAAGATCGCCTACGAAGGCGTCGCGCGGGATCTCGACCTGCCGTATGCGAAACCGGCGTGGCTTTAGACCTCCCGCACTGCGCTCGCGAACTGTTGTGACTGTAACGGGTTGTCCTGCGGGTATTCACCACTAGGGTCCGCGCGACCGAAACTCCTGGAGCTTCAAACGATGATCAGAACTGTACTCGCCGTTTCGCTTCTGCCGCTGGCGATGGCCGCGTGCGCATCGTCCGACGCGCCTGAAGCACCCCCCGCAGCGGCAACGGCGCCGGCTGCTCCTTCTGCCCCTGCGGCCCCTGCGGCGACTGCCATGGCGCAGGTCACGCTCGCCTCGACCATCGCCAATCCCGCCCGCGATGCCGCGCATTCGAAGCGTGACGTCTTCCGCCACCCGAAAGAGACCCTCGAGTTCTTCGGCGTGAAGCCCGGCATGACCGTCATCGAGATCAACCCCGGCTCCGGCTACTACGCCGAAATCCTCAGCCCCTATCTGAAGGCTGGCGGCGGCAAGTACATCGGCACCGGCAACCCGATCGCCAAGGTGGCAGATGCAGCCGTCTGGGGCCCGCAGACCTACGTACCCTTCAGCAAGGACTCGGGCCCTCTGGTTCCGGCCGGCTCGGCCGACATGGTCCTGACCTTCCGCAACATCCACAACTGGTACTGGTCCGACGGCATGCTGGACAAGGCGATGTCCGACTTCGCCGCAGCCCTGAAACCGGGCGGCGTGCTTGGCGTCGTCGAGCACCGTGCCGACCCGCGCCCCGAAACCGTCCAGGGCGCCCGCAAGGCCACCGACGGCTATGTGGCCAAGGCCACCATCGTCGCCGCTGCACTCAAGGCGGGTCTGGTTCTCGACGGCGAGTCCGAAGTGAACGCCAATCCGAAGGACACCAAGGACCATCCGTTCGGCGTCTGGACGCTGCCGCCGAACTCGATGACCGCTCCGCGCGGCGGCGGCGCAGCCCCTGCCGGCTTCGATCCCGCCAAGTACCTGGCCATCGGCGAAAGCGACCGTCAGACCCTCCGCTTCCGCAAGCCGGCCTGATAGCCCACCTGCAGACCGGCGGGCTGGTCCAGCGATCAGCCCGCCGACAGGTACACGAACCTCGCTACGAACAGCGAAGCCAGCACAAACAGCATCCAGTCCGCCGCCTTTGCCCGTCCGCCCGCGATCTTCAGGACCGCATAGGCCGTGATCCCGAACGCCAGCCCGTCGGCAATCGAGAATGTGAGCGGGATCATGATGGCGATCAGGAAGGCAGGCACGGCCTCCACCGGATCGCTCCACTCTATCTCGCCCAGCGCGCCAACCATCATTGCGCCGACCATGATCAGCGCCGGCGATGTCGCCGCCACCGGCACCAGCGTCGCCAGCGGCGCCACCAGCAGCGCCAGCAGGAACAGCACGCCGGTGACGATCGCCGTCAGGCCTGTGCGCCCGCCCTCGGCCACGCCAGACGCGCTCTCGATATAGCTCGTGACCGTTGACGTCCCCGCCAGCGAGCCGATCGTCGTGGCCGCAGCGTCGGCATAGAGGATGCGGTTCAGGCGCGGAACCGTCCCGTCCGCCTCCTGCAGCCCGGCCCGTTTCGTCACCGCCGCCAGCGTGCCGACATTGTCGAACAGGTCGACGAACAGGAACACGAAGATGATCTCGACCAGCGCAATCCCGAAGGATCCGCCAAGGTCGAAGGCCGCCGGGATATCCAGCTTGAATGCCGTCTCCATCAGCGCCGTGGGGCCGAACGTCCAGCCGGTCCAGCTGCTCAGTCCCATGAACCAGCCCGCGACGCTGAGCAGGACGATCCCGATCAGGATGGCGCCCTTCACCTTCCACGCCTGAAGCGCCGCAATCAGCGCAAGACCGCCCAGCGCCAGCAGCGCGGACGGCGAGCGAAGATCGCCCAGCGTCACCGTTGTCGCCGGATCGGCCACGATCAGCCCGGCATTGCGCAAGCCGATGAACGCGATGAACAGTCCAATCCCCGCAGCCGTCGCCGCCAGCAGGGGTTTCGGGATCGACCGGATGATCAGCTGCCTGACGCCGCCCACGGTCAGGATGAAGAACGCGATCCCCGAAATGAACACGCAGCCCAGCGCCGTCTGCCACGGCACGCCCATGCCCAGCACGACCGTGTAGGCGAAATAGGCGTTCAGCCCCATCCCCGGAGCCATCGCCAGCGGATAATTGGCCAGCAGCCCCATCAGGATACAGCCGATCCCCGCCGACAGGCACGTGGCGGCGGCCACAGCCGCAACCGGCAGACCGGCCTCGCCCAGGATCGCGGGGTTGACCACGATGATGTACGCCATCGTCAGGAAGGTCGTGGCCCCCGCCAGCGCCTCCGTACCGACGCTCGTGCCCTTCGCCTTCAGTCCGAAGAATCGATCCAGCATCCGGCTCACTCCCAGCGAACCCCCAGTAGCATCCCGCAAGCCGGACGACGGCAAGGGGCCGCCTCGCTTCTGGACGCCACCCGCCCGTTGCCGCCTGTTCTCCCGGCAGAGACCTGCCCCGCCAGCCTCCCGCGTGGAATTCCTGCGGCGCCGGACCCGGCTGCAGTCACCCTGACACCATGGAGGGACAAGCATGCGATTCCTGATCCTGACCGTGCTGTCCATCCTGACAGCCTGCACGACGCCGCAACGGCCCCTGCACGACCCGGTCGCGCGCACAGCCGTGATCTCCGCCTTCCCGCCCGAACTCGCCGCCCTGATGGTCGAGGTGGAAGCGCCCGCCAGGTCCACCCTCAACGGCGTGACCTTCACCACGGGCAGACTGGCCGGACAGGACGTCGTCCTCTTCCTGTCCGGCATCTCCATGGTCAACGCCGCGATGACCACCCAGATGGCGCTCGACCACTTCAGCATCGACCGCATCGTCTTCTCCGGCATCGCGGGCGGAGTCGACCCGTCGCTGGACGTTGGCGACGTCGTGGTGGCGGACCAGTGGGGCCAGTACCTCGAAACCGTGATGGCGCGCGAAACGCCCGATGGCTATCGCCTGCCGCCCTACCACGAGGACGCCGCCTCCCGGTTCAGCAACTTCGGTATGATGTTCACAGAACCGGTCCAGATCGCCCGCGGCGCCAGCGAGGCCGAAGAGAAGTTCTGGTTCGCCACCGACCCCGCACTGCTCGGCGTCGCGCATACCGTCGCGCCCTCCGTGACCCTCAAACGCTGCACGGCGCCGGACCAGTGCCTCTCGCATCAGCCGAAGGTCGTCGTCGGCGGCAACGGCGTCTCAGGCCCTGCCTTCGTCGACAACGCAGCCCTGCGCGACTGGGCGTTCAGGACGTTTCAGGCGCGCGTACTCGACATGGAAAGCGCCGCCGTCGCGCACGTCGCTTACGCCAACGACACGCCATTCATCGCCTTCCGGTCCCTGTCCGATCTCGCGGGCGGCGATCCCGAACGCAACCAGGCCCGCACCTTCTTCCAGCTGGCCTCCGAGAACTCTGCAGCCGTCGTGCTCGCATTTCTCGAAGCGCTGCCCTGAGGCGCGCGCTGCCTACTCGGCAGCGGTCTGCAGCCGGTGCGACAGCGCCGCCATGCGCTCATTGATCCACTCGCGCACAAACACGTTCGTTCGCTCGGCCATTCGCGTCCGGAACCGGTTGAACGCATGCGGGGCCTCTGGCGCGATCTCGACCGAAACATTGCCGCTCGCAGCCTGCCAGCGCTCCGCCAGCAGCAGCGTATCGTCCAGCAGGGGATCGTGCGTCCCGCACAGCATCAGCGCGGGCGGCAGGCCCGACAGATCGGCATAGGCGGGCGAGATGTCAGGATCGCGCCGCTCCTCCGGCGTCAGCCCGGGCAACAGCGCCTCGCCCCCCTTCCTGAGCGACGGACCGTGCAGCACCAGCGCATCCGCCGGCGCGTTGCGTGACCGCTCCGTGCCGCCCAGATCGAACGCGCCATAGAACAACACCGCGCCTTTCACGCGCTCGAAACCCGGCCGCTCGCGCAGGTGCAGGATGGCGTGGGCGGCCAGATGCGCACCGGCCGATTCCCCGCCCGCAACAATGTCCGCGGCCCCCAATTCCCGTTCGCAGTTCTCGAACACCCAGCTCGCTGCAGCCCGGCACTGTTCGATCACGCCCTTCAGCGGCAGGCGCGGCATCAGGGTGTAGTCGACGCTTACGACAGCCAGGCCGCAATCGCGCGCAATCCGGGCATTCAGGGGATCGTCCATGGCGGCGTTTCCGATACACCAGCCGCCGCCATGGAAATCCAGATAGACCCCGCGCGGCGTCTCCCCGTGTGTCATGATCCGCAAACTCACTTGCCCGGCCGCCGTGTCCGCCGCCAGCGTCCGGATCCGGACCCCCGGCACGCCGTGCGGAACAAATCTCTGGCTGGCGCGCATCATCGCCTGGATGGCTGTCCGCCCGGGCGGATTGGGCGCACGGAAACGCGGCGCCCACATCAGCACGCTATTGAAGCGCTGGGCTTCGACCACCTCAGCCGGGGTGAACTTCAGACGTCCAGTCTCTACGCCCGCAGGATGCGGCATGGGGCTCTCCCGGCTCTGCGTTAAGTTGATCTTGGAACTCGCAACGCCACTGACAATGGAACCACTAACGCCCAGACCAGACGCCCTGATGCAAACCTACCGCAATTTGCCTCGCTTGCCAGCGGCGCTACGGCCCGGCCCTAAGGCGAACGGCTGCATAGGCCCGCTTGCGGATCGGGCGGGCTTTGCGCATGACTGTCCCGCTCGGGACGGTGGCGACAGACAATAGAGGAGCGCGGCTGTCATGCCAGTGTTCAGACAACGCCATGCTCTCGCCGCCGCCGCGCTGGCGTTCGCGGCAGGTTGCGCGGCCTCCCCATCCAGCATCCCGGGGCCGACACGGACGCCGCCGCAGCTGCCGGCCCAGCCGGCTGCCGTCGAACCGCCGGCTCCGCCCGCCTTCACCCTGACCGCCTCCGCCTTTTCCAGCGTGCCGGGCTGGAACGAGGCCGATCTGGCGCCTGCGCTCGCTGCCCTGAAACGCCAGTGCGAAACCTATCGTCTGCGGACGCCTGATACCCCGCTCCGGGGCGGCCAGTATGGCGAACGCTATGGCGCCCTCAGCGGCGACTGGACGACAGCCTGCAACGCCGCCGCAACGCTCGCGCCCGGACAGGAGCGCTGGTTCTTCGAATCCTACTTCTATCCCGCCCAGGTCGGCGGTACGGGCGAGACCCGGCTCACGGCCTATTACGAACCTGTTATCCCGGTCAGCCCCGCGCCCGCGGCTCCCTACAGCGAACCCCTGCTGCGCCGGCCGGGCGACATGGTGACGGTCGACATCTCCGCCTTCGCCGCCGCGCGCGAGGATGACGCGCTGCGCGGCGCGCCGCGCGCCCTCACCGGCAAGCTGAACGGCGACCGCGTCGAGCCCTACCCCAAACGCTCCTCGATCACGCCGGCGCCCGGCCAGGTCATCGCCTGGGCGCACCCTGCAGACGTTTACAATCTTCAGGTTCAGGGTTCAGGCCGCATCCGCTATCCGGACGGCCGCGAGACTCGCGCGGCGTTTGCCGCCCAGAACGGATACTCCTGGAAATCCGCGCTCGGCGCCCTGAGAAACATGGGCGAGCTGGCGTCAGCCAGCTGGTCTTCCTTCCGCACATGGCTCGACGCAAACCCCCATCGCACTCAGGAGGCGCTCGCCGCTGATCCCTCCTACGTCTTCTTCAACGAGGAAACGATCACCGACCCCACTGCCGGACCGAAGGGCGCCGCAGGCATCCCCCTCACGCCGCTCGGCTCACTCGCCGTTGATCCTGCCTATCACCCCTACGGCGCGCTCATTTTCGTGGACGGCACGCACGAGGGCGCAGCGTTCCGCCGCCTGCTGGTTGCACAGGACACCGGCGGCGCCATCCGCCGCGGCCCCCTGCGCGGCGACGTGTTCTTCGGCTCCGGCTCCGAAGCCGGCGCCCGCGCCGAACGCATGAATGGCGCAGCCCAGTGGTGGACGCTGCTGCCCCAGAAGTTCGACACCCAGATCGCCTCGACCAGCGGCGCGCCGTCCGGAACAGCCTTGCGCTAGGCCGCGCAGCGGACCTGCAGACTGAACCGGATCGCGACTGTGGCGCGTCGGGGATAGCGCACCGGAATATGCTGGGCCCAACCCGTCCAATCCGACCGGGTACCCTTATCCCGCAATCTCCCCCTCGCGTCTGGCATGGGAGGGTTTGGGGGCCACCGAACCATCAAGCGCCAGCCGCTCGGACGGCGCGGCGACCACTGCTCAAGCCGCCCGCGACGGCTCATCCTGAGGAGCGCCCGAAAGGGCGCGTCTCGAAGGACGAGCCCGAGCGGGCAGCCCCAAGCGGCGGTCTGAAACACCTGTCCCCGGAATTGATCTAAACCGGGGGTGACCATGGGCGTCGGCGCCCATGCGCGTGAAACCGGGACGGGGATGAGCACTAAAAAGTGCGCACCAACCGCCGGGACAAACGTTCGAAACGGGGCGCGTGGGAACACGCAACCGGCCAGCGGCAGCGCTGGCAATGTACTCAACAAGGCGCGTTCCGCGCGCCCCGTCCTCCCAATCGGGAGGCAGACGACAGCATCCCGGACGGCGTTAGCGCCGGTCCCGACGGGAAGCCGCGCCCAGCCGGCGAATCAATCGACGCGCCATGGCGGAAAGCGGCGGTTGGCCCCGGCCTCATAGATCTTGATCCGCGTTCCTGCCGGATCAACCAGCTCCGCCTCACGCCACAGCCACGTCTGGTCCACCACATCGCTCACCGCCAGCCCGGCTTCGCGCAGGCGAACAACCTCGGCATCGATATCGCGAACCTCGAAGAACACTTCCGGCCAGCCGCCGCCAGGATATCCGTGCACCTGCTCGATGGAAAACGTCGCGGGCTCGCCCCCATCATGATCGGGACATTCGAACCGCGCATAGTGCGGCGGGCTGTCCACGATGAGTTTCAGACCGAGCGCAAGATAGAACCGCACACTGGCGTCATACTCGACCAGCGGAACAGTCACCTGATTGAGACGCATCGCCTATGCCTTCTTCGAAACTGCCTTCTTCGCCGAAACGGCCTTCTTCGCTGGCGGCTTCTTCGCCGGACCCTTCTTCAAGGCTGCTGTCTTCGATGCCGGAGCCTTCACAGCCGCCTTCCTGCGAACAAGCCCGTCAGCGTCGGCGGCAGACGCCGGCGTCAGACCCAGCTTCTCCTGCAGGGCCATCGCAGCCGCCGGATTGCGCTCCTTCGCGCCAGAGATGAAGAAGGCAAACACCTCCTGCGTCTTCGACCACTTCGCAAACTGCTTCGCGAACCGATCGATATCGGCGGCGCCGTATCCATTGGCCTCGTCCGGTTGCGAGCGCATCAATCGCGCCATCGCGAACGCCCCGCCCTCATGCCGGATGAGCGGAAACACGTCGTCTTCCGCATAGACAACCGTCACGCCATGCGTCGACAGGAGATCGAGAAAAGCCGGATCGTCAAACGTGGGATGGCGCACCTCCACAGCGTGACGAAGCTCGAGCCCGTCTGCCTCTTTCGGCAGCAGCGACAGGAACAGTCCCATGTGCGCCGGGTCGAACGCCCGCGTCGGCGGGAACTGCCAGTTGATCGGGCCCAGCTTCTCCTTCAGTTCCACGATGCCCTGTCCGAGGAACATGCCGATCGACTTCGCCATGTCCTCGCGCGTCTTGCGGACCATGCAGAAGCGGTGCGCCTTGAGCGCGAACCGGAAATCGTCCGGAGAGGCCTCGCGCCACATCGCAGCCGTGTCCGGCTTGAACGACGAGTAGTAGGTGGCGTTCACCTCCACCGCCGTCATCTTGCGCGTCATGTAATCGAGCTGTCGGCTCTTCGGCAGACCGGCCGGATAGAACGTCTCGTCCCACGGATCGAACGACCAGCCGCCGACACCGACGTGGATCGGATGGTTCATGCTGCGCTCCCTGACTGCCCTGCGCCAACATGCACGGGCTGCAACTCCACGATCGCCGGAAATCCGACACTACCCCTTGAGGATACCGCGCAGCCCGCCGCTGGTCAGCAGCGCCGTGCGCCACAGCGCCGCCGACAACCTCCATGCTCCCGGTGCCGCAAGGTAGCGCCCCTCCCAGACCGGATCGAACTTGTCCTTGAACGCGCGCAAGCCGTCGAACCCGTAGATCAGTCCCGCATGGCGATACACCAGCGCCCCGATCCGCGACAGCAGCGGCGCGAAGCGCCGGTCCTCCAGACCGGCAAGCGGCGCCATGCCGAGATCAAACCGGCTGAACCCTTCCGCCTTCGCCCACAGCATCACCTCGACGAAGAGCGCCTCCATCGTGATGCGCGGCGCATCCGGGTGAGCGCGCATCAGGTCGACCGCGATATCGCCGCCGGCTTCGCCGGGCCAGAGGCTGACAAAGGCTGCAACCCTGCCGTCCTTGCGAAACAGCCCGATGGGGAAAGGCGCCAGATAAGCCGCATCGAACCGGCCGAGGCTGAACCGCTTCTCGGCGCCCTTGTGGCCGGCCAGCCAGGCGGCAGAAACGGCTCCCATTTCCGCCATAACCGGACTGTTCGCCTCCACACGCTCGAGCGAGAACACCAGCCCCTCGCGGGATGCACGCGAGCGCGCGTTTCGCAACTTCGCCCGCGCCGCTCCCTCCAGCGAGAACGAGGCAAGGTCCACCAGCGCTGTCTCCCCGACCTTCTGGGCGACATATCCGGCATCCAGCATGTCCGGCAGGACACCGGGCGGCAGCGCATAGAAGGCGGGCCACGCGTTCGCCACATCCGCCTCTTCGCGAAACGTCCAGATCAGGTCGCGGCTTCCGGCGCCCACGGGCGGTCCCATCGCGATCCACGCATCGCCGCTGGGCGCGTACATCACGAACCCGTCGCCAGCTGCGTTGAACAGGAAGGACTTGTCGCCCGTCGCCGCCAGCCAGGCCTCCGGGCTCCGCCGCGCCGCAGACGCCACGATCGCCAGCGCCCTCCCCACCTCCGCCTCGCCCGCATGCCCCGGATGCAGCGCCCCCGCCAGCCGCCAGACGCTCAGCACCATCACAAGCAGCGCGATGCCCGTTATCGCCCGCAGGAATCGCGAGACGTCTCCGTCCACCAGAAATGTCCACCAGAGGTCGCTGCTGTAAGGAACCTGTTCGTACGCCGCAAACCCCGCCCAGATCGCAACGCCTATCGCAGTAGCGGCCGCGGCCAGCCACCATGCGCCAGGACGGACCGCCGACAGTTTCGACCTGCGGTAGTAGGCCGATTTCGTGCGCCACAGCAGAAGCGCCAGCAGCAGCAGGAAGACGGACTCCTCCCAGAGCCCTCCCTTGAACAGCGAGAGAGGCGCGGCGGCCACGCACAGCGCCATGGCTGCGCGCCTCGCCTCGTTCAGCCGCCGCCAGATTCCCAGCGACAGAAAAATCAGCAGTGTCGCAACAAGCGATTCGAGGAAGTGGGACAGTTCAATCGCAGCCAGCGGCGCGAATTCCGAGACGATCTGCAACCGTCCCGCCAGCTGCGGCGTCGCCGTCGACAGGAGCATGACTGCCCCGCCGAGAAACAGGGCTGCGGCTGCAACGGGCGGGGCAAGCACACGGATCGCCTCGGTCCGATTTCCGGAATCCGGCCTGGACACCGACATTCGCACCCCTTTGCCCACGGCTGTCTGTCGGCTAATCGTGCGCGATCCGTACTCCAGTTCAACCGTCTTCGGGAGCCCCCTCATGACCTGGTCATCCGTCCCGCCCATCTCCAAGGGCCACACCCGCAAGTCCGGCGTCGCCGACGACATCGACTTCGAGATCAAGGGCCAGGAACTGCAGTTCGTCGAGATCGAGCTTGATCCCGGCGAGAGCGCCATTGCCGAAGCCGGCGCGATGGTCTGGAAGGACGCACCGGTCTCCATGACCACCGTGTTCGGCGACGGCTCCCAGCCTTCGGGCGGCGGCAACAAGCTGATGGGCATGCTGGCCGGCGCCGGCAAGCGCCTGCTGACCGGCGAAAGCCTGTTCACGACCGTCTTCACCCACCAGGGATCAGGCAAGGCGCGCGTCGCCTTCGGCGCGCCCGTCCCCGGAGTGATCCTGCCCCTCAAGCTGTCGGACTATTCAGGCCGCCTCATCTGCCAGAAAGATTCGTTCCTGGCCGCCGCCAAGGGCGTCTCGATCGGCATCCACCTCCAGAAGCGCATCATGACCGGCCTGTTCGGCGGCGAGGGCTTCATCATGCAGAAGCTTGAGGGCGATGGCTGGGTCTTCGTGCAGATGGGCGGCACGGTCATCGAGCGTGAACTAGCCGCGGGCGAGGAAATCCACGTCGATACGGGCTGTGTGGCCGCCTTCACCGACACGGTCGACATGGACATCATGGCGGCAGGCGGCGTGAAGACCATGCTGTTCGGCGGCGAAGGCGCCTTCTTCGCGAAGCTGACCGGCCCCGGCCACGTCTGGATCCAGTCCCTGCCGTTCGCCCGCCTCGCCGGCCGCATGATGCAATCGGCAATGGGCGGCGGCGGCAGCCGGGGCGAGGGCTCCGTCCTTGGCGGCATCGGCGACATCATCCAGGGCAACAGGTAGGGGGCTTGCCCCTACCCCTCAGCCAGCACCGCATCGATGCGGTCCATGATCGAGTTCATGCGCCGCACGACGGCCTGGTAGGCGTCGGGCTTGGTCAGATCGAGACCGGCCTCGTCGCGCAGGATGTCGTGCGGATGCTTTGAACCGCCCGCCTTCAGCACGTTGATGAAGTTGTCCCGCACCTTGGTGTCGCCCGCCAGGAACTGTTCGGCAAACCACGTCGCGCCCGAGATCGAGGTTGCGTACTGGTACACGTAGAAGCCCATGTAGAAGTGCGGAATGAACGCCCACTCGGTCGTGTAGACGTCATCGATCTTCATCACGCCTTCGGCTTCGCCGTGATACTTGCGCAGCAGAGCGCCATACATCTCGGTCATCTTCTGGCCGGTCAGCGGCTCGCCGCGCTCGGCCGCCTCGTGGATCGCCAGCTCGAACTCACCGAACATGGTCTGCCGGAAGAACGTGCCGCGCGCCTGCTCAAGCGCCTGGCCGAGATAGAAGAGCTTCTCGTCCTTCGTCTTGGCGTTGGCGATCATGTATTCCTGCAGCAGGATCTCGTTGATCGTCGACGCCATCTCGGCGGTGAAGGTCGAGTAGTCCGCCGTCTCAAAGGGCTGCGCGCGATTCGCCAGCATGGTGTGGACGGCGTGGCCCCACTCATGCGCGAACGTCGAAGCGCTTTCGTAGTCCTCATTGTGGTTCAGCAGCACGTAGGGATGCACGTCATAGGCGGCGCCGTTGACGTACGCGCCGCTGCGCTTGCCCTCCTGCGGATGCGAGTGCATCCACTTCTTCGACAGCCCCTCGCGGAACAGGCCGAGATATTCCTCGCCGAACGGCGCCAGCGCAGCGAACGTGATCTCCTCCGACCGCTTGAGATCGAAGACGCCCATGTCGGCCTCGATCAGCGGCGGGTAGATGTCGTAATAGCGAAGGTCCGTGACGCCCAGCATCTTGCCGCGCAGCTTCAGGTACCGATGGAAAGCCGGCAGCGCTCCGTTCACCTGCGTCACGAGCTGCGTGTAGATTTCCGGCGGCAGCGCATCGTCGAACATGGCCTGCTGCACGGCGCTGTCGTAATTGCGAGCCTTGGCCTGGAAGACCGTGCCCAGCACCTGCGCGTTCAGCGTCGCGCCCATGCCGTTCTCGTACTGCTTCCACGCCGCCCAGAACGTGTCGAACACCAGCTTGCGGTCCTCGCGGTTGGGCGCTGCGCGGTGGAGCGAATAGCCCGCCTGGTTGAGCTTCACCTCTTCGCCCGTGCTCAGTTTCACCGTCGGCCACGGAATGCTCGCGTTGGCGTAGAGCTGGTAGATTTCCTGAGGCTGCCCAAGTGCGAGCCCGGCGCTGGCCAGGATGCTCTCACCCTTCTCGTCCAGCACGTGCGGCGCCTGCCGGAAGGTATCGGTCAGCATGAAGGTGAAGGGCGCCAGCTCCTTGTTGGACTTCAGGTAGCCCATGATCTTCTTCTCGCCCGCAGCGACGAGTTCCGGCGACATCCACGACGTTGCCTCGGAATAGACCTGAAACAGCTGTTGGGCCTGACCGTTCATGGCTTGGGTGTCCGCGACCCTCTGATCCTGATCGTAGGACAGCGAGGCAAACAGATAGACCCGCAGGGCGTCCTTCATCACGGCGGAGCTGGCCTTCAGCGCCGTCTCAAGCGAGGTCGCGCTCTTGCCCAGCGTGCCCTTGTATCGCTCGAGTCCCTTGGCGTCGGCCATGACCTTGGCCAAAGCGGCCTCCCAGTCCGCCTTGGTGGCGTATAGATCGGTGAGGTCCCATTCGTACTTCACGGTCTCAACGCTGGGCGCAGCCGCCGGAACACTCGGGGGAGCCGGAGAGGTCGCCACAGCCACAGGCTCGGCCGGCGGAGCCGCGGGCGAGGTTGCACAACCCGCCGCTGCCGCCAGCGCAATCAGCGAAACGCCCGCAACCCAGCCTCTGAACCCGGTCATGCTCTATCCTTGCATCGAATTTCGATGCGGAAACAAACCAGAACCCGAGGCAGGACACAATGAGAGACTGCCGGGTTTCCGCGCCCCGCCTTCGGTACGGGCGCCAGCTCCTCAACAGCTTCTGCTCGCCACGAAGCGGAACCACTTGCCCCCGGCGCGATTGTCCTCAACATCGTCCGGGATTCAGACCGGACAACCGGTTCAGCGGGAGACGGCATCATGCGTTGGCAGGGCGGACGGCGCGGCGGCGGTGTTGAAGACCGCAGGGGACTGGGACCGGGCGCAGCGGCCGGAGGCGGCATTGGCGTCGCCGTCATCGCCCTCGTCGGCTATTTCTTTTTTGGCATCGACCCGTCCACCACCACCCAGATCGCCAGCCAGTTCGGCGGGGCCGGCACGCAGGAGCGCGGCCAGGTCGGCTCGCCCGAAGACGCGGCAGGACAGTTCGTCGATATCATCGGGACGAATATCAACGATGTCTGGACCACGAAGCTTCAAGGCTACACCCAGCCCAACGTCGTGCTCTATACAGAGGGCACGGGCACGCAGTGCGGCTTCGGCCAGGCGGCCATGGGCCCCTTCTACTGCCCGGCGGACCAGACCGTTTACCTCGACCTCTCCTTCTGGAGCCAGATGGAGCAGCTGGGCGGCTCGCAGGCTGACTTTGCCAAGGCCTACGTCATCGCCCACGAATACGGCCACCACGTCCAGACGCTGACCGGCGCCTCGCAACAGGTCCGCGAGGCCCAGCAGCGCGCAAGCGGCAAGGCCGAGGCCAACCAGTACTCGGTCGCCCTCGAACTGCAGGCGGACTGCTACGCCGGCATGTGGGCGAAGAACGCAGCGTCGGTTTCCGGCGGCGCCGTGGCGCTCGAGCCGGGCGACCTCGAGGAAGGCATGAAGACCGCCAACGCCATCGGCGACGACAACCTCCAGAAACGCGGCGGCGGTCGCGTCAATCCGGAGAGCTTCACGCACGGCTCGGCCGCCCAGCGGGTCGAATGGCTCAAGCGTGGCTTTGACAGCGGCGACCCGGCCGCCTGCGATACCTTCAGCGGGCTGTAGAACCCGCCACGCAGACCGCTTGCGCCGGATCAAGGCCCGAGCATATCGCAGCGCTAGTCTTGCGGCCCCATGCCGGAGGCCGCGCCATGACCGAGACAGCCATTGCCGAAGCCAGCCCCTATGCGCTGATCGGCGGCGACGAGCCCATCCGGCGGCTGGCCGCCCGCTTCTACCAGATCATGACGGAGCGGCCCGACGTCGCCGGCATCCGCGCCATGCACGCCGACGATCTGACCGTTGTAACGGAACAGCTCGCGGATTTCCTGCGCGGCTGGATGGGCGGCCCGCGCGACTGGTTCATGCGCGAAGACAGGCCCTGCATCATGAGCCTGCACCGCTCCCTGTCCTTCGGACCAGACGAAACGCGCCAGTGGCTGGTCTGCATGAACCAGGCAATGGAGGAGACGGGCGTCCCTCTGGATGTCGCCGCCCAGCTAAGGACCGCCTTCGCACGTCTCGCCGGGGCCATGCGCAGCCGATGAAATCGGCTGCAGAACAGTGGGGGCGCAGCCGATGAAATTGGCTGCGGAACAGTGGGGGCGTAGCCGCTAGCCTAGAACCACAAACACCGTGATCAGCGCCGCGATGAGCGGCACACCGATGAACACCGCCGCCTTCACCGCCAGCATCCTGATCGCAGCAGCAGCGTCTGCGTTCGCCTGACGCGCCTTGGCCGCATCTGCGTCTGACTGGGTCTGCGACATTCGAGGTCCGCCTTGCTTGAAGCGGCAGTCTCTGGCCCGGCAAGGCCCATCGTCTTGATTCAGGTCAGCTGCGCCCGCCGAACCGTCAGCCCCTCGCCCGGCAGCGGTCCGAGCAGTACTTCACCTCATCCCAGCAGGCGGCCCACTTCTTCCGCCACGCGAAAGGGCGACCGCAGGTCGCACACGCCTTGGACGGCAGGTGTGACTTACCGAGGTCGCCCAACCCCGGCTTCCGCGTGTGCTGGCGCCGCGCCATGGAGAAAAACACTCCTGCAACTGGGCCAGACCAGACCCGCCTGCGTATCAGGGACAATGCCTGTTACTGATCCCCCCGTTTTACGCCCCCGGCCCCTCCCCGGATCGCACCACCCCCGCCCGGGGACGGCGCGCACATGAGCCTCGCCTCAATGCCAGATGGTTACCGCGCCGCCGTGTTTGGCGCGCGAGGCGGGATAGGGTCCGCCTTCGTCCGGCTTCTGGAAGCCGATCCCCGCTGCGCCGCCGTGCATGCGGGCGCCCGCACGTTGCCCGAGGTGTACGCACCTGCCACGCACCCTTTTGAATTCGACCTTACCCGCGAGAACTCGATCCGCGACGCCGCCTCGGGCATCGCCGCAGCCGGAACTCTCGATCTGGTCATCGTAGCGACCGGCATGCTTCACGCAGACGGCGTCAGACCCGAGAAATCCTGGCGCTCCCTTGATGCGTCCGCGCTCCACTCTCTTTACGCCGTGAACGCTATTGGGCCCGCGCTGATCGGCAAGCACACGCTTCCTCTGCTGGCGCGATCGGCCCGGCCTGTTTTTGCAGCACTCTCGGCGCGGGTCGGCTCCATCGAGGACAACAGGCTGGGCGGCTGGCATGGTTATCGCGCCTCGAAAGCCGCACTGAACATGCTCATCCGCACACTTGCCGTGGAACTCGCGCGGACAAGTCCTGCCGCGGCCTGCGTCACGCTGCATCCCGGTACCGTCGACACGCCGCTGTCAAAGCCCTTCCAGGCCGGCGTTTCCTCCGACAAGCTGTTCTCGGCGGACGACGCCGCCCGCCGTCTGTTGACCGTCATTGATACCGTAACAGCCCAGCAGTCCGGCCGCCTTCTGGCGTACGACGGACAGGAGATTCCCTTTTGACTTCCCGAAAGCCGCAAGGACCGGCACAACACCCCGAAAGACCGCATAGCGAGCCGGACATGGACGACTCTGGAAAACTGCCCCGCAAACCCGCCGACGCCGCCGAGCCCGTATCGGCCCGCATCCGCGCGCGCATCCGCAAGGCGAAGCGCCGCTTCCACGCCAACGACAATATCTCCGCCTTCCTGGAGGCGGGCGAACTCGAAGCCCTGCTCGAGGAGGTCGAAGGCAAGTTCAAGGGCGTGCTCGAAAGCCTCGTCATTGACACCGACAGCGACCACAACACGCAGGAAACTGCCCGGCGCGTCGCCAAGATGTACCTGACCGAAGTATTCCGGGGCCGCTATGTCGGCCAGCCCGCCGTTACGGAATTTCCCAACGTCGAATCCCTCAACGAGCTGATGATCGTCGGCCCGATCACGGTCCGCAGCGCCTGCAGCCACCATTTCTGCCCCATCATGGGCCGCCTCTGGATCGGCCTCATGCCGAACGAGCACTCCAACCTGATCGGCCTGTCGAAGTACTCGCGACTCGCCGAATGGGTGATGTCACGCCCGCAGATCCAGGAAGAGGCCATCACACAGGTCGCGGACCTGCTCATGAGCAAGGTGCGGCCCGACGGCCTCGCCGTTGTCATGGAGGCGGATCACTTCTGCATGCACTGGCGGGGCGTGAAGGACAACGAGACGAAGATGATCAACTCCGTCATGCGCGGCGCCTTCCTGAAGGACCCTGCCCTGCGCCGCGAATTCCTCGCCCTCATCAACATCAAGTCCTGATCGACCGGAATACGCACATGCTCGTCCGTTGCCTCTACGCCAGCCGCGCCGCCCAGTCCCTGGACGGCGCCTCGCTCGACGAAATCCTCGACCAGTCGCGGCGCAACAATCCGGCGCTTGGCATCACGGGCCTTCTGTGTGTGGCCGATGACGTCTTCATCCAGGTTCTCGAAGGCGGCCGCGAGGAAGTCTGCGACCTCTACAACGCCATTGTCCGCGACGGCCGCCACGAGCAGGTCCGCCTGCTGGTCTATGAGGAAATCCAGGAGCGCGAGTTCGGCGCCTGGACGATGGGTCAGGTGAACATCGCCCGCACCAATCCGGCCCTGCTCCTGAAGTACTTCACGCGCTCGAAGCTCGACCCGTTCGAGGCCTCGGGCCGCTCGACGCTCGCCTTCCTGTCCGAACTCGTCCGCACCTCGGGCATTACCCCGCGTTGACGGCAGGCAGCGGCGCCTTCGGCGGCATCTCCCACAGCCGTACAAACCTCGCCAGCGCCCGGCGGTCGCCGGTGATGCTCAGCGCGCCCGCCGACTCCAGGTCGGCAAGCGGAAGCTTGGCATAGGCAAGGCCCGCAAACGCCCCGGGATCGCCTGAGACGGAGACGTCAGCATGGTCCGGGGCGCCGCGCCCGGTCTGGAGACGCCCATCGACCACTACGGCATGGAAGTCGTTGGGGCCAAACCGGAAGGCCAGCGAGACATCCACCGCCCTTGCTCTTTCCGGCTCGAACTTGGCTCGGAATGACATCATCAGCCCGACGGCGCTCAACGGCAGGGTCGGATCGTGGAGCGGCGAACGCACGCCCCAGCGGCCGATGGCAAGGATTACCGGCTCGACCTCAAGACCCCACTCCGTCAGCTCGTAGACCTGAACGCTCGCAGGCGGCGGAAGCTTCCGGCGCAGCACGATGCCGGCCGCTTCGAGCTGCTCAAGCCTCTGGGTCAGCACATTGGCGCTGATCCCGTTCAGGTCGCCGCGCAGATCCGAGAAACGCCGCGGCCCGAACATCAGCTCCCGGATCACCAGCAGCGCCCAGCGATCGCCGATCAGGTCCAGCGCATGGGCCGTGGCGCAGGCGTCGTCGTAGTGTCGCCCCGTCGATTGAGTTATTTTTTGTAACGTCATAGTTGCGTTATAGGACCAAATGAGAGAGCGTTCAATCGTCGCGAAGAAGGAGACCCTAGAGATGAGCTATATCGATGGCGTGGTGGTCGCAGTCCCGACCAGCCGCAAGGAAGAGTACATCTCCTACTGCAAGGCAGTCGGAAAAATCTTCCGGCGCCATGGCGCGCTGGCGGTCGTAGACACCTGGGGCGTCGAAGTTCCGGCCGGCAAGCAGACAGACCTGATCCGCGCCGTGCAGGCGACCCCGGACGAAACCGTCTCATTCGGCTGGGTGATCTGGGCCGACAAGGAGGCGCACGATGCGGGATGGGGCGGCGTCATGCAGGATTCGGAGATGAGCGCCCTGCAGATGCCTTACGACGGCAAACGCATGATCTTCGGCGGCTTCGAATCGATCAACGAAGCCTGAGCGCGGTCACGCGTAGGGGAAGCAGGTCTCGCGGGGCAGCAAGAGGCCGAAATGCGCGCCGAGCGCCGCAATCGCGTCTGCGTGCCCTGCGTAGGGATCGCTGTTCGCCGGCCCGACGATGATGGCGCGGAACCGGTCCTTTGGCGCTGAGACGGAGGGCAGCATGGCGGTCGCCAGCGGATTGCCCTCCGCATCCCGCAATGTGAGAAAAACCGGGGCTGTCCGGGCAATGTGATCCTTGAGTCCGATGTCGCGCTCAAACGCCGCCAGCCCCTCGCGGGGCCGGTAGGACATCCGGGCTGCATCCACCGCGCGCTGGAAATGCTTGGCGACCGCGTGGCGCATGGCCTCGCTCTCCCTGTCGGCTTCAGCCTGGGTCTCCATCGAGAACCAGGTCCGGCCGCGCGGCGCATCGCAGACATATCGCATGCACCCAATGTAGCGCCCCCGCAGCTGATTGCGAGAGCGGATACGCTCGCCGGCTGCAAACAGCCCCCTTCGCAAACCCGCAATCTCCGGCTAGCTGGGACGATGGCCTGGACAAAGACATATGATGGCGGCGAGCCGGTACGCGTGAACAAGTGGCTCGCGCAGGCGGGCGTCTGTTCGCGCCGCGAAGCCGACCAGCTGATCGCCGACGGCATGGTCAGCATCGACGGCCAGCGCGTCCTCGACGCCGGCCGCCGCATCGAGCCCGGCCAGACGCTCAATCTCGCCGACCGCGCCGCCGCCTATCTCGACCGTCAGGCGACTGTGGTGATCCACAAGCCTGTCGGCTTTGTTTCCGCACAGGCGGAGGACAACCAGGTCCCGGCTCTCCGGCTCGTCCGCCGCGAGAACCTGTTCGGCCACGCCGAGCGCATTCCCGGCCCCAAGCAGAAACTGGCCCCCGTCGGCCGGCTCGACCAGGACAGCCGCGGCCTTCTGATTCTCTCGGAGGACGGCGTGCTGGCCAAGGCGGTGATCGGACCGGAAAGCCTGATCGACAAGGAATACGTCGTCTCGGTGTCTGGAAAGGTCGACCGGGCCAAGATCCAGCTGCTGCGCCGCGGCCTCGAACTCGACGGCCGCCAGCTGCGCCCCGCGAAGATCACGCAGGAAGACAGCCACGTCCTGCGCTTCATCCTCACCGAGGGCCGCAACCGCCAGATCCGCCGCATGTGCGAGCTGGTCGGTCTGTCCGTGAATGACCTGCTCCGCGTCCGCATCGGGCCGGTCGAACTAGGCGATCTGCCGGAGGCAAAATGGCGCCCCATGACCCAGACCGAGCGCGACGCAATGGTGGCGGCCTCGCGGGGATGATGTGCGCCAAACCGAATTGACACGTTGACACAGGGGTCGCACTCATGTCATACATTATGACATGACAACTGACACCAAGCCTGCAGAGCTTCCGCCCGAACCCGCCGCCAGATCCGCGTCCCAGGACCGGCCCGGCTCGATCCGCGACGCCCACAAGGAGCTGACGCGCGAGCGTATCCTCGACGCCGCGATCGACATCCTCAACAGCGAGGACCTCGATCAGCTCACGATAGCCGAAGTGGCCCGTTTTGCAGGCGTCACCGAGCGCACGGTGTACCGGCACTTCGCCACCCGCGAGGACCTGCTCAAAGCCGGGTGGGGCCAGCTGCAGAAGCGCGTCGGCTCCGGCCGCCCCATCGAATCGGCGGCCGATCTCCTCGCCCTGCCCCATTCCCTCTTCGCGAGCTTCGACCGCATGCCCGGGGCCATCCGCGCCTCCGCCTTTAGCCAGGCCGGCCTCGAAATGCGCAAGGCGGTGAACGCCGAACGGCAGGAAGCCTACCTCAACGCCGTCAGGGAAGCCCGCCCCGACCTCGAAGGCGACGCCCTCGCCCGCACTACGGCCATCGTCCAGCTGATCTCCAGCGCCTGGGGCTGGGCTATCCTCAAGGACTTCTGGAACCTCGACGCCGACCAGTCCGGCCTCGCCGCTTCGGAAGCCATCGCGAAGCTCCTCGACAAGGAGCCGCCGAAATCCTGACCCCTATCGCCTGATACGCGCATCTTCCCCACCCGATCGCCCTGCACGGAGGCTCACTCCGGCGGGATCGATAGCTGCTGACCCGAAAACGGGCTGCGGCTCCTCAACGCCAGACCGAAAAACAGAAAAGAAAGGTCCGAACCATGCAGATCGCCCATATGTCGATCGGCGCCGACAATCCGGCGCAGACCGCTCGCATCCTTGCTGACATCATGCAGGGAGAATGCGTCCCCTTCCCGCCCGCAGGCCCTGAGGCCTGGACCGCCTGGAGCGGCGATGGCGAGATCAACTTCGAGGTCGTCCTGCGCGGCCACACCCTGCACGCCGGCGATGAGGAAGGCGGCTGGCGGCCCGATCCCGCCGCAGGGCGCCTGTCGGAAGTCCACGCCGCCATCGCCGTGGACCGCTCCGAAGCCGAGATCATCGAGATCGCCCAAAAGGCCGGCTGGACAGCCCGTCACTGCGAGCGCGGCGGCGGCCTGTTCAGCCTCGTTGAGGTCTGGATCGACAACGCCTTCATGCTCGAATTCCTCGACCCGGCCCAGACCGCCGTCTACAAGGAACGCATTACGCTGGCGAACTGGAAAGCCTTCCTCTCCCAGCACGGCCTGATGCCGGCCGCTGCCTGAAGCCTGAACCGACCCTGCGCCGGGGCTGTGGCTTCGGCGCAGGGTCATCCGCGGTTCGCTCGGCCCCCCGGCGAAACGCCCCGCCATTGCAGAATCGTGCGGGTGTCGTAAATGACCGCCATGAGCGCGCCCGACACCCCTATCGACCTCTCCCCCCTCCTCGCCCCGCAGGATGCTGCGGCCGGCAAAGGCCACGGCCTGAAGGCCGACGAGTTCCAGATCATCCTCGACCGGCTGGGCCGCCAGCCCAACCTCGTGGAGCTGGGCATCTTCTCGGTGATGTGGTCGGAGCATTGCTCCTACAAATCCACTCGCCGCCACCTCGGCAAATTCCCAACCAAGGGACCGCGCGTGATCCCGGGTCCGGGCGAGAACGCCGGCGTGATCGATATCGGCGATGGCGACGCCTGCATCTTCAAGATGGAGAGCCACAACCACCCCTCCTACATCGAGCCCTACCAGGGCGCGGCGACGGGCGTGGGCGGCATCCTGCGCGATGTCTTCACCATGGGCGCGCGCCCCATCGCGCTGGTCAACGCGCTGCGCTTCGGCGACCCCAGCCACCCGAAAACCCGCAGCCTCGTGGCCGGCGTCGTCGGCGGCATTGGCGGCTATGGCAATTGCGTCGGGGTGCCGACGGTCGCGGGCGAGACCCAGTTCCACAAGGGCTACAACGGCAACATCCTCGTCAACGCGATGGCGGTCGGCCTCGCGAAACAGGACCGTATCTTCTACTCGCGCGGCGCAGAGCCGGGCCTGTCCATCTTCTACGTCGGCTCCAAGACCGGCCGCGACGGCATCCATGGCGCCACCATGGCCTCCGCCGAATTCTCCGAGGGCGATGAGGAAAAACGCCCCACCGTCCAGGTCGGCGACCCGTTCGTGGAAAAGCTTCTGATCGAAGCCTGCCTCGAACTCAT
>CAYOWK010000024.1:0-60749 GCA_964407665.1 uncultured Rhizobium sp. | reverse complement strand
ACGGGATGAGGATGAGGGTCAATAAACCCGCCCCAACCACCGGCTCAAAAACGTCCGACACGGGGCGCGTGGGAACACGCAACCGGCCAGCGGCGACGCTGGCAACTTATACAAGTCGGCGCGTTCCGCGCGCCCCGTCCTCCCGTGCGTGACAGGAGGAAGACCATCGCGAAACCGGACGGGCCTTGCCCGGTCCGGCTTGAGGCGCTGACAACGCAGAGGGGGGCAGCAAGTGCAGAACGGTCAAAAAAACAGGAGCAAGCGCGTCCGGCGAACTCCACCCAACCCATGGCCCACAATCGCCCATCCCGCACAGCTCCCGCCCGAAACCGACTGGCGCATCTGGCTGTTCATGGGCGGGCGCGGCGCGGGCAAGACGCGCGCCGGCGCCGAATGGGTGCGCCAGCAGGTGCTTGCAAAAGCCGCCCGCCGCATCGCCCTCGTCGGCCCCACGCTGTCGGACGTGCGCGAGGTGATGATCGAGGGGCCCAGCGGCCTTGCCCGCATCGGCAAGGGCGAACGCCCCGTCTACGAAGTCTCCCGCCGCCGCCTCGTCTGGCGATCCTCGGGCGCCGAAGCCTTCGTCTTCTCCGCCGAGGACGCCGACAGCCTGCGCGGCCCCCAGTTCGATCTCGCCTGGTGCGACGAGATCGCGGCCTGGCCGAAGGGCGAGGCCGTCTGGGACATGCTGGCCTTCGGCCTGCGCCTCGGAACCAACCCCCGCGTCTTCGCCACCACCACGCCGCGTCCCGTGCCGCTGGTGCGCCGCCTGATAAGGCTGGAGGCCGCAGGCGCCGCTGTCGTCACCCGCGCCGCCACGCACGCCAACGCCGCCGCGCTCGCGCCCGGCTTCATCGACTCGCTGGAGGCCCGCTATGGCGGCTCGCAGCTGGGGCGGCAGGAGCTCCTGGGCGAACTCGTCGAGGACCCCGATGGCGCGCTGTTCCTGCGCGCCTGGATTGATGACAACCGCGCGTCGGGCCTCGCGGGCGCCATCCCCGCAACCTTCGACCGCGTCGTCATCGCCGTCGATCCGCCCGCAGGCGCAGGCCCCGGCTCGGACGCCTGCGGTATCGTCGCGGCAGCCCGTGCGGGCGACACCGTCTTCGTGCTGGAAGACGCCACCGTGCGCGGCCTGCCGCCAGCCGGCTGGGCTGCGCGCGTGATGCAGGCGGCCGGCCGCTGGGGGGCAGGCCGCATCGTCGCCGAAAGCAACCAGGGCGGCGAAATGATCCGCGCCGTCCTGCAGGCTGCAGGCGCTGGTCCGCTGGCCTCACGCGTGGTCCTGAAACACGCAACCCGTTCCAAGCACGACCGCGCCGAACCTGTCTCCGCCCTCTACGCCAGCGGCCGCATCCGCCACGCCGGCGTCTTCCGCGACCTCGAAGACGAAATGTGCGCCTTCGGCTCGGAGGGGGGCCGCAGCCCAGACCGCGTCGACGCCCTCGTCTGGGCCATCAACGACCTGACGACCCCGCCCAAACCCCTCCCGGGCATCATGCTGCTATGAGGGAAAACGACATCAGCCGCGCGGAGGGGGAAGCTCCTCCCCCTGAAAGGCGGGGTGAGGAGCGGTCCAAAGGACGAAACGCATCGCGTTTCGAGCGACCAACGGGAGGGGGTCCGCTTGCGCCAAAGGCGCAAGCTTGCGCTGGAGCCTATGGCGGCTGCGCCGCCGGACCCCCTCCTGTCCTTCGGACATCCTCCCCCTTTCAGGGGGAGGAGCCAGTACGCAGCCAGCACCCCCTACTCAGCAGACCGCCGCAGCGAGATCAGGGCCTGATCCAGAATCCCGCGGTTGGCGGCGGCAACGATCTGGCCGCCCATCTTCGCCGGGTGGCCGCGCCAGTCGGTCACGACGCCGCCGGCGCCCTCGATCACTGGGATCAGGGCGGCCACGTCATGCGCCTTGAGGCTGGTTTCGACCACCATGTCGATCGTCCCGGCGGCCAGTCGCGCATAGGCATACGCGTCGAGGCCGTAGCGCGTCAGCTTCGCCGTCGCACGCAGGTGGTCGAACGCGCCGCGCTCGGGCGGGGTCAGCAGGAAATAGTCCGTGGTGGAGAGGATGGCCTGGGTCAGGGCAGGGCAGTCGCGCACCTTCAGGCGCTGCCGGTCGCCGCGCACATCCAGCCAGGCTTCGCCGCCCGCGCCGGAATAGCGCTCGTCCAGCCAGGGCTGGTCAATCACGCCGAGAATGGATGTCTCGTCCACCGTCAGGCCGATCAGCGTCGTCCACGAGGGAAGGCCGGCGATGAAGGCGCGGGTGCCGTCGATGGGGTCAAGCCGCCAGACGAGGCCCGAGGTCCCGGGGCTGACGCCATACTCCTCGCCATCGACGCCGTCGTCCGGGCGCTCAGAGGCGATCAGCTCGCGGATGGCGCGTTCGGCGGCCCGGTCGGCCTCGGTGACGGGGTCGAAGCCGGTCGCAGCCTTGTTTTCGGCAAGGGTGCTGGAAGCACGAAAATAAGGGGCGATGGCTGCACGCGCCGCATCGGCAAGGCGATGGGCGAAGGGCAGCAGGGAGCGGGCGAGATCGGCTGTCATCGCGCCGTCATCGGCCCGGCAGCGGTGTCCCGTCAACCTGAAGCTGCGCCGGCCTGCGCTGCCGCCCGGACGGTGAGGCCCGGGCGGCGAACGCGGAAGCATGGCGGGAGGCTAGGCGGCGCCGGCGTCGGTGGTGTCGACTTCGAGGGCCTTGGCCAGTTCGAGCAGGCGGCGGCGGGGGCGTTCGCCCAGCCGGTAGTAGGCGCGCACCAGCTCGAGCGTCTCCTTTTGCGAAAGGATGTCGCCCGACAGGCGGTCATTGCTGTCGTTGGCCGGGGCCTGCATGCCGTCAGCGGCAAGGCCGTCGAAGAAATAGTTGATGTTGACGTTCAGCGCGTTCGACAGGGCGAACAGGCGGCTGGCCGTGATGCGGTTCGCGCCGCACTCGTACTTCTGGATCTGCTGGAAGCGCACGCCAACCTGGCTGGCGAGGTCCTGCTGGGTCAGGCCGAGAAGGCGGCGACGGCGGCGGAGCCGCTTGCCGACAAAGATATCCACATCGGTGGCCATGGTACTCTTTACTCCCGCAACGCCGGCCCGTGCCATTCAGGGACCGTCGGGAGAGTGATCAGCAATCGTCACGCCAGATTGGGGAAAGTGTCCTGAAACAGACCCGGGACCGGATTATGGTGCGTTGCAGCATATGCGCATTCTGCAACATCCCGGAAAATGGGCATGCTGCGCTGCATTTTCGCGCATTAACGCCCGGAAATGCTGGAATGCGGGAATTCGCCGCATTACGGCTTTTTGCACTTGCGTTTTTTGCGCTGCAGCGTAATTTCGGGTTGTGGCGCTTCGGCGCTGCTGCCCTTTTGGGCGTTTCCTCCCTACAGACTTGGCCGCACCGGTCTCCGGTGCGGCCGTTTTCTTTTTGGGATCAAGGATCTAGAGCGCAGGCAGGCCCGACGTGCGGCGGGCGAAGGTGCAGATCTCGCCCGCGATCTCGCTCAGGTGGCGGCGCAGCACGTCAAAGCCCTCATGCGGCTCCACACGACCCTCATCCAGGTAGAGATCACGCCGGATTTCGATCTGCAGCGCATGCCGTCCCTGGGCAGGCCGGCCATGAACCATGGTCGCATAGCCGCCCGCATACGGAACGTTCCGTGCCGTGTTATAGCCCCGCTCCTGAAACAGGCCCTCGACCATGCTGGTGAACTCGGCGTTGCACGAGGCGCCATGGCGGTCGCCCAGAACCACGTCGGCGGGCCGGCCGGTGGTCAGCGCATCGGACGGCATCGAATGGCAGTCGACCAGCCACGACCGCCCGAACATCGCCTGCGAGCGTTTCAGCAGCGCTCCGAGCGCCCGGTGATAGGGCCGGTGCACATGCTCCAGCCTCGCCTCAGCCTCGCCGGACGGCAGCTTCGATCCGTAGATCGGCTGGCCGTTGTGCGCGACGCGGGGCAGGCAGCCGAGCCCGGCGTCGACGCGCGGCGTGCGCACCGCCGACGGGGCATAGGCGGCGTCCTCGAACATCGAGGGATCGATCTCGGTCTCGGCGCGGTTGAGGTCGACGAAGCTGCGGCCCAGCAGTCCGCAGATCAGCGGGGCGCCGCTGACTGGGGCGTCGCTCAGCAGCCGGTCCACATACGCATCCTCCACCCGCCGCAGGTCCATGGGCCGGGCGCGGCAGAGCGCCAGGAATGCCTCCGGGTAGACGCGTCCGGAGTGGGGAGAGGCGAAAACCGCCGGCGACACCACCGCCACAGGCTCCTCAACCACGAAGGCGGGGCCGAACCCGGCTCCCCGGGGCCGCATGTCCTCCTCGCGCCCCGTCTCCTGACGGTCCCGGAGCGCGGCAAAGAGGAATTCTGGGAGCATTTCGCTATTTTTTCGGGAGGCGGCGCTGCGTCAAGCGCGGATTTTCATCCCGGCTTTACCACACCTTCGCACAACCTGTACGATACTCAGCGTCAGAGCGAGCATCCGGAACCCCCATGGCCAAGATTCTGCTGGCGGAAGACGACGACAGCCTGCGCGGCTTCCTGGTGGGGGCGCTCAAGCGCGCCGGCCATAACGTCAAGGATTTCGACGAGGGCCGCACCGCGCTCAAGGCTCTGGAGCGTGAGGTCTTCGACCTTCTGCTCACCGACATCGTCATGCCCGGCCTCGACGGCATCGAGCTGGCCCGCCGCGGTGCGGAGCTCGATCCGGCCATGAAGATCGTCTTCATCACCGGCTTTGCGGGCATCTCCCTCTCCTCCGGAGGCCCCACCCCCGCCGGCGCCAAAGTCCTCTCCAAACCCTTCCACCTCCGCGAACTCGTCGACGAGGTCGAACGCGTCATGGCGGCCTGAAGGGCCATTGACGAGGCCGGGATCGCACGGCATTAGTCGCGGCTCGAAAACGGAGCCAGCCTCCGTTGATGCGGAAAGTGGGCGGTTAGCTCAGCGGTAGAGCACTACGTTGACATCGTAGTGGTCACAAGTTCGATCCTTGTACCGCCCACCAGCACCTCATTGTTTTATCAAGACATTTTCAGCGAAAAATATGCCCGCGGGGCGGGTTCGTGACGCGCGTTGCCAACTGTTGCCACCTGATTGCAAAGGCGTCGGGTGGTACGGGTCCATTTCTCCGCGTAAGTCGCAGCGTTGCTAGTGTGGTGCCTGTCCCCTTGTCCCACCTCCAGAAGGTGAGTGCGAAATCGCGTCTGGATACCCCGGTACACATCTTGCCTCAGTCCCGGCGGATGCAGCGGTCTCCGCCCGTATCTATAGGTAGATTATGGGGAAGCCATTGTGGGGAAATATGCGGATGAAAGGGGTCGATTTCGCTTTGCACCATCTACCTTGAACGGCACATTGCCATACGTAGACCGACTGCAGATACAGGCCGTCATTCCCCTTCCATTTATGACCTGGCGGCATGGCGACGCTTTTCTTCGTTATCTGACCGCCGATGGATCGCTGTTTCAGTCTCCGTATGCGCGCGAGTGCAAGCTTCAACGCCATTGGCTTTTCGCTGGCAGTGCGAAGCTTTCGGGAAACGGGGAGGGGGGATGCCAACTCACCATCTTCCTGTCACTCAACCCAACGCGCTTTCTGCAAGCCTACCGTGTTCCGAACACCCTCGCCGAGCGAAGCATCCTGGCAGAAGACGCTCCCGCCGCGATGCGCATTTGGGGTGACGCTGAGGCGGCGCTACAAGAGGCTGCCTCCCGCACTTTTGACCGCAACGACAATTTCCTCACGCATTTGCCGAATTCCTACGGCCTAATTGGTCAGTGGGACGAAAGACTTCGCGAATATCTCCAATCGTCCTTTGTCGTGCTGGATGTCGCCTTAGAGCGTGCCTATCTGCGGCAAGTGGGGCGACCCCTTAATGCGCCACTAAGCGCCGCAAGTTGGTCCTTGCGCCAAGTGGAATGCTATTGGGAGTTCGCTGTCCCTGACGCCCTGCACAAGATGTCCGCGATTGCTCCCACGGCCTTGAGCGTTCTGCGCGACAGCTACGAACGCCTCTATCCTGTGGGCGAAGCGGATCGGGGTGCTGTTCCCGAAAGGGGAGCAATCAGGAATGCTCCATATGTCGCGGGGCGACTTATGAGGGAAGACGTTAGAGCCAAGCTCTACGCCAAGAGTTGGAACGTGCTTCGCTTTGAAGTGGCCTACGATGCTCAACCGCTCCGTGCTGTCGGTCCATCAGGCATAGACATTGCGCGGACGGGTGACCTCCAAAACCTGCTACGGGCGTTAGCCTGTGTCCGGCGGGACGCGATGAGCCGGGGGCGGCTTTTTTGGGAAGAGTTTTGGCAGCGGCATGATGCTACCGGCCCTGCTTCACCGGAACGGTTGGTGTCACTGGTCCGCATCGTAAATTCGGTTGCCGAAGAGGCGGACATCCCTGCGGACTGTTTGATGTCGCTCTTGTTGGAACTGGACGGTGGGCAGCCGCTATCCGCTGACCGACGTGATCCCGTCCGCCGCCTTGTAGCTAGGGGTGTCTTGCGGCGAACCCCAACTTCATCGCCTCGGAACACGCGATACATGACGACGCCGAGCTTCCGGCCTGTGGTGGCGGCCCTTCGCGACGCCCTTCGCGCTGTGGGCTCCGTACAGAGCGATCTGGCCCCTGATGAGGACCCGCCTAGCCGCCGCCGTCTGCGCCTACGTACGCGCGCCCTAGAGGCTTTGCCGCCACGATACCGTCCACGCCGTAGAACATTAGCCAGGCTACCTTCCGCTTGACGAAAAAGTCTGCCCGCAGAAGCCACATGGTCGCGGACCGCGCCAATTGGTTCGTATTGTTGATCTAGCCTATTTCAGCTTGCGCAGCAGGTCCAAGTGGCCGCGCAAATACTCAAGCCTGTCGTCGGGCAGCGAGCGGATAGCGCTGACAACTTCGGCCTCCAGGCGTACGCGGGCGGGCGGCAGTGACGTCTCGCTAGAAGGCGAGGGCAGCAAGTCCGCGATCTGCACTCCGAGTGCCTCCGCTATTTCATAGAGCATCGGAAGAGTAGGGATCGTCTCCCTCCGCTCGATATGGCTGATGCTGTCCTTGTGCCGGTTGATGCGCCTCGCAAGGTCCTCCTGCGATAGACCAGCTGTCTTCCTAGCCGCCGCTAAGGCGGGACCAATGGCATTCTTCAGCGTGTCCGACATGGCCCGAACGTCCTGTTCTGCGGCGCATGGGGCTATGGGAAGCCAGGCGTATTTTTTGCATCTTAAAAAGGAATAGACGCCTATCAGCAGCGGGCGTATCGAATTGGTGCTAACCGAACGGGGACCCGATGAAATTGAAAAGTATGATGTGCCTGCTCGCCGTGGGAATGGCGGCGGCCTGCACCACCGTCTCGCAGGAAACGCGGATAGCAACGCCCCTCGCGGCGAGCGAGTTCAACGGCGTGGCTTCGCAGTACATGGAGCGGCCCACCCACGTGTCGCTGAACACGATGTCGGATGGCGCGACGACGCTGTTCCTTAAGCTGGACACTTACGGGCGGAACATCGATCCGACTACCGGGATTGAAATGCCCTACACGCTGACATTCGATCAGCGCTACGTCGCGGAATACCTACCCCTGATCGACAAGTACGAAGAATGGGCCAAGACCGCCACGGCACGGGGCGACGCCATCGAAAAGGACTTGGGAACGGCTCCGACCTGGTCGCAGCTAGGCAAGGGGAGCTTGAAGTTCACCTTCTACAGCGGGAACGCCGCCGATCACTATCTAGTGGTGGACTTCTGTACCCCGGCTTGCTCAGGGCAGGACTTCAACTTCAACCGCGCTAACGTTTCCGAACTGCGCCATTTGCTTGTCAGCTTGCAGGCTGGTGCGCTTACGCAGACCAACGTTGACGCAGTCTACAACTGAGTGGGGCGGAGACATGTCTTCACAAACGTCATCCGCATGGGTTGGTTGGGCATTCCTTGGCGGCTTAGGGCTGGTCATTGCGGTCCTGATAGCCGCGCCATTCCTAGCTATGGCTGCCGACTACAATCCGTCTGCCTACGTTCCCCCTGCCGAAAAGGCGGAGTGGTACGAAGGCGGGACGTTGCATGCCGCGACCATCATCTCATGGCGGACTGCTTCTGATGAAAACAAGCTGGCAACTGCCGCCGATTGGACGGCTGCCGCCGTGGGAGATACGCGGGTCAAGTCGATGCACCACCTCCGCCGCGACGCCAACGAAGTGGTCCTATGCGTCGACAAGGTCCTTGAAGTGTCCGTTGGAGGACCGTGGAAGGCATCGGACAGCGTATCTTCCATCGCGACGGGCTGCATCCGGCTGATGGGATTGGGGTAGTAAATGGTGCCACGGGCTACGCTGTAGTGCACCCCGGTACACGGACGCGAGGCACCGCGTCGTGAGCGCTGCCGCTTCGCCTTCGGGCCGCCCTTGCTGGTTGGCTGTTCGTGGGTCAACATCCAACATCAAGCCTTGGGGGGAACCATGCGTCGTCTTGTTGGCGTCCTAATGTCGTTAGGTACTCTGGCAGCGTGTGGGGCTGATCCCGTCCCGGCACCAACAGCAGCGTCCGTCAGCGCCGGTCCTGAGCTGGCGCAGCAGATGTGGGTCGCATCGGAACGGCTGGACCGACGAACCTGCCCATCCGAAGCCTGCGGTTTGGTGGGGCAGCTGTTTTTCCGCGAAAGCGCAAAGGTGCTTGAACAGCGGGAAGGGTGGGCTCGATTGACCGAACCTTACGATGGCGCATGTAACGGTGGCGAAAGTGCCTACGTCGATGAAGGTGCCAAAGCTTGCTCTGTCGAAAACGGCTTTGTCGATGGTCAATTCGCCGAGTGGGTGCGAGCGGATGACCTTACCTCAGTACGGCCTGCCGACCCCGCTGAAACCGCAACCGCAGCAGAAGCGCTGATTTCAGCATCCGACGATTTCGCGCAACACCGGCAGGCGTTTGTGGCAGCGGCCACAAAGCTGATTGGTGATGGAACCTGCACGCGGGAGGACTTTTTGGAGCAAGGCGGCTTCATGAAGTCGGTCAATAGCTACAAAGCCGAGCCGGTCTATTTTACCTACTGCGGCGGTATGACGATAGCCAACCGAATTTACGTCAACGCTGAGACCGGCGCGGTTTTCAGATAGCACCGGAGTTGCTGATTGGTTCAGGGTACGAGAATGATCCAGCGGTCTTTCATTGCGATAACGCTCTGCACGGCTGCAGTCTTCGGTGCCCATGCGGAAGTCACGAGAGCTAGCCTTCCGTATTTGGAGCGGATGACGGTCGGCGAGGCAACTGCAGAGGTAGTGGCCAATTTAGGTATGCCTGATTTCGTTATTCTCCCCACGGACCAAAGCGATGCGGGGCAAAGTCTACGCGAGGATGGCATAGCTCGGCAGCTAGTTTGGACGGTGAAAGGTTGTCAGCCCGTCCGCATCGATGTGGATGCGCGTGGCCGGACAACAGGCGCCAATTATGCGGCGTTGAAGAGCATGTGCCTGCCGGAAATAGCGCAGGCATTGACCCCGTCTGCGGCGCATTCCTGTAAGTTAGATGCCCGAAAGGTCCACTGCCGGTAACGCCGTGGTGCGCCGTGCTATTGGCGCTCCTAACCCTATACGCCGCAATTTCGGTCCGAACGAAGAGCGACCCGCCTGCAGCGCCTTCGGTGTGTACATGGCGCTAAGGTTACCTCCGACGCCGTGGCAGCCGTCCGGTAGCAAGAGGCGTCAATCCTCGTGGTCGGGCAATGTGATTTTGCGACTTCGCTCCATATAGTACGTAGCGAGGTTCGACTGACGTGATAGCTCGTTGGCAACATCAGCGGCGCCGGCGAAATCCACAATGCCCGCCATCCAGTCGCCGGGGACTAGGCCGCATACGCCGACATATGTCCAGCGGTCATACTCATCCCGAGGTGATCGCTTGACATCTAGTACCAATACCTCAGCACCATTCGCCCAAAGCGTCACAACGCCGTAAGCGTCTTCGTAGCCCGCGATGGAGCGCTCTTCCAAACGAATACCGAATGCTGTGGCTTCCCATGTCCATTCGACGCCACCGCCATCACGACCGCGAAGGTCTGTAGCCGGGACAGGTGCCTGCCAATCATCACGCTTCGACCATGATGGCCAATGCCAAACTTCGGAAAGCGCCGAAAGGGTTGCGTCAATAACCCCGCTGTCGCCGAGTAGTGCTTCGGCCTGCTCAATCAGCGCCTGCGCTTCAGCAACTTCTGCGTCGCGTGAGGTTTCCGCAGCCGCAAGTTCGGACTGACGCCTCAAATGGGCATCCCTTGCGGCGTCGGCGAACTGTTGACCGGGAAGCAACGGGGCGGGGGGTGGCGAGGGAGTTGGAGGTGGTGCGAGTGGAGCGAGAGCTTCCGGCGTACGAAGCATCTGCCAAGCGGCCTGTAAACAGTACCAACCAATAAGCGCCGGTGCCAACGCTATCCCCATTCCGCCGTAGAAAAGGATCGCCCCTAGCGGTCCTTCCCTGGAGTGCGGGTTGGCTGAATGAAATTCGTCTCCAAGGCCAAGCAGCCACCAACTGGCAGCTGCCAAGACGACCGCCGCTGAAGTGAAACCAGCCACGCCCGCTGCACGTCGCATCTTCCCCGTCCCGTCTAGCTGGCCGCCTCAAAAGTCGTCCAGTTTAAGTATACCCATGTGGGAGTGTACCCCGGTACACATTTCCCGTCCCAGATGCATCCAGTTGTGAGTTTTGGGACAGATGTCATCGTAGCTCTAGACCCTAGTGGGACGGAGACATGGCGTGGCACTCATCGGATATGCGAGGGTTAGCACCGCTGATCAGGACACTGGCTTGCAGGTGGCGGCGCTAAAGGCAGCAGGTTGCACCATCGTCCGTGAAGAGAAAGCTAGTGGTACGAGCACCGCCGGTAGACCGGAATTGGCGGCAGTGTTGGACTTCGCGAGGGTGGGGGACACGGTCGTGGTGACCCGTATTGACCGACTGGCGAGGTCTATCGCCGACCTTCAGACGATCATCCATCGTCTTCGAGCGCAGGGTGTGCAGTTGCGGGCAACCGAGCAACCGATTGATACAAGCACGGCTGCTGGAAAGGCCTTCCTCGACATGTTGGGCGTGTTTGCCGAATTTGAAACGAACCTCCGGCGCGAGCGCCAAATGGAGGGTATCGAGAAGGCGAAACAGAAGGGACTTTATAAGGGACGCAAGCCCTCTGTGGATCGGGGAGCCGTGGAAAAGCTTCTAGACGCGGGGGTCCGGCCAGCTGAGGTGGCCAGACAGTTGGGCATAGGCCGTTCAAGCGTGTACCGTGCACGGCATCCTGACACGATTTCACGGCGCGCATCGGGCAGCTGAGTAGACGCTAGGTTGCATCCAACGTCGCCTTCATGATTTTCAGCCAGCTCAGTATCTCCCCGGCGGGATCAGTCTGTTTGAGCCGCGCCTCAGTCATAAAGCGCATGGCTCCATCGTTCAGCCTAGCCTTCGCCCGACTAACCTTCCTTTTGCACTTTTCGACATCGGCGGCAGGCCAAGGATTAGGGGATTGGGCGGAATGAACCGCTTGCGCAACGATTAGAGGAACGTCGTCGTAGTCGCCGAACGTAGCCAAGTTGAGATTGATACCGTCTTGAGCGTAGGCGTCGCGGATGGCATCGCAATGGATATAGTTTTCCATTTCGCGCTTGGTTGTGCAGAGCGCAGTGCAACCCACCCGCTGATTTACCTCATCCATCGCCGCCTGATACTTGGGAGCTGCTGGCGGTGAGGTGTCGCGGTCCCAAATGAATATTTCAGGACGAGTAAAAGCCCGCAGTCTGTTCGTCCATTGTGCCAGCGTCTGACCGCCTCCGGGAACAAATAAAACTTCTCCGGATAGCTCCGCTGCATCTAGGTCGGGTACATCTTCGCCGGCGGCAAGAAGCATCTTACTCGCTAGCTTTAGGAACGTGATGTCGTGTTTGCCTTCTAGCGCGATGAACAGCTTTACCGAGTGGTCAGGTAGGACGCCTAAAGACGCGGCTATACGACCGTTGACTTGCTCGCCGCCCACCGAGATGGATCGTCCTTGGTCGGTGACTTCAACGAAGCGAAGTGCGTGGTCGGGAATTGCCCTCGCGAGCATCGGCGTATGCGTGGTCAGGACTACTTGCCTGTTGGGGCTGCCGGCGAGGTCTCTTAGCGCGGACAACAGGAGACGCTGATTTCGTGGATGTTGGCTGGTCTCAGGTTCCTCGATTGCATAGATGATCGACCGCTTGTGGTCTTGATCCCGTGCGGCATCCTCAGCTGCGGCGCGAAAGAAATTCAAGAGTATGATCCGTCGTACGCCACTGCCGCGCTTGTTTAGGGGTATTCCGCCATCGCCCGTTATGCTCGTGTTGAATAGGCTATCCCACTTTTTCGTGGAAATGACCGGCTGCAGAGTATTGGCAAGCGCGGGGTCCATTTCCCGCACCTTTTCTACTGTGGCCATGGCGATTTTTTCGACTTGGCTCTGCACTCCTTCGACGATCTTCTGGAGTTGAGGTTCGGCCTGCTTTAGCGCCTCTCGAATTGCCGCTCTCAGTGGGTCTTGTGCCTCTGTGTCCTGATCGGAGCTGGCGCGATCAGACTTAAAGAGGGCATACGCAGGGAGGTAGGCTTCCAGGGCGCTCCAAATCGCTTTGCCGCCTTCAGTGCCGAGCAGCGGCACCCATTGCATTTGTAGCCCTAGCTCGGCGGCGGCGGATCTAATGGCTCCCCGGACAGGCGGGTTTGCCGCCTTATTCACGTTGTCTAAATCGACGCCCAATTTGTCCGCGCGCTTGAGGAGGTCGGTACGTTTCAACCGAAGTAGGTCCACATAGTCTTCTTTGGAAGGATGAAGGGCATACGCTTCAACCGCCTTAAGTGCGGGTTTGCCGAGGTCGGTATTATAGGTCTTGCGGATTACGAGGCGACCGTCTGCATCGACGAGGTATTCCTGCTGCAGTGTCGTCTCACATTCCGCATCCAGAACAAGGGCGTCCGGCAACTCCTCAAAGGTGCATGTGATCCGAACGGAAGTGCGATCCCCCTCGACGCATCCATCGTCCTGCTGGATGGTCGCGTTGAAGAACGCGTCCAGCGCGTCGAGTATCGTCGACTTTCCTGCGTCGTTGCGCCCGATGATTGCGGTGAAAGTCTCGAATGGTATGGCTTGTGGCGTTCGATAGCAGCGGAAATTTTCCAGCGAAACCTCGACCAGCCGCATGATCCCCCCCACGGAATGTCTGTCTGATCTCTCCACTAGCACGAGTGCCGGTGTGTCCAGCAACGACAATCCGCGCGAGTGCGCCCCATGCGAACGCAAGGTGGTACAATGGGAGGTACAACAGGACGTTGAGCGGCCTTCCTCTCTGCCACGTTCACCAGTTGCCGTGAATTCAGCTTGGGCGTCGCCGCCGGGAGCGGGGGACCGTGATGACCGCCTCTTTGGCGGCGTCCTGCGTAGCCATTACGTAGTACCGGTCGGTGGTGCGAGTGCCGGGAGCATGGCCAAGGCGCTGTTGCAAGACCACGGTGGGTGTTTTCTCCATCGCGAGCCATGTCGCGTGTGTGTTTCGCAGAACTTTGAGGGTCAGGTTCAAGGGCCGTCCAGATCGCACTACTCCAGCCTCGGCGACCGCTGATCGGAGCACCTTTTCCATGTTGGTGCGGACCACCCCACTTCGTCCCGGAAAGACAAGGACTTCATGACGTTTGGCGCGTCGCAAGTCTCGGATCAGCGATGGCGATACAAAAATTTCCCGGTCGCTGTGGTCCGTTTTCGGGGTGAACCCTTCTTTCCTGCGGATGCGGACAAGATGTCTGGCGTCGTCCAGGTCCTCCCAATGCAGATTGAACGCCTCAGACTTTCGACAACCCGTCTCAGCCAAAAATCGGACGATTAGGGCTTCCACGGGGGGAAGCGCTTGCATGATCGCTGCGACTTCTTGGGGGGTCGGTATGTCTACACGCTTCGGCGGGACGGGGATGCGCTCCATTCGCGGTATGGCCCGGCAAATTTCCTTGTCCAGCCCCCACTTCAGGACCTGTCGCAGGATCGCGGTTTCAGAATTTATGGTTGGCGGGCGCATCCCAAGCCGAGCGCGTTCCTGTTGGTAATCGAGCACCTTGCGCGAGGATATGGCCGCGACATCCAGTGATCCCATGAACCCCAATACGGCTTTGAGTTGGTGGGCGTTGGTATGGAGGCTAGCCTCCCGCTTAATGCCTGCCTTGACCCGTGCAACTTGTTCTTCAAGCCATTCTTTGGCGAGTTCCTGCAGCGTGATGCCCATGGATTGAGGCACGCGGCCTTCGACTAGGTTGCGCACTTCGCGGCTGCGGACGAGGCGCTGCGCAGCTTGTTCAGCTTCGCCTTTCGACTTGAAACTCCACCGCTTGCGGCGACCGTCCGGGCTACAGTGGGGCGGGACATCCACCTGCCACGCACCCGTATGAACGCCATCGCGAATGTGCGGGCGACAGACAAGCTGGCCGATCTTGAAGGCTGTGGCGATCTTCACCGGCGCTTCTTTGGAAAGGCGGCAACGGTGGCAGCAACCGGATCGAAGGCGGTCCCATCGTCCCCGGATAGCGCGGTCGAAGACCTACGGGCGCCGGGTTCGATCTTTGAGCCAAGGCCCGTATCGCGTCGGCGTTTCACAAGCGCGACTACGTCGTCGCGAAGATATTGAAGGCGAGGCCCGCATTTGGCGGCGGGCAGGTCGCGGCGCGGGATACGACGGACATAGTCTACAGAACATCCCAACATGTCGGCGACATTCTCGACAAAAAGCACCTGATCGGTGGGCGCTACAAATTTGCTTGGGTCTTTGCGAGCGGCTTCCTGCATCGCCGCATGTGCGCGCATTGAAGCATCGATAGTCACCTGTACCAGACTGCGCCTCTTGGACACCGTCGTCCTCCCATCAAGGCAGCTGACCTTGCGAATGCCGGGCCACGTGCCGTGCGCCAGATGTTGCCAAAAGGGCGAGAAACTGCGCCTCAAACCATGCCCAAACGAGGCACATGGCAACAACCGACACCGCGTCAGTGCCTTGATGATACAACGAAAGTGGGCGCTATGCAGCGGGTCTTAGGACATTGACATCGTAGTGGTCACAAGTTCGATCCTTGTACCGCCCACCATTTTCTGATGCAAATTCAAGACTCTAGACGTTTCCCCGCTGTGGCGAAGCTGGCCCAGCGATCGTTCGTGTGTCTGATAACCCCTGGCGTCTGACTGGACGGCGCTGAACAGCCGCAGGCGATACAGCCGGACCAATTTCAGGTCGTCACGCTGTACTCTCGCGCCGAGTCTGAGACAAACTGGACGCCAGAGACACTGAAGCCGAGATCAAGTGCATGAGATTCCAGTCGATCGCAGCCGCATTCGTCGCTGGCTGCATTGTCTTGTGTGCGACCCCCGCGATAGCCGAAACCCTCAAGGGGCAGACGGCGCTGGCGTCCTATCAGGTTCCTGGCTTCTGCGCGGAAAGCGAGAGCGCCACCGGTCAGCTTCATTTGGCCTCCTGCGCGCAGAAAGCTCCGCAGGAATTCCACATGGAGACATTCAACGATATCGCTCAGCATGTCAGCTGGCAGAAGATCATGCGCGGCAAGGATTGCCTTCAGGCCCGCTGGGACTCGAAGCGCGCCAGCCTCTACACCGAGCGTTGCGCCATTTCGACATGGTCAAAAGGGGCGTTCTGGGCAATCGGCTCCTCGGGGGACATGTACAGCGAGGAGAAGTACTGCCCCTATCGCAAGGACGGGGGCCTCGCGGCTGGAACCCCGCTGATCGGCGAGACCTGTCGCTGGTACCAAGGCGCCGAATTCTACCCGGCCATCGTTACGCGATCCGCAAAGGTAGGGCCTGAGACCCTGAAGTCCTACACGGCAGGCCAGGAGATCAAGGCAATCGTCATCGCCAATGGATTTTCCGCCGGAAACCTGGTGGCCTCGGACGGCGCCTTCCTGACCATCGACAGGAGCGGGAAGGTGAGCGTGACCAGCGGCGGCGTCATCATAGCCGGCGGCGCAGGATACCTCATCCAGCAGGTACTCTCAAAAGTTCCAGGCGCGGCCGTCATCAGCCCCGCAGACTTTTCCGCCAGCCAGCCCGACGACTACAGCCCGAAGGATCTCGCGTTCTTCAAGCAGAAGGATCGCGGCAAGATTTCTTACGATCCGCGCTAGGCTCCGGTTGGCCCCGGGAGGTTGACCGCTGCGCCATCCGCTAACCTATCAGGTCACCGTGGCCTACTGAACGCGCTCGACCTTGAAATCCGCCTCTAAAAGGGTCTCAACGCTGTCCTTGCCCACGAGATGGCCAGCGCCGACGGCCACGAAGATGTCGCCCGTCTCCTCGTTCATGACGCGCGTCAGTTGCTCCGCCCACTTCCGGTTGCGGTTGAGCAGCAGCGCCTCGTAGATCGCCGGCGTCTGCGCGAGTTCCTGGTCGATCATGATCCGCTGGATCGTGGCGACATCGCCGCCGGCCCAGGCGTCCACCAGCTCCTTGAGCAGCGTGGTCTCGGTATCGATCTCCTTGAGGCCCTCGATTAGGTAGTTGACCTGATCTGCTTCCGGCAGGTCGGCGAATATGCGGAGCTGCTCCTCGACGGTCTCCAGCTTGCGGATCTCCTTGCCGGCGGCCGCCGCCAGGGGCTGCAGCGTCCGCTCCACGCCCGACGACGGGTCGTATCCCGAGGAGGTGATCAGGCGTTCGCTGATCAGGGTTGCGGCCAGCCAGGGGCGCATGGGCTCTATCTGGGAGACGGGAATGCCCAGCTTCTCGCAGGCCGCGCTCAGGGTTGCGATCTGATCAGGGCTCAGCTTGTCCGTCAGCTTTTGCCCCGGCGGATACATGCCGAGTTGCATCACCAGCGCCATCATCGCTCCCGGGTCAGGCTCGACATCGGTTTCGAAATAGACGGCCTTGGATCCGGCCATGGCTGCGTCGACCGCAGGCGTGCGCCATTGCGTGGCCTGGGGCAGAACGTGAACGGTTCCGAACAGATAAAGGTTCGTATCGGCGTCCGTTACCCGCCACATCGCCGGAGCAGTCACGCTGGCGACCGGCGCGGGCGCCGATACGGGTGTCTGTTCTGGCTGGCCGCAGGCCGAGACCAGCAGGCATACGGCCGATGTCAGAAGTGAGGCTGCGCGATGCATGGAGGTCCATTCCGATACTGGCCAGCGTTCGGGGTCTGGCTCCGCGTCCTCTATCCCACCGATTCGGACGTGACGCGACTATGACGGCTCCTGGGCCAAAGCCGCAAATGTCCGGCTTGCGTTCGGACCGGGTTTGAGTAGTGTCCCCGCGTTCTAGACGACTGGCGCTCCAGAAGACCTGACAGCGCCCGATGCACCCGTAGCTCAGCTGGATAGAGCGTTGCCCTCCGAAGGCAAAGGTCACACGTTCGAATCGTGTCGGGTGCGCCAGGTCCGGGGCTGAGACGTTCTGACAATCAGATAGTCGGAACTCCGCAAAAATTCGCTTTCCGGAACAGAGGCTGGATTTTCCAGTTCCGCCTGTCTGCGTTGCTGACTCATCCGTGCGAGCTTGTATCCCGGCCAAGCCAAGACTGCGCGCACGTAGTCGATCAGATTCGGCCGGTATCCTTCCGCCGCCAGTCCTTGCAGCGCCTTCTTGGTCGCGGCGGAGTGGCCGGAGTACCGCCAGGCCAGCATGTGTCTCAACACCTTGGCATACTCGATGCGGCGGAGGCGCTCAAATTCCTTACGCTCGAACAAGGAGGGACCGTGGCGGAGCAGGAGGGCGTAGCTGGAGAACATCGATGGGCGGTACCCCCCGGATTTCGAGGTCACGGTTGCATCGTCGTACCGGGTGAACAGCAGAGGCTCAAAGATGAACCCCATTTTCCGGTTGAGCAAAGCGCGGAAGATGAAGGCCTTGTCGAAAATCGAGTAGCCGTCCGGCGAATACGGGTCACGCAGACGTTCCGGGGTTGCGCGAAAGAAGACATGCGCGGCCGACACCCAGGTGACTTCGCCACGCAGGCAGCGCCGCGCGTAGTCCGGACCGTCATAGATCTGCTGACGAGGGTCGAGACCGTGCGGCTTGGTGACGTCGTTGAACACATCGATCGCGTGGACAAAATCAATCTCGGGATCAGACTCTGCAAGATCAACCATCTTCTCGATGCAGTCTGACCGCATCAGGTCGTCGGCCGGCAGCAGCTTGACGTACTTCGCGTCCGCAGGCGCCATCGCCATTGCGGCGTTCCAGTTTGCTATCTGGTTGAGAACAGTTTCATTCCGCCGGGTCAGAACGGGCACCCGCCCATTCATCATCGAACGTATCAGCTGAGGCGTCTCGTCATCACTGGCGTTGTCGAGAATGACGTGGACGAGGTTCGGGTAGGTCTGGTTCTGAACGGAGCGAAGCGTGCGCTCCATGATCGCGCGGCCATTGTACACGGGCGTAACCACCGCCACGAGCGGCCAGTCTTTTCGACCGGGGTCTTTTCGAAAAGGCATGGCGTTCGTCCCCCGATCCGTTGAAGCCCCCACCGCCAACACGTGATTGTGTCAGTCCAGCTATCAAAGGTCCACCGGTCAATGGTTTGAGCCGGGCGAGAGACTTCAATGCTGAGATACAATTCAGGCTCCGCCTACCCCATACGCACAAACGGACGCCCGAATCGCAGAAACTCCCGCCAGGAGCGAGTTCACGGTTGCCACCACGGCGCCTGGCCCTTCGCCCAGAGGCCTTCGAGCAGAGCCTTGTCGCGGATGGTGTCCATTGGCTGCCAGAAGCCGTGATGTTTGTAGGCCGATAGCTGCCCCATGCGGACGAGCTCGTTCATGGGCTCCTGCTCCCACACTGTGCTGTCGCCTTCGATCAGATCGAACACCTGCGGTTCGCAGACAAAGTATCCGCCATTGATCAGCCCGACGTCGGCGCTGTCCTTTTCGCGGAACGCATCGATCTTCGTGCCGCCCGGATCGAAGGACAGAACACCGAAGCGGCCGGCCGGGGAGACGGCGGTGACGGTCGCCATCGTCTTCTGCGCCCTGTGAAAGGCGACAAGCGCCGAAATGTCGATATCCGAGACGCCATCGCCGTAGGTGAGGCAGAATGTTTCGTTGCCAATGACCTCACGGGCACGCTTCAGACGGCCGCCTGTCATCGTCTCGTAGCCCGTATCGAGAACCGTCACCTTCCAGGGGCGCGTCTGCCCGGGGATGACCGTGACCGACCCCGTCTGAAGATCCACGGTGAAGTCGTTCGCGTTCATGAAGTAGCTCAGGAAGAACTGCTTGATGAACTCGACCTTGTAGCCGCCGAGCACGACGAACTCGGTTATGCCGTGAGCCGCATAGGACTTCATGATGTGCCAGAGGATCGGCTGACCGCCGATCTCCACCATTGGCTTCGGCCGGACGGCGGTCTCCTCGCTGAGCCGCGTACCAAGTCCGCCCGCAAACAGTACGGCTTTCATCGTGTGTCCCCCGGCGCCGCTACAGCCCGATCCCGGCATAGTTTGGCACGCTGGCCTTATCGAGCATGCGGCGGCCATCGATCAGTAGCGGCGCATCGGCGCCGCGCGCCGCCAGCAGGTCAGGCAGGCTCCTGAATTCGGGCCAGGCCGTCATCAGGAGGATGGCCTTCGAGCCATTGATCGCTTCTGGCAGCGTATCCCGGAACGTTGCGGCCGAGCCGAGCACGTGTTCGGCTTCCTTCCGCGCGATGGGGTCGAACGCGGTCACGATAGCGCCCTTGTCCGCCAGCGCCTGGATGACTGGCAGGGAGGGGCTCTCGCGGATGTCGTCGGTGCCGGGCTTGAAGGCTACACCCAGAACCGTGATGTGCATGCCCTTCACATCGCCGACCCCTCGCTCGAGCATGTCGATCATTTTCTGCGGCTGGCGGGCGTTCACCTCGATGACGGAGCGCAGCAGCTGCATCGGCACGTCGCCATTTTCGCCATGCGCCACGAGCGCCTTTACATCCTTCGGGAAGCACGAGCCGCCAAAGCCCGCGCCGGGCCAGACGTAGGAGACAAAGCCCGGGGTTACGCGCGAGCCGTCCTTCAGGATGGGCGAGAAGCGGCGATCCAGATGCACGCCGCGCATGGTCTCGGCCACGTCAACCTTCTGCGCTGCGCAGAGGTTTGCGATTTCGTTCGAGAATGAGATCAGCGTCGCAAGCAGCGAGTTGGCGGTGTACTTGATCATTTCCGCCGTGCGCGGATCGGTGCGCACGATGTCGGTCTTGTCGAAGACCGCGTAGAGCTCGCCCAGCGTGTCGATGGAGCGCTTGTCGATGCCGCCCAGCACAATGCGGTCGGGAACCATGAAGTCATCGATGGCCTCGCCTTCACGCAGGAATTCCGGGTTCATGCCAACGCCGAAATCAACGCCCGCGGTCTTGCCGGACGCAGCCTCCAGGATCGGCAGCACGACATCGGTCGTCGTACCTGGAACGACCGTGCTCTTCACCACGACCATGTGATACGAAGGCTTGTCCCGCAAAGCTTCGCCGATCTCCTGCGCGACCTGTCGGATATACTTGAGATCAATGAACTGGCCATCGAACGGGGTGCCGACGGCGATCAGCGACAGATCACTTTCCAGGACGGCCTTGCGAAGGTCCGTCGTGGCAGTGAGGCGCGCCGGGACGTTGGCGTCCAGCAGCTCCTGCAGGCCCTTCTCGTAGATCGGCGGGTTCCTGTTGGTGATCATGTCGACCTTGCGCGGGTCGACGTCGACGCAGACCACGCTATGGCCGAGATGGGCGAGACAGGCGCCGGACACGAGGCCCACATAGCCTGTGCCGATAACGGAAACCTTCATCATGCATCCTCCGCTTCGCGGTTGCCGGAATACCAGATGAGGGAGCGTTCAAGCCCTTCCTCGAAATGCACCTTGGGTTCGTAGCCCAGCTGGGTGCGGGCCTTGTCGATGACCGGGCAGCGCCGGTTGGGGTTGTCGGTCAGGTATTCCTTGTCTGACGACACCTGGCGGACGACCTTGCCCGTGTAGCCCCAGTTCCGGGCGGTGATCGCGACCACCTCCTCAGCCAGCCGGGCCATCGAGACTTCGGCGGCGTCGGTGCCGATGTTGTAGCTCTCGCCGGACTTGCCGATCACCAGCACCTTGAAATAGCCGACGATGGCGTCGGCGATGTAGCAGAAGGTGCGGGTGGGGGCGCCGTCCGACAGCATGACGATGTCGCGGCCGGAGAAGACGTCACGCGCGAAGTCGGGCAGTACGCGCCGGTCTGAGATCTTGAGACCGGGGCCATAGTTGTTGAAGGGCCGCGCGATGGTGATGTGCAGCCCATGCTGCTGGGCGAAGTTCACGCACAGCGTTTCGCCATAGCGCTTGCTCTCGTCGTAGCAGGCGCGCGGACCTGTGCAGGATACGTTGCCGCGATAGGTCTCCGGCGTCGGGATGTTTTCGGGCGTGGGGTCGCCATAGATTTCCGAGGTGGAGTAGAACAGGAAGCCCGATAGCGGCTTCCCGGCCTTCTTCTTGTTCAGCGCGTACTCGAGCAGGTAGCGAAGTCCGTTGACGTTCGCATCCATCGTCTCGATCGGATACTTCCGATAGAAGATGGGCGAGGCGATCGAAGCGGCGTGGATGATGTAGTCGAAGTCCGGCGCGTCGGCCGGCATCGGGTTGGTGATGTCGTGTGTCACCAGCGTCAGATGCGGATCGTCCGACAGGGACTTCAGCCAGTCCGGCGTGCCGCGTATCCAGTTGTCGTAGACGGTGACCTCGATGGGCTTGCCCTTGCCAGTCCTGTTCCAGGCCAGCGGCGCCTGCACGAGGTAGTAGCCGAGGAAACCAGCGCCGCCGACGATCAGCAGCTTGCGGCCGGACATCTGGCTGAATTCTGCGGAGAGGCGCTCGCCGATATCTGCGAGGTCTTCGGTGACTATGACTTCGGCGGTCTTCATCGCGCTCATCCGAATATCTGTTCCTGTTCGGCCCGCAGCCGGTGGGCGAGACTGTCCGCCGGGGGCTCGACATCGTCCCAGGTCAGTGCCTGGTCCTTTTTCACGTCGCGCTTCAGGCGGCAGCCTTCGGCGAGCCCCATGGGAAGGAGGTTCTCCGCCTTGGCGATCTCGTAGTTCTCGCACTGGCCGTACGTCATGTAGTGGCCAAGGCCGTCCACCGTTTCGCCGGCCTTCGAGTCGATCTTGGCGAGCGTTATGCACTCGACACTGGTGGGGCCGCGCGTCTCGATGACGTTGTCGCCAAACAGGGCGACGCGGGCCGCCGAGATGTGCACCTCCAGCGCGGTGAGGTGCCAGGGAACATAGAACGAGTAGACCGGGCCTTCGCCGAGCTTGCCGTAGTTGAGATAGTGGGCCTGCAGCTTGTCCTGCGCTTCCGCGAAGACGTAGACTCCGGGGCTCGGCAGACCGCCCACGACATACTCCACGATGCCGCCAAGGCTGCGCATCTGATCAAGATCGTACATGCCGGTCATCTGATCGACATGGCCGCGGAATTCGTGGCCAATCATGCCGCGCTGGGCGACCTTCATTCCGGTGGCGTTGGCGACGATGGCCTGTTCCATCGAGATCTTTGTGCCGTCGGCAAATGACGTCACCATTGAGGGGGTCTGGCCCCACTGCTTCGCGAAGGCCGCCTGTGTCGTAGGGTTGCGGTATCGGTCCTGCAGGCCCTTGATGTTGCCGCAGAGCAGGGGCTTGAGGCCCAGGGTCTCGACATAGCGCAGCAGGTTCATCTGAACGCCGGGCTGGTCGCCGTCGCAGCCGGAGAGGATCACGCCGGCCTTGTCGGCCCGGGCCTTGAGGGCGCCGCCAACGGTAGCGTCCAGCTCCACGTTCATCGAAACGATGGATTTGCCTGAAGCAATTGCGGTGGTGATGGCGTGCGCGCCGTATTCGACATGACCGGTGGCCTCGATGACGACTTCGAGGTCGGCCCCGGTCATCGCCGCAATATCAGCGGTGACGGCGACCTTGCCAGACCGAACAGCGTCGTTGATCTGGCCGGAAGTCGCGCACTCAACGATCATCTCGGCGGGGACGCCGGCGATGGTGTAGGCCTCGATGGCTGCGGAGACGGTGCGGTTGCAGATAACGGCGATGCGCATGCCGGGCGTGTAGCGCATCACCTGATTGACGATGCCGCGCGCCATGAATCCGGCGCCAAACAGGCCGACCAGGACGGGCCGCTTTTCTTCTGCCCGGCGGGCGAGGGCGCGATCAACGATCAGCATGAGTGTCCCCGGCACTGACTGGCGGCTGGCTCAAGAAGACGCGCACGCGCGCCTGTCGCCGCCGCTGAGACTCCAGCCAGCTTCGGCAAATCCTTACATCCAGGATTGCGCGGTAAGCTACCGAAGACACGTCACAAAGGAGGTCGAGATTGCAGATTCGGCCTCCAGCGCGCCCACCGAAGGCGCCGTGTTGCGCGATAGTCGCGCAGGCTTCGCCATACGCGCGAATCCCGGCGAGCGTGTCGCCCGGGAGACGCGATCAGACCGGGGCCAGAAGCGGCAGATCGCGGTCCTTGGCGGAGATCACAGTAGGCTTCATCGGCCACGTGACGCCGATCGCGGGATCGTTCCAGTGAACGCCGCGCTCGGAGCCGGGCGTGTAGAAGGCGCTGACCATGTAGAAGGCCTCTGCGTCATCGGTCAGCGCCATGTAGCCGTGCGCGCAGACAGGCGGCACGAGCACGGCCTTTCTGTTCCCGGCGGTGAGTTCGACGCCGAACCAGTTGCGATAGGTCGGGCTTTCGGGCCGCATGTCGACCACCACGTCGTAGATTGATCCGGCAATACAGCGGATCAGCTTGGCCTCGGGGGCGTCGGCAGTCTGATAGTGCAGGCCGCGCAGGGTGCCTGCCTTCAGGTTGCCGGACATGTTCGCCTGGACGAAACCGCCCGAGAAACCGGCCTCTGCAAACTCCCGCTGGCACCAGGCGCGGGCGAACCAGCCACGATCGTCGGATATCGGGGTCTGTTCGACAATCAATGCGCCAGCAACGGGCGTAGTCGTGAATATCATGGACAGGCGCCCCTTCGCCGGATCGTTCAGGCCCCCATGTCGCCGGGCTTGGCGACGATTGTACAGTGTGTTCGCCCCATTCGTGCGGCTGCGTGGCAGGCAGCGTGCATGTCCGGGGCATGTCAGAGGCAGCGCCTGCACCTCATTCGTCCACGACGGACCGTTTTCATCTGCTGGACGGGCTGCGCGGGCTTGCGGCCTTTGCGGTCATTCTCGACCATGTTCCCAGCGTCACGCTGGCGGCGCTGACGCCGGGGAGGTATCTCGCGGTCGACTTCTTTTTTGTGCTGTCCGGCTATGTGCTGGCGCACGCCTATGGCCGGGTGCTCGTGGAGGGTCTGGCTCCAATATCCTTCATGCGGATGCGGCTCATCCGGCTTTACCCCCTGTATATTCTGGGACTGCTGATCGGCCTGGCGGCGGTGGCGGCGCAGCGCGCAGCGGGCTGGATCGGCATGCCCTGGAGCGAGATCGCAATGGTCGCCGGGGCGGGCGTCCTGTTCCTGCCGATGCCGCCTGCTTTTGGTTGGACCACCGGACACCTCTACCCGCTGAACGGCCCTGCCTGGTCGCTCTTCTTCGAGCTTGCGGCAAACCTCGTGTTCGCGCTTGTGGCCCGTTTCCTGACACCGCGGGTGTTCGCCGTCCTGTTGCCGGTCGCCGGACTGGCGGCGGTCCTGAGCATCCTTAACCATGATCTGCCGGGGCCGGGCTGGCTGTGGGCGCACTTCGACGCCGGACTGGCGCGTGTCATGTTCGGCTTCTTTGCGGGTGTCTGTCTCTACCAGATGCGTGACCACTGGCCCCGGATTCAGGTCCAATGGTGGCTGCCGGCGCTGATTTTCGCCGCCATGATCATGGCTCCGGCGCCGGACAGTCTGCGCCAACCCTTCGACGCCTTCGCCGCCATTGTCGCCGCTCCGCTCGTTGTCTGGCTGGGCGCGACCGCCCGGATCACCGGAAAGCAGGCCGAATTCTGCTCATGGCTCGGGCGAACCTCGTTTGGCGTCTACATCCTGCATGTGCCTGTGATGGGAGCCCTTGGCCTCGGGCTGGCGATCGCCGGATGGACGCCGCACTACGGGTTCGTCCATGTCCTGCTGGTCGCCGGACTCTCGGCCAGCCTCGCGATGCTGGCCGACCGCCTCTGGGACAAGCCGCTCCGAGGCATCCTTTCGCGCGGTTGGCGTCCACGAACTGGCAAGCTCGCCCCTGAGGCGCCCGGTTAATGTCCCTCCATGGCATGCGGCTTGCGAGCCACACCTTGAACGAACTCCAAAGGCGCCCGCGTGAAGAAAATTCTGAAGCGCATCATCCGGAAGACGGGAATTGAGCGCGGCCACGTCGCCGCCTGCCGCATGTGCTGCGAGCGTCACGCGCTGGCGGCTGTCGGGAAGTCCCGCAAGCGCTGGATCGGACGCATTCTCTGCTACCATTCGATTGGTCAGGAAGACTGGGGCGTCAACGACGTCAAGCCGAGCCAGTTTCGCCGCCACATCGAGCTGGCGCTTAACAATGGCTATCGCTTTGTGCCGGCCTCCGAGATCGTGAAGACCGGCGGCAAGGAAAAAGATCTGGCAATCACCTTCGACGACGGCCTCAAGACCATCCTGACCAACGCAGCGCCGATCCTGAAGGATTACAACATCCCGTGGACCTTCTTCCCGGTCTCGGAATGGTCCGACAACCGGCACCACTTCGACGACAACACTGTCCTGACCTGGGCCGACATCGAGAAGCTGCTCGCTGACGGCGTCGAGATGGGCAGCCACTCCGCCACCCACCCGGACTTCGGCAAGATCGGGATGTCCCAGATGGTCGACGAGCTCGGGGGCTCGCGCCAGATGTTCGAGAAGCGTCTCGGCTTCGCGCCGGAGACATTCGCCATTCCTCTTGGCCAGTCGATGAACTGGCGTAGCGAATCCGAGAAGGCCGCCCGCGACGCTGGCTACTCGGTCATCTACGCGCAGGCAGAAGAGACCCGTCCGCCGGGCACCATCGCGCGCACCTTTGTCACAAAGTACGACGGCGACCGCATCTTCAGGGCTCTCCTGAAGGGCAAGTTCGACCGTTGGGAAGAATGGGTTTAGGGGGAGCAGCCGTGCAGAAACCGCCGCGTCTAGTTTCCGTGGTCGTGCCGACGCGCGATCGACCTGCGCTCCTCAGGGAAGCCCTTGCCAGCATCCGGGCGCTTGAGGGCGCCGATCTGCGTTTCGAGATCCTGGTCGGCGACAACGGAACCGACCCTGAGACCGCCGTCGCCGCCGCCGAGTACGGCGCCATTCACATGATCACGCGCACCAATGGCGCCGCCGCCGCACGCAATCTCGGTCTGATGGCCGCCTCCGGCGAGTTCATCGCCTTCCTGGACGACGACGATCTCTGGCAGTCCGGCCACATCCGCGGTCACATCGAGATGATGGACGCGGATGCTGGCATCGATGCGGTCGTGGGGCAGGTGACGCTCACCGACACCAGCCGCCGTCCGCTGGGCGATCCCAGCCCCGACGTGCTTCCCGCCGATGGCGATGTGTTCATGCCGATGATGAGCGGCTGGTTTCCCCAGATCGGCGGCACGGTCATCCGCCAAGCCGTCCGGGATCTTGTTGGTCCCTTCGACGAAACTCTGATCGGCGACCAGGACTGGGACTTCCAGCTGCGCATAGCGCGCCGCGCGCGCATCGGTTTTGTCGCCAGACCCTGTGTCCTGTTCCGCGACCGTCCGCCTGGCTCATATGACAAGCTCCAGCTGCGGCGTATTCCGTTCACCCGCAAGGTGTTCCTGCGTCACGCCTGGGCGGAGCGTACGCGCTGGCCGTCCGTGCAGGCCTGGCTCCGGTCATACTTCTCGTGCTTCCAGTTTTTCTACTACTACTTCGCCGACGCCGTCGAAGAGCGCGCCTGCACTGGCCGGCCGATGAAGGCCTGGCGGGCGGCCGCGATTGCTTTCGGCCTGTTCCCGACCCGCGCCATCCGTAACCTGATGCAGGATACGCCCATCCGGCGCGGCCTCGAGCGCTCGCTCAATCTGGATGCCAGGCGCCGCCGCGAGGAGGCCGGCAAGGCCGACCGTATCGACATCGCCATGGGCATCGACCGCAACTACGCGCCGCACGCCGCCGCCGTCATCGCTTCTGTCGTCAACGCGGCGCCCGGCCAGCGCTACCGGTTCATCGTGCTGCACACGGACGTCGAGCCTGAGCTTCAGGCCCGCGTCGAGCAATGCGCGCCGGGCTGCGACTTCGTCTGGACCGTCGTCGGCGACGACGATCTTCCGCAGTGGGCGGACCGCGCCCACTTCACGCGCGCCACACTTTTCCGCCTTGGCCTCGACAAGCTGGCTCCGGCAGACTGCCGCCGGGTGCTATATCTTGACGCAGACATTGCGGTGGCCAGCGACGTCCGCCCGCTCTGGAACATCGACCTCGAAGGCCATGTCGTCGGCGCCGTCACGGACGAGAACGTCAACGCCAGCCTGTTCTCCGCCCGCTGGCAGCTGTCCGAGAATGCCGCACGCTACTTTAATGCGGGCGTCCTGCTGATCGACTTGGAGAAGATCCGCGAGGAAGGTCTGTTCCAGAAGGCGACAGCTTTCCTCGCCGAACACGACCGCGACCTGCCGTGGAACGATCAGGATGCGCTGAACTGGGCGCTCTGGGGACGCTGGAAGCTCGTCAACCAGTCCTGGAACGTCCAGCGGCTGTCATCGATCGCGATTGCAAAGGGCGAGGCCGAACTTGTGGGCGGCGGCCGTCCAGCCATTGTCCACTATATCGGCTCCGACAAGCCGTGGGTGCCCGGCAGCTATCATCCGTGGTCGCACCTCTACTGGCGCGCCCTTGGCCGCACGCCGTTCTTCAACGAGGTTGTCCGCAAGAACGAGGTGAGCCGAGTGGAACGTCTGCGGATCTGGCTGCGTGGCATGCGGCGCTGGGATCCGCCGATGGCGGCGAAGCCGCTCTAGGCTTCAGGCTTGCCGCCGGCCGCTTTCAATGCGGATACGAACGCCTCGCGCCACCAGGTCACATCCTGACGGCTGACGGTGTTCATGAGGGATTCCCAGCGGGACTTGCGTTCCTGCAGCGGCATCTCGAGCCCGCGACGGATCGCGTCCGCCATGTCGTCGCGGCTGAACGGATTGACGATCAGCGCTTCCGGCATCTGTGCGGCGGCGCCGGCAAATTCGGATAGAATGAGCACGCCTGGATTGTCCGGGTCCTGCGCCGCGACATATTCCTTGGCGACCAGATTCATGCCGTCCCGCAGCGGCGTGACCAGCGCGACATCGGCGCCGCGATAGATTCCGCTGAGTTCATCGCGGCGGTAGGACCGGTTCACATAGCGGAGCGGCACCCAGTCCACGGTGGCGTGCTCGCCATTGATGCGGCCGGATACGGTGTCGAGCCGTGAGCGCAGGTCCTGGTAGGCGGCCACCTCGTCGCGGCTTGGCGTTGCGATCTGCAGCAGGAAGACCTTCTCGTGCTGGTCGGGATTCTCGGCAAGAAACCGCTCATAGGCCACGAACCGCTCCTCGAGCCCCTTTGAGTAGTCGAGGCGGTCGACGCCGAGAAGCATCTTGCGCGGGTATTTGCTGGCGAAGATGCGGTCCAGATACGAGCGCGACGCCTCGGTCTTCAGCGAGGCGGCAAAGTCTGATGCGTCGATGCCGATCGGGAAGGCAAGAACATCGGTGGCTTTCCCGAAGGCGTGAACCCGGTCGCCCTCGACCCGTCCGCCAGCCTCGTTCACGGCGTAGTCGATGAAGGCGTCGCAGTATTCCTGTGTGTGGAAGCCCACGAGATCGTAGGCGAACAGGGATTCCACCAGCTCGCGGTGGCGCGGCAAGACGGTGAACACCATCCGCGCCGGCCACGGCACATGCAGGAAGAAGCCGATGCGGTTCTTCACGCCTCGCTTCCGCAGTTCCCGGGCCAGCGGGATCAGGTGGTAGTCCTGCACCCAGATCAGGTCATCCGGTTCGATCAGCGGCGACAGCGTATCGGCGAACAGCTCGTTGACACGCTGGTAGCCCTCGCCGAACGAGCGCTCGAAATTGGCGAGGTCCGCCCTGTAGTGGAAGAGCGGCCACAGGGTCCGGTTGGCGTAGCCGTTGTAGTATTCCTGCCGGTCCTGTTCCTCGAGGTCGAGAAGGGCGACGGTGACGCCTCCCACCTTCTGGATCGAGATCTGTCCGCTGCTGTGTTCTACGGTGTTGCCGCTCCAACCGAACCACAGCCCCTTGTCCTCTCGCAGCGCCGCTGACAGCGCCATGGCGAGGCCGCCAGTGGTGCCCACGCCCGCATCCGCAGGCGGGTTCACCCGGTTCGAGACCACAATCAGCCGGCCCATCAGGTTTCGCCTCCCAGTGTGAAAGCGCCCGTTGTCAGAGCTTGTTCGATCCAGCCCAGAACGGCGTCGACTGTTTCCAGGCGAAAGGCTGCCCGCGTGTCGCGGGCCGGGCCGACCAGGATGCCGTATCCGCCAAGCGCATGGGCCGCCTCGAAGCCGTGTTCGTCTGTCAGGTCGTCGCCGATGAACAGCGGTACGCCGCCGCGAAAGGGTGGTTCCGTCATGAAGGTGTGGACGACGTCGCCCTTGTCGGCGCCGGGCGTCCGCAGCTCGAAGACCATCTTGCCTGCCTGCAGCGTGAGGCGGTGCTCGGCAGCGGCCCGCCGGGCGAACGCCTCGACGGTGTCCCGCCTGTCCGGAGCCAGCCGGTAGTGAAGGGCGATCGACAGGCCCTTGTCCTCCAGCAGGAGATCGTTTTCGCGGGCGAAGGCGTGCGCGCTGTGGCGGGCTGCTTCAAGACCTGGGGCGGGCGGGGGCGTAGCGACGCGTCCATCGGGGGAGCGGCGCTCAAGCCCATGCAGGCCCGCGACGCTGGCGACCGCGTTCTCGAGTATGCGATCCACCTCGGCCAGCGAGCGCCCGCTGACGACCGCCAGTCGGTAGCCAAGGGCTGTCTGGGTGCGGCGAAGCAGAGCGGTTCGGGCGGGTTGGGGGCCAACGTCGTCCGGGCGTTGTGCAATCGGGGCCAGCGTTCCGTCGAGGTCGAGGAAGAGACAAGCCAGTGTGACAGGTATTACGCGGGCTCCGTTTCGATCCGGATCGAGTTTAGACGTCAGCTGCAATGTTCCCACTTCCCGTTCGCGCCGGCCGTTGCGGTGAGCGCATGGCGACCGGGGGCGCGCCTGTGCAAAGGCTCTGCGAAAGAAACAGGGCCGGCGGGCGCAATTCATGTCGGAAGAATGAAACCCCTTCGCGCGCTCCGGGTTCCCTATGGATTGAAATGCTGTCGCCTCAACAGCGGTTGGCGTTTGAGCCAGAAGGACAGTCTCCTGCATGACCCTACCGGACTTGACGACGCCAGGCCTGGATCTGGCGCCTATCGGCAATTGCACGGTGACCGCGCTTGTCGACGCCCGCGCCCGCATTGTCTGGTCGTGTCACCCGCGCCCGGATGGCGAGCCGGTGTTTTCAGCGCTGTTGGAGCCTGTCTGCGGCGGATCGAACCAGGCTGGATTTTGGGCGATCGAGGTGGCCGGAGCGGTTAGCTGGGAGCAGGGCTACGAGCGCAACACTGCCATCCTGCGCACGCTGGTCACAGACAGCCACGGACAATCGGTCGAGATCATCGATTTCGCGCCCCGGGCCCGCATGCATGGCCGGATGTATCGCCCCGCCGCATTCTTCCGCATCGTGCGGCCCGTCAGCGGCGCGCCGCGGATCACGGTGAGGGTGCGGCCGACGGGCGATCATGGCGCACGGCGCGCGGCCACAGCCACAGGCTCCAACCATGTCCGCTATGATTGCGGGGGCGCGCAGCTGCGGCTGACGACGAATGCGCCGGTCTCCTACATCGGCGCGGAGCATGCGTTCCGGCTGGAGGGGCCTCTGGCCTTCCATCTTGGGCCTGACGAGCCGTTCCCGGCGGATGTGCTGGCCGACGCCGAGGGTCACCTGCGCGCAACACGGGACGACTGGCGCGACTGGATCCGGACGCTGACCCTGCCGCTCGACTGGCAGGAGGAGGTGATCCGGGCCGCCATCGCGCTGAAGCTGTGCGCGTTCGAGGAGACCGGGGCGATTATCGCGGCGATGACCACCTCCATCCCCGAAGCGCCGGGCTCTCAGCGCAACTGGGACTATCGCTACTGCTGGATCCGCGACGCCTACTATGTGGTTCGCGTGCTCAACCGGCTGGGTGCGGTGGACCTTCTGGAGAACTATCTCGTCTATCTGCGCAATCTGGTGGACCAGTCGCGCGGCGGCGATGTGCAGCCGCTCTATGGCGTGGGACTCGAGCTTGAGCTCCACGAGCGGTTTGCCGATGGTCTTGCCGGGTATCGCGGCATGGGGCCCGTCCGGCTCGGCAACGAGGCTCATCTGCAGAAGCAGCACGACGTTTATGGCCAGATCATCCTGCCGCTGGTGCAGTCCTTCTTCGACCACCGGCTCCTGAGGATGGGCACGGTGGAGGACTTCCACTCCCTCGAAGAGGTTGGCGAGCTGGCGTGGTCGGTCTACGACAAGCCGGACGCCGGCCTGTGGGAGTTCCGCACAATTGCACGGGTCCACACCTACTCTGCGCTGCTCTGCTGGGCCGCCTGCGACCGGCTCGCCAACGTGGCGGCCGCCCTTGACCTTACCGGCCGTGGGGCGGTCTGGCGGACACGTGCGGCCACCATCCACGTCCGAATCGAGGCCGACGCATGGAACGAGAAGCTCGGGCATTTTTCGGCGAGCTTCGGCGGGGAGGAGCTGGACGCCAGCCTGCTGCAGCTGGTGGAGCTGGGCTTCGTGAAGCCGGACGATCCGCGCTTTCAGGCAACGTTCGAGGCCGTCGAGAGAACGCTGCGCCGGGGCGACAACCTGTTCCGCTACAATCTGCCGGACGATTTCGGCGAGCCGGAAACGGCCTTCAATTTCTGCACGTTCTGGTACATCGAGGCGCTACATGCCTGCGGCCGCGATGTAGAGGCCCGCGACCTGTTCAGAAAGCTGCTCGGGCGGCGCAGCCGTGCGGGCCTCATGTCAGAGGATGTCTCGCTGGAGACCGGCGAGCTGTGGGGCAACTATCCGCAGACCTATTCGCTGGTCGGCATCATTAGTTGCGCCATCGCGCTTAGCCGTCCGTGGAGTGCTGTGCGCTGATTGTCAGCGTCCCTTGAACTCGGGCTTGCGCTTTTCGAGGAAGGCCTTGCGGGCTTCCTTGCCGTCTTCGCTGCCGAAGGCGACCTTGATGTTCGCAAGCTCGTAGCGCAGCTGCTGTTCGAGGTCGGTGGACTCCATCGACTTCACCAGCCCGCGCTTCAGAAGCCGCAGGGTGACCGGCGACCACTGGCAGAGCTCTTCGCAATAGGCGGCAAGCCGGTCGGCGAAGCCGGCGTCGTCGGCGAGTTCGCCCGCCATGCCGATGCGCACGGCCTCCTCGCCCATCACGGTGCGGTTCTCCATCATGAAGCGCAGGGCCTGCTCATAGCCCATCGCCTGCGGCAGCGTCACGGTGAGCCCCGCGTCCGGCGATCCGCCGATGCGCGTGTAGCCCGCCATCAGGCGCGCGCTGCGGCTGACGATGCGCACATCCGCCGACATGGCGAGGCCAAGCCCCGCGCCCACCGCAACGCCGTTGACCCCGGCTACGACAGGCTTGTCGCAACGCTTGCGGATCGCCAGCAGGAACTGGCCGACCCAGTTGATATCGTCGAGCTGGGCCGACAGGGACGTCTTCGGCGACCAGCGATCGCCCTGGGAGAGGTCCAGACCCGCGCAGAATGCGTCGCCCGAACCCGTTATAGCCACGACCCAGACATTGTCGTCCTCAGCCGCGTCATCGACCGCCGCGACAATCGCCCAGGCCAGCTGGTCGCTGAGAGCGTTCTTCTTCTCGGGGCGGTTGAGGGTGATGGTGCGGACATGGCCCGCGTCGGAAATCTTGAGGATATCGGTCATGTCGGCTCTCTCCCGGTGGTGACGCCTTCATGGCATTGCCGGACGGTGAGTGTCGACACCCGGAGGCGAATGCAAAAAGGGAGGCTCCGGCCTGTCACCGGAGCCTCCCGATCCTGGGATCTCGCGAGTGGCTAGAAGCCGACGCTGACGCCTGCATAGGCTGAGCGTCCGTCGCCGGGGAAGTATCCCGCCGTGCCGGCGGTGGACGCCACGACAGGCGTGGCGTTCGAGACGTAGGCCTCGTCCGTCAGGTTGCGCAGCTCGACAAAGAAGCTGACCTTGTCGCTCAGCTTGTACCCGCCGCCGAGGTTGAAGATGGAGTAGGACGGCGAACGCTGGGACTTCGTGTTGGCGAAGTCCGCATAGGTGTCGGTCATCGCCCACTCGACGCCCGGCGCCACGAACCATCCCGCCGGGTGATCGTAGCGCAGCTCGGCCCGGTAGAAGCTGAGCGGCATGACCGGCAGGCGGTTATCGCCATACTGGGCATCGTCCTCGAAGCGGAAGTCCGACAGCGTCCACGTCTGGCGCAGGCGCAGGCTGTCGAGGATCTGCCAGTCAAGGCCGGCCTCGATGCCCTGGTGCATCGTCTTGTCGGCGTTGAAGGTCGCAGCGGGAATGCCAAGCCCCGGGTTGACCGAGAACAGGAGAAGTTCGTTCTCGAGCTGGGCGCGATAGACGGAGACGTCCCAGATGAAGTCCCCGGCGCGTCCGCGCGTGCCGATCTCGCCGGTCCATGCTTCCTGCGGCACGACATCCGAGAAGTTGCCGGCCGAGGCGGAGTAGGCGCCGAAGTTCGGCGGTTCTACGGACTGCGTGATGTTGGCGTAGACCTGCTGGCCGGCCTCGTTCTGCCAGAGCAGGCCGATGCGCGGCGCAAACCAGTCGTATTCGCGCTCCTCGAGCCGCGCGAAGTCGCCCGCCCATGTGGGCAGGTCGATGGACTCATAATCGCGCTTCGCCCAGCCGTAGGATCCGCCCGCGATAACCGCGATGGATGGCGTTACGAACAGGCGACCCTCGGCAAAGGCGTCGAGACCCTCAGCGTTCTGGCGCTGCCTGGCGCGCTGGTCGCCCTTGGAGCCCGCGTTGTTCACCCACTGGTTCGCGTCGAGATCGCCCTTGCGGTAGTAGAGGCCGTAGAAGGCATCGGCGGTCATCCCGCCAATCTCGCCAGTCCAGTCCATGCGGCCGAAGGCGCCGTAGTTGCGGCTTTCCTGGTCGATGACCTGGAAGATGGGGTGGTCGAGGTTCTTCCAGCTGCCATAGACGCCGCCCTCGAACACGTTCGAGGCGTCCAGCCGCCAGCGCGTCTGCAGGGCGGTCCGCACCGACTGCATGTCGCGCTGGTAGTTCAGGTTGACGTTGCCGGTGTTGGCCTGCTGCGGATTGGACTGAACCTGTGCCAGCGTGATCGAGCCGGGGATCTGCTGGTGGATGTAGCCGCCGCCAACGATCAGGCGCACTTCACGGTCGTCGCCGAACTGCTTGCCGATGCTGACCGTGCCGTTCTGCGACTGACCTTCGCTCTGTGGGCGCCATCCGTCTGTCGTGAAACCGGTTCCGGCGGCGAAGACGTCCCACTCGCCCATCTCGCGAGCGGCCTCGGCATGCGCGCGGGCTGTGCCGTAGGAGCCGCCTTCCAGACGCACCAGGTTTTCGTTGGCGGCCGTCCGCCCTGTCGGCGTGATGACGTTGACCGCTCCGCCCAGCAGGGCGCCGCCAAAGCGCAGCGCATTGCCGCCCTTGTAGACTTCGGTGTAACGCGCAATCGAGGGATCGATCAGCTGGAAGTCGCCATAGCCGTCGGCCTCGTTGAAGGGCACGCCATCCTGCGCCAGCATCGTGCCGCGGTTGTGGTTGGCGTTGCCGATGCCCGAGCCGCGGATCGAGAGGCGCATGTCGCCGCCCCACTTCTTCTGCGCGAACACGCCGGGCACATCGCGCAGCAGGTCTGCGAGGTAAGGCGCGTGGCGATCCTCGTAGGACTCGGCGGACACCACGGCGACTGCGCCGGGCGTTTCCGAGAGGCGCTTTCGCGCTTCGGCCACAGCGGGCGCATCACCTGGCAAGCCTTGGGCGGTCACGATGACGGTTTCGCGGGCGGCGCGGCCGTCGTCATCCATCGGACCAGAGGCGGCTTCCTGGGCGAAGACGGGAGAGGCCAGCGCCATGAGGCTGGCGCCGGCAAGAAGAGCGAGCACGGCCCGGCTCGTATGGGTGCGTGCGCCCCCGGCGGGGACGTTCTGAAGTGAAAATGCAAACATGGTTATGCAGCCTGTTGGCGGCAGGCGCGCCCGCTACGGGCTGCGCGCTGCGACTGGGATCGATTGTGTCGGAGGGCCGGAACCCGGCCAGGATCGTCTCAGGCGCGCGCTGGCGGCCCGGTGGGCGGGGCATTGGCCTGCCAGGCGTCGTGACCTGCGACAGTATCAACCGGGGCAAGGGCCAGCCGGTAGACATGTGCCTGCGCTTCGAGCGCAAAGTCCGGGGGGACAGGCGGCTCGGTCGCGTGGACGAGAGAGAAGGGGCAGGAGGTGTCGACCGGCCCGCTGTCGTCGTCTTGAGTCTGAGGAACCACCGGATGCGGCGGCGCCTGCCCGCCGGGGCTCGAGCACCAGACCATGGCGATCTGGCCGGTCAGGTCGTCGCGATCCGGCATGAAGCCCGCCGGAATGGCGGCGCGCAGCAGCAGTGCGGCCAGAACTACAAGAGTCCAGGCCCGGCCAAGGCTCGCAAGGGATAGCCAGGAAATGCGCATCGCCGCTGGCTATAACCGGAGGTCAACCCGGCTGCCAATGCCCGGCCTCCCGTGTTCACGCGCGTTTGCGCGATTGTGTGTCTTTCTGAAAGTCCAATCTGAGCGCCTCAGTTGATGCCTACGGCGCGAACCCGCCTGAACCGTGCCTCCCGGAGCTGACAGGAATGCCGTTCCAGGACTTTATTGGGCGCCCAGCACCGGGACGGCTGCGCCGGTTACGGCTGCGGCCTCGCGTGACAGGAGGAATGCAATCACAGCCGCGATCTGGCCTGGCTGCACCCAGGTCGAGAAATCGGCGTCTGGCATCGCGGCGCGGTTCTGGGGCGTATCGATTGTGCCGGGCATGACGCAGTTCGCCGTAATGCCTCTGGCCTTGTTTTCCTCCGAAACCGCTTCTGCAATGCGCAGCACCGCAGCCTTGGAGGCCGAGTAGACGCTGCCGCCGGCAAAGCTCCTTGCGCCCGCTCCGGCTGCGACGTGCACGATACGCCCATAGCCCTGTGTGATCATGGCCGGGAGAACGGCTTCGGAAAGGCGCAACGCCGAGAGTGCATTGAGGTCCATCAGGAAGGTCCAGTCGTCGGCGGCGCCTTCCGCCACCTGAGCCGTCTTGAACGTCCCCACCGTGTTGGCGAGACCGTCAATGCGGCCGAAGCGGGCGCGACAGCCATCCACGATCTTTTGTGCGCCGGTTTTGCTTCGGACGTCCGCGCCGGCGAGCAGCAGCGGGTCGCCTCCGATCCGCGCCGCCAGCTGCTGAAGGTTGTCTTCGCGCATGTCCGCAAGGGCGAGACTGGCCCCAAGGCGCGCCAGAGTTTCCGCGATGGCGGAACCCAGATTGCCGGCCGCACCGGTAACGATGACGGTCTGGCCTGTGAAATCAAGCATCGGACGAACCTTCCTCAAAGCCGGTGGATTGCGGATAGCGGTACGCGCAGCTGCAGCACGTCGCCGGCGGCCATCAGGCGGCCCTCAACACTGACCGGATCCGCAACAAGCGGCAAGATTCCGGGACCATGCGCGCGCCCGCTTTCGTCCAGAAGGAGCAGCGCCTGGCTGGTGTCGCCGCAGGCTGCGATCTCGCAGAACGCCAGCGGCAGCCCGCCGCGCGCGCAGAGCGAGGCGCAGGCCTTGTGGGTCTTGCCAAAGCCCGGGCGCATGGCGCCGAACCAGCACTTGGCGTCGAGAATTTCGCCTGCCAGCAGAGCCGGACCACGATCCACGAGCGCGAGGGCCGGAATGGCGGCTTCCGCCAGATCACCGGGCCAGGCCTGGACGCCCGTGACGGCCATCATGGCGTGACTGCCGCGCCGGATAAGCGTGCCGCTGACTTCCGCTCGGGAGTTGAAATGCCGCGGGTCGATGGCGGGCAGGTTCTTTCCCGACGAGGCGAGGAATACCGAGCGGACATCACCGTCCAGATCGCGGGTCCTCAGGATTGGATACGGTTCTCGGGTCAGGACGCCGCGAAGGGTATGCGGCGTCGCCTGGTCCCAGACGCCGTTGCCGGCCGGCGGCCGCTCCAGCGCCAGACTCGCCCCCAGCGCTCCTCCGCCTGCAACAAGCGCGAGTCCCGCTCCCAGCAGAAAGCGACGATCGGCGCGAGGTGTTTTGGCGCTCCATCCGATGAAGAAATCATCCATGCTCATTGTGCGGCCCCCTCAATCATGCAGGGCTGCACCTCTGTCTCCCCGGCGACAGGCTCCGGGTGAACGAACACCAGTCCGCCTTCGATGCGCGTGCGATAGATGGCGATCCGCTCGGTAAAGGGCGCGGGCGCCCTCCCATCCTGAGGGCGGTATTGAAAGCCGTGCCATGGGCAGGTCACGCAACCGTCGATGATGCGGCCTTCCCCCAGAGGCCCGCCCTGGTGTCGGCAGACATTGCTGATTGCATAGATGCGATTGCCATCCCGGAACACCGCAATGCGCTCCCCGAGAGGCGGCGTTACGATGCGCGCCCGTCCATCGGGGATCTCCTGCGGCGATCCCGCGAGCAGCCAGCCGTCCGCTACGGCGCTCGTCATCCTTGCCTCGATCCGCGCTTCACGTAGGCCCGCGAAAACATGCAGGACAGCCACCAGCGATGCGCCCACGCCTACCGCGATGGCGTACAGCGAGGTCTGCTCGGCCTGCACGGCGCCGAGCATCACGTGTGCAACGATCAGCGCATAGGCCCAGTAGACGAGCATGTGCAGGGCCTTCCACATCCGGGGGCCGAGCACGGCGTTCCAGAAGTCGTGGCTGGTGGCGGCCATGACAAAAAGGATCAGAAGGGCTGCGACGCCGAGGCTTTCGAACGGAAATCCCCGGAGGGAGTCGTAGCGCGGATTGGACGCCAGCAATGAAACGAACGGGTTGAGATGAGAAAAGCCGTGATACCAAAGGACCACCAGCGCTGCGTGCAGGAGGGCCAGCACAAAGCAGGTCACGCCGAGATGGCGCCGGTTGTAGAGGATCGGCAGAAACCGGGGCGACAGCCTCGCGAGCGGACCGATCATCAGGATCAGCGTAAGGAGCGCAAAGGCGCATGCGCCCAGCGCCCGCAGGACAAGCTGTATGGGCAGCACGGTTCCACCCGGGTGCGCCGGTAGAAGGGCAGCCCCGATATAGGCGCCGACAAAGGCTAGGACGCCCAGTACCAGCACGAGGTCGTATCGTGTCTTGAACGGCGTCCACTGAACGATCTTGTAGCCATGCGCCATCGTCAGTTCTCCGGAGCAGAAGACGTAGCGGTTCCGGCAGCAGCCTTATCAACATTGGATTTGGCGATCAGTGCGCCCGTGTAGATGACGGACATGGCGAGAGCCAGAAGTGGCCATAGAAGGCGGTGCGCACGGCGCTGGGCGCGGTTCATGTCCGGTCCTCCGTTGCACGCACGCCGAGCAGGCGCACCAGGACAACCGGCCAGATCGCTGCTAGACCGGGCGCAATGATCAGGCGGACCCGCAGCGGCATGGCCGCAGCGGCTGCATCCAGCCGGCGCAAGCCAAAGACCAGCGTCGCCAGGGCGACAATCAGCCCTGATCCGAAATAGGCGGCGAGTCCAAGCCAGACGATTTCAGCCAGCTGCTCCGACATTCATCCTCCCCCCTTGGCGTCACGGCGATGTCCGCGCGATGCTACGCCTGGTATGCGACGGGGACCAGCATCCGTTGTGAGCCCCGGTTCTTCTAGGTCCGCTGCAGGTCCTGTTTGGCCAGCCAGTGAGCATCGGCTCGGCGGATCTTGTCGGCGCCGCCGCGGTCCCACTTCACCTGTACCCGGGCGTCGAGATTGAAGAAGAGCCGGCCGCCTTCGATTCTGTAAACATCAGGATCAGCCTTTACGCACGCGCCTCGCGCCATCGCAAAGGCGCAGAATCCGCCATATTGGGGAGCATAGCGCTCGGGCTCGGCCATGAAGCGATCGCGATTGGCGGCGTCCGCGAAATGATACAGACGGCCGGCGTGTTCCGCTCTGAACTCCGCACGACCTGCAAGCGGCGCTGCGCCCTGGGAAAAGTAGCTGACAACGTCGTTGCCGCCTGCCGCTGGCGCCATCATCGTCATGCTGTCGTGATCGTGTTGCAGGTCTTCGGGCGCCGTTCTGCGACCCAGCCCCCCAGCCTCGAGCCAGCTGCGGGTCTGGTTCGATGCGCGCTTGATCAGGGCATCGGATTGGTCGAAATCGAAGGGCGATACGTCCAGTGGGCACAGGTGAGGCGCCACATGCACGTCGACCTTGCCTTCGAGCAGTTTAAGGTCGCGCTCCATCTGGTTGGCGATCAGAAGCGTCAGCGCGTGCATACCGCGCGCGACAGCCCCCGAGGGCGGCCCGCTCATTGAGCAGGCATAGCCTGTCTGCAGCACAATGATGCGCGTGGCGCCGAGTTCGGCGGCGGTTAGAATCGGTGTGTTGCCCGCGATCGCGCCGTCCATGAGATGATCGCCGCCAATCTGCACCGTCGGGAAGGCAATCGGGATCGCCGAGCTCGCCAGTACGGCTTCGATGGCCGGTCCGCGTGACAGGCAAACGGTAGCGCCGCTCAGGTTGGAAGCGACGACGTGAACCGGAATGGCGGTGTCTTCGAGGTTGTCCACCGGCAGATGCCGCGCGATCAGCCCTCGCAGCGCCGCCGATTCAAACAGGCTGCCCCCGCCGCGGAGCCACCCCATTGCGCCACGAAGTGTCAGGGGGAACACGTCCCGGCGCCTGAGGCTCCGCCAGATTTCCTGCAGCGCTTCGACACCGCTGCTATCAGGGTGTGCGGCGTAGAAGCAGGCGTTCAGAGCTCCGACCGAGGCCCCGACAACAAAATCGGGGCGTTCACCCGCTCGGACCAGCTCCGCCAGCGCGCCGGCCTGGATCGCGCCCAGACTGCCGCCACCGGCAAAAACGAAGGCCGTACGTGATGTAAGCCGATGCATGCCGGTCCCCGCGGGTGACATCTTCACCCCGCTTCACTGCCTCGACTACGAACCGACAATCTGTCTGGTTACTGAGAAGCTGGCGACGCTGGCAAAAAATCGGATTGATCCGGCTTGCCCGGGGGAGGAAGAGGCTGCCCGGGAGCTGAGCCGGAAGAACGCCAGGCCAGAGCGCCTCTGTCCGCGCTTCAGCAGGCCGGGGAAGTGGTGCCGCCTAGGTGACTTGAACACCTGACCCCCGCATTACGAATGCGGTGCTCTACCAGCTGAGCTAAGGCGGCACATTCCGGCGAAAAGCAGGCCTCTCGCAGAGGACGGGCATATAACCGGCTAGCGGGCCCCGGGCAAGAGCAGGTTTGAGCCTGCGAGGAACTCAGGCCGGCTTCCGGCCCAGCCGCGCGCCCAGGGCTGTCAGCCGCTCTGACATGTCTGCCCGTCGCATTGCATCGTCGCGCCAGCTTCTGAAGGTCTCTGCAGCCGGACCGGGGATGGCGCCCACGGCGATGGCGGCGCCCTTGGCGTCCCCCAACTCCAGCGACCTGCGGGCCTGCCGGATCTGCTCCTCGGTGAATTCGTAGGTATTGGTGCGGTCGATCATGCCGTCACCCGTGACAGTCGTGCGCAGCCAGTTCCAGCCATCGTCCGGTTGCTGGGCGGCGAGGCGCAGCGAGTCGCGGGCAGTGACCTCGAATGTCTCGCGCAGCTGCGCGAGGGAGGGCGCGCCCCTGCGCGCCAGATCCTTCAGGGCGGCGACGTCCCGGTCGCGGGGGAGCAGCGCCGCCAGCTTGCCATGCTCGCTCTGGAAGGGTTTACCCTCACGCGACAGCGTCTCGATCGCCGACAGCGCCCGTAGCATGCGGGAGCGGGCGGCGGACGACTGGGCGGCTGGCGGGGGGATGGCGATTGCAACGGCCTGGGGCGTTGCCCGGTCGCGGACGCCGGCAAGTTCCTCGTCGATCCGCTCGATCGCATCCTCAAGTGACGCGACAGCCTGTTGCCGCCGGTCGAAGGCGCTGCGCAACGAGGCCTGCGCTTCCGAGAGCGCGGCAACGTCGGCGGACAGGTCCATCACCGCCCGGCGCAGCTGGCCAGTGGTCCGCGGGGTGGCGGCGTCCTGCGCGACGGCGGACTCCAGGGCGTCCAGGCGGGCAAGCAGGCTGGCCAGCGGGCTGGATGAGGGACTGGCCGACGGAGCGGCTCCGACCAGTGCAGCAAGCTGGCGGTCGACGGCGGCAATATCGCTGCGCAGGGCGAGGTCGCGCACGTCGCGGGCGGAGAGCGCAACCGTCTGTTCCTCAACACGCGCGGCAAGCGAGGCGACCGTGCTATCGACGGTGGCGGACCGGACGGCGAGTGCATCGATCTCGCGGGCGAGGGTCCCCGTTGCGGCGCCCGAGTTTCCACCTGTGGCGGCGACAGCAAACACGGCCCCCCCGACAGCGGCGAGCACCATGCCGAGACCCAGTTCAGCCAGCGTGACATGACGCCTGTACAGCGGCCGCCTCTGCGCGGGCGGTCGAATGGCGCTTTCACCAGCAGGCGTGACGTCCAGCGGCTCGAACTCGGCGTCGATGGGCTCAGGATCCGTCATGGTCCACTCATCTCCGCGAAGGTTTGACGTTGACTATAATAGGGCCCGATTCAGGGCTCAACCCTGGAGCCGCCGACCAGCCGTCCAAGAGCCGCCAGCAGCGACGCTTCGTCGGGGTGATTTGCGATTTCGGTCCGGCGGGCAACCTCGCCTACGGCGGTGGCGGCGTTGAGTGAAATCGCGGCAATGTCTAAGGCGCCCATGGTTCCCGCCGCCAGCCGCGCCAGGACCCGCCCGGCCGCAGGCGAGTGGACCAGGGCCGCTGAGAGCGCAGGCCCCCCTGACAGGTGCGCGGCCAGCGCAGGACCCGGCGCCGTTGTCTCGATGGCCTGATAGGTGGCGGCAAAGCGCGCCGCGAACCCGGCCCGAGACAGCCGTTCGGCCAGATCGCCCACAGCATCCGCATTGCCGGCATGGAGAACGGACGCGCCGGGCGCCAGTCCGGCGATCATAGCGGCGCCCAGTGTTTCCACGTCGCCCCCGGCAGAACGTACATCGCCGAAGCCTGCTGCGCGCGCCGCTTCGGCCGTGCGTGCGCCGACACACCACACAGGTCCGTCCCGTCGCGCCGACAGCGGCGCAAAGGCCCGGACGCCATTGGCGCTCGTGAAGGCCAGCACATCGAACGACGGGATGGGTGGATGCAGCGCCTTGATCCCCAGCAGGGGCTCAACCACAGGCTCAAGTCCCATGGCCTCAAGCCGCGCGGACGTCTCGGAGGCGCCCGGCTCGGCGCGGGTAATGAGGATGCGCGGGCGCGGGGTCAGGCCGGGTCCCTGGCGGTGTCCGCCAGCCCGTCCGCGGTGCGTTGCGCGGCAATGTCCTCGGCGAGAAACAGGCCAAGCTCCTGGGCGTCGCGTTCGGACGGGATGCGGCGCAGCGCGCCTTCAGCGCGCCAGCGGCGCGAGCCGTCTTCCTCCAGCACTTCGCCCGCCATTTCGGCGCCGTCGTCTGTCAGACGGAAGTGCGCCGCAATCGGCGTGCGGCAGGAGCCGTCGAGGCGTTTCAGAAAGGCGCGTTCGGCGGTGGCGGCAAGGCGGGCCGGGCGGTCGTCGGCGGCGGCGCAGGCAGCCTGCAGCCACTCGGGCGCGTCGGTTCGGATGGTGACCGCGATGATGCCCTGGCCTCCGGCAGGCAGCATCTCGTCAATGCCGATGATGCCGGCGGCATGCTCGATCATGCCAAGGCGGCGAAGCCCGGCGGCGGCCAGCAGGGTGGCGTCCGCGACCTTGTCGCCGAGCTTGCGAAGGCGGGTCTGCACGTTGCCCCTGAACTGCACCACCTGAAGGTCCGGGCGAAGGGCGAGCGCCTGCGCCTTGCGGCGGAGGCTGGAGGTGCCCAGCACAGCGCCGTGGGGCAGATCCTGGATGCGGGCGGCGGGACCAAGCAGGCAGTCGCGGGGATCTTCGCGCGGGAGGAAGCTGGCGATGGTCAGGTGGCGGGGCAGCTTGACCGTCATGTCCTTCAGCGAATGCACCGCAATGTCCACCTCGCCGATCTTCTGGGCCCGGTCGAGCTCCTTGGTGAACAGGCCCTTGCCGCCTGCATCCTGAAGGGGTTTGTCGAGGATCTTGTCGCCGGTGGTCGTGTAGGTATGCAGCGTCCAGCCGATCGTTCCGGCGGAGACTTCGGCCAGCCGCGCGCCAAACATCTCGGCCTGGGCCACGGCAAGGGGCGAGCCGCGCGAACCGATGCGCACGATATGGGCTGGGGCGACGCCTGCTGGCCCGTCCGCCGTCCTGCCGCCGCGCTTCGTCTCCTTCGTCAAATCGGGCTCCGGAGTTTGCGGCCGCGCCGCGCGGGTTGGACTTGCAGCGGGAGCGGCGTACAAGCGCCGCCGCCGGAGCGCAAGGTTGCCTGAAACCCAGGGGCCCCAGACCGCAGGGATCAGAGTGCCGCAAGATATTACCGTCCTGGGGATCGAGACCAGCTGCGATGAAACCGCAGCGGCGGTCGTCCGGCTGTCGGCTTCGGGCGAGGCAGTGGTGCTGTCGGAGCGCGTCGCCAGCCAGACCGAGGAGCACGCCCTCTATGGCGGCGTGGTGCCCGAGATCGCGGCCCGCGCCCATGCCGAGCGCTGCGACCATCTGGTCAAGCTTGCCATGGCCGACGCCGGGCTGGCGTTTTCCGATCTGTCCGCTGTGGCGGCGACCGCCGGCCCGGGCCTGATCGGCGGCGTGATGGTGGGGCTCTCCACCGCCAAGGGTATTGCGCTGGGGGCGGGGCTGCCCCTGGTGGCGGTGAACCATCTGGAGGGGCACGCCCTCTCGCCGCGGCTGTCGGCGCCGGTGGCGTTTCCCTATCTGCTGCTGCTGGTGTCGGGCGGGCATTGCCAGTTCATCATGGTCGAGGGGCTGGGCCAGTACCGGCGGCTGGGCACCACCATCGACGATGCGGCGGGCGAGGCGTTCGACAAGACCGCCAAGCTGCTCGGGTTGCCCGGGGCTGGCGGCCCGGCGGTGGAGCAGGCAGCGCGGGCGGGGAATCCCGGAGCGGTAGATCTGCCGCGCCCTCTGCTCGACAAGCCGGGCCTCGACATGAGTTTTTCCGGGCTGAAGACAGCCGTTCGCAGAGCGGTCGAGGCCGGACCGGTGACTGATCAGCGTCGCAACGACATCTGCGCCAGCTTCCAGTCGGCGGTGGCGGACATTCTGGGCGCGCGGTCCGCGCGGGCCATGGCTATGGTGGCCGGAGACATCGACGGGCCCAGAACTTTCGTGGTGGCGGGCGGCGTCGCCGCCAACCAGATGCTGCGATCCCGGCTCCAGTCAGAAGCAGAGCGGCAGGGTTTCGCCTTCGTCGCGCCGGAAATGAAATGGTGCACAGATAACGGGGCCATGATCGCTCTGGCCGGAGCCGAGCGGTTTTGCCAGGGGTTGACCGACGGGCTGGATGTATCGGCGAGGCCGCGCTGGCCGCTGGACGGGGAGGCGGCGGCAAGAGCGCCAGCCTACGGATCTGGCCGAAAGGGCGCAAAGGCCTGATTTTTCGAACAAAAGCTCTGGCGATGAGCTTGCGGGCCCGGGCGCCGGCCAACCTTGCTGCATTGTCACCCCAAATGCGTTGCCGTCGTGGGAACGGTTGCGGCATCCAGCCCGTATTGCTGCGGAAGCCTGAAGGCTGCGAGCGACGCGGCAGCACTTGGAGCGGATCGCAGGCCGGTCCGGGCGGAGACAGTTGATGAAAAGCCGGATGCTGAGTGCGCTCACGGTCCTGACGATGCTGGGCGTCGGCTCGCTGTCGATCCTGTCGCTATTCGGGGTGCGCCTGCAGTTCTGACCGGATGCCCGTTTGCGCCAATCCGGAACCTCGCTCCCCGCGGCCCGTTTGCACGCACGTATCTCCTGGAGATGACCGTGACGTCCTTTCTCCCCCTGCCACAAGTTGATCGTCCAAAGCCGCCGGCGCCGAAGACGCTCCGCGGGGCGAGCGTCTGGCGGATCGCTGCGACCGCAGCAGCGCTGGCGGCAGCGCCGCTGCTTGCCTTTGCGGTGGCGATGGCGGTCCTGGTGCAGCTGCCCATCGGCGCTGCGAGCCGGGATGAGCCGGCCAACATGTCGAGCCTCCGGATTGAGGGGCTTGCTGGATATCCGGTACATGACAGCAGCGGCGCCCGCATCGGAAAGGTCGAACGGGTCGAGACGGACGATCAGGGGCGAACGCGCTATCTGCGCATTGATCTTTTCGACGGTCGTCAGGCGCGTCTATCGGCGTTCCGCGCCCGGCTCGACGAACAGGCTGGCCGGATTGATCTGGTCATGCCGCTCTATGCGGTAGAACGGGCCGCTGGACCGGAACCGGTGCAGGCGGCCACCCTCGTGCAGGCCTCTGTGTCCGCGCAGACTACTGCGCTGTCACGGTGACCTTGAAGGTTGCAGCATCCGGGTCGGGCGCATCCTCCCAAGGACGCTTCTGGACCAGCACAACCTCACCTGTGCCAGCTGAAACGGCCTTGAAGACCAGCACTTCCCAGTGATTGCCGCCCGCAAAGCCCGGCAGCAGCTGGGCCGTCGACGTGGGACCGCCCGACTCGGCGGTCTTCTCGATGAAGGCCGGCAGCGTTCCAGCATCCCAGACATAGCCGGCCGTCGGCACGCCGACGAGCGACACCGAGAAACTCTGTCCGGTGGTCAAGGAGATTGAGCCGCCGCCGGTTCCCGTATCGCGGACGTCGACCGTCACGCCGTCGACAGCCGGCGGATCGAGCGGGCGGGAAACGCCTTGACACATCGACGGCGCCATCTTGCCGATCGCGTGCTGGATGCCGCCGTCCATGGTGTTGGTGATCGTCAGGCGCCCGTTGGTATAGGTTGGCAGGTCGGGTCCATCGAGCATCGGCAGATCGGTCGCAATGCCGTCCGCGCCCAGAACCTTCGCCAGCGGTTTGCCCTCCGCATCACTCTCGAACAGCACCTTGATCTCCCCGGCGGCGCCGCAGTCGAAGATGGCTGCGTACTTGAAGGGATCCGGGGTGGTCGTTTCCTGCGTCACCGGTGTTTCCTCTGTCACTGCCGGCGGGGCGGGAGCCTCCTCGGCGGTCTGCCCGCATGACGCCATAAGCGCCAGACCCATCGCCGCTGCGCCCGCACGCGCGGCCAGAACAGTGCTCATGAAACCCTCCCACGGCCATCCCTAGCCCAGGTGCGAACATCCGCCCCGGCGCAGGTTCTGGCAAGCGGGCGAGGGCAGCGGCTCTCGCGACGGCTGCGAATCTCTCTATGAGAGGCGAATGGCCGAATTCGAAACCTACCTTCTTGCGTCTGCTGCAATGCTGGCTGGCGGGGCTGCCGCCTCCGGCTGGACGGCAGCCGTCATCGTCGCGAACATGGCGTTCGACGGTCTGGATGTTCAGCGAGCGGACCGTCACTTGCGCAGGGTCCTGGTGGGAGCGGCCGGCTTCCAGGCGATCCTGGCGTTCGCTGCCGGCGGAACGGCGCTGCTCGGAGGAGCCTTTGCCGCTGCCATTACGGCCGCCGTCGCCGGTCTCGGGTTCCTGTCGAACATGTGGACGCTGGCTCCGCGCAAGGGGAAACTCCCGCCGGGCGCGCGCCGCAACGAGAAGGCGCGCCGGGGCCTCGCCGTGTCACTGACGCTGATGGTGACCATTGCCGTGATGGCGGCAGGCGTTCTGGCTGTTCTCGGAATCTAGCGGAGTTGCGCTGCCGCAGGCTGGCGCGGATCAAGGCAATCCCGGCGGAGACGCTTTCGCCTTCCGCCGGTAACGCCCACTGGCGCATCGCCGCTGGTATCAGGCCTGACGCAGGCAGCTATTCTGCGCGTCGGTCATTGCCCGGCGGACCGCCGGATCGGAGATGACGTTTGCCGGCAGAATCTCGGCGCTGCGATAGTCCTGGTTCAGCTTGGCGCCCGATGTAACCTTGGAGAAGGTTTCGGCAGGCAGGGACGCCTCGATGGCGTCGGCATAGCAGCCACAGGCTTCTGTCGAGGCGCCCATCCGCTCCTGGCAGACTTCGGCAAGGACAGTTTTCGTTCCGCTGGGGGCGCCGCTGCATGCAGCGAGCGACGCGGCTGCGAGGGCAAAGGACGCGACTCTCAGGATGCTGCGTTTCATGGTGTCTCCCTGTGTCGCCGGATCTCTTCTGGTCCGGTGCGACATAAAGTCTGCCCCCCTCATTTGTGCAGTCAATCGGAATTCGTGCTGTCCACACCATGCCGTGAACGGCATGCCGAAACGGAATCAAGGCCCCACTTCTCCCTCTTTGCGGCATGATTATACCTTCCGTTGCGGAAAGAGTGGGCGAGCCTTCCGCTTGCGCGAGTGGCTCCGCTCGGCGGCGCCGCAAGCCGGACCTGATCGCGCCAGAGGCCGGGGCCGGCCAAAAAATACGCCAGAAAGCTCAGCGGTCAGCGCGCGGGCAGCGTATGTCGACCCTATCTAGGAGGCTGACCTTCCTTGAGTTAGTGATTCCATCGACATGAGAGTCCCCGACTGGCTCGTCTACGCGGTCGTTCTGGTGGTCATTGTCACGGTGCTGGTCTCGCAGGGCGGCGAGCGCAAACCGATGATGATGGCGCCGCTCGAGCCGGAACTGGCCGCGACCGCCCCCGAGCGGGCGCCGGCTGGTCCCCTGCTGCCTGAGCCCGATCCCTTCGACGAACGCGTGCTCGTCCAGGTTGGCGAGCCTGAGGACGGCGTCGGGACTGCCTTCGCGATCAACCGGTCCGGCGCCTGGCTGACCGCCCGCCACGTTGTCGACGGCTGCTCCGAAGTGGGCCTGTCCGTTGGCAATGGACGGGTGGTCGCCGTCGAAACCGTGGAGACATCAACGTCATCGGATCTGGCTCTGCTGCGGACGGACAGGGCGCCCCATGCGGTGGTTCTCGAGATCGATGAACCGCTGCGGATCGGCCAGACCGGGTACCATGTCGGCTTCCCGCAGGGCGCCGCCGGTGAGGCGTCATCGCAGCTTCTGTCCCGCTCACGGCTGGTGACGCGGGGCCGCTACGAGCTCGACGAATCGGTGCTGGCATGGGTCGAGACAAGTCGCTCCGCCGGGCTTGAAGGCACCCTGTCGGGCATGAGCGGCGGTCCGGTGTTTGACGAACGCGGGGCCGTAGTTGGCGTGACCGTGGCCGAAAGCCCGAGGCGCGGACGTATCTATACCGCCACACCGGACTCGATCCGGCGCTTTCTCGACGAGCATGGCTTGCAGGCGCCCGAGTTCGACGCCAGACCGCTGGCCGCCTCCAATCTCGAAGGCGAGGCCGAGCGGCTCCGGCGGGAGCTGGCGGTCGTCAAGGTCATCTGCCGGGTGGCGCCATGGTAGACATGTTCGGGGACAGGCTGGCGCTGGCGGCCCGCAGGCGCGGGCCCCTCTGCGTGGGGATCGATCCGCATCCGAAATTGCTGCCGGCGCTGTTCGGCGCGGCCGATGCAGCCGGGGCAAGAGCGTGGGGCCTGGCGGTGGTGGAGCGCTGCCGGGACAGCGTCGCCGCCGTAAAGCCGCAGGCCGGGCTGTTCGAGCGCTGGGGCTCCAAGGGCATGGCGGCGCTTGAGGCCGTCTGCGAGGCGGCGACGGCGGCTGGCCTGATCGTGATCCTCGACGCCAAGCGCGGCGACATCGGCACGACCGCCGATGGCTATGCGGAAGGGTATCTGGGCGCAGGCTCGGCGTGTCCGTGCGACGCCATCACGGTGAACCCCTACATGGGGATCGACACCATTGAGCCGTACGTCGCGATCGCGGAGCGGTCGGGGAAGGGCGTCGTGGTTCTGGCCCGCACATCCAATCCGGGGTCCGCCGATTTCCAGTCGAAACTGATCGATGGGGAGCCGCTCTACCTGCATGTTGCGAAGGCTCTGCGACCGATGATTGCGCGGTTGCGTGGGTCACAGACAGGCTGGTCGGGTCTGATGCTGGTTGCAGGCGCCACCGGTCCGGACGAGGCGAGACGGCTGCGCGAGGCTGCAGGCGAGGCGCTGTTCCTGGTGCCCGGCTACGGCGCGCAGGGTGCAGGCGCCGCCGAGGCGATGGCCGGATTCGTGTCCGGGCCATCCGGTCTCGAAGGCGGTCTTGTCAGCGCCTCGCGGTCAGCGACATTTCCGGCTGCTGCCCAGATCGCAGGCTCCGCGGCGGAGTGGGATGTGGCGGTCGATGCAGCCATCGCGGCCGCCAGCGCCGAACTGAAGTCGGCCGCACGAGGCTGACGCGTTGATTGGCCCGTGGTAGGGTTGACCTCATGAACCAGCATACGCCGCCCGAGACGATGCAGCGTCACCAGTTCACGCTGGAGGATGTGCTTGAGCTCATCGCTCAGGGGCTGGTGGACCGGCGCGTCCAGCTGCTGGAGGGGGAAATTTTCGATATGCCGTCAGATGGCGCGCCACACGCGCGATACACGATGGGCTTGGCGCGGGCGCTGATGCGTGCGCTCGACGACCGGTGCTTTGTGGGCGTCCAGACCACGCTGCGGCTATCTTCGCGGGTCGGCCCCAGCCCGGACATCTTCGTTCTGGCGGGCTCGCTGCCGGACAAGGACGTGCCGCCGGACGACATCCTCCTTGTGATCGAGGTCGCCGACACCAGCCTGAAGGAAAATCTCACGAACTCCGCAGCGCGCTACGCCCGCCACGGCGTGCGAGAGTACTGGGTGGTCGATGTGAATGCTCCCTGCATCTACCTGCACCAGTCTCCTGCGGACGGCGCCTATCCGCCCCCGCGCCGGATCGAGGCGGACGAGACCGTCGTCCCGGCCTACGCCCCGGGCGTCTCTATCCGCCTTTCCGATATTGCCTGAACGGTCGCTTCCGAGCGGGGCTGACAGACGCATCAGTCCGGCGTAGCCTTTCCCTGAACAACCGGTATGCCCGCGTGAGCCGGGCCCCGGAGGGGAGGACCGATCATGAGACTGGCCGCCATTCTGGCAGGCGTGGCGCTACTGGCGCTCGCCGGATGCAATCCGAAGCAGCCGGAGGCCGCAGCCCCGCTCACCGCCGCCGATGTGGACGGCGTCGCCATCGCCGCCGCCGACACCCATTCCGGCGACTGGCTCTCCCACGGCCGCACCTATTCCGAGCAGCGTTTCTCGCCGCTCACGGCCATCAACCGGCAGACCGTGAACCAGCTCGGCCTCGCCTGGTACGCCGATCTCGACACCAATCGCGGCATGGAGACGACGCCCATCGTGGTGGGTGGCGTGATGTACGTCTCGTCCGCATGGTCCGTCGTTTATGCGCTGGATGCAAAGACCGGCCAGCGCCTCTGGACCTTCGATCCCGGCGTGGACAAGGCCAAGGGCGTCAATGCCTGCTGTGACGTCGTGAACCGCGGCGTCGCCGTGTGGAAGGGCAAGGTCTATTTCGGAACCATCGACGGTCGTCTTGTCGCCCTGAACGCTGGCGACGGCACGCTGGCCTGGGAAAAGGTGACGGTCGACCAGTCGAAGCCCTACACGATCACCGGCGCGCCGCGCGTGGTGAAGGGCAAGGTCATCATCGGCAATGGCGGCGCGGAGCTTGGCGTTCGCGGCTACATCACCGCCTACGACGCCGAGACCGGCGAGCAGGCCTGGCGCTTCTACACGACGCCCAATCCCGACAAGAAGCCGGACGGCGCCGCCTCCGACGCGGTGTTCGCCGAGAAGGCCAATGCCACCTGGGATGATGTTGGCGCGTGGCGCACATCCGGCGGCGGCGGTACGGCGTGGGACGCGCAGGCCTACGACCCCGAGCTCGACATCCTCTATATCGGCGTCGGCAACGGCTCGCCCTGGAACCAGCGCATCCGCTCGCCCTCGGGCGGCGACAACCTCTTCATCTCCTCCATTCTGGCCCTGAAGCCCGACACCGGCGAGTACGTCTGGCACTATCAGACTACCCCGGGCGAAACCTGGGACTACACCGCCACCCAGCACATCATGCTTGCGGATCTCGAAATCGGCGGCGCCAAGCGCAAGGTCCTGATGCAGGCGCCGAAGAACGGCTTCTTCTATGTGCTGGATCGTGAGACCGGCGAGCTTCTGTCTGCCGATGCCTTCCAGCCCATCAACTGGGCAAGCGGCGTCGATCTCGCCACGGGTCGTCCCATCGAGGATCCCAACGCCCGCTTCCTGACCTCGCCCTTCCAGGCGATCCCCGGACCGCTCGGCGCCCACAACTGGCACCCGATGGCGTTCAGCCCCGACAAGGGTCTGGTCTACATCCCGGCTCACACCATCCCGCAGCTCTATGTCGACGAACAACCCGGCGCGAAACCGCAAGTCTACTGGAACACCGGCGTGGAGTTCGCGACCCCCGGCCCGACACCGGACGAAGCCGCTAGGCTGGCGACGAAAGCGGCGCTGAAGGGCCAGCTGGTCGCGTGGGATCCCGTCGCCAAGGCGCCGCGCTGGACCGTCGATTATGACAGCCCGTGGAATGGCGGCCTGCTGGCGACAGCGGGCGGCCTGGTCTTCCAGGGCGGTCTCGAAACAAAGCTCCGCGCTTACGACGCGGCTGACGGCAAGAAGCTGTGGGAGACCGAGACACAGTATCCGGTTCTCGCCGGCCCCGTGACCTACGAGATTGGCGGCGAACAGTATCTGGCGGTCGCAGCCGGCTGGGGCACAGCGTTCCCGCTGCTGGGCGAGAGCGGCATGCCCAAGGGCGCCTCGCCGGAGATGGGCCGCATTCTTGTCTTCAAGATCGGCGGCGGCTCGCAACTGCCCGCCTATGAGCGGGCGCAGCCCGCGCAGGTCGCAGCCGCCGCACCGTTTGGTCCGCCTCAACTGGCCGAGCTTGGCCGTGCGCTCTACGACCGCAACTGCCTCGTCTGCCACGGCGGCAACGCCATCGGCAGCGGCATCCTCCCAGACCTGCGCTGGTCCCCAACAACAGCAAGCACAGAAGCGTTCGCGGATGTGCTGCTGGCCGGTTCACGCGCAAGCCGGGGCATGGCGAGCTTCGCAGGCCGACTGGCGCCCGAAGAGGTCGAGGCCGTCCGCGCCTATCTGCTGCTGCGCGCCAGCGAGGATGCTCCGAAGGCGCCCGTCGCACCGCAATAGGTCCAAAACACAGAAACGCCCGGACGGTCATCCCATCCGGGCGCTACATGTCGGTGTCCAGCAACAGACTACTTCGGGTTGCAGAACACCAGGAAGTTCTGTGCGGCGGACCCGAAGTCGCGCAGCGAACCGACATACTTTCCGGTCACCGGTGCGGCGGCGTCCTTGACCAGCTCCCACTGGATTTCGCCGGAGTCGGAAACGAAGGCGATCGTGTCCAGCGGCAGCATGGCGCGCACGTCGGATGACTGCAGCGGGAACACGAAGTCCGAATCCGCAGACCGTGCGACGGCCACAAACCGGCCCGTGACCGTCTCCATCTTGCCGCCGAGCCGGATGGCATAGGTCGCTTCCTGACCGGCCTTCGAGGCGGGCTGCTTGCCGAGGCGGGCGGTGATGCGCCCATTGTCGGGATTGCAGGTCATCGAGAGGCCTGCAGGCGAATTGACCGAGCCGCCCGTAGCAACCAGCGCCAGGATCGGATCCTGCGGCAGCAGGCGCTCGTCGGCGACCCAGCGGGTGGACGCGGCAAGGTTCTCCACCACGGTCGAGACGGCGGCAGCGGCTGGAGCCGCAGGCGCCGGCTCGGCGCTCGGTCCGGGAGCTGCCGTCGGCGTGGATGCACATGCGGAGGCAAGAAGGGCCGCCGCAGCCAGAAGTCCGTAGCGTTTCATCATGATCGTGTCCCTCTCGATTCCACGGGCGTTCACCCGCATTACCCCAACTCTGCGACGACTACATAGTGATGATGACTTTACCTTTGGCGCGGCGGTCCGACAGTTCGCGGATCGCCTCTGCAGCGCGCTCAAGGGGATATGTGTTGGAGATGTGCGGGCGGATCTTGCCGGCTGCGTACATGTCGTACAGCTCCTGCAGGTTTTCGGCGTGCTGGTCCGGGAAGCGACGGACGAACTCACCCCAGAAGACCCCCACGATCTGGCAGGATTTCAGAAGCGTAAGGTTGAGCGGCAGCTTGGGGATGCCGGCCGGGAAGCCGACCACCAGGAAGCGTCCCTCCCAGTTGAGGGCCCGTACGGCCGGCTCGGCATAATCACCGCCGACGCCGTCATAGATGACATCCACCCCGCCGCCGCCGATCTCCTTGATCGTGTCGGAGAAGGCCTTCTGCTGCTCCTTCGAGAGCGGGTTCTCCGGATAGACGAAGCCTTCATGCGCGCCCTTGGAGATGGCGAAGTCCACCTTGTCCTGGCTGGACGCCGCCGCGATGACGTGCGCGCCCATCGCCCGGCCCAGCTCCACCGCAGCAAGGCCGACGCCCCCCGCAGCGCCCAGAACCAGCAGTTTCTCGCCGGGCTGGATCCTTGCGCGCTGCTTCAGCGCATGCTGCGAGGTGCCGTACGTCATCAGCAGGGCGGCGGCTTCCTCGAACGGCATGCCCTCCGGAATGATGGACATCCGGTTGGCGGGGGTCAGGACTTCTTCGGCATAGCCGCCCGAACCGATCGAGCCATAGACACGGTCACCCGGCTTCAGGCTGGTGACGCCCTCGCCGACTTCCTTGATGACGCCAGAGATTTCGCCGCCCGGCGAGAAGGGGCGGGGCGGCTTGTACTGGTACATGTCCTGGATGATCAGGAAGTCCGGGAAGTTCACGGCGGCGGCCTTCACCGAAACCACCACTTCGCCCGCTTTCGGCGTCGGGGAGGGCACCTCCTCCAGCACCAGCGTTTCGGGAAGGCCCGGGGCCTTTGACAGGATGGCTTTCATGGAAAGGGGTGGCTCCGCTGGGCTGTGTCTTCTGGATTGCGGCGGAACCTATATGTGGCTCCGCTGCGTGTGAAGCGCATGCGGCTGCCTGCATCCGCTTTCCCGGCCGGTGTGTCCTTTCCCGGGCCTTGCACCGGACGGCGGGCGGCTGGCAGACCGGCTCAGGATGTGCGATGGCCGGGAAAACAGGTCCGGGAGGGGACGATCCATGACTAACCTGAATCCTGCACGGCTGGCCCGCTCGCTTGCAACGGCGATGATGCTTGCCGCAGCCTTCGTGGTCGCCGCTTGCCAGACCGCCCCGAACGCAAAGGACGCCTCCATGCCCACACTCAGGATGATCCAGGCCAACGGCATCAGCATGCGCATCGCCGAGATGGGGCCCAAGGACCCCGATGCGCCGCTGGTACTTCTGGTCCACGGCTGGCCCGAGAGCTGGTATTCCTGGCGCGACCAGATGCCTGCCCTCGCCGCCGCCGGATACCGCGTCGTCGCCCCGGACATGCGCGGCTTCGGAAAGACCGACAAGCCTGCCGCGGTTGAGGATTACGACATCCGCCACACCACGAGCGACCTTGTCGGGCTGCTGGATGCGCTGGGCGAGAAGCAGGCCGTCATCGTCGGACACGATTGGGGCTCCATCGTTTCGTGGAACGCCATCATGCTCCACCCCGACCGCTTCTCTGCGCTGTTCGCGATGAGCGTGCCCTATGGCGGCCGGGCTCCCATCGCGCCAACCGCCGCCATGAAGGCGCGGTTCCAGGACAATTTCTATTACATCCTCTACCATCAGGAACCGGGCGCCGCCGAAGCCGAGTATGACGCCGATCCGCGCGGGCTGCTCAGCCGTCTCTACCTGTCGCCCGACAGCCCGCGCGAGGCGCCGACGGTCACCGATCCGAAACGTGCCGCCGGCGGCTGGATCCCGCGTCTCGGCGCGCCCAAGGGCCTGCCCGCATGGCTGACGCAGGAGGAGCTCGACTATTTCGTAAAGGAGTTCGAGGAAGCCGGCTTCCGCGGCGGTGTGAACTACTACCGCAACCTCGACCGCAACTGGGAGATCACCCCGGAGCTGGCCGGCGCCAGGATCACGGCCCCGGTCGCCTTCCTCGCAGGTGAAAAGGACATCGTCATCGCTGGCGCCACCAAGGACCAGCTTACCGCGTCCATGAGCAAGACCGCCACGGACCTCCGCGCCGTGACCCTGCTCCCGGGCATCGGTCACTGGGTCCAGCAGGAAGCGCCCGAGGAGACCAACGCCGCGCTTCTGGCCTTCCTTGCCAGCCTGAAGAAGTAGGGAGCCGGACGGGCATGCGCGGCTATTTCGGCATCGGCGCCGAGGGCATCTCGAAGCCGATGAATCTGGGCGCCCTGATGCGCACGGCGCATGCGTTCGGGGCCAGCTTCTTCTTCTCGGTCGACGCCGCCCGCAACCTGCGGGTGACGCAGTACGCCGATACTTCCAAGTCGTCTGAGCACATGCCCTGGTATGCGTGGGAGACGATCGACCAGATGATGCTGCCCAAGGGCTGCCAGCTTGTCGGCGTCGAGCTCACGGAAGACGCGGTGGACTTGCCGAGCTTCCGCCACCCGCCTAACGCGGCTTACGTGCTGGGCCGCGAGAAAGGCGATCTGTCGCCCGAGATGCTGTCGCGCTGCGATCACGTGGTGAAGATCCCCACCCGCTTCTGCATCAACGTGTCCCTGGCCGGCGCACTCGTGATGTACGACCGGATGATCGCCCATGGCGGCTATCCTGCGCGCCCCATCATGCCGGGCGGACCGAAGGGGTAGGGCTGAGGGAATGTGACACATGACGCTGTCATTCCGGGCAAGGACCGAAGGTCCGCCGACCCGGAATCCAGAGTCCGTCGCCATGCACAGGCTTCACTGGATTCCGGATAGCTGCTGCGCAGCCTCCGGAATGACATCTTCACTCAGGGCGTCAGTCGGCGGGAGCTACGCCTTTTGAAGCAGACGGCCTGAACCTCCGCCCCACCACGAACGCCCCGGCTCCCGCCGCGATACCCAGCCCATGCTTCAGCGCCGACAGCTGGTCCTCCGGCCCGAAACCCGTGACCAGCAGTGCAACCAGCAGCACGGCGAACGCCGCCGCCGCCACAAGCCCCGCAACCGGCAACACCACCCGCGCTGCGCGGAGGAGGGGAGCATCGCTCCGCCAGCCGCCGTAGAGCCAGCGGCCCAGCACCAGAACGGCCCCTCCGGCCACAGCTCCAGGCAGAGTGAGAAGGGCGACCGTGGACAGCCCGTCCGCCAGATTTTCCGGCTCGATGTAGTTGGCGATGACCGCGACGCCGAGCGCCGCGAAGAAGGCCGCGCCCAGTCCGCCAACCGCCATCAGACCCATCCCTGCGAGGCGCCGCAACTGCATCACTTTCCTCGTCTGCCGGGTGTCAAACGCCCGGTCTCTTTCCGCGTCTCGCAACGGCACGCGCCAGTTTGAGCCAGTTAATCATGTATTTCAGCGAGTTGCGCGAAATTCAAACGACCGGCTTAAGCGCGTTTTGAAACCTCCGTGCCAGTTTGATCCGCACAGACAAGGACGGCCGACAGAGCCGTTCGCTAGCGATCATATGGTGGGTAAGATGGCGAAGACAGTTCTGGTCGTCGATGACGATCCGACGCAGCGCAGGCTGCTTCAGGCTGCGGTCGAAAAGCAGGGCTTCCGCGCCCGGGTTGTCGACAGCGGCGAGCGAGCGCTCGAGGAAGCGTCCGATCCGAAAAATGGTGTGGACGTCGTCCTGCTGGACCTCGTGATGCCCGGCCTGTCCGGCATGGAGACGCTCGAGCGCCTGATCGAACGCCGCCCGGACCTCGCCGTCGTCGTGCTGACCGCCACCGGCGGGATCGACACCGTTGTGCAGGCCATGCGCGCCGGAGCCATCGACTTCTTCGTCAAGCCCGCGAGCCCGGAGCGCGTCGCCGTCTCCCTGCGCAACGCCCTCAAGATGTCGGACCTGTCCGGCGAGGTGAAGCGCCTTGCCCGCAAGACCGGCGGCTCGATGGGCTTCCAGGACATGATCGCCGGCGCCCCGTCCATGCGCGGCGTCGTGCGCCTCGGCCAGCGTGCGGCTGCCTCGAACATCCCGATCCTCATCCTCGGCGAAAGCGGCGTGGGTAAAGAGGTTCTGGCCCGCTGCATCCAGGGCGCATCGGAACGCTCCGGCAAGCCGTTTGTCACCGTCAACTGCGGCGCGATCCCTGAAAACCTCGTCGAGTCGATCCTGTTCGGCCACGAGAAGGGCTCGTTCACCGGCGCCCACGAGAAGAAGCTCGGCAAGTTCGTCGAAGCGGACGGCGGCACGCTGTTCCTGGACGAGGTCGGCGAACTGCCGCTCGACATGCAGGTGAAGCTTCTGCGCGTGTTGCAGGAAAGCGAAGTTGACGCCGTCGGTTCGCGCCGCCCCACCAAGGTGGACGTGCGCATCATCTCGGCGACCAACCGCGATCTCGCCCAGCAGGTCGCCGAAGGCCGGTTCCGCGAGGACCTCTACTACCGCCTCAACGTCTTCCCCATCGAAGCGCCGCCCCTGCGCGACCGCAAGGAAGACCTGCCGCAGCTGATCGAGCACTTCATCCGCCGCTTCAACGCGGAAGAGAGCAAGGCGATCGCCGGCGTGGCGCCCGAGACGCTGTCGATGCTGATGCGCTATGACTGGCCGGGCAACGTCCGCCAGCTCGAGAATTCGATCTTCCGCGCCGTCGTGCTGTCGGATGGCGGCCAGCTGAAGCCGGATGACTTCCCGCAGATCTCCGCCCTGATGGGCGCAGCGCCGGCGCCGGCCTGGGCTCCGGCTACCCCGGTCGTGGCTCCCGCCAACGACGCCGCCGCCCAGCCTGTGACGATCACCGACGACACCGGTGAGCTGCGCACGCTGGAAGCCATCGAGCGCGACCTCATCCAATACGCCATCGACCACTATGCCGGTCACATGTCGGAAGTGGCCCGCCGCCTCGGCATCGGCCGCTCGACGCTCTACCGCAAGGTCCGCGAGTACGACCTGAAGGTGCGCGACGAGCACGAATACGACCAGGCAGGCTGAGCCCTCGTTTCTACCCCTCCAGGGATACCTTCCAGCGCGGACGCCTCACGGCGTCCGCGTCCTCGTTTCCGGCCGCAGTCCTCGTCCGCGCCGGAAAAGGCTGCTGAGGTTTGCAGCAGACAACGCAAAAAGCCGGACGCAGGTCACGCGCGTCCGGCTTGTCGCTGTATACAGGACAGGGAAGTCCTCAGGCTGACCCGTAGAACCGGGCAGGCCCGGGTCTAGGTTTTGGGCAGCAGGCCTTCGCGCTGGGCGCGCTTGCGGGCGAGCTTGCGGGCGCGGCGAACGGCCTCAGCCTTTTCGCGGGCGCGCTTCTCGGACGGCTTCTCGAAGTGGTTCCGGCGCTTCATTTCGCGGAACAGGCCTTCGCGCTGCATCTTTTTCTTGAGCGCTTTCAACGCCTGGTCGACGTTGTTGTCGCGGACGACGATCTGAACGATGTGACACTCTCCCAGTTCAGTATTGGATGGCTCCGGTGGAAATCCGCCTCTGGCGGCCCTGTTCCGAAGTCTTCCGGTTCAACACGGACAAAACGCCCGGCGCTCCCTCTGAGGGACACCTGACGCCCGACCGATCATTAAAGATTGCGCCCATGACGGGCGCGCGGCGGTGCGATAGCATAGTCCAACGCGCCTGCCTACACCCCGAGAGCCCTAGTTTTTGGCAGGGGTTTTTGGGTTTCCGGCGCCGTTGCTGGAGGCTCCCGATGGACACCGCTGAAACCGAACGCGCGCCGAGCGATCTCTACCGCGAGCGCCTGCTGGACGCCATCATCCCGTTCGCTGTCGAGCACGGATGGACCGAAAAGGCCGTCGAGTTGGCCGCCGATGCGGCGGGCCTCAGCGAAGGGCAGGTGATGCTGGCCTGCCCGAACGGCGCCTCCGACCTTCTCGACGCGCTGGCCGCCCGCGCCGCCGAAGCCGCGGGCAGGCGCCTCGCCGGGCCGGACATCGCGGCTCTGAAGATCCGCGAAAAGGTGACGGAGGGCGTACGCGCCTACCTCGCCGCCCTGGAGCCCGCCAAGCCAGCCCTCAAACGGGCGTCCGGCTCGCCCCTGAACCTCCTGTCCGGTCCCAAGGCCGCCTGGGCCGCCGCCGATGCCATCTGGGCCGGCCTCGGCGACACGTCCACGGACTTCAACTGGTACACCAAGCGCCTGACGCTCTCGGCGGTCGTCGGCTCGACGCTGGTGGCGTGGATCGGCACGGACAATCCCGCCGAAGTGGAAGAATTCCTCGCCCACCGCATCGAGAACGTCATGCAGTTCGAGAAGACCAAGCGTCAGGTCCAGGACGCCTTCGCCAAGATGCCCGACCCGTTCGATCTGTTTGGCGGCAAGCGAGGCTAAGTTCGATCCGGATCGCGCCCCGCCGACGTCGGAAGCCCGCAACGACAGGACGCTTTTGCTACCAGACGCGCGCGTCCGGGTCCGCCTAGGCGAACACGCGTCTGCGAAGCTCGTCAAAGTAGGTTTGGTAGTTCAACTCCTCGCGGGCGGTCCTGACAAACAGCCTGTCATGATCGAGCTGCGCCCGGAGTCTTGCTTCCTCCGTCTGAAGCCGACGCATCTCCAATACTTCGTTGACTTCCGACACTCTCCGCTCGAACCCGTCCCGGTCACGCAGTATGGCGCAGACAGTCGGCTCGAGTTCGCAGTTCGTTGCCGTCCGAAGTCTAGGATAGGCGAGACATGCCGCCAGGTCGGGGGTGGCTCCAACGAAACCTTCGGCGATCGACCGGACGTCGTCGCAAAAGGATTCCAGCGAAACGGCGGGTGTCGGATTATTCGGCAGCTCATGAAAATGCCACCAGCGCTGCCGTGTCCCGGTTTCCTGGTCGCATACAGCAGCATTCCGAAAGGGGCAGGCGCGATTTGAAACTCCGGGAGAAAGTTCTTTTCGCTGTCCCAGCTTCCACCGTTCGAGGCCGCCCCAGACGTCTACCGCCAATTTGTTTGCAGGGACGCACGTGACCTGCAGAAAAAGAGACTGAGCGAGAAAGCCACGTCCGTTCAATGAAAGGCCATGGATGAGATTGGGAGCGGTCTCTCTTCGAAATGTCTGCCCCCCCGCAGTGGATGTGAAACCCAGTGGTGCAAGGGCATCCTGCACGCGCTTTCTTATCGTGGCGAAGCTCGTCAGGTCTGGCCAGTCGGACATTTTCCCAACCTTTCGCTCCAGCCAGTGACAGGCACGCAGGTTCACAAAGCGGCTCGGGACCGATTTCGTACCGTACGCGCCTCCCTTCACGACATTGCCACGCGGTCTGCGTCCGCAATCACGATCTTGTCGCCCAGGCCGGGAGACGGAGACCTTCCTTCACCGGAGGGTCAAGCCGGATCTGGCCCGATCATCTTCTCCGGCCGCACGATGGCGTCGAAATCGGCTTCCGGAATCCCCAAGGCCAGCGCCTCAACCTTCAGGGTCGTGCCGTTCTTGTGGGCGTATTTGGCGACCTTCGCGGCCAGATCGTAGCCGTACTTTTCCTTGAGCGGCGTCACCAGCATCAGCGAGTTCTCGAGGCCGCGCTGGATGTTGTCGAGGCGCGGCTCAATGCCCACCACGCAGTTGTCGGTGAACGAGACGGCGGCGTCCGCCAGCAGGCGCGTGGACTGCAGGAAATTGTACGCCATCATCGGGTTGTAGACATTCAGCTCGAAATGCCCCTGGCTGCCTGCAAAGGCTATGGCGGCGTTGTTGCCGAGGATGTGCGCGGCCACCTGTGTCAGCGCCTCGCACTGGGTGGGGTTCACCTTGCCTGGCATGATCGA
>CAYOWK010000023.1:0-62344 GCA_964407665.1 uncultured Rhizobium sp. | reverse complement strand
TGTCGGCGCCGCCTCGGCGGTGGCGACCGGCGTCTCGCCCTCGACGGGCGGCGCGGCAGCTGTCTGGTTGGCCTTGGCGGCCTCGCCGGCTTCGCTCAGCTTTGCAGGGTCAACGGCGCCAAGCGCGTCTGCGGGCGTCACGCCCTGGACCGTAATCTGACCTTCGGCAGCAGGCGCGCCCGCTTCGGCAGGGGGCGCGACCGTGCTCCCGGAATTCGACTGGGCGACCCATTCGGTCTGAGTCGTCGTTTCGGCTTCAGATGTCGCTGGCGGCGGCGACGCCTGCTGCGCGAGCGCGGGAGCTGCGATGAGAGCGGCGGCGGTTGCGCCGGCCAGGAGAAGGTTCTTCATGGTGAGCCCTTTCAGGTTGATGTGTGTCTGACCAAGGCCTGGGGCGTGCGATTGTTCCGCGTGTTGAGGATCTGTAATGACCTGCAAACACTGCGTTATTGGCGGTTTTCGAGGATGCGGCTAAGGGTCTTTCATGACGTCAGATCTGCATCACTTCCGGCTCAAACCCGTCCCGGAATCCGCGCCGCTGCTCGCCCGCAAGGCGGGGTATCGCGAGAGCGTCGCCATCGAGCATCTCGGCGGTCTGGCCGCTGAGCCGTGCATGGACGTTCGCGACAACGGACTGCGCGGGCACAACTTCTACAATGCCCGCTCGAACCCGCCCTACAACCTCTCCGTGCCGGGTTCGATCAGCGAACTGTTGCTGCGGCAGAGCGTCGTGTACCGGTTGCGGCTTGTGGATGCGCGGCTCTTTGAGGCTGGTCTCGGGCTGTATGTGCTCGACGCCTGGAGGCCGCAGGCGATCCAGCGTTTCTTCCACGACGTCTGGTTCCCCGCGTGGCTGTCTGCGCGCACGCCGGAGCTGGAGGGAGAGGCTCTGGTCGAGGAGGTCGAGAAGTACTGGTCCGCGCCGACTGCCGGCGAGAACTCCCCATCACCGCATTCGACGGGGGCGGCTGTAGACCTGACGCTGGTCTCGCTGGAAACGGGACATCCGGCGTACATGGGCGGCATCTTCGACGATCTGACCGAGCTGGCGTGGACCGACTGGTTCGAGCGGTTCGAGCCGCAGTCGATGTCCGATGAGGAGGCGCGGGCCAACCGCCGCCTGCTGTACTGGGCGATGACTGAAGCCGGGTTCGCCAACAACCCGACCGAGTGGTGGCATTTTTCGTGGGGCGACCAGATGTGGGCGAAGCTCACGGGCGCCTCGGTGGCGCATTTTGGCGGCTGCCGGCCACTGGGAAATCTCACGCCTTAAGACCTCGGCAACCATGACGCGGCAGGTTGACCTCAACAGCCGATCTGGCCCGCCGGGGACACCACCATGCTGACGGAACTCGTCAAACACGTCGCCGCGCAGGCCGGCCTTACACAGAATCAGGCCAGCGCCGCCGTCGGCGTCATCCTCAATGCCTCGGACCGGCAGGGTGCCGCCCTTGCCGCCATGATTTTTGAACGGATTCCTGGCGCTCGCACGCTGGCTGCAGAAATGGGCGCCCATGCCGGTGCGCCTTCCGGCGTGATCGCGCGTCTGATCGAGCGCACGCCCGGCGGCCGCGTGGCGGTCCTTCATCAGACAATGCGCGCCCTCCACGAGCAGGGCCTGGGGTCGCGGCAGGTTGGCGCAATCCTGCCCGCGATTTCGGATTTCTGCGAAGTCCGTCTCGGACTTGGCGGCGCCGCCAGCCTTGGCGACATGTTCGGATCTGCGACGGCCGAGCGCGCGCGTTCGGTCGCATAAGGGCAGGCCGCGAGAGAATTGGGGTCCGATCCAGTCGGGCCCCGGTGGTAGAGTGGGGTAGAGTAAGCAGCGGACGGGCGGCCTGACGGCTGCCTGTCCGTTTCGCTTTTCGGGGCCGCCCTTTAAACCTCCAGAAATTTCACCATCTATGGGGAACCGGCGCGCTCGAAGGTGCGTTGAGTAGACAATCTTCCCGGCGTGGCGGCCCTTTCCGTCCCCCCCGACCCCCCCGGGGTCGCCTGCCGGGAAGACCCCTCTACCAGGACGGCCGCCCCCCAAGGCGGCCGTTCGTCATTCTGGCGCATATCCTTCCGCCCGAGGTTCAGTGGGCGCCAGAGAGTTTTGCAAGCTGGGCCCGGATCAAGGCGCGATCCCCCTCCGCGGACGCCAGCACCAGCGCGTTGCGATAGCCGATCTCCGCACGGCTTGGATCGCCCGCCAGATGGGCGAGCCGTCCCAGTCCGTACGCGCTGCGCCAGTCGTCCGGGCTGAAAGCCGACAGGCGTTCCAGCAGAGGCCGCGCCTCCTCCGTCTTGCCGTCGTCGATCAGGCAGAGGGCGCGAGGACCCAGCGCCGACAGGTCCCAGGAGTCGGCTTCCAGCCGTGCAGCCAGCCCCTCGCATGTGGCGGGACCCGGCAGGGCGGCGGGCAGGGCCGCGCCTGCCAGCACTTCGGGCGGCGCGGCAGGGGGCGGGACGATCGGGGCAACCTGCGAAACGGCGACAGCGGGCGCTAAAGAGGCTGGGCGCGTCTCCGGCGCCACCTTCGAGAGAAGCGAATCGCCTCCATCGAGTGACGGGTCGGCTAGCCGCCCCTCGATCATCAGCGCGTTGCGATAGATCACGGTTTCGGCCGAACTGAGCGCTGCGCCGGCAAGTTCGATGCGAGAGACGCCGGGGCTGGCGGCGGCGGCGCTGACGCGGCTGACCGCTGATCCCGGCGCTGCCCGCGTTTCGAACGGCGCCAGGTCCAGACCGGCGATCTCGACGACAAGCCGGGGGCCGGCGAGTTCGGCGCTGGCCCCCGTGGGCTGTCCGGAGGTGCGGATCAGGACCTGCAGGCGGCCGTCCTCGACAAGAACCTGGATATCCTCGATACGCGCAGCCTGAGCGTGCGCCGCGCCAGCTGTTGCTGCGAGGATCAGTCCGGCAGACAGCGCCGGAAGGGCGAGGCGCGAACAGAACATGCCCGTTCGGTACGGTGAGTGTGGTTAACTGACCGTTATTGAACCTTAATGCCCCGCGATGTCCCCCAAAACCCTGTCAGCCGAACTCCGATGACCCACGCCACCGAGATTGCCATGCCAGATCCCGTCTTGCTGGCGACCTTCCAGAACGCAGGCGAACTCGACCCGGCCCGCTGCGTCACGGCTGCGCTGGCCGTGCTGGCGGCCCATGTTGCGCCGGGCATGGCAGCGAGCAGCATAACGCTTGACCTGTCGCCGGCGCCCGCGGACGGCTCGCAGGCGGTTCGCCTTGTCCCGAATGTTGATAAGGCGACCCGAACTGTCGCCTTCACCTCTGTTGAAGCGCGGACGGACGCCGGGCTGGCGGTCTTCACTGTGCGGGTGCTTTACGCGCTGCGCAGGCGGCAGGAATTGGCCGCCACCTAGAGCCATTGCGCCAATCCGCTTCACAAACCCCGCGCGAACGCGCACTCTCCAAAGGCTGTGCGGTCACACAGGGGGGCGGGGGCTCCGGAACGGCGGACAGGGAGGCTTTCGAATGATACGCCATCGTGTGCGCAATTCCGTGCTGGCCGCATTCGCGCTGGCGCTCGGCGCCTGCGAAAGCACGAGCGGCGGGCAGGACCTCGGACGCATCCTCGGCGACATCGCCGGCGCCGCCGGCCAGACCAGCGCCGGCGCACTGACACAGGCGGAAATCACCGCTGGCCTCAAGGAGGCTCTGACAGTCGGCGCAGAGCGGGCGACCCAGAAACTGTCTGTCCGCGACGGTTATTTTGCCGATCCGCAGGTGAAGATCCCGCTGCCGGGCGTGCTGGGCGAGGCCCAGGCCCGGCTGAAACCGCTGGGTCTGTCGGCGCCGCTGGACGACCTGCAGCTCAAGGTGAACCGGGCGGCGGAGGCGGCTGTCCCGACTGCCCGAAAGCTGGCGGTCGATGCGGTGACGTCGATGTCCGTCTCGGACGCCCTCGGCATCCTCAATGGCAATGAGACAGCGGCGACAGACTACCTGCGCTCGCGTACCGAGACCCAGCTGCGGGCGGCCTTCAAACCCTACTTCCAGGACGCCCTTGCCCAGTCAGGCGCGCTGACTGCGCTTGATTCGGCGGTCGCACGCTACGGGGCCGGTGTGGTCACCACGGATGCACGCGGCTGGCTTACGGACAACGCCACGGGTGTGGCGCTGGATGGATTGTTCTATTACGTCGCCCGCGAGGAAGCGGCGATTCGCCGGGATCCGGTGAAGCGCACGACCGAGCTGTTGCGCCGCGTGTTTGGAGGCTGAAGACGGGCATGCGGCGTTTTCGCATCCGGATCCGGGACGGTGAGCTCGCGGGCGTAGCGTTCGGCGATCCCGTTCGTCCAGTGGAAGTGATGTTCATTCACGCCACCGGCTTCAATGCGCTGACCTATGAATCGATCTTTGATCCGCTGGGATCGCAGGCGCACTGCGCCGCGATCGACATGCGCGGGCATGGTCGCAGCCTGGCGCCGGCAAACCCGGCCAAGCTGAAATCCTGGAACCGCTTCCGGGACGACATGATCCAGGTCCTCGAGCAGACCTCTCCCGGCGGCACTGTGCTGGGCGGGCATTCGATGGGCGCGACGGTTGCGCTGCTGGTGGCGGCGCGGCGCCCCGATCTGGTGAAGGGCCTGGTTCTGGTCGACCCGGTGCTCATGCACCCTCGCAAGTACCAGTTCCTGCACATCCCCATCTTCGGGATGCTGGGCTCCAGGAACGCGCTTTCCAAGCAGGCGTTGCGGCGCAGGCGGAGCTTCGAATCGCCGGCGGATGCAGTCGAGCAGCTGCGCGGCCGGGGCGCCTTCCAGACCTGGCGTCCGCCGTTCCTCGACGACTATTCGGTCGATGGCGTGCTGCGCAACGATGCTGGCGGCTACGAACTGGCGTGCACGCCGGAGTGGGAGGCCGCCACCTTCGCCGCCCAGCGCCACAGGCCCTGGAGCGCCATCCGCAAGCTGCGGCGCAAGCGGATTCCGCTGATCGTGCTGCAGGCCGAGAAGAACTCCACGACCTTGCCGGACACCGACCGCCGCATCCACGCGATCCGACCGGACGCCGCCGTAACGCGGGTGCCCGGTACGACGCACTTCATCCCGATGGAGCGGCCCTATGTGGTGCGCGACGCTTTCCGCCTTGTCTACGAGGCGACGCAGGAAGGCCGGACGGGGACGGACTATGTCGGCGCGGTTCGCCGTACGATCGACGACTCGATTGGCCTGATGTCCTGACCCGTCAGGCTGCGGCCTCGGCCGTGCAGGCCGCGCACTTGCCGCGCACTTCGATGATGGCGTTGCGCATCGTGAATCCGGCGTTCGCGACTTCCTTCGCCAGCCGGGCGACGCTGTCGTCCGCGTGAAGTTCTCCGGCCGCGCCGCAGGTCTCGCAGATCAGGAAGACGGCTGCGTGGCCATGCCCCCAGTGACCGCACGCCACGAACGCGTTCAGGCTCTCGACGCGATGCGCGAGGCCCATCTCGAGCAGGAAATCGAGTGAGCGGTAGACCGAAGGCGGCTTGGCCGACCCGTCCTTGCCGAGCTGGTCGAGCAGGTCATAGGCCTTCGCCGGGGCGGGAGACGCCAGCAACAGCGTCAGCACCTTCTTCCGCAGGGGCGTCAGCTTGCCGCCCCGGCTTTCGCACAGAGCTTCCGCCTCGATCAGCGAATGCTCGAGTTCATGCGGCGCGCAGGCGAGGTGGGAATGGCTCATGCCGTCTAATGTCGGGCGCCTCAGGGAGAACCACAACCCCCGCCGGGCCGCCCTGCCGGACAGAAATTTAACCTTGTTGTCCCAGTATCTGCAGCAGATTCGGCAAGACTTGGGGACGCCGCGATGGCGCATGACACAACCGCAACGCTGGCTGCACGCCTCGGAGGCGCCCGCCAGCCGGCCGTTTCCGCGCTCAAATTCCTGGTCACCGACCGGATCGGCCTGCTGGCGCTCGTCTGGATGCTGCTGGCGTTCGGCCTGCGACCCATGCTGCTGTCTGCCCATGAAGGGGCAGGCGGCTTCCTGCCAGACCTCCTCCGCTCGCGCCTGGACGCCATGACGCTCGCCCGCACCGCGGCGATGGTGCAGTGGACGGCGTTCGCCGGCGCGATGGTGATCGCCGCCATGGCGCATGTCCGCCACGCCGCAAGCCGCTCAGAGCCCTATTCGGCGCGCGAATCCGTCTGGATCGGCGTCGCGTACTCGGCGCTGCTGTTTGCGTCCTATCTGGTGTTCATCTGGGGACCGACATCGGTCCTGACGCTGATGACCCACGACAGCTTCATCTTCTTCGACTCCAGCTACCGCATCCTCAACGGCCAGACGCCTTCAGCCGACTTCCCGACCCCCATCGGCGCCGCGACCCTCTATCTGCCGGCGCTGGCCGTGAACCTCATCGGCGGCTACGCGGGCTCGGTCGAGCTGGCGTCCGCTGTGGTCGCGCTCGCGCTTGGCGTCGCCTGTTCCATCGCCGGAAGCCGCCGCCTGCCGGTCGCCGTGACGGCCGTTCTGGTCGTCAGCGTCTTCCTTGTCGCCACGCCCGCCACGCTGCTCGAGCACTGGGGCGGCTACAGCTACACGCTGTTCGGCGAGGAGCCGCGCTCGCTCACCGACAACCTGACCTGGGCGATGTTCTACAACCGCTGGGGCTGGGCCGCGCTGATCGTGGCGTTCGCCTTCCTCGCGCCCCGGACGGACGAGAAGGAGCCGAGCCTCACCGAGCTGCTCACCTTCGCCGGCCTGTTGGCCTTCCTGTTCTACACGAAGCTGAACTACTTCGTGGTCGCCGCAGGCGCCGCTGTGCTGTTCGCGGCCCTGAACCCCAGACCCTGGCGCTCGCTCGCCATTGGCGGCGGCGTAAGCCTCGGCGTCGTTCTGGTCGCCGGCTTCGCCACGGGCATCCTCGTTCCCTACCTGCGCGACATCCTGTTCACCGCACAGATCAGCGGCGGCCGCACCGAAACGCTGTTCCCCGTGCTGCGCCAGAACCTCACCGAACTCCTGCTCGCGGCGGCCCCGATTGCGGTTCTGGCCGCGACAGGCAAGGCGACCTGGAAGGACTGGGCCGTGCTGGCCTTCGTGCTGGCGTCGTCGGTGTTCACCATCATCCAGAACGCGCAATACGTGAACATCTGCTCGCTGATCGCGCTCGGCGCCTACGGTCTCGCCCGCGTCTGGCCGCAGGGCGACCGCATGAGCCGGTTCGCCGCTGTGGGCTGCTTCCTGATGCTGGCTGCCGCGCCCGTGCTGGTTCACTCCATGACCCTCATGGACCAGGTCGCCTCCGCCCGCCGCGAGGAAACCCGCCCCGCCGCGTCGTGGAGCGCCATACCGGCGCTGCAGGGTGTCCACGTCGTCGAGCGCGAGAGCTTCTTCCCGATGCTGGAACGCTCCGAAACGCCTGAAGCGCGCGCCAAGACGTTCGAACTCATGCGCGTGATGGGACGCCGCATGGATCTGCGTCAGGGCGAGTACATGCAGGTCGTTCTGGCCGGGCTCGCCGACCTGCAGAAGGTTGTGATCGAGGGCGACAGCGTCGTCACCCTCGACATGGCCAATCCTTTCGCCTTCCTTCTGGAAAGCCGCCCGGCGGATGGCTCATGGCTCAGCCTGCATTCGACGCGCACGGTGGACGAGGACTACTTCCCGGACCCGGCGCTGATGTTTGCGGACGCCGACCACGTCATGATCCCGAAAACGTCGATGCTGCAGTCGACCTCCGAACTGATGGCCGAACTCTACGATGGCTGGCTGACCGCCCATTACGAGCAGCGGGTCGAGACGACGTTCTGGGTCCGCTACTCGCGCCGCAAGGCGGGGTAGGGCTGGACCGGGTCGCGGCCATGGGGCCACACTCGCCGGATGGACCTGTTCGGACGACAAGCGAAAAAGCGCGCTGAACTGAACGCCAAGATCGCGGCGGCCTTCCTGCTGATGCGCAACGGACAGCCTGCACGCAAGGGCGACACCGCCGCGGATATCTTCGGCGGAGCGCGCTATGCGTCGACGGTCGTGGCGATGGATATTACCGAGTTCGTCAAGCGCTCGGACCGGGGCGAGCCCCTTTACGCGCTGTTCGAGTGTATCCTGGCGATCTACAACGCGCGGGCGGCGCTGTACTTCGATGGCGGCGAGTTCGATCTGCTCTGCACGCCCCAGGAACTCGTATTCCTCGACAGCGCGCAGACTCTGGTGTCAACCGAGCCGGGACTGGTTGTCGAGGCGGCGGCCCTGATCGGCGGAAGGCTGGACGCCTTTCTGCTCGGCATGGCCGACAAGGAAATCGACAGGCGGCGAGCGGCGGTCTACCGCCTCATGGCGCTGTGGCAGGCCGGCATCCATCTCGGCATGCCGATGCCGAACGTCCGGGGCTGATGTACCCGACGCAGCGGCCGGTCGTGATCGGGCGGGGCTGGGCGGCAATAGTTACCAAAAACCCCCTCAATCTTAACCATAAATACCCGCGTACCCGTCTTGTTCTGTGGAACAAAAGTGGAATATCAAGAGGAACAGAACGGAGCAAGAACATGATCGGTATGGTGAACTTCTGCGGAGCCAGCGGCGCTTCCTACGGTTTTGAGCGTATCGGCGCCGAACAGGACTGGGCGCGTATCCCCGGCGTTATCGTGTTTGCAGCCCAGGATGGTCCTGGCTGGCGCGCCATTTCGGTGGCCGAGCATGGTGGGACGGAGAGCGACATCGCCGCCTTCTGGCGCTGGCGCGAGGCCCGCCGCTACGGCGCCACCTCGATCTTCGTCCGTCGCCAGAAGGACATCGGCGCCCGCCGTTCCGACGCAGCTGACCTGAACCGCGGGCTGGATCCGGTTTGCTCCACCAACAGCGAATACGCCCTCGAAATGGCCGCCTGATCAGCTTCAGGCCGACAGAACCCCGACCCGTCCGGCGCTCCCCAGATCCTCGTTGCCCCGGGATCAGCGTCAGGAAGCGGGAAGCGAACCCGCGGCCCGCCCGGCCGCGGGTTCGACATGTCTAGGCTGCCTCTTCGCAGTCTACCCCTGCGTGAGAAGCTGGCCGGTCAGGTGGCGCTTGTAGCGCTGCAGCAGCGTCATGGCTCCATTGGCCTTGGTCGCGTCCTTCGAGAACATCATCTCGAGCGCAAGGCCGCGCATGGCGGCGGTATGCAGGTGGACCATCGCCTCGATGGTCTCCCGGTCGGTGATGCCGAGCGCCTCGGCTTCCTGCCAGACGCCTTCGCGCTGGGACGATTCAAGCGCCTCGATGACAGCCGGGAACCGTTCGCCGAGTTCGGGGTCGCTGCGCGAGCCCATCATGATTTCGAGCAGGGCGACCGAGGCGGGGCGCACCATGGCGTCCCATGTCGCCGTGGTGATGGCGAGGTAGCGCTCCATGCCGGGCTTTGTTTCCGCCAGCAGGCGGCGCACGTGGCGGTCCTGCTTGCCGGCGGCGAATTCGGCCACGGCGATCATCAGATCCACCTTGGTGGGGAAGTGGTGAAGCACGGCGCCACGGCTGACGCCGGCCGCCTCGATCACGACCTGCAGCGTGGTCGCGCCGTATCCGATCCGTCCCAGGCAGTCGATGGCCGCCTCGATCAGGCGCTTGCGCATTGCGGCGGTACGTTCAGCGTGGGGGCCGCGCACGGTCTTCGCAGGCGGTTGCTCCGGGGCGCTGGTTTTCTTCTTCGGCGCGGTCTTCGCGGCGGACATACTCATCCTCACAGGCGGTCCGACGGGGAGGGGCGGACGCGCCGTACGATGGCCTCCCCATCTGGTTCGCGCAAGAATTCTCGCCCGCAGGGCCCAATATGACGCGCAATCGGGGCCTGGCGTGACGCAGGTGATGCTCTGCCAGGCCCCGGCGCCGGAAGATTGCCTGTCAGTTTCCGACGCTGCCGGGCTGTTGCAGAGCCTCTTGTGAGGCAGCTGTCTTCGCCAGCCGGGCGAGATTGATGAACTCGGCGCGATAGCCGAACTCGTCGGATCCCTTGGCGGCCTGAGCCAGCGCGATGACGCTGTCCCAGCCGAAGGCTTTCTCCAGGTACGGATCGCCGCGCAGCAGCGATCCGTAGGCCGCAGCAGCGGTCGCGAACCTTGTGCTTTCAGGCGCCCTGGACAGGTCCGATACGGCGTCAGCCGGTGTGATCGCGCGCTCGATGAGTTTCGACGTGTCCTCGCCGGGCAGCTTGTAGCGCATGCGCAGGAAGGCGAACTCGGTCGACTTCCTGTCCGCAGGCGCTGCAGCCGTCTGGTATCGGCTGGCGTCGATCATGCGGGCCGATGATCCAACGGGCGTCAGTTCATAGATCGCGGTGACCGAGTGACCGGCCCCGATCTCGCCTGCATCCACCTTGTCGTTGTTGAAGTCCTCGCGGTTGAGCAGGCGGGTCTCGTAGCCGATCAGGCGGTACTCGGCGACGGTGGCCGGGTTGAACTCGACCTGGATCTTCACGTCGTTGGCGATCGGGAACATCGAACCCGACAGGTCGTCGCTGAGAACCTTGCGGGCCTCGTTGAGCGTGTCGATATAGCTCGCCATGCCATTTCCGGCCTGCGCCAGCTTCTGCATCAGGGCGTCATTGTAGTTGCCGCGCCCAAAGCCGAGAACCGAGAGATAGACGCCGCTCTCGCGCTCGCGGCTGACGAAGTCTTCCAGCCGGTTCGGATCGTTGATGCCGACATTGAAGTCGCCATCGGTAAGGATCATCACGCGGTTGACGCTCGTCTTGTCGAAGTTCTGCTTCGCGAGGCTGTAGGCGAGCCGCAGGCCTTCGCCGCCGGCGGTCGAGCCTCCGGCGCTCAGCTGGTCGAATGCTGCAATGATCTTCGCCTTGTCGGCGCCGCTCGTGGGTTCGAGCACAGTACCCGCCGCGCCGGCGTAGACGGCGATTGAAATGCGGTCCTTCTCGTCCATCTGGTCGACCAGAAGCTTCAGCGCGTTCTTGGCCAGCGGCAGCTTGTTCGGCTGGTTCATCGAGCCAGAGACATCGACCAGCAGCGTCAGGTTGAGGGGAGGGCGCTCGGCAGCTTTGATCTCGTAGCCCTGCAGGCCGATGTGCATCAGCTGTCGGCCCTTCGCCCACGGCGAGGGTACGACTTTCACCGTGGTGGAAAACGGCTCGGCCTTCGACTTCGGAGGGGCGTATCCGTAGTCGAAATAGTTGATGACCTCTTCGATCCGCACCGCGTCCTTTGGCGGGAGCGCGCCATTGCCGAGATAGCTACGGATGTTGGCGTAGCTGGCAGTGTCGACATCGATGGAGAAGGTCGAGACGGCCTCTTCGCTGACCAGCTTCACCGGGTTGATCTTCACGTCCTCGTACTTGTCCCGGTCCACATCGCCGGGCCTGGGCTGAGGCATCGGTCGAACGACGCCGGCTGCGGCCATCTTGGCTGCCGGAGCGGACATCACAGGAGGGGGCGGCGGAGAGGGCGCGGGGCTCACCCCTGTGAAAGCTTCGACAGGCGCAGCGGCGTCCTGCACGCCGGACTCGATGCGCGACCCGGTGACTATGATGCGTTCGCGGGAGGTGTCCTGACCGGCCGTCTCCCCGTTGCCTGTCTTGTTGGCGCAGGCTGCAACTATCGTCATCGACACGGCGGCCAGAAGCGTAAACCGGATCTGCGTCATCGAAGTCCCCTGAAGCTGTGTGAGCTGCACCCGAGCGAGTTATGCGCCTGGCTGCGCCCTGCGACAAGTTGGCGCAAACATTCAGGCGAGTTTCCGGCACGACGGCGTTCAACTGGCGGCTTCGAACGTATTGGAGCTATTGCACAGGCGGCGGCGCCAGCGCGGCCACAATCCAGTCCTGCACGTCCTGCTCCACGACCTGCAGCGGGCGCGGACCATGCGCGAGGACAAGATCGTGGAAAGCCTGGAGGTCGAACGCCGGCCCCAGCGAGGAATCCGCCGAGTTGCGCAGATACCGGAGCTTCTCCCGGCCCAGCATGTACGACGCGCACATGCCCGGACGGGTGATGCAGCGATCCACCTCGGCCTGCGCGTCTTCCACCGAAAGGCCAGCGGTGTTGGCCATCCAGTTGACAGCTTCGGGATAGGTCCACCGCTCGCTGTGCAGGCCGACATCCAGCACCATCCGCGCGGCGCGCAACAGGATCGACTGGAGATAGCCGATGCGGCCATAGGGGTCGTCGGTGTAGGCGCCCATCTCGGCCGCCAGGTCTTCGGCATAGACGGCCCAGCCCTCGGTGTAGGCCGGGAAGGCGGACAACCGCATCACGACCGGCACGTCCTTGCGCAGATCCGCGACCGAAACCTGCAGATCATGACCCGGCGTGGCTTCATGGAACGCCAGCGTCGGCAGCATCCAGATCGGCCAGTCGGCGACGAGCTGCTTGCGCAGGTTCAGGCTGGCTGGCCGCACGCCATCCAGCGACGCCGGCTTGTACCACGCGCCGGGCGCCGTCTCCGGCATCAGGCTGTTATCCGCGATCCGGATCGCCAGAGCGTCCTTCGGCGCCGTCGAGACCATCCGGGACAGCTGGTTGCGCGCCCAGGCGCGGCGGCGGTCGATGACTGCGATCAGGCCTGCGTTGCCTTCGGGATCCTCGGTGAAGACAAAGCGGGGATCAACCGAGAGCGCCTGGAGGCGCTGGGCGATTGTGCCCTCCACGAGCCCGACGGCTGTCAAGGCTTCGCCCAGTTCGGCCGTGTAGGTTTCCACCAGCTTCTGACCGGCGTCGCCGACTTCCTCTGGGGAAAGGTCCGTCCCGCCGACCATCCGCAGCGCGCTTCGGTAATAGGCGTCGCCGTCGGGGAGCCGCCATACGCCGGGGCCGTCCGACGATGTCTCGCGCGCGGTCTCCAGCAGCTTGATCAGGTCAGCATAGGCGGGGCGAACCTCGTCCTCGACGATGGTGGCGGCCTCGCCGACAATACGGGCGGCTTCCTCGGCTGGAATGGCGCTGATGGTGGCCAGTTCACTGCGGAGGTGAGCGATCAGGACGCCCTCGCCCCCGCGAGCCGGTGAAAGCGCCCGCGCCTGCGCGAGCGTCTTGTCGAGGATGATGCGGGGAGGGACGGCCCCGCTGTCAATATCGAGTGCAAACCGCCTGCGTTCGTCCGTCATGGCCTGTGGCAGCTGCCGGAGGCGGGCCAGCCAGGCGTCGGCATCCTGCCGAGACCGGATCGGGTGGCGGCGGAGGAGGAATTTCACGACATCCACATAGGCCCCGTCGGAGGGCGAAATCAGATAAGGCATGGTCAGGCCAAGTCGGGTGCGCCCGTAGCCATGGCTGCCAGCCTCCACCGTCGCGCCCAGCTCGTACATCAGCGTGTCGCGCATCCGCTGGGCGTCGCGCGACAGGCGCGACCGGCTGAGGGCCGTAAGGGCCTCGAGATCCTCAAGGCGCGCCAGCCTTTGCCGCTCGGTCGCCGCCATGGACCGGTCATCGAGGATGCCGTTGTAGGGCCGCCCGAAGGTTTCCGCAGACACGCCAAGGGATGTCGCCAGTTCCGGCGTATGGATCAGTTCCCGGCGGCCGATGGTGTCGGCCAGCTCGAACAGCTCCGTATCCTGGCTCGGAGGCTCCCCGGAGCAGCCCGACGCCAGTATTGCGAGCGCCAATGCGCCTGCTGTGAAAGGGAATTTCCGGATGAACAACAGAAAATCCTTCAAGGGAATCGGATCAGTTGAGGCCACCGAGGTTTTCCGTTAGAGACCGCGATGCATCAAGCAGGAGTAAACAGCATGGAAAACGGCGCGCCGGGGGGAAATCTTGCGCCCGAGCTTACGGGCCAGGTCCTCTTTTACCGTCGGCCGGAGCCGCTGTCGCTCGACAAGCACCGGAATCTCGGCGTCAAGCAGGTCGCGGCGCCGTTCTCGTTCCTGAAAACGGCCCATGCGGTTCCCGTTACGGTAACCGAGTTCGGCCTGACCGCGACGTCCTACCCCATCATCTTCGTGGGACCGGAAAAGACCCCGGTGGCCGTCATGGGCATCCGCCAGAACGAGAACGAGTACGTGGACGCGGCGGGCAACCCCGATCCGGACAGCTACATGCCGGCCTTCGTCCGCCGGTATCCGTTCGTCTTCGCCTCCGACAACCAGAGCGACCGTCTGCTGCTCTGCATCGACCGCGACGCCTCGATGGTCTCCGACAAGCCTGACGTCCCGCTCTTCGACGGCGACCAGCCCTCGAAGTTCACGCAGGACGCCATTGAATTCTGCAAGGAATTCGAGCGTCAGCGCCGGGCGACGGTGGAATTTGTCGAGATGATCGACAAGGCGGGCCTGTTCGAGACAAAGACGGTCACGTTCACGCCGCGCGACGCGGCCGGCAATCCGGGCGAGCCCCAGAAGATCGCGGACTACTTCGCGGTCTCCGAGGAAGCCGTGAACAGCCTGTCCAACGACCAGTTCCAGGAAATCCGCAACACGGGCGCCCTGGCTCCGATCTATGCGCACATGGTTTCGCTGCTGAACTGGCAGCGCGTCATCCAGCGCACGCTGCGCCGCCTCGCGGCTCCGGCGGGAACGCCGAACTAGTCATAACAGTCTGATATCACTGACTGTCACGAACGGGCGAGGCGGCTGGACCATACCGGCCGCCTCGTTCTATTTCTGCACGATCTGACAAATTGTAACCGGGGCCCGGTTGGCCTCGTATAACCAGTGCGGGGCGGCAACCGAACGCCAGAACCGCGCTGGAAGAGTGGACCACGGGCGCCTCGCCTGAACCTGTCCCTGCCTCAGGAGATGACCGCTTGATCCGCTGGCTGCTCGTTCTGGCCTTCACCCTGGCCTGCCTGCCGACCGCCTTCGCCCAGTCTGTCGGCGCGCAGCCCGTGCGCACCGAGCATACCGAGGCGTCGATCATCTCGGAGCGGTCCAGCGTCGTCCCCGGCGACCGTTTCATGGCGGCCCTCAAGCTCGACCTCGATGAAGGCGGCTGGCACGTCTACTGGAAAAACCCCGGAGATTCCGGCCTCCCGCCCGAAATCGACTGGACGCTGCCCGAAGGCGCAGCCACCGGCGAGTTCATGTGGCCAGCCCCGCACGCCATCCCGCTGGCCACCCTCATGAACTATGGCTACGAGCACGAGCTCGTCCTGCCGTTCGAGATCACCATCCCCGCGACCGCCCAGCCCGGCGACATCATCCAGCTGAAGGGCGACGCCTCCTGGCTGATCTGCCTCGAGACCTGCATTCCGGAATCGGCTGATCTGGTCTTCAGCGTCCCGGTTTCCGCGGTCCTCGCCCCCGATGAAGCCGGCAGCGCCGCAATTGCCTCCGCCCTCGAGCAGGTTCCCGCCGCCTCGAATGGCGAGGCGTTCTCCGCACGCGACGGCGCCCGCATCAAGCTGGGCGTCTCCGACGTCCGGATTTCCGGCGCCGCCGCTGACGCCGTCAGCCTGCGCTTCTTCCCCGACACCCAGGATATCGCCCACGCCGCCCCGCAGGACATCCGCTTCGGCGACGCCGGCGTGTCCTTTGATCTCGCCATCTCCGACTACGCCGAAGCCGGCGACCTTCCGCTGGCCGGCGTCATCGTCGCCGACCTCAAGGATGGCGAGCGTCTGGCCTGGTCTGTCGAGAGCAAGCCGGGCGTGATCCCGGCCGGCGTCTCCGACCGCGCCTTTGGCGCTTCCGGCTCCGGTTCGGGAAGCGGCGGCGGCGGGTTCGCAGCCCTCCTGCCTGTCCTCATTGGCGCCTTCCTTGGCGGCCTGATCCTGAACCTGATGCCCTGCGTGCTGCCCGTGCTGTCGATCAAGGCCGCCAGCATGGTCAAGGTCGCCCACAATCCTGCCGAGACCCGCGCCCACGGCCTCGCCTACACGGCGGGCGTCCTGATCTGCTTTGCCCTGGTCGGCGCCGCCCTGATCGCCCTGAAGGCGGCGGGCGTTGCGGCCGGCCTCGGCTTCCAGCTCCAGTATCCGCCCGTGGTCGCCTTCTTCACGCTGCTGATGTTCGCTGTGGGCCTCAACCTGCTGGGCGTGTTCGAGATCGGCGGCTCGCTGATGGGCGTGGGCAACGAGCTGACCCAGAAGCAGGGCGTCTCCGGCGCCTTCTTCACCGGCCTGCTGGCCGGCTTCGTCGGCGCTCCGTGCGTCGGCCCCTTCATGGCGCCGGCAGTCGGCGTGGCGCTGTCCCAGCCGCCGCCAGTCGTGATCGGCGTCTTCCTGCTCATCGGCCTCGGCATGGCGGCCCCGCTGCTGGCGCTCAGCTTCTCGCCCGCGCTGGCCCGCATGCTGCCCAAGCCCGGCGCCTGGATGGCCACCTTCCGGCAGGTGCTGGCCTTCCCGATGTTCCTCACCGCCGTCTGGCTGCTCTGGGTTCTCGCCGGGCAGGGCGGATCGGACGCCGTCATCCTGACGGTCGCCGCCGCCGCTGTGCTCTCCTTCGGCGTCTGGCTGGCAAACGCCATCGGCAGCCGGACCGGCGGTCGCGTCGCGGCGGGCCTGTTCATCCTCGCTGGTCTGCTGGGCCCCAGCCTGGCGTTTGGCCTGCGCCCCGCCGCCGCTCCCGAACTTGTCACAGCCTCCGCCGCCGACAGCGTGTACGAGCCCTGGTCACTCGACCGGATTGCACAGGCCCAGGCCGAAGGCCGCCCCGTCTTCGTCGACTTCACGGCCCGCTGGTGCGTGACCTGCCAGGTCAACGAGCGCGGCACGCTGGTGTCCTCGGAAGTGAAGGCGGTGTTTGCTGAAACCCGCGCCGTCCTCCTGAAGGCCGATTGGACCAATCGTGACGAGATCATCGCCGCCGAGCTGGCCAAGCATGGCCGGGCGGGCGTGCCCCTCTACCTCGTCTATCCCGCAGGCGGCGGCGAACCCGAGATCCTGCCGCAACTTCTGACCGCCGGAACGGTTGTCACTTCGATGCGCAAGGCCGCTGGCGCTGCCGCCGCCGACCTTGGCCCCGCCAGCCCGGATGCCCGCCAACCCACCTGAAGGAGACACGCTGTGAAGGCCTTTGCCCGTACCCGTCTTCCGATCCTTGCGGCCGCCGCTGTCGCCGTGACAGCCGGTGTGCTGACCGTCTTCCCCCTGACGGAACAACGCGCCGACGCCGCCACCGCCGGAGACGCCGCTCCGGCGTTTTCCGAGATGTCTGCGTCAGGCAAGCAGGTCTCGCTCTCCGACTTCGCGGGCAAGACCGTGGTGCTGGAGTGGACCAACGACGGCTGCCCGTTCGTCAAGAAGCACTACAACAGCGGCAACATGCAGAAGACCCAGCAAGCCGCGAAAGCCAGCGGTGATGTCGTCTGGCTGTCGGTCATCTCCTCGAAAAAGGGCGCCCAGGGCCATGTCGATGCCGCGACCGCCGTGCGGCTGACCACGGACCGCAACGCAGCGCCCAGCCACGTCCTGCTCGATCCGGACGGCTCGATGGGCAAGGCCTATGGCGCCAAGACGACGCCCCACATGTACGTCATCACGCCCGAGGGGAAGATCGCCTACAGCGGCGCCATCGACTCCATCCCGTCGAGCAAGGAAGCCGACATCCCCAAGGCCACGAACCACGTCCTGGCGGCTCTTGACGCCGTGAAGGCCGGCAAGAGCCCGAACCCCGCCGTGACCGTCCCCTACGGCTGCAACGTCAAGTATTGATCGGTCAGGGTTTGCACTTGTCGTCCGGTCGCTTGGGCGGCGCGATCGCGCCGTCAGCTGCCGGAGCAATCTCGGCGGCGTCCTTTAGCATGTGAACCAGACGGGCCAGCGCCGCAGCCTGCTCGGTTCCGGTCTTGGCCTTGCCCGCAGCTTCCAGCTGGACACCGGTCTCTTCCGTCATCCCCCTGAAGATGCAGCGCAGGTCGATGACACCTGCCGCATCCGCATCGCGCGACAGCCGGCTTGCGTCCATCGCGAAGCCCTCAAGCCCGGACACCACCTTCGCATCCAGGGGCTGTGCGGGCAGGGCCGCCCGCCGCGCCGCCGTCTGCTGGAGGCTGGTGACCGCGGGCAGCAAAGCCTTGGCGCGCAGCTCCAAAGTCTTCGCCAGCGTCTCGGCGCTGGCGGACTGCGTGGCGAGGACGAGGGCGGCGGCGACGATCATTCGAGCAATCATGGCGGCACCCTAGCCGGTCTCGCTTAAGGCTTTCCCAAAGCGGCCCGAGGGGATGCAGGTGTGGGAAACATCCCCCTGCAGCCTCACCACCTCGGCGCCGCCTTCCGGAAGCGGACACGCCAGGGGCGGAGTTTCCCGCGCATGGGGGGCAGACTTGAAGGGCCGACCACAGGCATGACTTTCAAGCGGGCATGCTCGCAGCCTTGCTCCCAAAAAACGCCTACCTTTCCAATCCAGTAACTGCCTTCGCCGTCATCCCGCACAAGCCCGGAGGGCGCTGATGCGGGATCTGGAAACGACCACCGGAGCCCGCCCTCCGGATCCCGGATCGCGACTGGGTCGCGTCCGGGATGACGCCGGTATGTGCGGGAAACCACGTCGCGAATTCCGGGGAGCCAGAACAACCCTAATCTCCCCCTCGCGCCTGTCATGGGAGGGTTCGGCGGCCGCCGAAGCCACGAACGACAGGCGCCGGTCGGCGTGTGGTAGCGCGTCACCGCCGTAGGCGGTGGTTGCGCGACCCTTAGGCTAGCGCGTCGCCGCCTTCAGGCGGCGGTTGCGCGACCCTTAGTATGACTCCGGGCACGAGAAACCGGAGAACCCTGGAGGTACGGAGCCTCCAGCGCGCTTGGCTCGGGAACACGGGACGGGACCAAAACCCCGGGGACCTATTCCTCCTGACGAGAGTCAGGAGCGACCCGCGGCTCAAAGTCCCCCGCCTCGTACCGGGCCGACAAACGACCTGCGGGGCGCGTGGGAACACGCAACCGGCCAGCGAAAGCTGGCAATTGTCTACCAATGGCGCGTTTCCACGCGCCCCGGCCTCCCATTGTCCAAAAGGGCAGGAAGGAGGCGAGACGACAGCACATCGGACGGTTCACGCCGGTCCTGCCGGGAGCGCGCGCGTGTTGCGGGAGCAGGGGCTATGGGTTATTGCGGCGGCCATGCCGGAAGGGTCCCATGTCAGAAGACGTCGAGAAGCGCTCGGAGCCACAACGGCCCGAGGCGCGCAAACCACGCGGATTTCCCGATAAGACGGCAGCGATCCTGACCGCCGAACGGCGGCTCGTGGATGCAATCAGCCAGGTTTACGCCCGCTGTGGCTTTGAAGCCCTGGACACCGGCCCGTTCGAATACGTCGACGCGCTGGGCAAGTTCCTGCCCGACACAGACCGGCCCAACGAGGGCGTCTTCGCCCTCCAGGACGACGACGAGCAGTGGATCGCGCTCCGCTACGACCACACCGCGCCGCTGGCCCGCTATGTCGCCGAGAACTGGAACAACATCCCCAAGCCGTTCCGGCGCTATTCGGCTGGTCCCGTCTGGCGCAACGAGAAGCCCGGCCCGTTCCGCTTCCGTGAGTTCATCCAGTGCGACGCTGATGCGGTGGGCGTCTCTGGTCCCGCAGCCGACGCCGAGATGATCGCCATCGCTGCGGAAGCCATGCAGGCCGCTGGCGCTGGCAAGGGCGAGTACGTCGTCAAGGTCAACACCCGCCTCCTGCTCGACGGCGTGATGGAAGCGGCTTCCGTGGCCGATCCAGCTGTCCGCCAGACCGTGCTCCGCGCGCTCGACAAGTTCGACAAGTTCGGCGTCGAGGGCGTCACGCTCCTGCTGGGCAATGGTCGGCTCGATGAATCCGGCGACTTCACCAAGGGCGCTGGCCTGAACGCCAGCCAGATCGACCGCTTCCTCGCCTTCGCAACGGCGCGCACCGGAACCCGCGCGGAGACGCTCGCCCGTCTTGCGGACGTGGCGGGCTCAACGGCAGCGGGCGCCGCCGGCGTCGAGGAGCTGGGAACCATAGACGCCGTCCTGCGCGCCATCGGCGTCGGCGAGGACGAGGTGATCTTCGACCCCGCCATCGTTCGTGGCCTCGAGTATTACACCGGGCCCGTGTTCGAGGCCGAACTCCTGCGCGAGTTCAAGGACGCCGAGGGCAGGCCGGTCCGGTTCGGATCGGTCGGCGGCGGCGGCCGCTATGACGGTCTCGTGGCGCGCTTCCGGGGCGAGCCTGCGCCTGCAACCGGCTTCTCGGTCGGCGTCAGCCGGCTGGCGGCTGCGATGGCGTCCGAAGCCGAAACGGGCGGCGACGGCCCCGTGGTGGTGCTGGTGCTCGACCGGGCCGAAATTGCCGACTACTGCGGCATCGCCGCCGAGCTGCGCCGCGCAGGCATCCGCGCCGAGACCTATCTGGGTGCATCGGGCATGAAGGCCCAGATGAAGTACGCCGACCGCCGCAACTCGCCCGCCGTGATCATCGTCGGCGGCAACGAACGCGAGCAGGGCGTCGTCACCATCAAGGATCTCAAGGCCGGCGCCGCCGCCGCCAAGGGCATGACCAACAACGAAGCCTGGCGCGCCGAGCGACCCGGCCAGTTCGAGGCGCCGCGCTCCGAAATGGTCGCCAGGATCCAGGCCATCCTGGGAGGAGCGGCGTGACCGGAACCACTGTCGCTGCAGGTCTTGACCGCATCGCCGCGGTCAGCGGAACGCGGATCGACCCGCCGGTTGTGCTGGCTTCGCGCACCATCCTCGAACTGTCGGGCGAAGCGGTCCGCTCGCGCCTCTGCGCCTTCACGGACGACGCTGGCCGCGAGTACTGTCTGCGTCCGGACATGACCACGCCGATTGCGGACCTTGTGGCGCGCGGCGCGGCGGCGGTCGGGCGCTATCACTATTCCGGCCCGGTGTTCCGGCTGCCTGCAGCGCCCAGCGATCCCATCGAGTTTGGCCAGATCGGCTTCGAGTGGTTCGGCGGGTCGAGCCCGGCGGAAGACGCCGAAGCCGTCGCGCTGACCTTCGAGGCGGCCAGCCTCTCCGGGGCAGGCGATGTCGCTGCTCGCATCGGCGATGTCGGCCTCTATCATGCCGTTGTTGACGCGCTGGGCTTCACACCCGGCTGGCGCACACGCCTCAAGCGGGCCTTCTCTCGCCGCCGCGGACCGCTCGAGATTCTCGAGGCCGCCTCGGCGCCTGTCTCGAGTGGCCGCTCGGCGCTTGCCGCCAGCCTGGCCAGGCTGCCCGCAGCCGATGCGGTGCTGGCCGTCGAAGACATCTTCTCGATCGCGGGCGTTCAGCCCGTCGGCGGCCGGGGCGCTGCCGAGATTGCCGAGCGCCTGCGTGAAAGCGTGCAGGAAGGCGCCCCTGAAGCTGCCGATGTGGCCCGGCTCAAGGCGTTCCTGTCGATCGAGGCGCCTGTCACGGGCGCGGTCGACGCCATTGGCGCGTTCGCTTCCGGCTCCGGGATCAACATCGGGCCGGCGCTGGACGCGTTCGCCCAGAAGCTCGCCCGCACCGGCGAACTCAAGCCAGCCTACTGGGGCGGAGCCATCTATTCCGGGCAGGTCGGCCGCCGCTTCGAATACTATGACGGGCTGGTGTTTGATCTCGTCCGACCGGGTCAGACGGAGCGTCCTGTCGCGACGGGCGGACGCTATGACGGACTGCTGTCGCGCATGGGCGCATCGACCCGGATAACCGCTATCGGCGCTGCGCTGCGTGTCGACCGCATGGGGCAGGGTGGACAATGAGCGCGCTCCGGATCGCCATCCCCTCCAAGGGCCGTCTCAAGGAACAGGCTGAAGCCTACTTCGGGGACGCCGAACTGCGCATCCGGGCGCTCGGCGGCGCGCGCGGCTATGCTGCCCGTCTCGACGGCGTGGACGGCGTCGATGTCCAGCTGCTCTCGGCCTCCGAGATCGCGGCCGGCGTCATCTCCGGCGACCTCCACATCGGCGTCACCGGCGAGGACCTGCTGCGCGAGAGCGCCATCGATCTGGACGCTGTCGTTCACCTGATCACGCCCCTCGGCTTTGGCGGCGCCCGCCTCGTGGTTGCTGCGCCAAAGAGCTGGATCGACGTGGATACCATGGCCGACGTCGAGGATGTCGGCGCCCGCTTCGAGGCCCGCACGGGCCGTCCGCTGCGCGTCGCCACCAAATACGTCCGCCAGACCCGCCGCTTCTTCGCCGAACGCGGTGTGACGCACTACCACATCGTCGAGAGCGCTGGCGCGACCGAAGGCGCGCCCGCAGCGGGGGCCGCCGAACTCGTCGTCGACATCACCACCAGCGGCGCCACCCTCGAAAGCAACGGGCTCAAGATCCTGTCCGACGGCCTGATCCTGGACAGCCAGGCCCAGCTGGCGGCGTCACTCACTGCTGCCTGGACGCCCGAGACGCTCACCGCCCTGCGGTCCCTGCTGGACGCCATCGTCGCCCGCTCCGCCGGCCGCCGCAGCCGCCTCCTGTCGTTCAACGCCAGCTTCGATGTCTCGAAACTCGCGGCCGACCTTAGCCTCGAGGTCGTCGCCCCGGGTCAGCTGATCTGCCCCCACCCCGCCACCCACACCGTCTCCCGCCAGATCGCAGCCCTCGGCGGCGGCCCCGTCCGCAGCTCCAGCCTCGACTTCATCCATCGCGCCGACAACGCGGAGTACTCCGCGTTTGCCGCGCGGCTCGATTCAGTGAGGTGAGTCGAGATTAAGGCGGAGGAGGGGCGCGGGCGTGGAAACCAGACCCTCAACTATAACAAACGTGTAAGTAGGCCTTGACTCAAACGGACGGTCGCGGGAATGTCATATCCGAACTGCTTCGGCGGTTTGGCGTTTCGGGGAGGAAACGCTCGTATCAGACCCTTTCTACGGCGGCGCGTTAATCGCGCCGCCTTTTTTCTGTTTCGCGCGACCGTTGTTCTATCTGAAGCGGCGCCGGCGGTACGTCCATGCCGCCTCGGAGTTCAGAATAGAAAATCCTGTCCGGCGCCCAATCACGCGGCGCCAGCACGTTCTCTCTGACTGATCGGGAATCGCTCGGCGGGCGAAAAAAGTCGGGACGGCCCTACGACCGCCCCGACCTCTCGGCATTCGAAGTTCTGTTGTGGTCTGCACCCAGGGGTCTAGGTTGGGCATGGCCATGAACTTCTCGATTATCAATAAAGAAATATTGATAATCGCGCAATTGCCGCAACGTTTTATTGGCCTCGGTTTGGAACTTTTCGTCCATCGAAAGACGCGTTCATACGCTGGCTCTGGCTGGGGAACGCGTTGCTCGACTTGGCGTCAAATCAGGAAGCTCAGAGGCAAATGGTGCGGCTCAGGGCATGATCTTGCGTTGGCCATTCTCGGCCTCCCTCGATCACAAGTCCGTGAAATTCTTCTTCCGACCGTGCGCTCTCGCAGTCAGTCCCGCCTGGAGAAGCTGTCGAGCGGGCGGATCGCTTTCCAGGCCATCACCTTTACGGCGATCTTGCCGTTCGGCAGGCGCCAATCCGCTTCGACATAGCCGGTCGTCCTGGAGCGATTCTTCACCCACGCTTCGATCTCGATGACGTCGCCCATGACAGGACGGAAGATCTTCACTTGGAGGTCCTGCGTCGTGAACCCTTCGCCGTTTTCCAGCGCCGAAGCCATGCACATGGACACAACGTTGTCGGACAGGCCTGCTATCCAGCCTCCGAAAACGCGGCCATTGCCGATGTCGCGCGATCCGTCATTCGGCCAGCGGAAGAGAACCCGGCCTTTCTCGGCTTCCTTCAGCCAGAGATCCGGCCGGATACCCATGTTTATGTGAGCCGGCGGCAGATCGCCCGTCATGAAACGGGCGATCTGCGGCAGCAGATGCGGATCGAACGGATTGTCGGACATGCAGCGTCTTACTCAGCCGGTTGAAACTTCAACGCGACGCCATTGATGCAATAGCGCAGGCCGGTCGGCGGCGGTCCGTCCGGAAAGACGTGCCCCATATGGCTGCCGCACGTCGCGCAATGGACTTCGGTGCGCACCATGCCGAAGCTGCGGTCGATCGTTTCATCAAGGGCGCCCGGGATAGGCGTGGTGAAAGACGGCCAGCCGGTCCCGCTCTCGAACTTGACCGTGTTGTTAAACAGGTGCGTGTCGCAGCCCGCACAGACGAAGACGCCTGGGCGCTTTTCATAGAGCAGGGCGCACGAGCCCGGAGCCTCCGTGCCGTGCTTGCGCATGATGCGGTATTGCTCGGCCGTCAGTCGCGCGCGCCATTCCTCATCGGTGCGGGTAACGGGAAAGTCGTGCGTCGCCATAACGGATCTCCGGGCGGTTGGGCTTAGCCCTATATAGTGACGCCGCCGTCGCAAACGATGGTCTGGCCGGTCGTGAACCTCGATGCGGACGATGCGAGATAGACGGCCGCGCCCGCGATGTCGTTCGGCTCCCCGATGCGGCGGAGGGGAGATTCGGCTTCGCGGGCGGCGCGTTGCTCGGGATCTTCCCAAAGGGCTTTGGCGAAGTCGGTCTGGATAAGACCGGGCGCGATGCAGTTCACGCGGATGCCGTCCGGACCCCATTCGGCGGCCAGGTTGCGGGCAAGCTGGAAGTCCGCCGCCTTGGAGATGCAGTAGGCGCCGATGACTGTGGATGCGCGCAGGCCGCCGATAGAGGACACGATGATCATCGAGCCGTCCTTCCGCGTTTTCATCTGCGGGGCGACCATCTGCATCAGCCAGTTGTTCGAGATTATGTTGTTCTGGAGGATCTTGGTGAACTGGTCATCCGAGATGCCGCTCATCGGGCCGTAGTAGGGGTTGGAAGCGGCATTGCAGACCACAATGTCGATCTTGCCGAAGGCGGCGTTCGTCTCGTCCACAAGTCGCTGAAGATCGCCCTTGGACGAGATGTTGGCGGGGCAGGCGATCGCCGTGCCGGCCCCATGGCGCGCGTTGATCTCGCCAGCGACCTCCTCGCACGGGCCGGGCTTGCGTGAGGAAATGGTCACGCGTGCGCCGTGGACAGCGAACTGCTCGGCAATGGCCTTGCCTATGCCCTTGGTGGAGCCCGTGATCAGGGCCGATTTACCGGTAAGGTCAAACAGGTTTGCCGCCATGGTCGCATTTCCTCCTGTGGTGCGCACCCACGAGCTGTCCGGTGGAGCGCCATACCCGCGGCGCTGTTGTTGCGCCGATCGGGACAGTTCTTAGGAGGCTGAAACGACAATGAAAAGCAGTGTTCGATCCAGCAGGGCGGTAACATCAGGCCTGCGGTTCAGACTATAAGGGAACCGTCGCAGGGAGGTCCACGTTCAGAAACCCAGACAAGCAGGAGTTCTGGCGATGAGCGGTGTAGGTATACTTGGAGCGATCGTGATCGGCATACTTGCCGGCTGGATTGCTGAGCAGGTCATGAAGCGGCAGCACGGACTGATCACAAATCTTGTGGTCGGCCTCGTGGGCGCGCTGTTGGGTGCGGTGATCGCGAGCGCGTTGAACATCAGCTTCGGTGGGTTCGTTGGAAGCCTGCTGATCTCGACTGCCGGGGCAATCCTGCTGCTGTTTCTGCTCGGAATGATGAGCGGCCGCCGCGCTGTCTAGCCCCGGCTGCCACGGCGTGCGCCCTACTTGATGTTGGACCACCCGGCATACCGGGTGGTCCATTTTCATTTCGGCGGCGGGTTTGCCTTCACCCAATGGTACCGGGCGACCATCACATAGACGAACACCGCCCAACTGCCGCCGACGACGGCAAAGCCAGCGGGGACAGCCCACGTTGGGCTTCCCGCAACGAACCGTCCCCAGATCAGGATCGCCGCGCCGAAACAGCACCCGATATAGCCTGCAAACCGCTTGTTGCGGTGCATGCGCCGCACGGAGTTGATCCATGCGACACGGCTGTCGGGTACGGTCTCGGTCATTCGATCCTCATCCTGCCGTGTGGCTTACTTCGACGGGTCTGTCAGGGCGGCGTAGGCCAGATCGGCCGACACGGAACGCGTCGGCGGGGTGCCGGCGTCCGGGCGGGATCCGTCCCTGTTCTGGATCATCCCTACGAAGACGAGATCGTTCGTCGGATCGATCCAGAACCAGGTGCCGAAGGCTCCGCCCCAGTAAAAGGTGTTCAGACCCTGCTTGGTCCCAGCCGCGGCTGCATCCTCGACGATCGCGAAGTCCATACCGAACCCGATGCCCTCCTGCGACGGGCCGTAGAGATCGACCTTTGCGCTCGCAGGCAGAACGCTGGTGCGCATGAGTTCCACAGTTTCCGCCTTCAGGATGCGCGCGCCGTCCAGCTCGCCGCCATTAAGCAGCGCCTGGGCGAACCGCCAGTAGTCGCCTGCGGTGGACGACAATCCGCCTGATCCCGAGAGGAAGGCCGGAGCTGTCGTCGGGATCGTGTTCTCGGCCGGTCCGGTGATGACTCCAGCGTCGTCGTAGGTATGGATGGCGGCGACCCGCGCCGCTTTTTCCGGGGCAACGTGGAAGCCGGTGTCGACCATCTTCAGCGGCGCAAAGATGTTGTCCTGGAAGTATGCGTCGAGCTTTTTCCCGGACAGCTTCTCGACGAGGTAGCCCTGGATGTTGACGCTCGGGCCGTAGTCCCACGCCGTGCCCGGCTGCGTTTCCAGCGGCAGTTTTGAAAGCTTGTCGATCATGCCCTGGAGGTCGCTGTCGCTCAGACCCGCATCGGCATAGACAGCGCTGACGCCAAAGCCTGCCGTGTGGCTCATGATCTGGGCCATCGTCATGGGCGAGGCCATCGGTTCCGTGCCGCCGCCCGCTTTCTTGACCTTCAGATTGGCAAACTCCGGAATGTATTTCGAGACGGGGTCATCGAGCTTCCAGAGACCCTGCTCGTAGAGTTGCATCATGGCGACGCCTGCGATGGGCTTCGTCATCGAGGCGATGCGGAAAATGGTGTCAGGCTTCAGGGCTTCGCCGGTGGCGGCGTTCGCCATGCCGTAGGTGTCAAAGTACGCGATCTTTCCATGCCGCGAGACAAGCGTTGTCACCCCGGCGAGCTTCTTCTCGTCGACATAGGCATGGAACTGCGTTTTGAGCGCTTCCAGACCGGCCGGCGAAAAGCCCAGCGATTCGACGTCCGACGTCGGAAGGCCGATCGAGGCAGCCGTCGCCGCCATGTCCGTTTGCGCGACCGCTGCAGCCGGCGCATCCGCTGGCTGGGTTTCGCCTCCGCTGCAGCCTGCAGCGCCGAGAACAATAGCGAGCACGCCGGCGCTGACCGCCGACCGCAACTTGAATGACATAGCGATTCCTCCCTGGCGCTCTCCGGCGCATACAGGCAAGGGTGGACCAGAGCGTGGCGGAGCGTCAACGCGCTCCGCTCAATGTGACCCCCGGGGCGAGAGGCTCTCCAGCCAGCTCTAGAGATCCCAATCCTTGACCAGGTAGGAAATCATGCGGTCCCGGCGTGAGCGCACGTCGTCCGGCGTCCAGCGCGTCAAACCGCGGAGGTCGGCTGAAAGGGCATGGGAGGGTTCGCCGTTCCGGAAGAAGATTTCGAGTTTCTCGGCGAACCCGCGGGTGTCGGCCTCCTGGTTCTCGGCCTTCGTCAGCAGGGTGTAGTTACCCAGGCTCTCAGTCAGGTCCTCGATGTCGCGGGTGCGCGACCATTCTTCGTACCACTGAGACCCCTTCGGCGGGGCGCGAGGAAGAATGTGTTCCACAGTCGAGTCGGCCTCGGCTGCGAGGAGCCGACCGCCCGGGGCCGCCGCTTCGATCCGCATCAGCAGGGCGCGGCGCTGCTTGTAGTTGGGGAAGCGGCCCATCAGTCGGTCCCGGAAGGATGTCTTCTCGTCCCTGGAGAGGAGGAGGGGGGATCCGTCCGCGAACAGGGCGTCCAGCGGCTGGCCTTTCAAGCCCTCCATCGCGTCGAGCGTACGGCGATATCGCCGCTGGCGGTACTCGCGGTCCTTGATTGCGTACTGCAACCAGAACGTCAGGCGCTCGACTGCGGCGAGGAACCTGTCCGTATCGCCGAAGCTTTCGGGCCTTTCGACAAGGAAGTTGAGGGCCAGAGACCGCCAGCCCTCGTGGTGGATCAGCCCGAGCAGGCGCAGCTTGCGGTCGCTTTCGGGTGATAGGGCGGCGCCATCGCGCCGGCCTTTCATTATGACCTCATAGGCGGAGACAAACGCCGGCAACTTCTCGCCGACAAACTGCGCAACCGGCATGCGGGGAATGATGGCCAGCAGAAGCCCGGCGATGTACTCGCCTTTCATCTGCTTGTCGTAGATGAAACGGACCTGTTTCAGCAGGTCCTCGAAATCGTCGGCGCCAAGCTTCTGGGCATAGCTGTTCCAGCGTTTCGATTCGTCGATCAGTTCGCTCTCTGAGAAATCTGCGCGTTCGAACAGCGCTGACTTTACGATGTCGTGGTCCGAGAGCGAGAGACCGCGCTGGTTGAGCGCCACGAAGATCTTGTAGGCTATGTCGTGTTCGGTGACGCGCATCTTGCCGATGAAGACCTCGTCCAGCAGCCAGCGGCCAAACGCTGTCCGGTTCTCGGGCGACATATCGTGGAGAGCGTCGTGGACCAGCCGGACTGAAGCGGCGATGCGCAGCTGTGATTCGGATTCATTGTCCTTCGCGGCCGCGCGCATGGCGTTGTAGTCGAGAGTGGCGCCACGGGTCTGGACATGGGTCCGGAAGAATTCTGCGTCGAGGTGGTTCAGGGTCACCCGCCACTTCTTTTCGACCATGCCTGAGCCGACAAGCGTGTGGAGCAGGTGGGCCTCGTCGCCGGATGCGGCCAGGTCACGCAGGACCGCCAGGATGATGGTCAGCGACGTGATCCGCTGCTGGCCATCGACGATATCGGAGTACTTGCCCGCCTTGGGCTGCACGACGACGACCGTGCCCAGAAAATAGATTGTGGCCGATGTGAACGCTTCCATCAGGTCATTGATGAGCGCCTGCGTCTCCTTGTCCCGCCAGGCATAGCCGCGCTGATAGGGTGGTACCCGCAGGTCTGCCGTTGCTGCGAACAGGTCACGGATTCGTACGACTTCTGAGCTGATGGGCATGGCGGCAAGTTCCACGACACTGTACTTCGGCCAAACTAGTCACAGCCGCGCCGCCGGGCCAATCTCTCCGGCGACAAATCATCAGGGTCCGGAATGAAACTCGCATCGTTCGATTCAGCTGATGGCGCTGGCGTTGGCGTAGTTCTCGGCGAAGAAGTGGCTGACATCAGGCGTGTTGCGCCGCATCTCTCACCGAACATCGCTGACCTGCTTGCAGGCGGGCAGGAGGCTGCCGACGCAATTGCGCGTGCTGTTGCCAGGGCGCCACGCCTGCAGCTGGCGGAGGTTCGCCTGCGCGCGCCGATCCGCCGCCCTGCCAAAATATTGGGCATCGGCCTTAACTACCGCGACCATGCGGCAGAGACCGGACGCGAGCCGCCAAAGGTGCAGACCTGGTTCAACAAGCAGGTTTCCGCAATCAACGATCCGTTCGCTCCGGTCTGCCTTCCCGCAGTCTCTGCCGCGCTCGACTACGAGGCGGAGCTGGTGGTCGTGATCGGCAAGCGTGGCCGGCATGTTCCGCGTGAGCGGGCCCACGAGATCATTGGCGGGTACATGTGCGGCTGCGACTACTCTGTACGCGACTGGCAGCGGGCGACACCGACGATGATCATGGGAAAAGGCTTCGATACACATGCTCCCGCCGGCCCCTGGCTGACCACGCCGGACGAGCTGGGAGATATCGCAGGGCTCGGCGTGCGAAGCCTGGTCAACGGCGAGCTTCGCCAGAATGCGAGGGCGGGCGACATGATCAACGACGTGGCTTCGCAGATCGAGCACCTGACAAAGGCGTTCACGCTCGAGCCGGGCGACCTGATCTTCACAGGCACGCCGGCGGGCGTGGCAGTCGCATTCGACCCGCCGAAATTCCTGCGGGTCGGTGATCGGGTGCGGGTCGAGATCGACGGGCTGGGCGCCATCGAGGCGGACATTGTCGCCGAAAGCCCGGAAACGCGGATAGGATAGCACTGCCATGCGGCTCATTATTGTCGCCGCTGCTTTCGCTGTAGCGGTCATCGCCGCCGTGGCTGCATTCTTCGTCAACCGTGCTGTTCCTGCTGAACGGATCTACGCGGCGGCCGTGGCGGCCGAGCAGCAGGATGCTGCCGCCGTGCAGAACGATCCCGCCGTCATGCGCGCAATGGCCTGCAGCCTGGCTCCATGTGTCGTGGTTGAAGCCGGCGGCCTGAGGTTCCTTATCGGCGCGGGCTCTGGCGGCGGCGATTATCTGTGGCGCAACGGCTACCTCCGCACCGGCGTGGATCTCGTATTGCTGCAGGATCTCGACGCCGAAACCTTAGAGGGGCTTGCTGCCGTCCGGCGGTTGTCATGGCTTGATGGGCGGCGGACGCCATTGCCGGTGATCGGCCCCGCGGGCGTTGGGGCGCTCATTGATGGCGTGAACATGAGCCAGCAAACATCGGATCGTTCTGATCAACGGCGCTTTCCCGACGCCGGTCTGGATCCTGCCGCAGCCAACCTGATCCTTGCGCGTCCGGTCAGCATGCAGCAACCGGAGACCGTATTCGACACGGGAGTCGTCGCGGTCCAGTCCATTCCGCTATCGAGCGGCATCGGACAGGACCGGCTTATGTTCCGGATTGATTTCGGGGAACGCTCCATTCTCGTGGCGTCGTGTGGAGTGACTAATGACCAGCTCGCCCGCGCGGCCCTGGGCGCCGATCGGACTGCCCTTGTTGTTCCTGCCGTCCACTCCGGGCTGACGGAGCTGCGCAACACCGCAACACTGGGGGCAGGGCGCACCCGTTATGCTCGTATCCAGACGTCGCTCCAGCGGGACTGTCCGTCGGTCGAAGCAGCGCGTTCGGCAGTCGGGGCCAGCCGCGCGGTAACCGCTCTTCTGGCGCCGCTTACGCCTCAACCAGATTCCGCGGCAGCAGTCGAAATCTGGCGGACTGCGGTCGAAAACGAGGGCGATGGGCCGATTGCTATCGGCGAACCCGGCGTCTGGATGGTTCTGGAGCCCTAGGAAAGACGCAGAGCGCTCCGGCTGGGCGCTGCGAAAACCGCGGCGACCGCAAATGTGGGTTTCACGGGCCTCAAACGCGACTGCGGGGTCCAGACCCGAGTCTGAACCCCGCATTCCCCGGTCGCCCCCGCGCTGCACTGCGCCAAATGGCTCAGGTGCAACGGATTTTGTCTCGCTGACAAAAACTATGGCCAAAATCTGGCGGAAGGCCAAGCGTGAATGCCGCCGGTGCTGACGAGTCGTCTCCGTTGTGTCCAAAAGTCCACAAACTCTGTCCGCATCCTGAGCATTCACGGGGGTATTCGCGCGTCCGGCGAAGACAACCTGTGCGAGAACGGGGCGTGCGCTCTGCAGCCGTGGTATATTGCGGACTTGTCAACGTCGCCGGATGACAACAGTAATCAAGGTGCGCGATTCCGCGCGAAGGGGCTGATCCAGACGAAATGCCGGTAGTGGCCCACATCATGTTGGCGCTCGTGTACCTGACAGCGTCAGCCGTAGGGGCCGTGGCGCTCCATCAGTATCTCGGCGTGGACAGGCTCACAGCCGGCCTGATCGGGGCTGCATCCACCCTGGCGCTCGTCCAGTTGCACATGGCGCTTTCGCGCCTCGGCGAAGACCGGACCCAAAAGGAAGTGTTCGGGCTGAAGGATGAAGTCCGCAAGCTGACCGCGCGAGTCGCCCAGTCGGAGCAGCGCGCCGAGGAACTCAAGTCCACCTTCGAGAAGGAAGTGTTCGCGCGCCGCGAGACGCTGGTGAACGAGATGCGCGGCCTTGAGGACATGATCTCGAAGCTGGGCAAGAAATTCGAGAACCGGCTCCAGATCGTCCGTTCGCAGACAACCGACCACACAATGGACGGAACGGCTGCGCTGGACGCGGTGAGGGACGCCCTCCGCGAGAACCGGGTCGACCTGCACCTCCAGCCGATCGTGAACCTGCCGCAGCGTCGGGTCTGCTTCTATGAGGGCTTTACCCGGCTGCGCCGCGCGGACGGCAAGCTCATCATGCCGACCGAGTTTCTTGCGGCGGCCGAACGGGCGAATCTCCTGGGCGTGATCGACAACATGCTTCTTTTCCGCTGCGTGCAGATCGTGCGGCGGCTGTCCGAGCGCGATCGTCGCGTGGGTGTCTTCTGCAACATCTCGATGGCGTCTCTGGAAGACGAGACATTCTTCCAGCAGTTCATCGATTTCATGCGCGAGAACCGCGACCTTGCCGGCTCGATGATCTTCGAACTCGGCATGCGTGCTTTCAAGACCCGCTCGGATACAGCATCCCAGAATATGTCGCGCCTGCGCGAACTGGGTTTCCGCTTCTCGCTGGACAAGGGTGATGGCCTGGCCATCGACCTCCCGGCTCTGCAGGCAGCAGGCGTGCGGTTCGTGAAGATCAACGGCGAGCGGCTGCTACAGGAACTTGTTCCGGGCGGCGAACGCCCCGTCTCGTCAATCACACGCGATATTGCTGCAGAAGACGTTCCGGCGGTCTTCACCCGCTATGGGGTCGACCTGATCGCAGAGAAGGTCGAAAGCGAGAAGTCGGTGATCGAGCTGCTCGAGTTCGACATTCCGTACGGTCAAGGGCACGTGTTTGGCGCGCCGAGGCCAATCAAGGGATCTCTGCTCGAAGAGACCGCGCCTCCCGCTGACTTCATCAGGCGCGTCGGCGCAGCGGCGATGTAGACCGGGACGACGATCGGCCTTGATGGCGAACCTGACCAACGAGGTCAGTCCATGTTCGGAGTCGCAGCGCCCAGATGGTCGAGTGTATGCTGAATGAGTGATCCCCAACTGATCGCCGGCCTGTCTCTCGTGGCCGACCGCTACGATGCAGTCTTCTGCGACGTGTGGGGCGTGCTTCACGACGGCAAGCGCTCGTTCGCGTCGGCATGTGTCGCCCTCCAGCAGTTTCGCCGCGAACGAGGACCTGTGATTCTCATCACAAATGCGCCCGTTCCGAAGGATCGCGTGACACGGCTGTTCGGCCCGCTCGGCGTCCCGATGGATTGTTTTGATGAGATCGTGACGTCAGGCGACGCGACGCGTTTTGAACTTGAACGGCTCGCGCCTGGCCCGGTTTACCGGATCGGCCTGAACGAGGACATGTCGGTCTATCAGGGGCTCGGACTTGAATTCACCGAAGATGCCGCAGCCGCCAGGGTGGTCTGCTGCACAAGCCTTCGCGAATATCCGCGCGGCCTGCCTGACGATTATCGCGGCGAGCTTGAATCGCTGGTCAGCCGCCGGCTGCCTATGATCTGCGCCAACCCCGATATCCAGTTCCGGCACGGCGACCGTCTCGTGTGGTCAGCGGGAGCGCTGGCGCAGATCTATGAAGAGCTTGGGGGCAGGGTGATCCGCCCTGGCAAGCCGGACGCTCCGATCTATGATCTGGCGCTCCGCCACGCTGGGCAGATTTTGGGGGGCGCTGTGCCAGCGTCCAGAATTCTCGCCATCGGAGACGGCCCCGTGACCGACCTCAAGGGGGCAGACCGCCGTGGCTATGACGGCCTGTTTGTTCTGAACGGGATTCACGGGCACAAGATGGCAGGCGAGACCGACCACTTGGCCCTCGCACGCGCGGAGCTCGCGAAAGCCGGCGCCGGCGCGCGATACGTCATGCCAGAACTGGGCTGGTGACCCCGACGCCTTAGGCGAAGAGGGCGTCGATGTCGTCCTGCGAGGCTGGGCCAGCAGGTGCAAACATCTCGTCGATCGAGGCCTGATCGGTTTCCGGACCGCCAATGGCAGGTCCGTTGAGCAACAACTCGCGCTTGCGCTTCTCCTCGGCGCTTTCACCCTTCTGGGCGTCTTTCACACCGAGTGCGTCGGCGAACTGGGCGACGCGCTCCTCGATGTGGCGAAGGGTCGTGATCACCTTGTTGACGCGCTGGCCGGTAAGGTCCTGGAAGGCGCAAGCCTCGATGATCTGCATCATCGCATCATCGACCTGGGCCTTGTAGGCTCCCCCATTGCTGGCGTCAGCCACGAGCAGAGCTTCCGCCGCGCTCATGATTGTTTCGGTCGCCTGCTGGGTATCACGGACCACCGCATCCAGCTCCAGCGAGGCGCCGGGGATACGATTCTGGCGGATCTCGTTCGGCTGCAGTTCGGCGATCTCGTCGCGCGCCTTCTGGATGAACTGCGCGATGTACTGGAACTCGCCGATGATGGACCGGTCGAGCGAGCCGAAGAACGCATTCATGGCGTCAGCCATCTGATGCGACAGCTCGAGCACCTCAACCAGCGGGCGCTGCCGGAGGTCGGCGTCCTTCAGAGTCTGTATTGCGTTGCGCACTTTCAACGCTGCGGCGTTCGCCGACATGTATTTCCTCCCAGCACCACTCGTCTTCCGGCAGATCAGGCGACTAGAAGTCGCCCAGAACCGCTGTCAGCTTGCCTTTGAGGGTCGCCGCGTTGAATGGCTTCACGATGTAGTTGTTCACGCCGGCCTTCTTCGCCGCGATGACGTTTTCGGTCTTCGATTCGGCGGTGATCATGATGAAGGGCGTCGCCTTGAGCTTGTCGTCCGCGCGAACTTCGCGCAGCAGCTCGTAGCCGGTCATGGGCTCCATGTTCCAGTCGGAGATGACCAGACCGAATTTTTGTTCGCGGAGTTTCTCAAGGGCGGATTTACCGTCCTCGGCCTCGTCAATGTTGGTGAAGCCCAACTGGCCGAGTAGGTTGCGAATGATCCGTATCATCGTCTTGTAGTCATCGACGACGAGGACGGGCATGGACAAATCAACTGCCATGTATAGGGCTCCAAGGGCCAAAGCGATCGTTGGTATGACCATACCCGAACAGGCCAAATAAATGGTGAACGCGGCGCTTAACAAATGCCGCGACGCCAGATAGAGCCGCGGCGGCGGCCGGAACAAGAATTTGAGAGGCGGACGGATGAAGCCGGGTAAGACGTTCGAAGAACTTGCGGTCGGTATGACAGTATCGATCCAGCACACCGTGACCGAGCAGGACATCCAGGACTTTGCCCGGGTCTCCGGAGACTACAATCCTGTCCACATGGACGAGGAATACGCCAAAACAACCATGTTCGGCCAGCGGATTGCCCATGGTGCGCTGACCGCGTCTTACATCTCGGCGATCCTCGGCAATGACCTTCCGGGCCCTGGGGCCATCTTCACCGACCTCAACATGCAGTTCAAACGCCCCGTACGAATCGGCGATACCGTGACGGCCATGGCCGAAATCGTGGAAATGTTCGAGCGGGGGAACCGGGTGACGCTGGCGGTTCGGTGCGAAGTTGACGGCAAGGTCGTGGTCAAGGGCGAGGCGAAGGTCATCGCCCCCAGCTCCAAGACCCGGGCCTGATATAGACAGGCGCACATGCGCACCATCCGCCTCCCGGCTTCCATACCCGACACCCTTCGCGGCCCGAGTGTCGCGCTTGGCAATTTTGACGGCCTTCATGCAGGGCACCGCGCGGTCATAGAGGCCGCGCGTTCGGCGGGCGCCCGGCTTGGCGCTCCGGCCGCGATTGCAACGTTTGATCCGGCTCCCCGGCGCGTGTTCCAGCCAGACGCTCCGCCATTCCGGATCCTCACGGACCTCAGACGCAACCTCACGCTCAATGCAATGAAGCTGGACGGCTGCTTCCTGGTCCCGTTTAACGCCGATACGGCCGCCATGACGGACACGGCATTCGTCGACGAGGTGCTGTCCCGGCAGATCGGCGCCCGCGCCGTGGCTGTTGGTTTCGATTTCCAGTTCGGCCGCAAGCGGATGGGCGATGCGGCCTCGCTTGCGCGGCTTGGCGGCCTTGCCGGCTTCGAGACGACCGTCGTCGCTGAGGTCGATGATGGAAAGGACAAGCTGTCGTCCACCCGAATTCGCGAGCATCTGGCCGCGGGCGAGATGGACGAGGCGGCCCGCCAGCTGGGGCAGTCCTGGATCGTGGACGCGCTGGTGGAGCACGGCGAGAAGCGTGGCCGCACGCTGGGGTATCCCACAGCCAACATGAAGCTCGGCGAGATCGTGAACCCGGCGCATGGCATCTATGCCGTCTGGGTACGGATCGAGGGCGAGGCCGTCTGGCGGCAGGGCGTCGCCAATTTCGGGCGGACGCCAACCACGGGCCTGCGCGATCCGCTGCTGGAAGTGGTGATTTTCGATTTCGACGGCGATCTCTATGGCAAGCGGCTGCACACGGCATTTGCGGCCTTCCTTCGTCCCGAGCTCAAGTTCGACAGTCTTGAGGCTCTGGTGGAGCAGATGGATATCGACTCCGCCAATGCGCGGCAGCGCCTGGGCGGGACGGCCCCGCCGCCGGGTCTTTAGGCGAGGGCGCCGAGGCCTTTGCGCGGGCGGCGAAGCGCTGCTATGGAGCGGCCCATGCTGTTCGCCACCCGTGCCGCCATACGAATTATGGACCCGGCGCGCCTCGTCTGAGGTTGCGCGCCGGGAAGCCGTATCGAGTCCAGTTCCCATTTTCACGACGGCCAGGCAGACGCCCCCATGAGCAAATCCACCGGACAAGACGCCGAGACACCGGCAGGCGCCGACTATCGCGACACGCTGTTCCTTCCGAAGACCGAATTCCCGATGCGGGGCAATCTGCCCAGCCAGGAGCCCGCGCGGATCGCCGCCTGGGAACAGGGCAGGCTGTACGAACAGCTGCGGGCCGACGCGAAGGCGCGCGGCGCCAAGCCGTTCATCCTGCACGACGGCCCGCCCTATGCGAACGGCCACATCCACATCGGCACGGGGATGAATAAGATCCTCAAGGATCTGGTTGTCCGCACGCACCAGATGACCGGCCACGACGCGGACTACGTTCCCGGCTGGGACTGCCACGGCCTGCCGATCGAGTGGAAGGTCGAGGAGAATTTCCGGGCCAACAACAAACAGAAGCGGGACGTCAGCACGACCGAGTTCCGGCAGGCTTGCCGCGCCTATGCCGAGGGCTGGATCGATGTGCAGCGCACCGAGTTCAAGCGGCTTGGCGTCGTTGGGAACTGGAACGATCCCTACCTGACGATGGCCTATACGTCGGAAGCGGCGACCGTGAAGGAGTTCCTGAAGGTTGCGACCTCGGGCCAGCTCAAGCGCGGCGCAAAGCCCGTCATGTGGTCGCCGGTGGAGCAGACCGCGCTGGCCGAGGCCGAGATCGAATACGAGGACCGCAAGGCCACGACGATCTGGGTGAAGTTTCCGATTGTCCGGGGACCGGATGGAGCCGCCGCGGCATCGGTGGTCATCTGGACGACGACCCCTTGGACCATCCCGGCCAACCGCGCGGTCTCGTTCAATCCTGCAATTGAATATGGCCTCTACGAGTGCGCTGCGCTTGAGGAAGGACTGGCGTTCCAGCCGTGGATCAAGCCGGGCGACCGCATCATTGTTGCGGACAAGCTGGCCGAGAGCGTCATGAAGGCTGCGAAGGCTGCTTCCTGGACAAAGGTGGCGGCGGTTGATCCTGCCGGCCTCTCGCTGGCGCACCCCCTGCGCGCTGCAGGCCTGGGCGGCTATCAGTACGAAGTGCCGCTGCTCGCGGGCGAGCACGTCTCCGACGAAACGGGCACGGGCTTCGTCCACACGGCGCCCGGGCATGGCGAGGACGATTATCAGGTCTGGATGACCAATGCGAAGCAACTGGCCGCGCGGGGCATCGACACGTCCATTCCGGACTCGGTTGATGCGTTCGGCCGCTACACGAAAGACTGCCCGGGGTTCGAGGGGCTGGAGATCATCCGGCTGGATGGCAAGAAGCGGGGCGAGGACGGGCCGGCCAACAAGGCGGTGATGGACAAGCTGATCGAGGCCGGCAACCTGCTCGCGCGCGGCTTCACGACGCTGCGCGATGCGCACTCGTGGCGGTCCAAGGCGCCGGTGATCCGGCGTGCGACGCCGCAGTGGTTCATCTCGATGGATACGCCGCTTGAGACGGCGTTCGCAGAGGGCAGGACGCTGCGCCAGCTGTCGCTCGAAGCGATCGCTGCGACCGCTTTCACGCCCGAGCGCGGGCGGGACCGGCTGCGTTCGATGGTCGAGGATCGCCCCGACTGGCTGATCTCCCGCCAGCGTGCGTGGGGCGTGCCGCTCACGCTGTTTGTCAACAGGGCGACTGGCGAGATCCTCAAGGACGCCGCCGTCAACGCGCGCATCGTGGATGCCGTCGCCAAGGGCGGGGCCGATGCGTGGTTCAGCGCCGATGCTTCGGTGTTCCTCGGTGAGGACTACGACGCTGCCGACTTCGACAAGGTCAACGACATCCTCGACGTCTGGTTCGACAGCGGAACCACGCACGCCTTCACGCTGGAGGATCGCGGCTACGCCGAGCAGGATTCGAAGGTCCCGCCGGCCGACGTCTACCTGGAGGGCTCCGACCAGCATCGCGGCTGGTTCCAGTCGTCGCTGCTGGAGAGCTGCGCCACGCGTGGCCATGCGCCCTACAAGGCCATCGTCACCCACGGCTTCGTGGTGGCGCAGGATGGACGAAAGATGTCCAAGTCGCTGGGCAACGTGATCGCGCCCCAGGAAGTCTGCGACAAGTATGGCGCGGACATCATGCGGATCTGGGTGGCGTCGTCCGACTACACGGACGATCCGTCCTTCGGGCCCGATATCATCGGCGCCAATGTCGAGATCTACCGCAAGCTGCGCAACACCTACCGCTATCTGCTTGGCGCGCTGGACAGCTTCACCGACGCCGAACGCGTGACGCGCGACCAGATGCCGGGTCTCGAGAAGTGGGTGCTTCATCGCCTCTCGGAGCTCGATGAGCTGGTGCGTGGGTCCTATGCGAAGTTCGACTTCAAGACCGCCTTCCACGCGCTGCTGAACTTCTGCGTGGTCGACCTGTCGGCGGTCTATTTCGACATCCGCAAGGACAGCCTCTATTGCGACGCCCCTTCGGACCTGCGCCGCAGGGCCTGCCGGACGGTGATGGCCGAAGTCTTCGACCGGCTCGTTGCGTGGCTGGCGCCGGTCATGGTGTTCACCTGCGAAGAGGCGTGGGAGCAGCGCGCTCCGGGAGCCGGATCGATCCATCTCCAGCAATTCCCGGTGACGCCGGCGGACTGGCGGGACGAGGCTCTGGCGGCTCAGTGGGATCGCATCTTCAAGGTGCGGCGTGTTGTGACGGGCGCGCTCGAGGTCGAGCGGCGCGAGAAGCGTATCGGCGCGTCGCTTGAGGCGCGCGTCGATGTGGCTGTCGCCGATCCCGATCTGCTGGCGGCGTTCGACGGCGAGAATGCGGCGGATATCTTCATCACGTCCGGCGCGAGCCTCGTGCAGGGCGGCGAAGGTGTCGCCGTTGTCTGCCACCCGGCTGTGGGCGTGAAGTGCGCCCGGTCGTGGAAGTACTTCGATCCCGCCATGGCTGATCCGGAGTTCCCGGATATCACGCCGAGGGACGCCGCCGCTGTTCGCGAAATCCGCAGTTCGAGAGCCTGAGCCATGAAGCTGTCCGCGGTGCTGCCCAGAGAGTCGATCACCCGGTACTGGCGATGGGGGCTTCCCCTGGCGATCGCCATCATCGTTCTGGACCAGATCAGCAAGGCGTGGGTGCTGGGCGAGGGCGCGTTCAACGCGCTGGGCTGCCTGGATCGCACCCAGCCCTGCGGCGGCTTTGAGGTGGTTGGGCCGATCTTCAACAGCGAACCGTTCTTCAGCTTCACGATGACCTGGAACCGGGGCGTGAGCTTCGGGGTCCTCCAGGCTGAGGGCTGGGCCCGCTGGGCGCTCTTTCTGATGACCTCCGGAATCGCCATCGGTTTCATCATCTGGCTGCTCCGCGCCGCCCGGACGACAACGGCTCTGGCGCTTTCGCTGGTCATTGGCGGGGCGATCGGCAACATGATTGACCGCGCCCGGTTCGGGGCAGTAGTCGATTTCCTTGATTTTTCCGGGTTCTGGTTCCCCTGGATCTTCAATGTGGCGGATGCGGGCATCACGGTCGGGGCCGCGCTGCTCTTGCTGGATCAAGTGCTGGCAAGCCGCCCAACCAAGAGCTAGAGTGCAGCTGCAAACGACCCGGCCCTGACATTTCGGGCGACGTCGCAAGGAGACTAGAGCGTGGCGCGTAAGACGATCCTGCTTCTGACGGCCGCCACCGCGGCGCTGGCTGCAACGGCCTGTTCCTCGGGTCCCCAGACGCCGGACGAGTTCCGCGTGGTCCGGAAGGCTCCGCTGACCGTGCCGCCGGAATACAATCTGCGTCCGCCCGCTCCCGGCGAGAGCCGCCCGCAGGAACTGACGGCTGACGCCGCCGCCCGCGTCGCGGTGTTCGGGGCGGATATCGGCCGTGAGGCGACCCAGGGCGAGAAACTGCTCGTCAAGCAGGCTGGCGGCGACGCCGTTGAGCGCACCATCCGGTCCGAGATCGACTACGACACCTCCAAGGTTCTCCGGAAGAATCGCAGCTTCGCCGACTCGATCCTGAAGTTCGGCAAGCCCGTCGAGACCGGCGCCGTGGATGCGGTGGCCGAGACCGAGCGGCTGGCGGCTGTGCAGCGCGCCGAGACGGAGCTGACGGGCGGCAAGCCGGTCGTCATCCGCAAGGGCAGCGCCGGCAAGCTGCCAGGCCTCTAGGCCTCTGTAGCCATCCACCGGTTTCAGCGATCGCGGACTGATTCTGTCCTCGCGACAGGGTAGGCTAGGCGCATGGCCGAATCGTTCGCAGCCCTCAGTTCGACGCCGCGCATCCGCCGTCTGCCGCCGGATGCGGTGAACCGCATTGCGGCGGGCGAGGTGATTGAGCGTCCGGCTGCGGCGGTCAAGGAGCTGGTCGAGAATGCGCTCGACGCGGGCGCTCGGTCGGTCCGGGTGCTGATCGAGGCGGGCGGCCTGCAGCGCATCCTGGTCGAGGACGACGGCTCGGGCCTGTCGCCGGAGGAGCTGGCGCTGGCCGTGGAGCGGCACGCCACGTCCAAGCTGGCGGTCGAGGCGGACGGGTCGATCGACCTTCTCAACATCCGGACGATGGGCTTCCGGGGCGAGGCGCTGCCCTCCATCGGGTCGATTGCCCGCCTGTCGATCCGGGCGCGCCAGCGCGACTCCGAGACAGCGTGGAGCATTTCTGTCGATGGCGGACGCGGCGAGGCGGCGCGTCCGGCGGCGTGGGAGAGCCTGAAGCCGCACGGCGCGCAGGTCGATGTGCGGGACCTGTTCTACGCCACGCCCGCGCGTCTGAAGTTCATGAAGTCCGAGCGCGCCGAGGCGCTGGCGGTGGGTGACGTGGTCCGCCGCATCGCGCTGTCGCGGCCGGATGTGGGGCTGTCGCTGGAGAGCGACGGGCGCAGCGTTCTGCGGCTGGCGCCGGAGACGGGCGAGCTGGCTACGGCGCGTCTGGCGCGGATCGCTGCCGTGCTGGGCAAGGATTTTCGCGACAACGCCATCGAGATCGACTCCGAGCGCGATGGCGTGACCGTCAGGGGCTTTGCAGGACTGCCGACCTTCAATCGCGGCAGCGCGCAGCATCAGTATCTGTTCGTCAACGGACGGCCGGTGAAGGACAAGCTGCTGACGGGCGTGATCCGCGCGGCCTACCAGGATTTTCTCGCGCGTGACCGTCATCCCATGGCGGCGCTCTATGTCGATCTCGATCCGCACTTTGTGGATGTGAACGTGCATCCGGCCAAGACCGAGGTGCGGTTCCGCGATCCGGGCGGTGTGCGCGGATTGATGATCGGCGCGTTGCGGCACGGTCTGGCGGCGGCGGGGCATCGGGCCTCGACCACCGTCACCGGATTTGCCCTGGGCGCGGCGCGCCCGCAGGAGGCGCCGATGGCGCTGCCGTGGGGCCGCCAGCAGACGACGGTCTCGCCGTGGCGTCCCGCGTTCGAGGAGCGCGAGGCTGAGGCCTTCGACGCCAGTGTCCTGATGTCGGCGGCGGACGTTCTGATGGGCGCGAGCGTTCGGGCGGAGCCTGCGCCGCAGGGCGCGGCGGAGCAGGCGTTGCCGCCGCTCGGGCTGGCGCGGGCGCAGCTGCACGAGACCTACATCGTGGCGCAGACGGCGGATGGCGTGGTCATCGTCGATCAGCACGCGGCGCATGAGCGGCTGGTGTATGAGCGGATGAAGGCTGAGATGTCGGCGAGCGGCGTGCGGCGGCAGGCTCTGCTGATCCCTGAGATTGTCGATCTCGGCGAGGAGGGCGCGGATCGTGTCGCGGCGCGCTCCGCCGAGCTTGAGGAGCTGGGGCTCGAGGTCGAGGGCTTCGGGCGCGGCGCTGTTGCGGTGCGGGCGACGCCGGCGCTGTTCGGCGTGATGGACGTGCAGGGCCTGCTGCGCGATCTGGCGGATGACTTCTTCGAGTACGAGGCGGGCCTGTCGCTGAAGGAGCGCTTCGAGGAGGTCATGGGCAACATGGCGTGCCGGGGCTCTGTGCGGGCAGGCCGCCGGCTCAACCTTGAGGAGATGAACGCCCTGCTGCGCCAGATGGAGGCGACGCCCCACTCAGGCCAGTGCAATCACGGGCGTCCGACCTATGTTGAGCTGAAGCTCGCGGATATAGAGCGGCTGTTCGGGCGCAGGTAGTCCCAACCGCTACTGCGGCAGGCCGAGCGCCTTTTCCACTTCGCGCCAGTCCACGAACTTGAAGTTCTGGGCCGCGGCGGGGGCGGTGTTGCTGTCGTCCTGCGCGATGAAGAGGCCGCGCGGGAGGTTGGGGCCGAGGGGCGTCGAGGTGATCTCGATGCCGTCGGTGTGGGAGACGCCATCAACCTTGCCGTCTGCAGAGGCGGCGACCCGGAAGGCGCCGCGCAGGGCGTTCGGAGCCTTGCGGTCATAGACCATGTAGCGGTCGGCGGTCTGCGAGGAGACGACCACATAGCCGCCGCCATTCGCGCCGCGCCAGAGCGCCACGCCTTCAACGTCTGCGATGAGGCCCGTGCCGGAGTTGATCCTGTCGATCAGGCGGCGGCTGGTTTCGGCGGCGCCCGAGTACTCGACGCGCCAGAGGCCGGTGTTTTCCTCGGAGAGGAAGACGGCGCCGTTCTCCTCGTCGATCACGCAGCCTTCCATGACCTCGGTGAACTTCCATTCGGCGACCGGCTTCACGGCGCCTGTGGCGTCCATGCGGAAGACCTGGGCGACGCCGTCCTTGTACGGAATTATGGCGAGCCAGCCGTTCGCGTCATTGCCCATGCAGAAGCCGTAGGGCTCGATGCGGCCTGTCGGCGTGGAGGACAGAACCTTCGCAACGCCGGTGGCGGCGTCGATCTCGAACAGGGTTAGGGAGTTGGTCGAGCGGTCGCTGGCGCCCATCAGGTCTACGGTGCGGGCGCCCATCTTCACGCCCTGGCGCAGGTCCGCGTTGTTGGGCAGGCCCGAAGGGAGCGACTGGATCTGCTTGCCGGTGAGGTCGTAGGCGTAGAGGCCGGCTTTCTTGTCGGTGCCGAAGATCAGCGATTTCGCAGGGTCGACCGGGTGAACCCAGATGGCCGGGTCGTCGGCTGCATCCTCGCCGCCGCCGGTTCCGACGGGCGGGGTCTCGGCGAATGGCTGGACCAGCGCGGGGGCGGGCAGAGGCGGGTGTGTCGCGCACGCGGCCAGCGCCAGAGAGGCGGCGCCCGCGATCAGAAGTGCCAGTCTGGTCATGGGATTCCGCCTCTGGTGAATGCGCGCACCGTCTGCCCGGCCTCTGTTACGTCTGCGCGACAGGGTTGTGACGATTCTGCGACGCGGTGTCTACGCCGCGCGGCTGGCCGCAGCCCGAACAGGGGCAAAACTCATCCGGTGATGGGGGCAAGGCCCCAGCAGACGAAGGGCTTCCATGTGGGCCTTCACGCCATAGCCCTTGTGACCGGCGAATCCGTAGCCGGGATGGAGGGCGTCGATCGCCAGCATTTCCGCGTCACGCGCGACTTTCGCGAGGATCGAGGCGGCAGAAATGGCAGGGTGGGACGCGTCGCCGCCGACAATCGTCTGGACCGCACAGGCCAGCGGGGGCGGATCGTTGCCGTCCACCAGCGCCAGGGTGGGCGTCACGCACAGCCCCTCGACCGCACGGCGCATCGCGAGCAGGTTGGCCTGGCGGATGTTGAGGCGGTCGATCTCCTCCACGCTGGCGGAGGCGATGAACCAGGCCAGCGAGCGTTCGCGGATCAGGATGGCCAGCGATTCGCGGGTTTTCTGCTTGAGGACCTTGCTGTCGGCGAGCCCGGAAATCGGCTGGCGGGGGTCCAGGATGACCGCAGCAGCGTAAACAGGGCCGGCGAGCGGGCCCCGGCCCGCCTCGTCGATCCCGCAGATGATTTCCAATCCCGCCATAATTCGACTTAGAACTGAGTCCGACACTCTGCGCCACCGGGAGCCCTTACATGTCCACAGCCGACGCCATCCGTATCCACCAGAACGGCGGTCTCGACGTGATGCGGTTCGAAACCGTGGACGTGCCGCCCCCCGGTCCGGGCGAGGCGACGATCCGGCAGACGGCTATCGGGCTGAATTTCATCGACGTCTATACGCGCACGGGCCTCTACCCCTCGAAGCTGCCGGCCATTCTGGGCACCGAGGCCGCCGGTATCGTGGAGGCCGTGGGCGAGGGTGTAACGGTCGTGAAGCCCGGCGAGCGGGTGGCCTATAACGGCGTGGCTGGCGCCTATGCCACGCGCCGCAACCTGCCGGCCGACCGGTTGATCGCCATTCCCGACGCCGTGACGGACGAGGACGCCGCCGCCCTGTTCCTTAAGGGGCTGACGGCGTGGATGCTTCTGTTCGAGATCCGGCAGCCGAAGCCGGGCGAGACGGTGCTGGTGTGGGCTGCGGCCGGCGGCGTTGGCTCGATCCTCGTTCCGTGGGCCAATGCCCTGGGCGCGCGGGTGATCGGCGTGGTGTCGACTGAGGAGAAGGCGGCGATTGCGCGCGGCTATGGCTGTGACGAAGTGATCCTCGCATCCGAGGATGTGGCCGAGCGGGTGAAGGCGCTGACGGGCGGCAGGGGCGTGCCGGTTGTCTATGACAGCGTGGGCAGGTCCTCGGCGGACGCGAGCCTGAAGTCGCTGGCCCCGAAGGGCTGGTTCATCACCTATGGCAATGCGTCCGGGCCGGTCGATCCGATTCCGCCGCTGAGGCTCAACCAGGGCGGGTCGCTAGTCATGACGCGGCCGGGCCTGTTCCATTTCACGAAGGCGCGCGAGGACCTTGAACGCGGGTCGGCGGCGTTGTGGGGCGCTGTGCGGTCGGGCGCGGTGCGTGCGGACATCAACCAGCGCTTTGCGTTGCAGGATGCGGCGGAGGCCCACCGGGCGCTCGAAAGCCGTGCGACGCGCGGTTCGACGATTATCCTGCCGTGACCCAGAGCAGCGCACCCGAAACCAACGCGGAGCATCCGGCAGCCATGCCGGACGCAGATGCGTCGCTGTTCGAGCGCTGGCTGGCGCCGGCGAGGCCGAAAGCAAAGGTGTGGCGGCTACTGATCGGCCTGCTGATCGCCGGAGTGATCTGGGTCGTCTGGCAGATCGGGCTGATCGTCGGCTGGCTGGCGTTGCAGGCCGTGTCCGGCGGCGAGACGTGGCCGGGGCCGGAACAGGACCTCAACGACCTTGTGGCCGGGGCGACGCCGGCGGCGACGATGGTGCTGCTGGCCTCGTTCGGCGGCCTGTGGATCGGCGTGTTTGTCGCGCTCCATGCCATGCACCGGCAGACCCTGCGGTCGGTCACGTCATGGATGTCGCGGTTCCGGTCTGGCGAGTTCATGGTCGGGGCCGGGATCGCCGCCGTCTATCTGCTGGCCAGCGGGGTCGCATCGTTTGTTCTGGGCGGCGCGCCGGAACGCTCCGAGATCGGGCTGGACGACTGGCTGTTGCTGCTGGCGCCCGCGGTGTTCCTGCTGTTCGTCCAGACGGGGGCCGAGGAGCTGCTGTTCCGGGGCTATCTGATGCAGCAGCTGGCGGCGCGGTTCCGCAGCCCGCTGATCTGGGCCGGCATCCCGTCTGTCGTGTTCGGGCTGGTCCACTTCACCAATGGATCGGGCATCTCGACCGAATACGGGCTGTTCTACGTAGCGGCGACGCTGATGATCGCCCTGACGGCGACTGTGCTGGTCTGGCGGACGGGCGGCATATCCGCCGCCATGGGGCTGCACTTCGCCAACAATTTCGGGGCTCTGTTCCTGGTGGGGTCAGAGGGCCCCATGTCGAGCACGCAGCTGTGGCTGTGGCGGGGCGCGGACGTCGTGGCGACCTCGCCGGTGGAGCTTGTGCTGCTCGGCCTTCTGCTGGCGTTCGTGATGTCGCCGTGGGCGCCGCTGCCTAAGCGGGCGAAATCTCCGGGGTCTGCTGGAAGCGCAGGCAGCTGATCCGGGCAGCGCCGTGCTCGCGCTGGTCGAGCAGCTCCCAGCCGGTCAGATCCGGAGGGGCCTCCTCGGCGCCGGTTTCAGCGACGATCAGAACGTCAGGGCTGAGCCAGTCGCCCGCCTTCAGCTGTTCGAGCGCCTTGGGGACGAGGTCATAGCCATAGGGCGGATCGAGGAAGACGAGGTCGAACGGTTCGCCAAGGCCTGAGGGCTTCGTGCCGAGGTCGACGGCCGAGCGGCGGTGGATCCGGGTTGAGCCGAACAGCTGGAATGTCTCGATGTTCCGCCGGATGCAGCCGCGCGCGCCGCTTTCTGTCTCGATGAACAGGCAGAAGGACGCGCCGCGTGACATTGCCTCGATGCCGAGGGCTCCGGAGCCTGCGAAGGCGTCGATGACGCGCGCGCCCTCGATGGGGCGCGACCAGGTGGCGTGCTCGACAATGTTGAAGATCGACTGGCGGGTCCGATCCGACGTCGGACGGGTGATCCGACCTTCCGGCGCCTCAATGGCCCGGCCCCTGAACTTTCCGCTGACAATACGCATGGCGGGGCTCTATCATCGGGAAGCAGAGAGCGGGAGAGGGTTTCGCGTGCAGGACGACATGGCCCTGATGCGCGAGGCGCTGGCGCTCGCCGAGGCCGCTGCGGCGGCGGGCGAGGCCCCGATTGGCGCGCTGGTGGTCGATCCGGCCACGGGCGAGGTCATTGCGCGGGCCCACAACCAGCCCATCGGCCTGCATGATCCAACCGCCCATGCCGAGGTGCTGGCGCTGCGGGCGGCGGCGGCGAAGGTGGGGAATTACCGGCTGACGGGGCTCACGCTGGTGGTGACGCTGGAGCCGTGTGCGATGTGCGCGGGGGCGATCTCGCACGCGCGGATCGGGCGGGTGGTTTATGGCGCTTCTGATGAGAAGGGGGGAGCGGTGGCGCACGGGCCGCGCTTTTTCGAGCAGCCGACGTGTCACTGGCGCCCGGAGGTTTCAGGCGGGGTGCTGGCGGAGGAGTCGGCGGAGATGCTGCGGAGTTTCTTCAGGGCGCGGCGGGGGTAAGGCATCAGGGGGACGGGCGGCAGCGGTTGTTCAGAAATCAGCGAGCGATATCTTATCTGTCGATTGGCGCGGCGGCCTTGCTGTTCGTCTGTTGGATCGCCGGGCTGGGGACACCCGGCATGTTCAATCTGCCGAGGCCTTTTTCCAGGGACGTGTGGAGGGAAAGCACCGGGGAGGATCAGGCCCGTTGCGGCATGATGCTGGATCTGCGTCATCGCATCGGCATTGTCGGGAAATCACGAGAAGATACTGAGCAGCTTCTGGGGCGCCAGATCACGCAAAGGCCGATACAACGCAGTACTATATCTGTCCGCTGTTTCCGCTCGCTCTCGACGTCCGGGCGCTGGAGATACTCTGGGTCGATGGTCGGGCTGCGAGGCTGCGGATCACGAACAGCTGACGCTTGCTACCCAAGTGGCGCGGCGTCAGTTCGCGGCGGCCACAGCCTCGCCCTCGAACAGCGGCCTGTACTGGGCGCGGAGGTCTTCGCGGAAGACGGCCTGTTGCACGGTGAGGCGGTAGGGGCCCTCGACGTAGGGACCGACGTCGTAGGGGCCGTAGTAGACGAGCAGGCCGCCGAAGCGGTCGGGCAGGGTCGATGGGGCGAGGGCGATCGCGGCGGCTTCGGTCTTGATGTTGACCTGCGGGCCGGCGCAGACGATGGGCGCGCCCATGATGGTGGCCTCGCCGATGCGCTCCAGCTTGGCGGCCTTCAGGGCTTCGCAGATGCCGACGGTGATGGCGGGCGACGGCGATTTGCCGGGGATCAGCATGTCGGCCAGCTCGATCTCCTCGCCGTCGGCGATCGAGGCGATATGGGCGTCGTAGAATTCGACCGGGTGGGCGCCGCCCGTGTACTCGTTGGCGCGGCCGGCGAGGCTGACCAGCGTGCCGGCGCGGGCCGTGTAGGTCCACTCGATGCTCACCTCCCATGGATGCCCGGTCCGGCCTGCAGCCCTGGCGGCGTCCCATTCGGCGCGCGCGGCGGGCTTCATGCGCTTCAGGTAGGTTTCGGTGTCGCGCGTCAGGTACTGGACCACCGGATCACCGGCCCCGGTCACGGGCAGCACGGCCTCGAACGTGAGCGATTCGTCGTTGAAGGAGACAGCGACAGTGGAGGCTGCCTCGTCTCCGGGAAAGCCGGATTGGGTCTGCCGGCCCCGCAGACCGCCGCTGTCGGCGGTCTGGACCGTTGCGGCAGAGGGCTGCTGCTCGACTGTCTCCGGGCCGAGTTGCAGCGGCCCGGGCTCGGGCATGCGCGTGGGGTCGCCCTGCAGCATCACCCACGCCAGGGCGACGACCACGCCGAGCAGGATGACGGCGCCGATCCCCATCAGAAGCTGCGGGCCGCGTTTCTCGTCCGGCATATGGAAGTCCTTTCCGGCGAATCTGCCGCCGACTATCGGCTATGCTGACGCCGCGAGGAAAGCCCACGATACCGCGAGAAGCAGTCCGGCTTCCCGGTTGGAGCGGAACAGTTGCAGGGAAATTGCGGTGCTGTCGGGCATGAGACGCAGGGCCTGCTGGGCCAGATGGGCCGCGAAGGGCGCTATGGCCAGCGCTGCAATCCAGCCATGGGCGAGGCCCCCGGCCGTTGCGGCTGCGGCAGCGCAGATGAGGTAGATGACGGCCACGGCGGGTTTGACGTGGCCGCCAAAGCGCCGGGCGGTGGACTTCACGCCGATCATGGCGTCGTCCTCGCGGTCCTGCAGGGCGTAGATGGTGTCGTAGCCCAGAGTCCACAGCACGAGTGCGGCATAGAGGACGAGGTCCGGCGTGGTGACGGCGCCCGAGCAGGCGGCGGCCACGAGGGTCCCCCAGTTGAAGGTGAGGCCGAGCCACACCTGCGGCCACCATGTGATCCGCTTCATGAGGGGGTAGGCGGCGACGAGCGGGATAGAGCCGAGCGCGATCCAGACGGCCAGCGGGCTCCAGGCGAAAAGCGACAGCAGGACGCCCAGTCCGGCGAGGCACTGCAGGAGCAGCCAGATCATGGCCTGCTTCAGCGTGACGGCGCCCGAGGGCAGCGGACGCAGGGCGGTGCGGGCGACCTTCGCGTCGATGTCGCGGTCGAGGATGTCGTTCCAGGTGCAGCCGGCTCCGCGCATAGCGATTGAGCCGATGGCAAACAGCAGCAGGAGGAGCGCGTCGGTCCAGTCGAGCCCGCCGCCCTGCTGGAGTCGAGAGAGCATCAGGCCGATGGCGCAGGGCAGGCCCAGCAGCCAGAAGCCGGCGGGGCGGTCGTAGCGGGCGAGCTGGAGATAGGGCCTGAGCCCGGCAGGCGCACGCTCCACCCACGAGCCGCGAACGGCGTCGGCGGGCGCTGCGGGAGCCGATGCGGGCGGCGGGGTCTGGGTCAGCGGAAATCTCCCGGGTGCGCTTGCACGGCGCAGGCGGCGGATATAGCGCCAACGGCATGAGCGCGACACCCCGCCTGTTCGTATCCGGAGACCTCGCCAGCGGCGAGATGGCCCCCCTTGCCGAGGATCAGGCCCACTATCTGCGGACGGTGCTCAGGCTGCCTGCAGGCGCTCCGGTACGGGTGTTCAACGGACGCGATGGCGAATTTTCGGGCGCCGTCGACCTGATCGGCAAGCGGGACGCAGCGATCCGGCTGGACGCGCAGACCCGCTCGCAGCACATGCCGCCCGACCTGTGGCTGCTGTTTGCGCCGCTGAAGAAGACCCGGACGGATTTCGTGGTCGAGAAGGCGGTTGAGCTCGGCGCACTCGAGCTGCGCCCGGTGCTGACCGAGCGGACGGACGCCCAGACGGTGCGCACCGACCGGCTGCAGAGGATTGCGCAGGAAGCGGCCGAGCAGACCGAACGCCTCGATGTTCCGCCGGTCCGGGAGGCGGTCGCCCTCTATGCCGCCCTGAGGGCCTGGGACCCGGCACGCCCGTTGTGGTTCTGCGATGAATCGGGCGACGAGACCGGGCGTCCCTGGGGCGGCGAGGCGGGACGCGCCAACCCCATGCTGGCCGCACTGAACGGATCTCCGGGAGCGGCGGCGATTCTGGTCGGGCCCGAAGGCGGCTTTTCGCCAGCCGAACGGACCTGGTTGAGAAGTCACGCCTTCGTGAGGGCCATTGGGCTCGGACCCCGCATCCTGCGGGCCGAAACAGCCGCAATCGCTGCGTTGACGCTATGGCAGGCAGCCTGCGGCGACTGGCGATAGATCAGGTCAGCTTCTTGAGCTGACAGCCAGCCTCATCGAATCGAGCAGGAAAGGGGCTCTGGCGCACCCGGCCCTGAGCCCTTATCTCGGCGTCAGCTTAATGGCTGGGGCGACACGCGCAGATGACGACACCGACACGGGACATCGATGCGACCGCCCCGCGCATCGAGAGCAAGCGCGAACTTGTGGAGCGCCTGGCCGGCGGGTCCAAGCCTCCATCCGCCTGGCGGATCGGGACCGAGCACGAGAAGTTCGGCTATCGCACCAGCGACCTGACGCCTCTGCCGTATGACGGCCCGACATCGATCAAGGGCCTGCTCGACGGCATCGGCGCCCGATTCGACTGGGAGCCCATCATCGAGGGCGGCCACATCATCGGCCTGAAGAAGAACGGCGCCAGCGTGAGCCTCGAGCCGGGCGGCCAGTTCGAGCTCTCGGGCGCGCCGCTCGAAACCATCCACGAGACCTGCAGCGAAATCTCGGCGCACCTTCGCGAGGCCAATGAAGTGGCGGGCGACATGGGCGCCGCCTTCATGGGGCTCGGGTTCTCGCCGCTTTGGTCGATGGATGAGACGCCCGTCATGCCCAAGGGGCGCTACGGGATCATGTCGCGCTACATGAAGAAGGTTGGCCGGCTGGGCCGCGAGATGATGTTCCGCACCTGTACCGTGCAGACCAATCTGGATTTCTCCAGCGAAGCCGACATGGCCGACAAGCTGCGCGTCAGCGTCGCCCTCCAGCCCATCGCGACCGCTCTCTTCGCCAACTCGCCGTTCGGCGAAGGACGCACCAACGGCTTCCAGTCCTACCGCGGCGCCATCTGGGCCGACACCGACCCGGATCGCACCGGCATGCTGCCCTTCGCCTTCGAGCCCGGGTTCGGATTCGAGCAGTATGTGGACTTCGCTCTCGATGTGCCGATGTATTTCGTGCGCCGGGACGGGAAGTACATCGACTGCGCCGGACAGTCCTTCCGCGACTTCCTGGCTGGCAAGCTTCCTGCGCTGCCCGGCGAGACGCCTGCGATGGACGATTTCGACGATCACCTGTCGACGATCTTCCCGGAGGTCCGGCTCAAGACCTTCCTCGAGATGCGCGGCGCCGACGGCGGGCCGCAGGCGATGCTGTGCGGCCTGTCCGCCTTCTGGGTCGGGCTGCTCTATGATTCCATCGCCCTCGACGAAGCCGGCCAGCTGATCCGGGACTGGAAGGCGAATGAGCGCGAAGGCATGCGCCGTGCTGTCCCCGCGATGGGGCTGGATGCCCCGTTCCGCCTGACGGCCGTCGGCGCGATCGCCCGCGACGTCGTGGCGATCTCGAAACGCGGACTGGCCCGGCGCGCGCGCCTGAACGGGTCTGGCCGTGACGAGACGATCTTCCTCGATCCGGTCGAGGAAATCGCTGCAACGGGCATTACGCAATCAACCCGGCTGCTGGCCCGCTACCACGGCGATTGGAAGCGCGATGTCCGGCCCGTGTTCGAAGCGACCCGGATGTAGGCGGGCCGATTTGGCGGATCAGAACGATCCGCTGATGCTGAGGTAACAGCGCACGCCGTTGCTGACATTGCTGTCCCAGATGCTCGCGATGCCGGAGGTATCGCGCCGCCCGGAATAGATCGACCGGACGATCTGTCGTCCTGTGTCGTTGGCGTTGTTGACTCCCAGCCGCGTCCTGAGGCCGGCGGCGGCCGTTGTCTCGACCCAGGCTCCGATCTCCGGCGCATCGCGTTCAATCCGGTTGGTCTCGCCCAGCCGGTAGGTCCATGCCGGGCCGCCATCATTCAGGCTGAGCCCGTAGCTGAACTTCTGGGCAGGGAAATCCTGACGATACGAGACGTCAAAGCTCCTGCTTTCCTCGCCGGAGAAGGCGCGCGGCGTGAGGGTCGTTGGGTCGATGACTTCCGATGCCCCCGTCGACACCGATACGTCGAGGCGGGCGTTCGCGATGCCGACCGGGTCCAGCGGCGCCGAAAACTTCATGCCGAGCGACCAGCGCTGACCCTCCCCGATATTCCCCGGCGCATCGCTGAAGCCTGCGGCGGTCTGGATCGGCAGGTAGTCCTGCACGGACTCGACGTCGTCATAGGAGCCTTCGAGCGTCAGGACGCCGGAGCGCCAGAAGGTCTGCTCGAGGCTGGCGCCGACCGCCCAGGTCTGCTCCGGCTCGAGATCGGGGTTTCCCGATGTCGTCTGGTCGTTGATCAGTTCGACGGATGACACGAAGTCGTTGAACGACAGCTGGGCGACCTTGCGCTCAAGGGAGAGGTTGAGCCGCCGGTCGGCGGCGAGGCGCCAGTTCGCCGAGACGAACGGCTTCGGGTAGCTGAACGCCCTCTGGGCTTCGAGCGCGGGCCAGGAATCGAAGCGGACGACTTGCTCGATGCGCGAGACCTCGAACTTCATGCCGGGCTCAAGCGTAAGGGCCGGGCTGACCTTCCAGACGTCCGACACCTGCAGTTCGCTCCGGTACTCTTCGACCGTGGTGTCCGACCCATCCACGAAGAAGCGAGTCGACCCGGCGGGTGTCTCGCGTTCGAAACCTGTGAGGCTGTCAAGAAAGTTGTAGGCCGCTTCGAGGGCGACCTGGACTGAATGCGACGGGGCGGGTGACCAGTCGACCTGGCCGCGCAGGATGCTCTCTCCGCTGGATCTTTCCGGGCGCGTGGTTGTAGTGGACACGAACCCGCCAGCCGCGTCGAAGAGGGTCAGGGCGGAGGCGTACTCCCCCTCCTTGCGCGCGTGGTAGGTGATCAGCTTGGCCGAGCCATTGGTGAAATCCCGCTGGATGTCGCCTCCGAATGTGTAGGCCATTTCGTTGTTGAGGCCGTCGCTTGCTTCAATGCCTGTCAGGGAGCCGTTCCGGGCGTCGCGCAGCTCGAAGTATCTGTGGCTCTGGCGATCTTGCGGACTCAGGCTCGCGTTAAGGCGGAGCGCGCCCCAGCTGGCAGGGCGTTCGAAATCGAGTGACAGGTCCTGCATCAGCGGGCGCTGGTCTTTCCAGCCGGCTCCGCGAACGGTCAGCACGCCATTGGCGTCCAGGACGTCCCGGGTCAGCCGCTCCCTGGAATCGAGGGCCCGGCTACCGTATTCCCCGGCGACCGTCAGCGTGCCTCCGGCGACGGCAAGCTGGGTTGTCGCATCGACCCGCCCGGTGATCTGCCCGTCACCGGCAAGGATAAACAACACCTCAGCCGCCACAGGCGAGCGGCCGGGTCCCTGGTCGCGCATGACGATGTTCACGATCTTGGACTGTCCGCGCATGTCGAAGCTTGCGGACGCGCCCGTGACGAGTTCGATCCGCGCCACGCTGTCCGCAGGGACACGTTTCAGGGCGTCGTTCAGACCTGTCTTCGAGGACGGACGCTCACCATTGAGCAGGACATTCCCGGCGGCGCCCCCGAAGCCGCGCACGGCGTCGCCCTCGCTGATCGAGAAGCCGGGAACCTGCCTGACCATGTCGAGGGCCGTGGAGGGATGGTAGGCTGCGAAATAGGCAGGATCGAAGGTTTCGACCGCGGCGGAGTCCGCCGTGGCGACGCCAGCGGACAGGATCAGGGCTAGTCCGAGTGCGCCGGTCGTCCTGTAGATCATGTCGCAATTGTCCTCCGGCCCTGTTGGTTAATGGAATAGCTCCGGGTTGACCAAGCGTTACCAGACGATCTCAAGGAGCCGTGATCCGGGCAGGGCGGCGCCTGCTTTTCGTCAAAACGCCATGGAGGCCGGCCTGTCGGCTTGAGCCGGACGAAATAGCGTGATCATGTCCCGCCTTTCGTGTGCGAGGGGCTGCATGGATATCGTCGTCGCAATCGGGATCGTGATCACGGTTCTGACGGGCGTGCCCGTCTTCCTGCAGCTTCAGAAGCATCCCAAGGGGATGCACATCCTGTTCTTCACCGAGATGTGGGAGCGGTTCTCCTACTACGGGATGCGGACCATCCTGGTCGCCTACATGACCCAGCACTTCCTGTTCAACGACGGGGTCGCGAACGGCCAGTACGGCGCCTACACTTCCCTCGTTTACTTGCTGCCGCTGATCGGCGGCATGCTGGCCGACCGCTATCTCGGCACCAAGAAGGCTATCGCGTATGGCGCGCTGCTGCTGGTGGCCGGGCACCTCGCCATGGCGATCGAGCAGAAGCCGGTTCAGGAGATCCTGACCTACCAGGGCCAGGACTATCCGTTCGTTTCGGAAGGCCGCCAGAACCTGCGCCAGACATGGCTTGAGGTGGACGGCGAGCGCTACACGATCAGCCCGGCAGAAGGCGGCATCGCCATCAACAACCTGCCGGCGACATCGGCGCTACCGGACGTCGTGCTCAAGGACAATCCCGACACGGCGGAAATCGACGGCTACACGACCCGCAAGGAAGGGCAGATCCCGCTCTTCATCAACATCTTCTATGTCGCGCTGGCGCTGATCATCATGGGGGTCGGCTTCCTGAAGGCCAACATCTCCACGATCGTCGGGCAGCTCTACACGAAGGAAGACCCGCGCCGCGACGCCGGCTTCACGCTCTACTATTTCGGCATCAACCTCGGCGCGTTCTGGGCGCAGGTGCTCTGCGCGGGGGTTGGCGCGACCTACGGCTGGGGTTGGGGCTTTGGCCTTGCCGGCCTGGGAATGGCGCTCGGATGGCTCGTATTCGTCCGCAAGCGGCTGCTGTTCTTCCTCCCTGGCCCGGCGCAGTTGCCTGCAGAGATCGGCAACCCGCCCAATCCCGAAATGCTGACCCGGCCCGTGCTTGGGCCTCTCAACCGCGAGTGGATCATCTACATCCTCGGCGCGCTGTCGGTGATCGGCGTGTGGTGGCTGGTGCAGCGCGAACAGGTGGTCAACGTCACGCTGACAGTGTGCTCGGCCCTGATCGTGGCCTTCTTCATCATCTACATGGTTCGGAAGTGCACCTGGGCGGAGAGCGCCAAGCTCATTCTGGCGCTGATCCTGGTCGCCGGGTCGGTGGTGTTCTTCACACTGTTCGAGCTGGCGGGATCGGCCCTTTCGCAGTTCTCGGAACGCTCGACACAGCTTCCGTCAGACGGGTTCTTCTCGGTCACGTCCGGCCAGACGCAGAGCTTCAACGGCGCCTTCATCCTGATCTTCGCGCCCCTGTTCGCAGCCATGTGGACGTGGCTGGAAAAGAACAAGCGGGATCCGGGCGATGCGGCCAAGTTCGCGCTGGGCATCATCCAGGTCGGAGCGGGATTCCTCGTTCTGGTCTGGGGCGCGCAGTTCGCAGACGAGAGCGCCAAGGTGCCGCTGATCTTCCTCGTGCTGCTGTACCTGCTGCACACCACCGGGGAGCTGTTCCTGTCGCCCGTGGGGCTGTCCGCGATGACCAAGCTGACCCCGGCGCCGGTGGCGGCCACGATGATGGCGACCTGGTTCCTCGGGTCTTCGCTGGCGCAGATGCTCGCGGCGCAGGTGTCAAAGCTGACGGCGCAGGAGACCGTGGGTGGGCAGGTGCTCGATCCCCAGAAGGCGCTCGACACCTATGTCGACGTGTTCACCCAGATCGGGTGGTGGGGCGTCGGGATCGGTGTTGCGCTGGGGATCGCCAGCCCCTTCCTCAACAAGCTTGCCCATATTGGCGAGAAGCCGAAGGCGGCAGAGACGCCGGCGGAATAAGGAAAAGGGCCGGCTGATGCAGCCGGCCCTTTGTCTGTTCGGGGGCTGTGAGAGCCCGTCGCCTGCCGCTTAGTTCGGCGCGGCCTGTTTCGGCAGGTTCAGCGGACCCCAGCCGGCCCCGACGCCTTCGCGGCCGATCCAGCCGTCGCCGATATTGGTGACGTTGGTGAAGCCGGCCTCCAGAAGCGTGTTGGCGGCCTTCACGGAGCGATTGCCCGAGCGGCAGAACACCGCGACCGGCTTCGACTTGTCGCCGCCCGCAGCCTTGAGCACCTCGGCGACGAAGTCGGGGCGGCTGACCGAAATCCCGACCGAGTCCTTGGGGACGCCGGTCTGCGCCCATTCGGAGGGCTCGCGGACGTCGATCAGAACCGCGCCGCCGGGGTTTGCGGCGAAGGATTTGGACGAGACGGTGGTGAACGCCGGGGCGCTGCCTGCCGTCTGCGGATCGGCGAAGGCCGGGGATGCGATCAGGCCCGCGAGCAGGGCGATGGCGGCAAGTCTCATGGCATGACCCTTCTATATGGATGCGCCGCCGACCGTGATGCGGTCGATGCGGATGGAAGGCTGGCCGACGCCGACGGGGACCGACTGACCTGCCTTGCCGCAGGTGCCGACGCCGTCGTCCATCGCGAAGTCGTTTCCGATCATGGAGATCTGGTTCAGGACGGTCGGGCCGTGACCGATGAGAGTGGCGTTCTTGACCGGCGCGCCGACCTTGCCGTCCTCGACCATGTAGGCCTCGGTGCACTGGAAGACGAACTGGCCGTTGGTGATGTCGACCTGACCGCCGCCGAAGTCGACGGCCCAGATGCCGCGCTTGATCGAGCGGACGATCTCGTCCGGATCATGGTTGCCGCCGAGCATCACGGTGTTGGTCATGCGAGGCATCGGGCTGTTGGCGTAGCTTTCGCGGCGGCCATTGCCGGTGGGCGTGACGCCCATCAGGCGGGCGTTCATGCGGTCCTGCATGTAGCCCTTGAGGACGCCGTCCTCGACCAGAACGGTGCGCTGGGTCGGCGTGCCCTCGTCGTCGAACGACAGGGAGCCGCGCCGGTTGGCGATGGCGCCGTCGTCCACGATGGTCACGCCTTTGGCCATGACCTGCTCGCCGATCTTGCCGGAGTAAACCGATGATCCCTTGCGGTTGAAGTCGCCCTCCAGCCCGTGGCCGACGGCCTCGTGCAGCAGCACGCCGGTCCAGCCCGGCCCGAGCGCCACTTCCATCTCGCCGCCGGGGGCGGGGATCGCCTCAAGGTTGATTTCGGCCTTGCGAATCGCCCGCTCAGCGAGGGCCTTCCAGCGGTCCGGCTGGATCCATTCCACGTAGGAGGCGCGTCCGCCCGCGCCGGCTGACCCGGTTTCGCGACGTCCGGCCTTCTCCATGGTGACCGACACGTTGAGCCTGACCAGCGGCCGGGCCTCGGAAATGGTCGCGCCGCCCGACCGGACGATCTCCACGGCGGTCCGGCTCCCGGCCAGCGACACAGATACCTGCACCACGCGCGGATCCCGTGCGCGGCACCAGGCGTCGATTTCGGCCAGAAGGCCTGTCTTCACGGAGAAATCCGGCCCCGACGTCGGATCGATATCATCATAAAGCCGGCGGTTTGTGAGGGCAGGGCCCACGTCCAGCGTTCCGGACCGGCCCCGCTTGGCGGCAGACGCAGCGTCCGCAGCCCGCCGGAGGGCAGCCTCGGAGACTTCGCTTGCGTGCGCATAGCCGGTCGTTTCGCCCGAGACGACCCGCAGGCCAAAGCCCTGACCGGTATCGAAGGAGGCCGACTTCAGGCGCCCGTCATCAAACAGGAAGCTCTCCGAGCGGACTGATTCGACATAGATTTCGCCGTCCTCCGCCCCGAGGAGCGCCTCGTCGAGAATCCGGGCGGCCGTTTCGACCCCGGGTCCGATCGACTGGATAAGGCTCTCGCTCATGGGCGGGCTCCTGCTGGGTTGTCGTACGCGTTACAGATGGCGCCGTCAGGACGCCGGAACAACCTGTACCTGGAATCTCGTCAGCGCCGTGGCGGCTTCCTTGAATTCCGGGCGGAGCTCGAGGGCCGCTTTGTAGTCGTAGTATGCGGCCGTCACGTCGCCGGCCCGTTCGTGCAGCAGGCCCCGGTTGTAGTGGCCGACGGCCTTCGCGTCGGGGTCCTTGGTCGTCATTCCGGCGTTGATGGCGTTCATCGCCTCCTCGAACTCACCGAGTGCGAAGAGGGCGGCGCCCCGGTTGATGTGCGCTTCGGCGAGGTCAGGTTTCAGGCGGATGGCGCGCTCATAATCGTCCAGCGCCCGGTCGTTCTGCTTCTGCCGCATGTAGAGGATGCCGCGGTTGATGTAGGTCGCAGCGCGGTCGCGGCTGTTCATCTGTTCCTCGATCAGGGCGAGGTCGCAGATGTCTCGGGCCCGCAGGAACGCCACTCGTTCTTCCTTCACCGCCACATAGCAGTCGCGTCCCAGACCGTTGCCGTAAACGGTGACTGCGGCATGCGCCTGAGGGGCTGCAGCCAAAAGCGAAGCGAAGGCCAGAATACCCACGATTTCAGGTTTCTTAATCATCTTCCCAATCCCTTCATGCTCGAGTAGCGACAGCTATACGGCGCGCCGGGTTGAGTCTGATCAAGCTGCGACACTATGCTCGCAGTGACCAGCCGGGCGGCGGTGGAAGATTAGCGTATACCACGTTAAAGCCTCAATTTCATCTGTCTGACAGGAGGACGCGGCCAGTCATGCGCAACAGAGCTTTCAAGAGCCTGAGTCTTGGCGCGCTTGCCCTCGCGTCTGCGGGCGCGGCATCCGCCCAGACGCCCGGCCAGCCGGTCGATGGCGCCATATGGATGCAGCCGGCGATGACCGAAACTGCCCAGATGGTGCACGATTTCCACGCGATGCTGATGTGGATCATCACGGGCATCACCGTCTTCGTGATGGCCCTGCTGCTTTGGGTCATGGTTCGATACAACCGCAAGGCCAATCCCGTCGCGCGGAAGTTCAGCCACAACACCGCGGTCGAGATTGCCTGGACCGTGCTGCCGGTCCTGATTCTCGTCGCCATCGCCTTCAAGTCCTTCCCGCTGCTCTACGCCGAAGAGGTGATGCCTGACGTCGCCGAGACCGAAGTGGTCGACGTGAAGGTCTATGGCCGCCAGTGGTTCTGGAGCTACATCTACGGCGAGGGCGACGAAGCGCTCGAGTACGACTCGAACATGGTCCCTGCGGACATGCTCAAGCCGGGCCAGGTCCCCCAGTTGTCAGTCGACAATCCGATGGTCGTGCCGGCCAGCAAGTATATCCGGGTTTCGGTCTCCGCGTCCGACGTGATCCACTCGTTCGCGATGCCCGCCGCCGCCATCAAGATCGACGCGGTTCCCGGTCGCCTGAACCAGGTCTTCTTCAAGATCGACACACCCGGCGTGTACTACGGCCAGTGCTCGGAACTCTGCGGCGTCCGTCACGCGTACATGCCGATCGAACTGCGGGTTCTGCCGCAGGCCCAATACGAAGAGTGGCTGAAGCGTGCTTCCACTTCGATCTCCGATGCGCGCGCCTACCTCGATCAGGTTCAACCTCTGACGGCGCCGCAAGTCGCCTCGGCGAACTAGGTTTCCAGGGAGCCTAAAAGATGTCCACGGACACTCACGCTCATGCTCCGGCCCACGATCACGCCCACGGGCACGATGATCACGGTCATGAGCATCACGACGATCCCAAGTGGTACAGCCCCTCGCGTTGGCTGTTCTCTACGAACCACAAGGATATCGGCACGCTCTATCTGCTGTTCGCGCTCATGGCGGGCATCATCGGCTTCGTTTTCTCCGGCCTGATGCGGATTGAGCTTGAAGCCCCCGGCCTGCAGCTGTTCGACGGCAAGGCGATGGGCGGCCTGTTCGGCGACGAGCACAGCTACAACGTGATCACGACCATGCACGGCCTGATCATGATCTTCTTCATGGTCATGCCCGCCCTGATCGGCGGCTTCGGCAACTGGTTCGTTCCGCTGATGATTGGCGCGCCGGACATGGCCATGCCGCGCATGAACAACATCTCGTTCTGGCTGATGCCTGCGTCCTTCACGCTGCTCATCGTCTCGATGTTCGTTCCGGCGCAGGCGACGGGCGACGCGACCGGCTTTGGCGGCGGCTGGGTTCTCTATCCGCCTCTGTCGGGGCTGGCCGGTCACGGCGGTCCGGCAATGGACCTCGTCATCCTGTCGCTTCACCTTGCCGGCATGTCGTCGATCCTGGGCGCGATCAACTTCATAGTGACCATCCTGAACATGCGCGCTCCGGGCATGACGATCCACAAGATGCCGCTGTTCGCCTGGTCGGTTCTCGTGACGGCGTTCCTGCTGGTTCTGGCCCTGCCGGTTCTCGCTGGCGCCCTGACCATGCTGCTGACCGACCGCAACTTCGGCTCGAAATTCTTCGTTCCGGCCGGCGGCGGCGACCCGATCATGTTCCAGCACCTGTTCTGGTTCTTCGGCCACCCCGAAGTGTACATCATGATCCTGCCGGGCTTCGGCATCGTCAGCCATGTCGTGTCGACGTTCTCGAAGAAGCCCGTGTTCGGCTATCTCGCAATGGCCTACGCCATGGTCGCGATCGGCTTCATCGGCTTCATCGTGTGGGCGCACCACATGTACACGGTCGGGATGAGCACGGACCTCAAGGCCTACTTCGTTGCAGCCACAATGGTCATCGCGGTGCCAACCGGCGTGAAGATCTTCTCGTGGATCGCCACGATGTGGGGCGGCTCGATCGACTTCAAGGTTCCCATGCTCTGGGCGATCGGCTTCATCTTCCTCTTCACGGTGGGCGGCGTCACGGGTGTGGTTCTGGCTAACGCCGGCATCGACCACTACCTGCACGACACCTACTACGTGGTGGCGCACTTCCACTACGTGCTCTCGCTGGGCGCTGTCTTCACGCTCTTCTGCGGCTGGTACTACTGGTTCGAGAAGATGTGGGGCATCAAGTACAACGGCTTCATCGGCGGTCTGCACTTCTGGCTGACCTTCATCGGCACCAACCTGATCTTCTTCCCGCAGCACTTCCTCGGGCTTCAGGGCATGCCGCGCCGCTACGTCGACTACACCCCGGCGTTCGAGCACTGGCACAAGATCTCGACCTACGGCTACTACATCACGGCCGTCGCCACGGTCATCTTCCTGATCGGCATCGTGGAAGCGATGATCCGCCGCCGGAAGGCCGAAGCGAACCCGTGGGGCGAGGGCGCCACGACGCTGGAGTGGACGCTGTCTTCTCCGCCGCCGTTCCACCAGTACAACGACCTGCCGCGCGTCCGGTAGAAACTGCCCCGGCGCTTCCCTGACGGGGAGCGCCGGTCCGGTCTTTGCGGCCGGGAGACGTCCACAGAGAAGGATCAGGTTTTGACCACCGCCCCGATCAGCGCCACCGTTCAGGAGACTGCGGCTTTCGCCACGGCCCGGGACTATGTGCGTCTGATGAAGCCACGCGTCATGACGCTGGTCGTGTTCACGGCGCTTGTCGGTCTGGTCGCAGCTCCCCAGGACATGAACTGGGTTACCGCCGCCGCCGCGATCTTCGCGCTGGCGCTGGGTTCGGGCGCGGCCGGCGCGCTCAACATGTGGTACGACGCCGATATCGACGCAACGATGGCCCGCACGGCGCTGCGGCCGGTGCCCGCTGGACTCGTTTCAGCTCCTGACGCGCTGGCGTTCGGGCTGATCATGTCGGCCCTCTCCGTTACGCTGATGGCGCTCGCCGCCAACCTGCTGGCCGCCGGACTGCTGGCGTTCTCGATCTTCTTCTACGCCGTCATCTACACGATGTGGCTCAAGCGCTCGACCGACCAGAATATTGTCATCGGCGGAGCCGCCGGCGCGTTCCCGCCTGTCATCGGCTGGGCCGCCGCAACCAATTCGATCCCCCCCGAAGCCTGGATCCTGTTTGGCGTGATCTTCCTCTGGACGCCGCCGCACTTCTGGGCGCTGTCGCTGTGGACATCCGGCCAGTACGAGCGGGCAGGCGTGCCGATGCTTCCCGTAACCAAGGGCCCCGCTGAAACGCGACGCCAGATTCTGGTCTACACCCTGATCTCGGCCGCCTTCGGCCTGTTCCCCTTCGCGATGGGCATGGGCGGCTATATCTATCTGGCGGTCGCGATCGCCGGCGGCGCCCTGTTCATCTGGCAGGCGGTGCGCGTCTTCGCGAGCCGGGCAGGGGATGCGGGCGCCAATCAGGATCTGTCGCGCGCGCGCGCGCTGTTCGGCGTGTCGATCCTCTACCTGTTCAGCCTGTTCGCCGCCCTGCTGATTGAACACAGCGTACCGATGCTTGCACCGGGGATCGCATGAACGCCCCCCTGCCCAAAGATCCCGAGCATCCTGCCTTCACGGCTGAAGAGCTGAAGGCGCGCCGCCGCCGCAGCCACTGGATGGCGCTGGCGCTCGTCGGATTCATCGTTCTGGTCTTCATCATCACGCTCACGAAGCTGGGCGCAAAC
>CAYOWK010000022.1:0-64031 GCA_964407665.1 uncultured Rhizobium sp. | reverse complement strand
TCGCCGCGCCGTCCGAGCTTCTGGCATTCGATGTTTCGGTGCGCACCGAATCCTCCCTTGCCAGACGCGAGGGGGAGAATACCGGAGGTTTCGGGGTGTGGGATGAAACGGGTTTCGTTCCCCCAATTCCGTCGGAACGAGGGACACATACCTGGCTCAATAGCCGTCGTCGGGGTTCGGGAATTTCGGAGCACTGTCAGACGGATAGGGGCGACCGTCCCTGCGGCGATCAACCGGAGCTGACCGCTTCCGATATCCGGAGAGCGGACCCGATTGTGGTGAAGAGGACAGCCTTCAATCCCGCACTGCGCGTCTGAACACGCCCCGCCGCTAGGTCGAAGGGGCGCGGCTAGCGCGTTGCGACCAGGACTTCGTCCGGGCGTGCATAGGACAGTTTCGTGCGCGCCAGTTCCTCTATGTAGTCGACATCGAGGGTTTCGTCCCTCAGCCGCGCCAGCGAAGCTTCGAGGGCGTCCCGCTCAACGGTGATCGTTTCCAGCCGCGCCGTCAGCTCGCGTTCCTCGTCCTGGAGGCGCGTCCACGCTGCGAGGCCCTGCTCGCCGGCCAGCGCATGATACGAAAAATAGAGGATCACCGCGCCCAGCACGGTCGGCAGAATGATCGCCTTTACTGAACGCAACATGGCCGTAACCTTGGGTGGTCCCCGAAAGGCCAACAGACGGGAGTGCGGTTAACCGTACGTGAATCCCGCCGTCCGACTCAGCCGCGAAGGGCGCGGCGGCCAAGATAAACTGCCTGATCGCCGAGTTCGCCCTCGATGCGGAGCAGCTGGTTGTACTTCGCGAGCCGGTCCGAGCGAGCCAGCGAGCCCGTCTTGATCTGACCGCAGTTCGTGGCGACGGCAAGATCCGCAATGGTGGAATCCTCGGTTTCACCCGAGCGGTGCGACATCACGGCGGTGTAGCGGTTCATGTGCGCGAGGCTCACCGCTTCCAGCGTTTCGGTAAGCGTGCCGATCTGGTTCACCTTAACCAGGATCGAGTTCGCGGCCTTTTTGGCGATGCCTTCGGCGAGGCGGACGGAGTTCGTGACGAAGAGGTCGTCCCCGACCAGCTGGCAGCGGTCGCCAACCATCTTCGTCAGGGCGATCCAGCCCTCCCAGTCATCCTCGGCCATTCCGTCTTCGATCGAAACGATGGGATACCGGTTGACCAGGTCCGTCAGATAGGCGGCGAAATCGATGGACGACAGCGACTTGCCCTCGCCTTCCAGCTCGTACTTGCCCTTCTTGTAGAATTCGGTCGAGGCGGCGTCGAGCGCCAGGACGACATCTTCGCCGGGCTGGTAGCCCGCCGATTCGATGGACTTGAGGATGAAGCCAATCGCATCCTCGGTAGAGGCGAGGTTCGGCGCGAAACCGCCCTCGTCGCCGACGTTGGTGTTGTGACCAGCGGCCGACAGATTCTTCTTGAGGGCCTGGAAGACTTCAGCGCCGCAGCGCAGGGCGTCCGCGAAAGTCTCCGCGCCGACCGGCATGATCATGAATTCCTGCACGTCGATCGGATTGTCGGCGTGGGCGCCGCCATTGATGATGTTCATCATCGGCGTCGGCAGGATGTGGGCGTTGGCGCCGCCGACATAGCGGTAGAGCGGGAGGCTGGAGGCCTCCGCGGCGGCCTTGGCGATGGCGAGCGAAACACCGAGAATCGCGTTGGCGCCGAGACGGGACTTGTTCGCCGTGCCGTCGAGTTCGATCAGGACCTTGTCGATCAGGCGCTGATCTTCGGCGTCGAGGCCGACCAGCGTGTCGCAGATTTCGCCATTGACCGCGTCGACGGCCTTCAGGACGCCTTTGCCGCCATACCGGGACTTGTCGCCGTCGCGCAGTTCACAGGCTTCGTGGGCGCCTGTGGACGCTCCCGACGGAACAGCCGCCCGGCCCATGGAGCCGTCATCAAGGGTGACCTCAGCCTCGACCGTCGGATTGCCCCGGCTGTCCAGGATTTCACGCGCGAAAATATCGACGATCTCGGTCAAAGATGCCCCCTTGAAGTGGATACGCAATGCATATTGCGGCGCGGCCCCGAGGGGCCGCCGCCATCAGAAAGACGATCAGTCTTCCTTGGGCGTCAGGATCTGCTTGCCGCGGTACATGCCTGTCTTGGGATCGACATGGTGGGGGCGGCGGAGTTCGCCGGTGTCGGCGTCCTCGATGTAGGTGGCAACCTTCAGGGCGTCATGCGAGCGGCGCATGCCACGCTTGGAAGGGGAAGTTTTTCGCTTGGGAACGGCCATGTGCGCCTCGAATATCGTCGGAAATAGCTTCGCGGACGGCGCTTCCCCGTCCCTTTTCGAGGGGGCCGTATACGCAACTGCCCCCGTCCCGGCAAGCCCGAAGGTGGCGATTAGCGCCGTCCCGCAAAGGTCAGGCTGACGCAACCCTGCCGCTTCGGCTGCCCGCAGCTTCAAGGGTTTAGCCGCAGAGGGTGCCGGAATCGCCGCAGATCCCGAGGTCAGCCTCCCAGATCCAAACAATACATCCAGCCATCATCTGGCGGTTGCAGGCCAAGACTGACGCTTTGCGCCAGCATCCGAACGCCATCCGGATCGGCAGAATCAGTCGCCAGCCCCGTCGCTTACCGGCGCCCAGCTGGATTTCATCCCGCTACCCGCGCGCGCCCTTCGCGCCGATGGCGCGTGTGGCCGTACGCCGCGCCAAGGGGCCTAAACCAGCCTGCTCTGCTCTAACGCCGCAGCGATGAAGCTGGTGAACAGGGGGTGCGGATCAAACGGGCGCGATTTCAGCTCCGGATGGAACTGGACGCCGATGAACCAGGGATGGTCCTGGAGTTCGAATATCTCAGGCAGGCGGCCGTCAGGCGACATACCCGAGAAGATGACGCCGTTGGCTTCCAGCTTCGGGATGATCTCGGCGTTCACCTCGTAGCGGTGACGGTGGCGTTCCGAGATCGTGTCGGTTCCGTAGATGCGCGAGACGAGCGAACCGGGCTTGAGGACGGCGGGATAGGCGCCAAGGCGCATCGTGCCGCCGAGGTCGCCGCCATGCTGGCGAACTTCCCGCTCGTTGCCGCGCGTCCACTCGCTCATCAGGCCAACAACGGGGACCTTGGGCTGGCCGAATTCGGTGGTGCCCGCTCCGTCCATGCCCGCGACGTTCCGGGCCAGTTCGACCACGGACATCTGCATGCCGTAGCAGATCCCGAAGCAGGGCAGCCTGTGTCGCCGCGCATAGCCGGCAGCGCGCATCTTGCCCATGGCCCCACGCTCGCCAAAACCGCCCGGCAGCAGCACGCCATCGACCTCATCGAGTTCGGACAGGTCCGATTCCGGGTCGTCGAACTGGTCGCTGGCGAACCATTTCAGGTTCACCTTCACATGGTTGGCAAGGCCGCCATGGCCCAGGGCTTCGACCACCGACTTGTAGGCATCGTGCAGGGCTATGTACTTGCCGACGATGCCGATCGTGACGGAGCCGTCAGGGTTGCGCAGCGTCTCCGAGACGCGGTTCCAGTGCGTCAGATCGGGGCTGGACTGGCCTTCGAGCCGGAAGTGACGGAGCACTTCGGTGTCCAGGCCCTTCTCGTGGTAGGCCAGCGGGACTTCGTAGATGTTGGCGGCGTCCAGAGCCTCGATCACGGCTTCCGGGCGGACGTTGCAGAACAGCGCGATCTTGCGGCGCTCCTCGTACGGGATCGGGCCCGGGGCGCGGCACAGCAGGATGTCGGGCTGAATGCCGATGGACCGCAGCTCCTTGACGGAGTGCTGGGTGGGCTTGGTCTTCATTTCGCCGGCCGAGGCGATGTAGGGCAGCAAGGTCAGGTGGATGAAGATGCAGGCGTCGCGGCCGAGTTCCTGGCCGAGCTGGCGGATGGCCTCGAAGAACGGCAGCCCCTCGATGTCGCCGACCGTGCCGCCGATCTCGCAGAGGACGAAATCGACGTCGTCACTGTCGGAGCGGATGAAGTCCTTGATGGCGTCGGTGACGTGCGGGATGACCTGCAGCGTGGCGCCGAGATAGTCGCCGCGGCGCTCCTTCTCGAGGATCGACTTGTAGATGCGGCCCGTGGTGGTGTTGTCGGTCTTCTTGGCGGAGACGCCCGTGAACCGCTCGTAATGGCCGAGGTCAAGGTCGGTTTCCGCGCCGTCGTCAGTGACGAACACCTCGCCGTGCTGGGTCGGCGACATCGTTCCGGGGTCAACGTTGAGATAAGGGTCGAGCTTGCGCAGGCGGACCTTGTATCCGCGCGCCTGCAGCAGGGCGCCGAGCGCTGCCGAAGCAATGCCCTTCCCTAGGGAGGACACGACACCTCCCGTGATGAAGATGAAACGCTTCATGACGGATAACCAGACTAGTGATTCAGTCGGCGGCTGGCGAGTGCCTGCCGGACTATTGCTGCGGTGATCCACCGTTTTCGGGGACGACCGGTGTCGCAGGCGCTGTCGCAGGCGCCGTTGCGCCACCGGTGACGGGAGCCAGCGGGTCAACCGGGGCGGCTGGCGTGGCGTCTGTCGGGGCGGCCGGCGGGGGCGTCGCGCCGGAGGGGTTCAGCGGATCGAACGGATCCGCCGACCGGTCTTCCAGGCGCCGCTCCAGTTCGGAAGGGGTGTCGGCGCTGCGGGCGTGGACAAAGGAGAGGCCAAGGCTGGTAGCGAAGAAGATGCCGCCCAGGATCATGGTCGTGCGAACCAGCACGTCGGCCGCGCCGCGGCTGGAGATGAACCCGCCCTGCCCGCCGCCGCCCATGCCAAGGGCGCCGCCCTCGGAACGCTGCAGCATCACCGCGCCAATCAGCGCGAGGCAGGCAAGCAAATGAATGACGAGCAGGACTGCGAGCATGAAACCGTGCCTGAAGGAGATCAGGGACGGCTAAAGCACGTCCAAGCGCCGTGGCCAAGCCCCCTCGCCGTATTCAATCTGTCGCGAGGACGACTTCAGGCCGCCGCGCGGGCGATGGCGAGAAAATCGACTGCTTTCAGACTGGCGCCGCCGACCAGCGCGCCATCCACGTCGCGGACGTTCAGCAATTCCGGGGCGTTTTCAGGCTTTACAGAGCCGCCGTAGAGCAGCCGCATCGTGTCGGCGCGATCGCCAAAGCGGGTCCGGAGGCCGGCTCGCAGGGCTGTGTGCACCTCCTCGACCTGGGCCAGGGTCGGGGTCAGTCCTGTGCCGATCGCCCAGATTGGCTCATAAGCGACCACGATCTCCGCTGTCGCAGCCGCATCCGGGACGGACCCGGCCAGCTGGCTGGCGACAACTGCGAGGGTTTCGCCGGCCTGCCGCTGCTGGAGCGATTCGCCGAGGCAGATGATGGGGGTAAGGCCGGCGCGGATGGCGGCCGAGGCCTTCGCCGCGACGATCTGATCGGTCTCACCGTGGTCGCCCCGCCGCTCGGAGTGCCCGACTATAATGAAGCGGGCGCCTGCGTCGGCCCACATTTCGGCGCTGATATCGCCCGTGTGAGCGCCTGAAATGGCGCTGTGGCAGTCCTGGCCGCCGAGCGAAACCGGGCTGTTCTGGAGCAATCCGGCGGCGGCGGACGCGATCAGGGCGGGCGGGCAAACCGCCAGCTCGACCCCGGCGTCCAGATCCGGCGCGCCGGCGGCGATGGCCGAGACTTCGGCGAGCGACGTGCGCACGCCGTTCATCTTCCAGTTGCCGGCCACAAGCTTAATACGTCCAGTCATGCAGCACCCGCGCCTTGCGTCACAATTGCGGGTCGCCTAGCAAGCGCTGTTCCAACCAACAAGCTGGAACGCTGCGTACCATGGGAGACGTCCAATGCTGAGCGGGATGCGCAAGTTCGCCAAGTCCAAGTGGGCGGGCCTGCTGCTGCTTCTGCTTGTTCTCGGACTGGGAGCCGGGGTTGGCATCTCGAACCCCTTCGGCGCGACCGCCGGGGGCGCCCTTCTCAGCAGCGGCGACCGCCAGGTGAGCGCGCGGGACGTCAATCGCTCGCTTGACCAGTATGTGAACCGCTACCGTGAGGAGACCGGCGAGGTCATTTCGACGCGGGAAGCCGCACAGCAGGGCGTGGTCAACCAGATCCTGAACGACCAGGCCCAGCGGACGCTCGTTCTGCGGCTGGCGGACAAAATGGGTGTCCGGGCCTCGGCCGATGCTGTGGCCGATACGATCGCCTCTGCGCCCCGGTTCAAGAATGCGCTCGGAAAGCTCGACACGGCGTTGCTGGAGCAATTCGCCCAGCAGAACGGCCTTGGAAGCATCGAGCAGCTCGAGAACGCCTGGCGCGAGGATCTTGCGCTCGGCTATGTCGACCAGTCGGTGATGGCTGGGTTCGTGCTGCCCAAGCTTCTGGTGAAGCCCCTCGCCGCCTACTTCGGCGAGAGCCGGACGCTGTCGTTTGCGCGGCTTGGCCCCGCCAGCATCGGCGAGCAGCCCGCCCCGACCGAAGCACAGCTGGCTGCCTTTTATCAGGAGCGAGTCAGCGCCTTCGAACAGCCGGAGCGGCGGGCGTTCAGCTACATCACCCTTTCGCCGGATGATTTCATCGGCCAGGTCGAACTCAAGGACGAAGAGGTTCGCGCCGAGTACGACCGCCGGATCAAGGAATTCTCGGCGCCGGAAACCAGGGTCATCGAGCAGCTTTCATCGGCCCAGGCCGGCAAGGTCCAGACGGTCATCGATCTGGTCAAGCAGGGTGTTCCGCTGGCGGACGCCATTGCGCGGACGCCGGGCGTCGAAACGGTCGAGCTTTCCGTCAAGCCGGGAGACCTCAAGGAGAAGCAGGTCTCCGACGTGGCCTTTGGCCTGCCACAGGGCGAAATCTTCGGGCCCATCATGCTGGAGGGCAAGTCTGTCGGCGTGCAGGTGAAGAGCGTGACGCCGGGCGAAGCCCAGCCTTTCGAAATTGTCGCAGAGCAGGTTCGCTCTGACATGCAGGTCCGGGAGGCCAAGCGGCTGTACGACGGACGTGAGGAAACCTTCTTCGACCTTGTCGATGCCGGCAGCTCGCTGGAGACACTGGCCAAGGAACTCGGAGCCCCTGTCATTTCGCTCGCTCCGGTGAGCCTGAATGGCCAGATGGCTACGGGCGCGGTGCCGGAAGAACTGGTCCCCCAGGCTGCGGCCGTGCAGGCACTCTTCGAAGGCGAAACGCTCGGCAGGACACACGTCACTGAGCCCGAGGGCCGCCGTGCAGTGCTTCGGCTGGACGCGATCATCCCCGCCCGCACGCCCGATCTGGCGGAAGTGCGCGACGAGGTCGCGGCGATGTACAAGACGGTCAAGATGCAGGAAGCGGCGGAGAAGCTGGTGACGGATACGGTCGCCGCCATCAATGCGGGCGAGGCATTCGATGCAGCCGCCTCGAAAGCCAAACTGGTGGCGATCCATCCCCCGCAACCGTTCATGCGCGTCAACCCCAACGGCCTCGACCCGGCTGTGCTGGAGGCGGCGTTCGCGGCCAGCACCGGAGCAACGGTGCTCGCCCGGACGGCCCAAGGCGAACCCTGGATCGTTAAAGTCGAGGCTGTGGCGCCGATTGATCCGGCGATGGCGGACCAGGTTCAGGCGCAGGTTACGGAGCAGATCGACAAGTCCCTCCGCACGGACCTCAATCAGGTCTTCATGCAGGGCGTCCAGAAGGTCGCGACGCTGAAAACCAACACCAAAGCGATTGAAGCCTACCTCAAGAGCTTCCAGGACGAGCCGGTACAGTGACGAGCGAACGCCCCAGGTTGATTGTCCGCAGGCGCGTCGACGACACTGAATCTCCTGTCTCCGCCATGCTGAAACTCGGGCCGTCGCGCCCGGGTCTCGTTCTGTTCGAGAGCGTGACGGGTGGGGAGAACCGGGGACGCTACTCCTTCATTGGTCTCGAGCCGGACCTGTGGTGGCGGGTGAAGGACGGGCGCGCGGAAACCTCGCGTACCCCCGACTTCGGCGAGATCCTCGAGACGTCTGACGATCCGATCGCTTCGATGCGGGCGTTCATTGCGCTCTGTGAGGTCGAGAGCCTTGGCGGGCTGCCGCCGATGGCTGCGGGGGCGTTCGGATATGTCGGTTACGACATGGTCCGCTACATGGAAAAGCTGCCCAAGGCCGCCGCCGATCCGGCTGGCGCCCCGGAAGCCATGCTGATGCGGCCGACGGTCGTGCTGATTTTCGACGGCGTGCGTCAGGAGATCATTCTCGCGGCGCCGGAACGTGGCGGCGCCGCCGAGACAGAGGGACGTCTCGATGCAATCGAGGCGGCGCTGGACGCCCCTGCCCCGGCTTCGCGCCCGACCGACGCCGCGCCGGAGGCCATCGCCTTCACGTCCAACATGGACAAGCCGCGCTATCTGGAAAACGTCGCCCGGGCCAAGACCTATGTGCGCGCAGGCGACATCTTTCAGGTGGTTCCGAGCCAGCGGTTCAGCGCTCCCTATGAGCGCTCGCCGTTTGCGTTCTATCGCGCGCTGCGGCGGCTCAACCCGTCGCCCTTCATGTTCTACGTGAACTTCGGAGCGTTCCAGATCAGCGGCTCCAGCCCGGAGATTCTGGTGCGGCTGCGGGATGGGACAGTCACCATCCGTCCGATTGCCGGGACGCTGCCGCGCGGCAAGACGCAGGAGGAAGACCTCGCCAATGAGCGGGCGCTTCTGGCCGATCCCAAGGAACGCGCCGAGCACCTGATGCTGCTCGACCTCGGCCGCAACGATGTCGGACGCGTCTCGCAGCGCGGGACCGTGCGGGTGACTGAGAGCTTCACCATCGAACGCTACAGCCATGTGATGCACATCGTTTCGAACGTCGAAGGACGGCTCAAACCCGAACTTGACATGGTCGACGCCCTAGCGGCCGGTTTCCCGGCTGGCACTGTGTCCGGCGCGCCAAAGATCCGCGCGATGGAAGTCATCGCCGAGCTGGAGCCGCATGCGCGCGGCGTCTATGGCGGCGGCGTCGGATATTTCGGCGCGGGCGGCGACATGGACACCTGTATCGCCCTTCGGACGGCGGTCTTCTCGAAAGGGCAGATCCACGTCCAGGCGGGCGGCGGCGTGGTGTTCGACAGCGATCCCGAGAAGGAATTCATGGAGACGGTGCACAAGGCCAGCGCGCTGTTCCGCGCCGCCGAAGAGTCGGTGCGCTATGACCGGGGCAACCGATGAGCCGGATCCTGCTGATCGATAACTACGACAGTTTCACCTACAACCTCGTCCACTACATGGAGGAGCTGGGGGCCGACGTGACGGTCGTTCGCAACGACGCGATGACGGCGCAGGAGGCACTTGCGATGGGCGCTGACGCGGTCGTCCTGTCGCCCGGTCCGTGTACTCCGAACGAGGCCGGCATCTGTCTCGACCTAATCCGCGAGGCTCCGGAAGCCTTGCCTATCCTGGGCGTCTGCCTAGGCCATCAGTCCATCGGCCAGGCTTTTGGCGGGATCGTCGAGGGCGCGAAGGAGATCATTCACGGAAAGGTCTCGCCGGTGACGCATGAGCGCGGCGGACTAATGGAGGGTCTGCCCTCGCCGTTCAACGCCGTGCGCTATCATTCGCTGGCCGTGCGGCGCGCACGTTTGCCGAACGTTCTGAAGGTGGATGCCGAGACTGCCGACGGTGAGATCATGGCGCTGAGCCATATCGACCGTCCGATTTTCGGGGTGCAGTTCCATCCGGAGTCGATCGGGTCCGAAGGCGGCAAGACCATCCTCGCGAACTTCCTGAAGCGGGCTGCCCCGGCCGGGACGAGGCAGTCGTGAGCGAAGCCGTCCGCAGTTGTCTGCACGAACTCGTCGATGGCGGTCGTCCCGATGCGACGCGGATCGGAGCAGCCTTTGAGGCCATCCTGGGCGGCGAGACCGACCCCGCCCTGATCGCAGCCTTTCTCACCAGCCTGCGCATGCGCGGCGAAGGCGTCGACGACATCGTGGCGGGCGCCCGCGTGATGCGGGATCGCGTACGGCGAGTGTCGGCGCCGGTAGGTGCAGTCGATACCTGCGGAACCGGCGGCCTGTCGTGGGTGTCGCTCAACACCTCCACAGCAGCGGCCTTCGTGGCGGCGGGCGCCGGGGCTGTCGTCGCCAAGCACGGGAACCGGTCTGTCCCGCCCAAGACGGGTTCGGCGGATGTGCTTGAGGCGCTCGGCGTCAATCTCAACACGACCGACGCCCAGATCGACCGCTGCTTCGAGCGCGCCGGAGCCGCATTCCTGTTTGCACCCGCGCACCACTCCGCGATGAAGCATGTGGGCCCAGTGCGAAAGCTGCTCGGCATCCGCACGATCTTCAATCTCCTGGGGCCGCTCGCCAATCCGGCGGGCGCACGCAGGCAGGTGCTCGGCGTGTTCTCGGAAAGCTGGGTGGTTCCCTACGCCAGCGCCCTGCATGAGCTCGGCGCCGAGCGGGCCTGGGTGGTGCATGGGCGCGATGGGCTGGACGAGATTTCGACGACCGGCAGCACGCTGGTTGCGGAGGTCACCCCGGGCGGTGTGCGCACGTTCGAGATCGATCCGGATGCCTTCGGCGTCGCGCGGGCGACGCTGGATCAGCTGCGGGGCGGCGCGCCCGAGGACAATGCAAACGCCATTCTGGCCATGCTTCGCGGGCAGCCCGGACCCTTCGCAGACCTTGTGGCCGTGAATGCGGCCGCCACGCTTGTTGTCGCCGACAAGGCCCGAGACGTTCGCGAAGGACTGTCCATGGCCCGAGACGCCATCTCGTCGGGCAAGGCGATGGCGGCATTCGAAGCGCTGAAGGCGGCATCCCATGACTGACCGGCTTCGCCAGATCATCGCCTACAAGCATGACGAGGTCGCCCAGCTGAAGCGCGAGCGCACGCTGGCGTCGCTTGAAGCGGACGCAGCGGCGGCCTTGCCCGTTCGAAACTTCACCAAGCGCATGCTGGACGTGGCAGCCGGCGGAAATGCGCTGATCTGCGAAATGAAGCGCAAGAGTCCGTCCGCGGGCGACATCAATGTTGAACGCTCGCCGCTCGACGTTGCAGCAGCGTATGAGCAGGGCGGCGCCGCATGCCTGTCCGTACTCACGGATGGCCCCAGTTTTGGCGGCTCTCTCGAAGACCTGATCGCGATACGGGCGCAGGTTGGCATTCCCGTCCTGCGCAAGGACTTCATGGTTGATCCGATCCAGATCGTCGAAGCGCGCGCCGTGGGGGCTGACGCCATCCTGATCATCATGGCCGCGGTGGACGACATCCTTGCGGCCGAGCTGCATGCGGCGGCGGATGAGCTGGGGCTATCCGTTCTTCTCGAAGCCCACGATAGCGAGGAGCTTGACCGGGCCCTGCGCCTGCCCTCGCCGCTCGTGGGGGTGAACAATCGCAGCCTGAGAACGTTCACGACGGACCTTGGCGTGACCGAGGAGCTGGCGGGCCGCATCCCACCGGATCGGCTGCTGATCTCCGAGAGCGGCGTTCGGACCGTGGCGGACATCGCCCGGCTGCGGGCCTGCGGCGCCCGCGGCTTCCTGATCGGCGAGACCCTGATGCGTGCCGCGGATCCGTTATCAGACGTCCGGAACTTTGTTTCGGCGCGATAAGGTTTGTTCCGGGTATTTGACCCATAACGTGAACACATGTAGAACTATCCGCGACTCAACAAAAGGAGTCGCGGAAGCGATGCTCACCAAGAAACAGCGCGAACTGCTTCTCTTCATCCACGAGAGGATCAAGGAAACTGGTGTTTCCCCGTCCTTCGACGAGATGAAAGAGGCGCTCGACCTGGCCTCCAAGTCCGGGATCCATCGCCTCATCACGGCGCTGGAGGAACGTGGCTTCCTGCGCCGCTTGGCGCACCGCGCCCGTGCGCTTGAGGTTCTCAAGCTGCCAGAGAGCGCGACCCTGAATTCACCTGCGACAGGCCGTACGCCGTTCCGGCCAAGTCTGGTGGCCGAATCAGCCGGGCCGGTCAGCGCGCCCGTGGTTCCGGCGCTGCCGCCCGGCGTCGCCCCCTTCAATCGTACGCGGCCTACTATCCCCGTGCTGGGACGGATCGCGGCGGGCGTGCCGATCGAAGCGATCCAGACGGAGACGCACCGAGTGGCCTCGCCGGACGACAGCCTCGACGCTGACGATCATTACGCCCTCGAGGTGAAGGGCGACTCGATGATCGATGCTGGCATTCTCGACGGTGACACCGTGATCCTGAAGAAGACCGACACGGCGCAGTCCGGCGACATCGTCGTGGCGCTGGTGGACGAGATCGAGGCGACGCTGAAGCGGTTCCGCCGCAAGGGCGGCTCCATCGCCCTCGAAGCGGCCAACCCGAAATACGAGTCGCGGATCTTCGGGCCGGACCGGGTCCGGATCCAGGGCAAGCTGGTTGCGCTCGTGCGCATGTATCACTGAGAGCCTGATGGCGGTGGCGGCGACCAGGGTCTGCTGGGTTGCCGCTCGGTCCTGACGCGGCTGTAGGCCGGTGTCAGTTCGAGGACACCGCCGCCCCTGGCCGCGAACTCGCAGGGGTCGATAGTCAGCTCGGGGCCGCCGACGCTGGATGTGTACCGTAGCCGGTGCGCCGAGGGGCATGGCGGTGGAGGTTTCGGCTTCTGTCTGCCGCTGTCTGCCGCGGCGGGCGAGACAGTCGTTGGGTTGATGCCCGGTGCAGCGATGACCTCGAATCGGCCGGCAGGCCCATCGATGGCGCAGGGCGCCGGCGCCTCGCCCTTGCGGGTTTTGCAGGCGGGGCTGGGTTTGCTGCGCAGGGCCAGCGGATTGAGGCCGTTCTCTCCCCGCCACGTGGTGACTTCGGCCCACTCCCCGCCGGACCTGAGGAAGACGGTGCCGTCCGTCGAGATGTAGCCTGCTGGCAGGGGCTCTGCGACCCAGGATATGACGGCAGCAGCTGCCGGTATGATCGCGAGGAGCCGGGGCCATCCGCGCAGGATGCAGAACAGCCCAAGCGTCAGAACGCTGGCGCCGAGGGCGACCGGATCAAGCGCGGGAACTGTAGGGTCCGGCGAGCGGGCGGCGGTCTCGCGGGCGATCCAGCCGACGATGTCGAGGCTTCGGCCGACGAGCCACAGGAACGGTTCCTGAAGGCCGAATGGCGTGGCGACGGCGGCCGCCACAGCGGCGGGCGTGGTCCAGAGTGTCATGACCGGGGACGTCGCGAGGTTGGCGAGGATGCTCAACGGAGCGACGCGGGCGAAGTGGTGGATGGCGAACGGGAGCGTCGCCAGCGATGCGACGATCGATGTGCCCATGGCCCCGAGGAACCAGCCGCCAAGCCGCGACAGCACGCCGGGGTCGACGGGTTTGTCGAGTCTTGGCCACATCTCGTAGAGCGCGATCAGGGCAGCGGATGCGGCGAAGGACATCTGGAAGCCGGGCGAGACCACCGATTCCGGCTGGATCAGGACGACAATCGCCATGGACAGCGCTAGCGAGCGAAGGGACAGCGCGGGCTTGTCGAACAGCTTGGCTGCGAAGCCGATCATGGCGATGATGTAGGCGCGCTGGGTGGCCACCTCGCCGCCCGAGATCAGGAAGTAGACAGTGCAACCGATGATGGCGCCGGCCGCCGCGCCGTGGACGGTGGGGATGCGCAGCGCCAGCGGCTCGATCAGCGGCCAGAGAAGACGGACCGCAAAGAAGAAGGCGCCGCCCGCCAGCACCATGTGCAGGCCCGAAATCGAGATCAGGTGGGCGAGACCCGACGCCCGCAGCGCCTCGGCGTCCTCCGGCGAGATGAAACTTCGGTCGCCGACTGTCATGGCGGCGGTCATGGCGCCGCCGGAGCCGGAACCGGCCGCCGCCTCGACGAATTCGGCGATGTCCCGGCGAAGGGCGCCGATCCAGGCGGCGACACGATCCTCGACGGTCTGGGGCGGAGCTGCAGGGAGAGGCTCGCACTCGCCGACCGCGAAGCCGACAGCGCCTAGCTGCTGGAACCATGCGTCCCGGTTGAAGATGTAGTCGCCCGGGACGGAGGGCGCGGGCGGCGGCGAAAAGATGGCGCGGCACGCCAGAGGCTGGCCAGGCAACCATGGGATGTCGTGCTTGTAGGTGAAACGGACAAAGCGGGGGGTCGCCTCGAGCGGGATGGATTCTATGGCCCGAACCGCAATGCGAAGCCGCCGGCCCGAATCGGAGGCGTCGATTTCGGCAACGACCCCCTCGATCCGGACGGCTCCGGTTCGTTCGGAAATCACCGGGGCGGCGACGGCCAGGGTACGGATCTTGGCGGCTACGGCTCCCGTCCCGGCAGCGGCGAGGCAGGAGGCGAGGATCAGGCCGGTGAGTCCGGGGCGTGTCCTGCAGACGGCCGCGACAACCGCTGGCACGATCATCAGCGCCAAAAGCGGCGCCCAGCCGGGCTCGACCGGGGAGACCATGTAGCCGGCGGCGCCGAAGGCCAGCGCGAGCGGGAGACAGAGCGGCCAGCGCAGGAGCTGGTCGCGCAAACCTTCCGTGAATCCCGACGATATCCGCTGGACGAGCGAACCAGAGCCCGGGACCGATCTGAACCGGGACTCGCTCATGGCGCCTTCCGGCAGAACCGGGCGCCACTTGCACTGGAAGCGTCCGTCCCATACGGGACCGCTATGACTGTCGTCACGCGCTTTGCCCCTTCCCCCACCGGCTTCCTCCATATCGGAGGCGCCCGGACGGCCCTGTTTTCATGGCTATATGCCCGGCATATGGGCGGCAAGTTCCTTCTCCGGATAGAAGACACGGACCGGGAGCGCTCGACCCAGGCCGCAATCGACGCGATTCACGATGGTCTGAACTGGCTGGGGCTGACGTCCGATGATCCGGTTCTGCTGCAGAGCACCCGCGCTGAGCGTCACCGGGAGATCGCGCTGGAGCTGGTGAAACGGGGGGCGGCCTATCGGTGTCCGGTCACGCCGCAGGAGCTGGCGGAACGGCGCGAAGCGGCCGATCTGCTCAAGCAGAAGAAGGAAACCGACGGCCACCTGTCGGACGAGGATGCCGGCCGCCTGGACGACCTGCTTCGTCCCTTCCGCTCGCCATGGCGCGATCCCGGGATGCCCTTGCCGGCCGGGGCGCCGACTGTGGTGCGCCTGCGGATGCCCGATGACGGCGAAATCGTCGTGGAAGACAAGGTTCAGGGGACAGTCCGCATTCGCGCGCGCGAACTCGATGATCTGGTCCTGCTGCGCTCGGATAGCGACCCGACCTACATGCTGGCGGTGGTCGTGGATGACCACGACATGGGGGTGACGCATGTGATCCGGGGCGACGACCACCTGACAAACACGTTCCGCCAGGCGCCGATCTTCATCGGGATGGGCTGGGACGTGCCCACCTACGCCCATATCCCGCTGATCCATGGTCCGGACGGCAAGAAGCTGTCGAAGCGTCACGGCGCGCAGGGCGTGAACGAGTATCGCGAGATGGGCTATCTGCCCGAAGGGCTCAAGAACTACCTGCTGCGGCTCGGCTGGAGCCATGGTGACGACGAGCTGATCCCGGAGGAGCAGGCCATCGCCTGGTTCGATCTCGACGGGCTGGGCAAGGCGCCTGCCCGGCTGGATTTCGCCAAGCTCGATGCCGTGAACCAGCACTACATGGCGGAAGCGGACCCGGAGCGGCTTTTCGGCCTGCTGAACGCGCGGCCCGAAATGTCCGGCCTTTCAGACGAGGCGCGCCAGCGGATCAGGGATGCGATCCCGTTCCTGCGGGCGCGAGCCCAGCACGTGCCAGCCCTTTTTGAGGCGTCGCGATTCCTGACCGACCTGCGCCCGATCCGGCTGGAGGGCAAACAGGCCACGATGATGAATGAAGAAGCCAGAGGTCGGATCGTCGAAATCTCGGCTCGCCTGGCCGACGTCCCTGACTGGACGGAAGGCGCCCTCAAGGACGCGCTGGCGCGTTATTGCGCTGACGTAGGGGTGGGTTTAGGAAAAGTTGGTCCAATTTTACGGGCGGCGCTTACTGGCGGGGCTCCATCGCCAGATATAGCACTTGTAATGACGTTACTCGGACGTAATGAGTGTCGGGCGAGACTGGGCGACCAGACCGGACACGGCTGAATGGTCTATATCCCGGGAGCCAGCCCGGAACTAGGAGGACGGCGCCATGGAAAACAAGGTTCAACCCAATGGCAAGGCGAGCATCAGCGCCGCCGGCAAGACGGTGGAACTCCCCGTCTACAAGGGGACGATCGGGCCGGACGTCATAGACATCGGCAAGCTGTACGCCCAGACGGGCATGTTCACCCTCGATCCCGGCTTCACGTCGACGGCGAGCTGCGAGAGCCAGATCACCTATATCGATGGCGATCAGGGCATCCTGCTTCACCGCGGCTACCCGATTGATCAGCTGGCCGAGAAGTCGACCTTCCTGGAAGTCTGCTATCTGCTGCTGCACGGCGAACTGCCGAGCGCCGCCGAAAACGAAGACTTCAAGAACACGATCACGCGGCACACCATGCTGCACGCCCAGTTCGACCGGTTCTTCGAAGGCTTCCGCCGCGACGCCCACCCGATGGCCATCATGTGCGGCGCCGTCGGCGCCCTGTCGGCCTTCTACCACGACTCCACGAACGTCGATGATCCGGTGCAACGCAAGGTCGCCCAGCATCGCATGATCGCGAAGATGCCGACCATTGCGGCTCGGGCCTTCAAGTATCACGCGGGGCAGCCGTTCGTGAGCCCGCGCAACGAACTCGACTATGCGTCGAATTTCCTGCGCATGTCGTTTGCGGTGCCCGCCGAGGACTACAAGGTGAACCCGGTTCTGGCGCGCGCCATGGACCGCATCTTCATCCTGCACGCCGATCACGAGCAGAACGCGTCGACTTCGACCGTGCGTCTGGCCGGCTCGTCGGGCGCGAACCCGTTCGCCTGTATTGCTGCCGGCATCGCCTGCCTGTGGGGCCCTGCCCATGGCGGCGCGAACGAGGCCGCGCTGCAGATGCTGCAGGAGATCGGCACAGTCGAGAACGTCCGCAAGCATGTCGACAAGGTGAAGAACAAGGTCGACGGCGTTCGCCTGATGGGCTTTGGCCACCGCGTCTACAAGAACTACGACCCGCGCGCGAAGGTGATGCAGCAGACCTGCCGCGAAGTCCTGAAGGAAGTGGGGGTCAACGACCCGCTGCTCGAAGTGGCGATGGAGCTGGAACAGATCGCGCTGTCGGACGACTACTTCATCGAGAAGAAGCTCTACCCGAACGTAGACTTCTATTCGGGCATCACGCTCAAGGCGATGGGCTTCCCGGTTTCGATGTTCACGGTTCTGTTCGCCCTCGCCCGCACGGTCGGCTGGATCGCCCAGTGGGAAGAGATGACGACGGACCCGACGCAGCGCATTGGGCGTCCGCGCCAGATCTACACGGGCGCAGCCCAGCGGGACTACGTGCCGCTGTCGCAGCGCGGCTAGGACGTCGCAGCAAGCTGCAAGATCGCGCCCGCCGCAGCCTCTGCGGCGGGCGTTCCATTTTCCGTCTTCATCGCCGCCAGCGACTCGAACTGTTCACGGCGCTGACGCTCCGACACGTCGCGGGACGACAGGATGTGTTCGGCGGCGGCGGCGACCCTTGCAGGCGTGAAGCGGGTCTGCACAAACTCCGGAGCGACCTCCCGCCCGGCCTGCACATTGAGCAGGGTAATAAACCGGGAGCGCATCATGAAGAGCCGGGCGATCGCCCACGTCACCCAGCCGAGCCGGTAGCCGACGACCAAGGGAGCGCCCTGCGCCGCGACTTCGGTGGTTACCGTTCCCGAGCAGGCCAGCGCCACGTCCATCGCAGCGAAGGCGTCGGACTTCTCGTGTTCCTGAACGGGCGTCACCTGGTAGGAGAGCGAAGACAGCAGCGCCGAAAGGTCGGACCGGACGCTGGCGGCCTCAACGCAGATGACATGGCGCTGCGGCGCTCTCGTCTTGAGATCACCTGCCGCTGAAAACAGGATCGGGGCCACCCGCCGGATCTCGGAGCGGCGGCTGCCTGGCAGGACCCCAACGACGGGCGCGTCGGCGGCTATGGCGTGCCTCGCCCTGAAGGCCGCAGCGTCGCCTTTGGGTAGCCGGCTGAGCGCGGGATTGCCGATCACCGTCGTCGGCAGATTCCAGCGGCGATAGAAGGGCTGCTCGAAGGCATGGATGCACAGGAGATGGTCGGTCCATTGCGCCAGCACGCGGGCGCGTCCCGGGCGGGTCGCCCAGACCTGTGGACCGATCAGCTTGATGCGCTTCGCCGGAACGCCCGAGAGCTTGAGCGCCTTGGCCAGTCTCCACATGAACCCCCAGCTGTCGATGAGGACAACCGCATCCGGTTTCGCGTCGGCGATGGCGGCCTGTGCCGTTGCAACGGCGGCCTTCACACGGCCGAACGCCTTCACGCCGTCGAGGAGACCCAGAACGGCAAGTCCGGACATGTCCACATCGAGGACACCGCCCCGCTGCCGCATGCGTTCGCCGCCAATGACGCTGATCCGGACGCCGGGGGACGCCGTGCGGAGGGCGTCGATGACGTCCGCCCCCAGCGCGTCTCCGGACTCCTCAGCAGCGACGAGACAGATGTGGAGGCTCAAGCCACCTCCTCCGGCGTGAAGCCGTAGATGAACAGTCCAAGCTCATCGGCGAGCCGTGCAACGCCGCGCGCATCCAGAACCAGAGCGGCCCCTGCCTCCACCGCGATTCCGGCCAAACCCGCCTCCGCCGCCAGGCGGACCGTGTTCTGGCCGATTGTCGGGAGGTCGACGCGGCGCTCCTGGATTGGCTTTGGGCGCTTCACCAGAACCCCTCGACGGTCTGAGGCCGAGCCCCGAAGTTGAGAGGGAAGCGCAGCGCAGCGCTGGAGCATATGGTCTGTGCCCTCCTGCGCCTCAAGAGCCAGGACGACGCCATCGCAGCTGACGGCGCCCTGCCCGATGTCCAGCTGGCCGATGGCTGCTGCAGCTCTTGCGGCGACGCGGATATCGAGGCGGTCGGCATCGCTGGGCGCTCTGGAGCCGAGCGGGCCTGCGTCGGCCAAAAGCGAGGCTGCAAAGTCATCGGCCCCACGCACCCTGAAGCCGGCCTCCTCAAAGACCTGCAGCACGACCCGCAGCAGCGCGTCATCGCCCTTGCGAGCAGCTGTGACCACGCGCGGCAGTAGCAGCGCACCTTTCATGTCGAGACGGAGCGTCGAAAAATCCGGACGGCGGACGATGCCAACGAACGTTACGTCCTCGCACCCGGCCGCCTTGAGCGCGTCGATCTGCTTGCCGATCTCGCCAATGGAAATCTCGACTCCGGGGTAATCGCGCACGAGCCCGGCATCGGCCGAGCCTGCGATCGCCAGGACGAAGGCGGTCTGGCCGGACGCGGCCAGCCGGTCGAGGAGCTGCCGAGGAAGGTCGCCGCCGCCGGCGATGACGCCGACTGGAGCGGTCATCCGGGCCTCGGGATACAGAGGGGCCTCTTCTGGCCGGCCTCGATGAAGTCCACGATCATGCGGATTTCAGGGGCGAGAGCCTCGTCTGCCGCGAGCTGTTCGAGGCGGGCATCGAAGACGCCCTCTCCCTCGAAGAGGTGACGATAGGCGGCGCGGAGGCGGTTGATCGTTTCGCGCGGCACGCCGCGCCGCTTCAGCCCGACAAGGTTGAGGCCGTGCAGGCTGCCGTGATTGTCCACCATGCCGAACGGAATGACGTCGCCGGTGACAGGCGCGCCGCCGCCGATGAACGCGAAGCGGCCGATGCGGCCAAGCTGGTGGACCGCAGACAGGCCGCCCATGATCACGCCGTCCTCGACCACCACCATGCCGCCCAGCGTGGCGTTGTTGGCGAACACCACATTGTCTCCAACGATGCAGTCGTGCCCGACATGTGCGCCTGCCATGAAGTATCCCCCATTGCCGACCACCGTCTGGCCCCGGCCGGTGACCGTCCCAAGGTGCATCGTGACGTGTTCGCGGATTTCGTTCCGGGAGCCGATCATGAGACGCGTGGCTTCACCCTTGAACTTCTTGTCCTGTGGCGGGTGGCCGAGGGCGGCGAAGGGATAGACCACGGTGCCCGACCCGATCGACGTGTGGCCGGCGACAGACACATGGGAGATGAGCCGCACGCCTTCGCCGAGGGAAACGTTGGGTCCGACCGTGCAGAACGGCCCGACCTCTGCGCCATCCGCGATGGACGCCCCAGGATCGATGACGGAGGTAGGATGTATGTGGGAGACCATGTGCCGCCAGTATGCCGCAAGCCGGGTGCTGCGGACCGTCCGCAGCCCTGACTCTAATTGTCCTTGCCCGGTCGCTTTTGCGCCTGCTGGGCGAGCCACGCAAGCTCGCGCATCCAGGTGCGCATGGGCTTGGCCGGGTAGCCTCCGTGGGTTTCCCCTGCCGGCACGTCCCTCATGACGGCCGCGGCCGCCGCGAGCCGCGCGCCAGCTCCGATGTTCACGTGATCGGCGATGCCGACACGTCCGCCAAACTGCACGCCGTCACCCACGGTGGAGGAGCCGGCGACCCCCGAATAGGCGGCCATGACGACGTGGGCGCCGAGTCTGGCGTTGTGGGCGACATGGCACAGGTTATCGAGGTGGGATTTCTCGCCGATCACGGTGTCGCCGAATATGCCCCGGTCCACGGTCGAGTTTGCGCCGATCGTGACGCGGTCCTGGATGATCACCCGGCCCATGTGCGGCGTGAGAACCGCGCCGCCGGGTGAGCCGGCAAGACCGAAGCCGGTTTCGCCAATCCGGACGCCAGCGAGAATCGTGACGTGGTCGCCGATCAGCGCGCAGGCAATCGAGACATTCGGCCCGATCTGCACGCCCTTCCCGATCTGCACGCCCGGCCCGATGACGCTGTTGGCGCCGATGCGCGAGCCGGCGCCGATGGAAGCGCCCGGTCCAACAATAGCGCCCGGCTCGAGCACAGCGCCGATTCCGATGGATGGAGGCTGGGCGACCGGCTCTCCGGCCGGTCCGAAACGCCGGAGGGTTACCAGCCGGGTGGCGATGGACGCGAAGGCGGCCCGCGGATGCAGCGTCTCGAGCACGGCGACACCGTCATCGAACGCCGCCGCCATACCCGGCGGGGCGAAGCACGCGCCGGCCTTAACGCTCTTCGCCGCCCCATCCTTGTCGCTCTCGAGGAAACTCAGGTCCTCGTGACCGGCGTGATCGGACTGGGCGAGCGAGCGGATGACAGTGTCAGGATCGCCTCGCACCAGCTTCGCGCCAGCGGCAAGCGCCAGCGAGCCGGCGGATGCGCCTTCGCTGAATTCGTAGAAGCGAGGATCAATCATGAGACCGCAACCTGCAAGATAGCCGCCGGCATGACCCGGCGGCTATCGAAACGATGGTGCGCGGAGAGTGCCTCGCCGAACCCGTCCGGGGCAAGGCGGCGCACGCCGGCATCAGCGATCAGGGCGTTTTCGGCGGAGCGGCGGCCTGGGCGGCGGCCTTCAGCGATTCCAGCGTCGGCGTCGTGGCGTCGAGACGTGCGATCACCTTGGCGCTGAGGTCCACCGAGTCCTTGATGTACCAGGTGGCGGAAGAGCTCAGGACGACATCGGCGCCAGCCTGCTTGGCGACGTAGTCGACGGCCGGAGCCAGAGCGGTGGCGAACGCCACCATGCCGGCATTGCCCTGCTGCTCGAGGTTGGCGTTCAGGAAGTCCTGCTTCTTCAGGAACTCCACTTTCTTCTTGTTCAGTTCATCCACGCGGGCCTTCAGTGTCGGATTGGCCTTCAGGGCCTCAGGCGTCAGCGATTCCGTCTGTGGCTTAAGTGCGTCCTCGGCGGTCTTGATCTCGCTGGAGAGAGCCTGCAGGCCGAGCTTGCTGACGCCTTCCTTCTGGCTCTCGCCGAGCTTCACGGCGATATCCTTGCCGATCTTGCTGGTCGCCCGGATCGCGTCTTCATCGATGATGTAGACCTTGGTCTGGGCGAAGGCGGCGCCGGCCATGTTGGTGAGGCCGATCGCGAGGGCGGCCATGACGGCCAAGTTGCGGAGTTTCATCCTAGAACCTCGTATTGGTGCTGAACCGGAAGGACTCTGTGCGGTCGTAGTCTTCGCGCGAGAGCACTTTGGAGAAGTCGAAGCGAATGGGACCGAAGGGCGAGTCCCAGAAGACGGAGACGCCTGCGGTGCCACGAAGGCTGGCCTTGTCGTCCACGAAGTACTGGCTGAACAGATCACCGGCCGTCCGATCCCTGTCCGCGCTGTCGAGCAGACCTAGCGTGCCCCATTCGGTGAACAGCGCTCCCTTGATACCGAGTTCATCGGGAACATAGGGGAACGGGAAGCCCAATTCCAAGGACCCAATTGCATATGCCTTACCGCCAAGAGAGTTAAACGCTCTCGTGTTGGGAGGGATTATCGCCCCGCTCGAGTCGCGCACTGCGGACGTGTAGAGCAGCTGGCCGGACTCGTTGACCTGCTGGGTTCCATCGGAGTTCAGGAGCGCCTGAGACAGGTCACGCGGGGTGACACCCGGGTCGAGCGCAATCGTTTCGGTGTCGTAGAATATCTGGACTTCGCGGGGACCGATGCCGGCGACGTCGAAGCCGCGGAACGTCGGACCGCCCTTGAAGAAGCGGTTGTTGATGCGGACGCCCTCGGCGCCCCAGCTGTCGATGTAGCCCGCGTCGAACTTCCCGCGCAGGACGACCTGCGGGAACAAGCCCTGGTAGATGTTCGTGCGCAGCTCGTTCTTGAGGTAGTTCACGTCGCCGCCGAGACCGGCGATCTCCTGGCTCCAGTTGAGATCCCAGCCACGCGTCGGTTCGATGTAGTCGTTCGTCCGGTCCATCGTGATCGAGTACTGGAAGGCGGACGTCAGCCTGGCGCCCTGCTGGTCGCAGAGGGTCGAGCGGAAGAAGGCTGTCGAGGTGCAGTCGGTGAGCGACGAGTCGATCTGGAGATCGTCGTTCCGGATGGTGTAGCGCAGGCCCAGCTGGTCGCGGGTCGACAGCGGGAACTGGGCGCGGCCGCCGGCGCTGATGACGGAGTTGGCAAACCCGGCTTCGTCGTAGAAGTCCGACTGGGTCAGCAGGAGGTCCACGCCGAGAGCGAAGTTGCGGTCCTGGAACTTGGGTTCGGTGAACCGGAACTCGAGGTCCTGCTGGCGCGAGGTGGTCTGGATCCGGGCGGACAGGAACTGGCCGCGGCCGCGGAAGTTGCGCTGCGAGGCGCTTACGCTGAACATGTAGGCGTCTGTCGAGGAGAAGCCGGCCGCAAAGGCGAGCTCGCCCGTAGGTTGCTCTTCAACGGTGACCTTCACGGTGCGGCGGTCATCGGTGCTGCCGATCTCGTCGGTGACTTCGACGGTGTCCGGATCGAAGTAGCCGAGCGCGCGGATACGGTTCTTGGCGTTATCAAGCAGGACCCGGTTGAAGGCGTCGCCCTCCGCGACCCGGATCTCGCGGCGGATGACGCGGTCCAGGGTCTGGGTGTTTCCAGCGATATCGATCCGCTCAACGTAGACGCGCGGGCCCTCGTCCACCTCGAAGGTGATGTCGATGGTGTTGGTTTCTTCGTTGCGGGTCTGGCGCGGAATGACATCCACGTTGGCATAGCCGGCGGTGCCGGCCGCGAACGTGATGGTGTCGATGGCGTCCTCGATGGCCTTCGAGCGGAACAGGTCGCCCTGCTTCATCGGCAGAACCAGTGCGAGACGCTCGCCCGAGAGTTTCTCGAGTTCGGTTTCGACCTTCACGGGTCCGAAGTTGTAGAGTTCGCCCTCATCGACCGTGAAGGTGATGAAGAAGTCGCGGCGGTCGGGCGAAAGGTCGGCCACAGCCGACAGTGTCTGGAAGTCCGCGTAGCCCTCGTTCATGTAGAACTGGCGGAGCTGCTCGCGGTCGTACTCGATCTGGCCGGGGTTGTAGTTGTCGCGCTTCTCGAAGAAGCGCCACCATTTCGACTGGCGGGTTGCGATCTCGCGGCGGAGCCGGCTGTCGGAATACTCGTCGTTGCCGATGAAGTTGATCGACTGGACGCCCGTCTTGGGGCCCTCCTCGATCAGGAAGATCAGGTCGGCGCGGTTTTGCGGGAGCGGCTTGTACTGCGGCGTCACCGTGGCGGCGAACCGGCCAGCACGCCGGTAGGCCTCGAGGATCTTCTGAACGTCCTGTTCGACGCGCGAGCGGGTGAAGGTCTGGCGCGGTTCGGCCTCGGTCTCTTCCTCGAGACGCTCTGTCGTGACGGCGTTGTTGCCCTCGAAGATGACGCGGTTGATGATCGGGTTCTCGACCACGCGGACGACGAGGTCATTGCCGCGCCACTCGAACACGACGTCTGCGAAGAGGCCGGTTGCGAACAGGGCCTTGAACGACTGATCGATCCGCTCCGAGTCGTAGGGATCGCCGGGCTTCACAAGCAGGTAGGACAGGACCGTCCGGGATTCGATCCGCTGGTTGTTCTCAACCAGAATGCGCGAGATCACGTCCCCGGGCTGCTGAGCCCAGGCCTGGTTGACCGTTGCAAAGGACTGAGCGGCGGCGATAGCGCCCGCCGAGGCCGTCAGCGCAAGGGCGCCCGCGAACCATGACCGCATTACTCACCTCTTACACACCGGGCCCCGACGCCCAACTTTCGCACGCGCTTTCAGACTACATGCCCGCAGGAATCACAAGCGGCGGTCTACAACGCCTGTGGTCCATAGGCCTTGCGCTCAAAGCAACCCGGCTACTGCCAGGTCAGGACGTCTTTCAAGGTGATCACTAGGGCAAAGCCTACGAGACACACCAGCCCCATTGTCAGTCCGACCCTCTGGATCGTCTCCGGCACAGGCCGCCCAGAGACCCCCTCGACGAGACACATTACAGCGGCTCCACCATCCAGCACCGGGATCGGCAGCAGATTGAAGAAGCCGACGCCAATGGACAGGGCGGCCGCCAGCTGCAGAAGCATGAGAGCCACATTGGTGACCTTCATCCAGAGCGGCGTTTCCGCCCTCTTCATTTCGTTGTCCGTGACCTTGTCGGTCAGGTTCATGATGCCGAGCGGGCCGCTGAGCTTGTCGAGCCCTTCCTTGCCGGTGACCAGCCTGCGGATCACGTTGAAGGTGGCGCCGATGGTATCGCCGGTCGCCTGGAAGCCATGGCCAACCGCCTCGATCACGTTCGGACGCCGCATCATTCCATCGACGGACTGCAGCTCAACGCCGATCTTTCCGACCTTTTCCTTCATCTGGAAGTCATTCACGCGCTCGGTCAGGACGGGTGACACGAGAAGATCGGCGAACTCGCCATTGGCCCGGCGCACGGTAAACGGCACAGGTTCGTTGGCGTTGAGTTCAGTCGCAAGAGTCACGTCGCGCGGACTGGTGACCCGGCGACCGGCAACCTCGATAACGACGTCGCCCGGACGGAAACCGGCTGTTGATGCGGCCGAGTCCTGCACCACGGCGGCGATACGCACCTCTTTGGCTTCGGGAATGCCGAAACCGAGCGCCAGACCCGCAAACACGAGGATGGCGAAGGTAAAGTTGGCGAAGGGCCCGCCGAGCGAAACGGCGAGGCGCTGCCAGGGATTCAGGGCCATGTAAGGCTTGCCGACCAGACCAGCCGGCCGTTCGTCAGCCGGCATGGAGGCGTCGCCCGGTTGCTGGAGTTCACCCGCAAACTTCACGAAGCCGCCAAGCGGCAGCCAGTTGAGCCGCCAGCGCGTGCCGCGCTTGTCCTTCACTTCGAAGACCGAATTGCCGAAGCCGATGGAAAACGATTCGGCGGCGGCTCCGAACAGGCGCCCCACCCAGTAATGGCCGAGTTCATGGATCGTGATGACGACCGAAATCAGGATCAGGAAGTTGATCGGCGAGGCCGCCATCGAGAACAGTTTTTCCAAGGTCCGTCCGTCCTCACTCGGCTGTCCGGCCTCACGCGGCCAGCTTCAGCATCCTTAACGTGCATTCGCGCGAAAGGCGATCAACCTCGAGGATTTCCTCGATGGTTCCTGGCGCCGACGGAAGAGCTGCCTGAAGCTCGTCCAGCACCCGCTCGACCCCCTGCGCAATCGCAAGAAACCCTATTCGTCGCTGCAAGAAGGCAGCCACAGCCTCCTCGTTTGCCCCGTTCAGTATGACAGGGGCTGCGCCGCCGGCGGTAGCGGCCTCCCGCGCCAGCCGCAGCGCGGGAAAACGCTGCGGATCGGGCGGAAGGAAATCCAAGCGCCCGATCTTGGCCAGATCAAGGCGATCAAGCCCCGGGAGCGGCATCCGGAGCGGCCAGGACAAGGCATAGGAGATCGGCGTGCGCATGTCGGGAAGCCCGAGCTGGGCCAGAACGGACCCGTCGTCATAGGCGACGAGGCTGTGAACGATCGACTGCGGATGGACGAGGATGTCGATCCGGTCCGGCGAGATGTCGAAGAGCCAGGCCGCCTCGATCAGCTCGAGGCCCTTGTTCATCATGGTGGCGCTGTCGATGGAGATCTTGGCTCCCATCGACCAGTTCGGATGCCGGCAAGCCTGTTCGGGCGTGACCGACGCCATCTCCTGAAGGCTGGATTCACGGAAAGGCCCGCCGGATGCAGTGAGGATCAGCTTCTCCACCCTCTCCTTGCGGTCGAGCACCTGGAAGATCGCATTGTGTTCGGAATCGATGGGAAGCAGCCGGGCGCCGGATCGGCGCGCCTCGTCGGTCAGCAGCTTGCCCGCGCAGACCATGCTTTCCTTGTTCGCCAGTGCGACCGCGGCGCCCCTGCGAACCGCAGCGAGTGTCGCGGGAAGGCCTGCGATACCGACGATGCCCGACACCACGCGATCCGCCGGCATGTCGCCGGCTTCGACCACTGCGGCGTCTCCGGCTGCGGCCTCGATGCCGGTGTTGGCGAGCGCGGATTTCAGATCCTGGTAAAGACTGGGGTCCGCTACCACGGCGCGCTTCGCCCGTGTGCGTATGGCGGCCTTGGCGAGTTCCGCGACGTTTCGGTTGGCGGTCAGCGCGATGACCTCGAAGACGGGACCATCGGGATGGGTCTGGGTGATCACATCGAGGGAAGATGCGCCGACCGACCCTGTGGCGCCGAGGATCGTGACGCTGATCGGGTTGGTCATCCGTTTAACCCCAGCAGGAAATCCGGAACGACGCCGGGGACGAACTGGAGGATCAACGCCAGACCGACGGCCCCGGCCATGAGGGCGTCCAGGCGGTCCAGCATGCCGCCGTGCCCGGGAATTATGCCTGAGGAATCCTTGACGCCAAACATCCGCTTGCAGCGGGACTCAAGCAGGTCGCCGGCCTGTGCGACGATGGAGATCGCGACGCCGAGGATGATCCAGCTCACAATTGCGGCCTCGCCTGCCCGCGCAATCGCCGCCGCCGCCAGGGCCGCGCAGATCACTGCCCCGATGGCCCCGTTCCACGTCTTGTTCGGGCTGTCCTTTGGAGAGAGCAGCGGTCCGCCAAAGCCACGGCCAGCGAAATAGGCCGCAATATCGGTGGCCCATACGATCGCCAGCAGCGCGAACACGATCATCCGTCCATCCGGCTGAGACTCGCGCAGCCAGACAAAGGCTCCGAACGGGAGGCTCACATAGAGCGCTCCAAACCCCATCGGGAGCGGCGCGAGCCGCAGGAGGACAGCTGCGCCCGCCGACAACGCTGCGGCTGCGAGTCCGGCGAAGAAGACCCAGACCAGCCCCACCGCTCCGCCAACTGCGGCCAGAACGCCGCCGCCGATCAGGATGAAGTTGAAGCCGAGTCGAACGGGGAGCTTCGCGCCGCGCAGCGCCATGCCGTTCCATTCGACCGCAGCGATAGCGGCACACATTGCAGCGGCCAGACTGATCGCCCAGCCGCCGAGATAGACGACCCACAGGCCAAGGGGCGCCATCACGAGAGCCGCGGCGACACGCCAGACGATCTCGCTGTTGCCGGTCGATTTCTTCAGGGCTGGTTCAGGCGCCAAGGCCGCCAAACCGTCTGTCGCGGCGTCTGAAGGCTTCAATCGCCTGCTCCATGCACTCGCGGTTGAAGTCGGGCCACCAGGTGTCGACGAACATCAATTCGGCGTACGCGCCGCTCCACAGGAGGAAGTTGCTGAGGCGAAGCTCGCCGCTTGTCCGGATGACAAGGTCCGGGTCCGGCGAATCCGATGTCCAGAGCATCCGGGAGAGGAGCGCCTCGTCGATGTCGTCGGCCTTGAGCCTGCCGGCTTCGACCATCCGGGCGATCTCGCGCGTGGCGGCAAGGATTTCTGCACGGCCGCCATAGTTGAACGCGATATTGAGATTGAGGCGCGAGTTGTCCTTCGTCTTTTCCATCGAGTGTTCGATGAGGCTGACGATGTCGTCCGACAGGCCCTGGCGAGAACCGATGATGCGGATCCGGACGCCGGCCTTGTGAAGCCGGTCGAGGTCACGCTCGACGAACTTGCGGAGCAGATCGAACAGGGCGTCGATCTCCTCGGGCGGGCGGGTCCAGTTCTCCGTGGAGAACGAGAAGACAGTCAGGTGCGTGACGCCGAGGTCCGGGCAGGCGTCAACAGCACGGCGCAGCGCCTCGACGCCTTCACGGTGCCCCAGCGCGCGCGGCAGCCCGCGCGACTTCGCCCACCGCCCATTGCCATCCATGATGATGGCGACGTGCCGCGGCGGCGGCCTGAGGTCCGCCACGTTCGAGGGGGTGGGGCGAGGTTCGCTCAAACCTGCATGATCTCCACTTCCTTCGCCTTCAGCGCATCGTCGATGGCGGTGACCATCTTGTCGGTGAGCTTCTGGACTTCGGCGGATTTCACCTTGTGCTGGTCTTCGTTGATCTTGCCATCCTTCTCGAGCTTCTTGAGAAGGTCCATGCCGTCACGGCGAACGTTGCGAACGGCGACCTTGGCGTTCTCGGAGAACTTGCCGGCCAGCTTCTGGAGCTCCTTGCGGCGCTCTTCGGTCAGGGCGGGGATCGGGATGCGGAGAGTCTGGCCGTCCATCACCGGGTTGAGACCCAAGGGCGCCTCGCGGATGGCGCGGTCGACGGCGCCGACCATCGACTTGTCCCAGATGGTGACCGTGAGCATGCGCGCCTCGGGCGCGGCGACGGAGGCGACCTGGTTCAGCGGCGACATCTGGCCATAGGCGGAGACCTGAACGGTATCGAGCAGGTGGACGGACGCGCGCCCCGTGCGGAGGCCGGAGAATTCCGTCTTCAGGGATGCGATCGCGCCATCCATGCGCTTCTCAAGGGACTTGATGTCGAATGCTTCGGCCATGACGGACTCCTCGAAATCTAAGCGGGCGTGCGGGCGCGTGCGCTGATGGTCGTGCTCACGCCGCGCCCCATCAGAACTTCGGCCAGCGAACCCTGGTCGTGAATACGGAAGACAACGACCGGGATCTTGTTTTCCTTCATCAGGCTGATCGCGGTGGCGTCCATGACGCGCAGCTCACGGGACAGGACCTCCATGTAGTCCAGGTCGTCGTAGCGGGTGGCGTCGGCGTCGAGCTTGGGATCAGCCGAATAGACGCCGTCGACCTGCGTGCCCTTCATCATGGCGTCGCAGTTCATCTCGGCGGCGCGCAGGGCGGCGCCGGTGTCGGTGGTGAAGAACGGGTTGCCGGTGCCGGCCGCGAAAATCACGACGCGCTTCTTCTCCATGTGGCGGATGGCGCGGCGGCGGATGAACGGTTCGCAGATGGACTGCATCTGGATGGCCGACTGGACGCGGGTGGCGACGCCGATGCCTTCCAGAGCGCTCTGCATGGCGAGGGCGTTCATGACGGTGGCGAGCATGCCCATTGCGTCGGCCTGGGAGCGCTCCATGCCCCCGGCGGCGCCGGTCAATCCGCGGAAGATGTTGCCGCCGCCGATGACGAGGCACATCTCCACACCGAGATCGAGGGCGGATTTGACCTCACGGGCGAACTTCAGACACGCCTTGACGTCGATGCCGTAGCCCTGATCCCCCATCAACGCCTCCCCTGAAATCTTCAGGAGAACACGCTTGTAGATCGGGGCCGTGGTTTCGGACATCTCGCAACCCATCATGAAGGCAGCCCGGCTTTTGGCCGGGCCGCCTCTTGTTATCCGCGAATTCGCAGCATTGGCAAAGGCCGAACGGACTTTAGAACATGAGACGGATTCACGTTTCTGGCGGACCGCATTCGCGAACCCGCCAGAAACGATCCGGCTCTAGCCTTTTGACATAGACGCGACTTCAGCCGCGAAATCGTCCTTGGGCTTCTCGATGCCCTCGCCGACCTCGAACTTGGCGAAGCCGACCAGTTTGACCGGGGCGCCCAGCTCGCCGGCGACCTTCTCGATGAACTTGCCGACCGTCAGGTCGGGATCCATCACGAAAGCCTGCTCGACCAGCACGGATTCCTGGTAGAACTTGCGGACCCGGCCCTCGACCATCTTTTCGATGACGGCGGCGGGTTTGCCCGATTCCTTGGCCTGTTCGGTCAGGATCGCCTTTTCCTTTTCCACGACCTTGGGGTCGAGGTCCGCGATCGTGGCCGACAGGGGACGGGCGGCTGCGACGTGCATCGCGACCTTGCGGCCCAGATCGGTCAGGCGGGCCTTGTCGGCGGTCGATTCGAGCGCGACGAGCACGCCGATCTTGCCGAGGCCGTCCGACACCGAGTTGTGGACGTAGGTGGCGACGACGCCATCCGAGACCGACAGGGCAGTCGCGCGGCGCAGGCTCATGTTCTCGCCGATCTTGGCGACCAGGTTCACGAGCGATTCGCCCAGCGTGCCGCCGTCGGCGGACGGGGAATGCAGCGTCTTTTCCGGGTCTCCGCCAGCCTTCAGCGCGGCTTCTGCAAAGGCGCGCACAGCGCCCTGGAAGCCTTCGTTGCGGGCGACGAAGTCTGTTTCGGAGTTCACTTCGACCAGGGCGGCCATCGTGCCGCTGGAGGCGATGCCGACCAGACCTTCCGCGGCGACGCGGTCAGCCTTCTTGGCGGCTTTCGAAATGCCCTTGGCGCGCAGCCAGTCGGCGGCGGCGTCCAGCCACTCCGCTTCGCTGTCGCCGGACGTTTCGACGAGCGCCTTCTTGCAATCCATCATGCCCGCGTCAGTTTTTTCGCGGAGCTTCTTCACGAGTGCAGCGCTAATTTCAGCCATGACAACCTCCTGGCTTCAGACCAGCACCCGGCCGCACGGATGCGACCGGGCCCGGTTCCGGACCTTGATGTGAACGATTCGAGTTGCGTCGTCTCCCGCTTAGCAGGAGTCGGCGCCGGAAATACGACCGCCTTAGACGCCGGCGGCCTTACTGGGCGGCGGCGGGCTCAGCTTCGATTTCGGCGGCAAGAGCCGGCTCGATGACCGTCTCGCTTTCGCCGATGTCGATGCCAGCGGCCATCGAGGAGTCGGACAGACCGTCGAGGACAGCGTCGGCGATCAGGTTGCAGTAGATCTGGATCGCGCGGGCGGCGTCGTCGTTGCCGGGGATCGGGAAGTCGACTTCATCGGGATCGCAGTTCGAATCGATGATGGCGACGACCGGGATGCCGAGCTTGCGGGCTTCCTGGACGGCGATGGCTTCCTTGTTCGTGTCGATCACGAACATCAGGTCGGGACGGCCGCCCATGTTGCGGATCCCGCCGAGCGTGCGCTGGAGCTTCTCCTGCTCGCGCTCGAGCTTCAGGAGCTCTTTCTTGGTCAGCCCGGTGCCGGAGCCGCTCTGCAGCATGTCGTCGAGGTCTCGCAGGCGCTTGATCGACTGGGACACGGTGGCCCAGTTGGTCAGCGTGCCGCCGAGCCAGCGGTCGTTCATGAAGTACTGGGCGCAGCGGGCCGCAGCTTCAGCAACGGAATCAGCCGCCTGGCGCTTGGTGCCGACGAACAGGACGCGGCCGCCCTTGGCGGACACTTCACGCACCTTCACCAGCGCCTGGTGCAGGAGCGGGACGGTTTGCGACAGGTCGAGGATGTGAATGCCGGAGCGTTCGCCGAAGATGTAACGCTTCATCTTCGGGTTCCAGCGGTGGGCCTGGTGACCGAAGTGGACGCCTGCTTCGAGAAGCTGACGCATGGAAAATTCTGGCAGAGCCAATGCACGTCTCCTAAATCCGGTTGGCCGCCGCGGGCAGAAGGGCCGAAGCCCCACCGGAAGTGAGGCCCGCGTGTCGGAATGGGCGCGCATATAGGGGCCTTTCTCGCGAAAGGCAACCTCGCGCGGTTGGTCCAGCCCCTACTCTGCCGCCACGCGGCTGATCTCGGCGGCCGAGAAGCCGAGTTCCTCGAGAATCTCGCGGGTGTGCTGGCCCAGCAGGGGCGGCTCGATCCGGATGTCCGCCGGGGTGCGGGAGTACTTCACCGGGTGCTCCATGGCCACGTAGGGGGCATTGAAGGCCGGGTGGTGGCGCTCGTGGACGAAGCCGGTGGCCCGCAGGTGGGGGTCCTGGATGACTTCGGTGATCTTCGCGCAACGGGCGGCGGGAATGTCGGCCTTTTCGAGCAGGTCCAGCCATTCGTCGGTGGTCTTGGTGGCCGCGACTTCTCCGACCAGCTGGTAGAGTTCGTTGATGTTCTGGGTCCGGGCGGCATAGGTCGAGAAGCGCGGGTCGGAGGTCATGACCTCGGGCCGGCCGCCGAGCTCGAAGAACTTCAGCCACTGGCGGTCGTCGTACGGCATGATGCCGATGTGGCCGTCGAGGGTGGAGTACGGCTTCCGGTTGGGGCTGACCGAGCGGGTATAGGCGGTCTGGGCCAGCGGCGGAATGAAGGTGTGGCCGTAGAGATTTTCCACCAGATTGAAGGCGGTGACGCTTTCCAGCATGGCCGCTTCGATGAACTGGCCCTCGCCCGTGCGCTGCTGGTGGTAGAGCCCGGCGATGGTCGACATGGCGGCGTAGAGGCCGGAAACCTTGTCCGCCATCAGGGCCGGCATGTATTTGGGGTCGCCGCCCTCGCGGATCGCCAGCAGGTCGCAGAGGCCCGAGCCGGCCTGGATCAGGTCGTCATAGGCGGGTTTCCCGGCATAGGGACCGGCGGCGGCGTAGCCGGCGCAATGGACGTAGACGATGTCGTTGCGGAGTTTCTTCGTGTCCTCGTAGCCGAGGCCAAGGCGCTTCAGGCCGTCCATGCGGACGTTGGTGAAGAAGGCGTTGGATCTGGCGATCAGGCGGCGGACGGCTTCGATGCCCTCGGGCTGCTTGAGATCGAGGAGGATGGAGCGCTTGTTGCGGTTGAGGCCCATGTAGATCGCGCCCATCCCTTCCGCAGGGGACGGGCCAGCGTGGCGCATGATGTCGCCCTTGCCGTTCTCGACCTTGATGATGTCGGCGCCGAGATCGCCCAGCATCTGGGTGGCGTAGGGGCCGAGCACGACCGTCGAGAGGTCAAGGATGGTAACGCCCGCCAATGGGCCCGATGCACTCACGTTACGCCTCCCGCTCGCAGCCGGTCCCTGTTCCGGAACCAGTCATGTGTGGGGCACGCATACCTTTACGGCGCCCCCGTTCGCAACACGATTGCGGGAATGTGACACGCGACTTGACGGGCATTATAACCATTCTAAGATGCAGTCAGGATCCTGTGTCATGAATATTGTCGCCAAACTCCAGTCTGCCGGGCTCAGAGCCACGCCGAAGCGGATCGCCATTGGCAATCTGCTGCTGGACGGGCGCGACCGGCACGTGACAGCCGACGATGTGTCGGTTCTGGCCCGGAATGCGGGTCTGCGGGTGTCGCTGGCGACCGTCTACAATACGCTGAACCAGTTCGTCTCGGCGGGACTTATGAAGCGGATCACGCTGGATACCGACCGCACCTATTTCGACACCAACATGTCCGAGCACCACCACCTGTTCTTCGAGGACGGCGGCCAGCTGCATGACGTGCCGGGCGACACGGTTCGGATCGACGGGCTGCCGCCCCTGCCCCCGGGCGCCAAGGTGCGCTCCGTCGAGGTGATCGTGCGCCTGGAAGGCAGCCGGCCCTGAGCTGATGAGCGACCGCAAACGCCTGCGACCCCGCCAGCCGAAGCTGCAGGGCTTTTTCAAGTCAGCGAACGTTCGCTATTAGCCCGGATCAGGTGGCGGCGGCGCTGCGAGGTCAAGGACCTCGATGGCGCGGCTTGCCAGACTGACGGCTTCCACAAGCTCGATGCGGCCCTGCTCCCACCTTGCGGGCGGCTGCCGGGCCGATTCCGGCAGACCCAGGGCGCCTTCCGGGAGGCGCGCGATGTAGCGCGCCAGGCGGCGGACGGCCGGGGCCGGGTTGTGCAGAACGCGCACAAGCGCCTCGATGCGGCGGGCAAGCGAGTGGGTGGAAAGTCCCTCGACCTCCGGGGACAGGCGCCCCGCTGCCGCGCCAGGCTGAGCGGCGAGGATGCGCCGGACGTAGGCGGAGATCGGCGGCGGCGGCGGAATGCGGTGTCCTGCGCCGCCATCGCCGGGGCGAGACAGGACGGCGAAGCGGCAGCGCCATTTCGACGGATCGGCGGGATCGAACGCCTGCTTCGGCGCAGGCGGAGGCGGTTCCGGGACCCAGCGGCGGGCGAGGGTCGCAAAGCCCGGATACGGGACGCTGGTGCGAGCGGGCGGTCGTGGCGGAGGCGGCGGGGCAGCTGGGGCGGCTCGCGGAACGGGAAGCACGATCTTCGGGCCGCCCCGCAACAGGGCGCCGCCTTCGCCTGTCATCACCAGAAGGGTCACGGCGCGGCAGATCAGCAGCATCCGGACGAGCTTTTCGACGGGCCTGAGCCACAGCTCCGCCGTCCTTAGCGAGCGGCGCGAGGCCCTGCCCTGTTTCGCCAGATCAGCCGGATCGCCAACCCGGGCCAGGACGACGCCCAGCATGGCAAGCGCCCGGTCCCACAAAACGGGGACGGCACGCGGGCTCCACCGGGCCTCCGCGATTGTTGCGGGGCCGGGTGGATGGTCTGGGTCTGGTCTCTCGGCTCGTACGTTCATGCGGGCCAGCATGAGGCCCGCCAGACCCGGTCGAGTTCAGGCGGTCAGAGCCCACACACCGGGTTGCGACATTTCGGCAGTTGCGACAAACTGGCGCCATCGCGCCCTTTATCCTGGGGCTCCCTTTTTGACGCAAAATCCGGGTCCTAGCGAAATAGATTAGAATTATTCCAAAAGGGGCTTGGCTGTTTTTGAGAACGGTTCTAACGTGCAGCGCATCGACATCCCGCCGGAGTGAGCGGGCTGCGCCCCATACAGAAACGCAACAGCCAAGCGAGGAACGAGATGGACGGATCGACAGGCGGGACCGGCGGAAAGTGCCCTGTTCCCCATTCACGCGGCCGCATGAACCGCGACTGGTGGCCCAATCAGGTCAACGTTTCGGTGCTTCACCAGAACACCGCGGAGTCCAACCCGATGGGCAAGGACTTCGACTACGCCAAGGCGTTTGAAAGTCTCGATCTTGATGCGGTGGTCGCGGATCTGCGCGCCCTGATGACCGACAGCCAGTCGTGGTGGCCGGCCGACTATGGACACTACGGGCCATTCTTCATCCGCATGGCGTGGCACGCCGCCGGCACCTACCGCGTCGGCGACGGTCGCGGCGGCGGCGGACGCGGGCAGCAGCGGTTTGCTCCGCTCAACTCGTGGCCGGACAATGGCAACCTCGACAAGGCGCGCCGCCTGCTCTGGCCGATCAAGAAGAAGTACGGCGAGAAGCTTTCGTGGGCCGACCTGCTGATCCTGACCGGCAACGTCGCGATCGAGTCGATGGGCGGACCGACCTTCGGGTTCGGAGGCGGCCGTGCCGATACGTGGGAGCCCGAGCAGCAGGTGAACTGGGGCGCCGAAGAAGCCTGGCTGGCAGACAGCAAGGCCGAGAAGAGCCGCTACTCCGGGGAGCGGGAGCTCTACGGCGATCTGGGCGCTGTTCAGATGGGCCTGATCTACGTCAACCCGCAGGGGCCGGACGGAAATCCCGACCCACTGAAATCCGCCCACGACATCCGCGAGACGTTCGCGCGCATGGCGATGAACGATGCTGAAACGGTGGCGCTCGTCGCCGGCGGTCATACGTTCGGCAAGGCCCATGGCGCGGGCCCCGAAAGCCATGTCGGCAAGGAGCCGGAAGGCGCTGAAATCTGGCAGCAGGGCCTGGGCTGGACCAGCTCGTTCGAGAGCGGCATGGCCGGGCACACCATCACCTCCGGGATCGAAGGCGCCTGGAAGCCCAAGCCCACGACCTGGGACATGGGCTATCTGGAAACGCTGTTCAAATACGAGTGGGAGCTGACCAAGTCCCCTGCTGGCGCCCACCAGTGGAAACCGGTCGGGACAACCGGCGACGGCACGGTCGAGGACGCGTTCGATCCGAACAAGAAGCACGCCCCCATGATGACGACGGCCGACATGGCCATGCGCATGGACCCGGCCTACGAGCAGATTTCGCGCCGGTATCTGGCCAACCCGGCCGAGTTCGCCGACGCCTTCGCCCGCGCCTGGTACAAGCTGACCCACCGCGACATGGGACCGAAGGTCCTCTATCGCGGCAAGCTCGTGCCGAAGGAAACGCTGATCTGGCAGGACCCGATCTCCGGCGCGCCCAGCAACATCGACAACGCCGACGCCGAAGCGCTGAAGGCGAAGATCCTTGGAACCGGCCTGTCGGTTGCAGAACTCGCCGAGACGGCCTGGGCTTCGGCCTCGACGTTCCGCGGGTCGGACAAGCGCGGCGGCGCCAATGGCGCTCGCATCCGCCTGAGCCCCTTGAAGAACTGGGAGGTCAACAAGCCGGCCCAGCTCGCCAAGGTGATCGCGGCGCTGGAGGCCATCCAGGCCGGTTTCAACACCGGCTTCAAGAAGGTCTCGCTGGCTGACCTGATCGTGCTGGGCGGCTGTGCGGCGGTCGAGAAAGCGGCGAAGGACGCCGGCTACGATGTAAAGGTCCCCTTCACGCCGGGCCGCGCCGACGCCACGCAGGACGAGACCGAGGTCGAGTCCTTCGCCTGGCTTGAACCCAAGGCGGACGGCTTCCGCAACTATGTGCGCAAGCCGATCATGGCGATCGAGGATCACCTCGTCGACAAGGCCCAGCTGCTGGAGCTGACGGCGCCGGAACTGACGGTGCTGATCGGCGGCCTGCGCGTGCTGCAGGTTGGCGACGCCAAGCTCGGCGTGCTGACGAAGTCGCCGGGCAAGCTGACGAACGACTTCTTCGTCAACCTGCTCGACATGGGCGTGAAGTGGAACGCCGTGGAAGACCGGCATGACAACCTGTTCGAGGGCGTCGATCGCGCCACGAACGAGGTGAAGTGGACCGGCACGCGCGCCGACCTGATCTTCGGCTCGAACTCGCAGCTGCGCGCGCTGGCGGAAGCCTATGGCTCCGACGACTCGAAAGAGAAGTTCGTGAAGGACTTCGTGGCGGCGTGGGCGAAGGTGATGGAGCTCGACCGGTTCGACCTCCGCGCCTGATCCGGCCTCAATACCTTTCCAGGGAGACTGCCCCGGGACTTCGGTCCCGGGGTATTTTTTTGGGGAACAAGTGAGCTCGCCCCACCGCCTGTTGCTTGCCGCAACGTGCTGCAACCCGTGCGGCAAGCCCCCCTTGCCAGATCGCGCTCACGTGGTTTTCTCCAAGCGGGAAATTGGGGGATGCGTACGTGGTTCGATACCTGCTGCTTAGTGCTGGGTGCCTGCTGGCAGGCTGCGGAACAGAGACGACAGCGCCGACCAGTACGGCGGAGGCAACCGAAGCCTGTCTTCGAGAGGACCCACAGACTGCGCCTGAGCCTGCAGTCGACCTCTGCACGAAGGCTCTGAATGCAACTCCCAAATTGGCGGGTCAGGACAAGGTGGACGTCCTCGTGCATCGCGGGGTCGCTCTTCGCAACTCCGGTCAATTGGCGCGATCCAGGAACGATCTTGAGCGGGCCGTGAAACTGGCTGAGGACGACGCGTCCGCTCTTCGCATGCTGGCCTGGACATATCGCGAGCTGGGCGATTTTGCTCATGCCGAAGGGCTCTATACTGATGCGTTGGCGCTCGAGGATGAATGGCAGGGACGACTGTCGCGCTGCGTTGTTCGCGGTGGCTTGGGCCGGTGGGAAGAAGCTCATGAAGATTGCACGCGGGCGTTGGTGCTCGACCCCAACAGCGACGCCTACTACTTTTCTGCTACAACGCTGAATGAGCTGGGCCGACACGACGAAGCCGCGAGGATTGCGTCGGAGGGGGCGATGCGCGAGGACGCGACGGAGCGGCTCTACGATGAACTCGCAAGGGCGCGGGCCGGTCTGGGCGACGAGAGTGGGGCCGCCGCCGCCAGGGCCGAGGCCCGCCAGCGCTTCGGCGGAGCGCCGCTGGGCGACTAGCGGCAACCCGGGAGCGGGATGGGCGGTTCGATCAGGGCTGACCGGCCAAGACCTATCAGCGTAGCGGGAATTGTGCTGGTTCATTCAAGATGCTCTGATGCTTCAGTCGTATCGGAGGATAGTCCGCATGAACCGCCGCAGCTTTCTGACCGCCGCATCCGCCCTGCCCCTGCTGGGCGCCGCCGGGTGTTCGACGGCCGGAAGCGCGGGCCGGACGGCGACGGCTGGAGATTATGCGGCGGCGTTCAACTATGCCTTTCCGGTCTATGAGTTCGTGCGCACGCAGCAGACGCGGACAGCGGGGAACAAGGCTGCGGCGCTGAACCGGGTGGGCCACCGCGCGGCGCTGGCGGACCACACCTCGCGCGAAGTCACGACGCCGAACAACGACACGGTTTATTCCTCGGGCTTCCTGGAGCTGTCGGGCGGGCCGGTGGAGATCGAGGCGCCGACCGACACCAGCCGCTACTGGTCGATCGCGTTCATGGACCTGTTCACGGACAACTTTGCCTATATCGGCACGCGCGCCACCAAGGGTCAGGGCGGCCGGTTCTGGATGGTGGGGCCGCAGTGGACCGGCGCAGCGCCGGAGGGCGTAACGCTGCTCCGCTCGCCGACCAATGACGTCTGGATGCTGTGCCGGATCGTGGTGGATGGCGAAGCGGACCTCGCGGCGGCGCGTGCGCTGCAGGAAAAGATCAAGGTTCGCGTGGCGGCGGACCGTGGGCCGGCGCAGGCCTACGCCACCATGATCTCGCGCATCGATGACCCGGGCAACTTCCTCGCCATCGTCAACGAGGCGCTGGCGCGTACCGCCGGGGGCCGCACGAAGCTGGACGGCAATATCGGCCGCGCGGCGCCCTTCTCGTCCGTGGGGATTGGGCCGTATGCGCGCCCGTCTCCCGAGATGGCGGAGGCCTGGCGCAGCGAGATTCCCGTGCAGCAGGAACGCGTCAAGGCTGAGGTCATGAAGCGCGAGACCGTCATCGACGGCTGGGCGTATCAGGAAAAGGGTCTCGGCAATTTCGGAGCCAATGACCGGCTTCGGGCGATGACGGCGCTGTCCGGGCTGGCTGCGCTCGGCGAGGAAGAGGCGATGTACTACCAGTCGTCGTTCGACGCGGGCGGCGCGCAACTGACCGGCGCCAACAGCTATGTGTGGACCGTGCCTGCGGGGGGCGTGCCGGCGGACGCGTTCTGGTCGCTGACGATGTACCAGGCCGAGCCGGACGGGCGCTATTTCTTCACGGAGAACCCGATCCGTCGCTACGCCATCGGCGACCGCACGCCGGGGCTGAAGCGGAATGCAGACGGCTCCATCGACATCCTGATGCAGCGACAGCGTCCGGAGGGCGACATGGCGGCGAACTGGCTGCCGGCGCCGGAGGGGCCGATCCGGCTGGCGCTGCGCGCGTATCTGCCGGGCGCCCCGCTGCGTGAGCGGAAGTGGCGGGTGCCGCCGGTGAAGCGGGTTTAGCGGCAAGTCCGGCCCGTCCTTCGAGTCCCCGGTGAGACGCTGTCGCGTCTCACCGGCCTCAGGATGAGCCGGACTTTACCCGTGTCAGCAGGTCCTCTCGCCGTAGCGTGAAGTCGGAGGCGATCCAAGCCGCCTCGAGCGACTTCAGTGTGCGGCCGAGGTCGGGGCCTGTGGGGATGCCGGCTGCGAGGAGGTCGTCGCCGGTGACCGGTAGCTGCGGGCGTGGCCAGTGGTCTGGCAAGGCGAGCATCTCCCGCCAGGAAGCGGCGTGTGTGGGGTCGAGCGCCCAGGCGATGTGGATGCGGTCGCGCCAGACAGTCTCGCCCATCGCGTAGAGGGCGCGGCGCTGGTCCTCTGGCGACATGGCGGGGGCAAGCGGGGTCGTGTCGCTGGCGGCCTGGCGCAGGCGCAGGCTTTCGGCGTTGGACATCTTCAGCGAGCGGGTGACCCGTCCAACGGCTTCGGGGTCGGGCCAGAACAGCGCGAGGAAGCGGATCAGGGCGTCGGGCGGGAGCCCCTCCTCGCGGTCGAGCGCCAGGACGGCCATGACGGTATCGAGGCCCGCCTCGGGGAAGAGCTGCTTGAGGATGCCGGTCGCCTCCATCGCCTCAAGCGAGATGGCTAGGTGCTCGGTGGTCATCAGCCGGTGCGTCTCCATCCAGACGCGTTCGGCGGAGAGCGTGTCGAGGCCGGATTTCAGTCTGGCGCAGGCGGCCAGTCCATCCGGGTCGAGGGCGCCGGCGCCGAAACGGGCGCTGAAGCGGAAGAAGCGCAGGATGCGGAGGTAATCCTCGCGGATGCGGGTTTCGGGGTCGCCGACGAAGATCACGCGGCGGTCGGCGAGGTCCTGCAGGCCGCCGCCGGTGGGGTCGAAGACTTCGCCATCGGGGGCGGCGTAGAGGGCGTTGATGCGGAAGTCGCGGCGCTGGGCGTCCTCCGCCCAGTCCTCGGTGAAGGCGACGGTGGCGCGGCGACCGTCGGTCTCGACGTCGCGGCGGAGGGTGGTGACTTCAAAGGGCTGGCCGTCGGCGACCACCGTCAGGGTGCCGTGCTCGAGGCCCGTTTCGTGGACAGCGATGTGGGCGGCGCGCATGGCGGCGGCGACCTCGGTGGGCGTCAGCTGGGTAGCGATGTCGATGTCGGCGGGCGTGGCGCCGAGGAGCGCGTCGCGGACGCAGCCGCCCACGAAACGCGCGCCGCCGGGGCGGACAGCCTCCAGCGCCTCCAGCACGCGGCGGGCGGCGGGCCCGGTGATCCAGGACTGGGCAGGCAGGCGCGTCACGGCTGGCGGCTCACCCAGGCGCGCTTCACTGGGGGCGGCCGGTGTCGCGCGGGGCGACGGGGGCGCGGGCCGGCGGCGGCGCGTCCTTCACGGGCGCATTCAGGGTGTCGCAGTCGACCATGCCGCCGGGAATCGTCTGTCCGTCGACGTAGCGCGGCGCCTGGTAGCACTTGCCCTTCTGGGACGGCTGGAGAAGCGGCGGGATGATCAGGGCGATGACCGCGAGGCCGGCGCCGATGCTGACCAGCATCGTCAGCGGCCAGCGGTCGCGAACGGAGAGGTCCTTCGAGGCGGCGCGGTAGATGAAGAAGATCACGAAGGGCGACACGAAGAGCGCCAGCTCCAGCAGAATTCTCATCGCCATCAGGTCGTCTCCTCGTGGGGGCCGGCTGGACCCGGCCTCGTCAGCTCCTCTCCGTAGAGCCTGTCGTAAAGCGACTTTATCATGCCTGCAGTCGCACCCCATATATAGCGACCATTGTGCGGCATCGCATAGAAGGAACGGGATATGCCCCCGTATTCCCGGGCGTGGCGGAGGTGACTGGCCGGGTTCATCAGGAAGGATAGCGGCGTCTCGAAGACATCCGCCACCTCCCAGGCCTCCGGCGCGGGCACGAAGCTGGCGGGCAGGACCGCCACGAAGGGCGAAACGACGTAGCCGGTCGATGTGAGGTAGGGATCCGCCTGCCCGAGGAGCCGCGCGTCCGCCGGATCGAGACCGACCTCTTCGTGGGCTTCGCGCAGGGCTGCGGCCAGCGGCGAGGCGTCGGACGGGTCGATGCGGCCTCCGGGAAAGGCCACCTGCCCCGCATGTTCGCGCATGGTTGCCGGGCGGACGGTCAGGAGGACGCCGAAATCGTCGCCCCGGTCGATCAGGCCGACCAGAACGGCGGCGCGGCGATGGTCGCCTGTCAGGGGAGTTCTCAGGCCGGGGGTGAGATCGTAGTCGCTGCGGGTATAGCCAGTCGGGCCGGCGTCGACCGGCAGCAGGCGGGCCAGCGCCCGGCGTTCGAAATCCTCGCGGGTGGTGAAGGGCATCGTGGGGTCCTGCCTGACGTCAGCCTGCGGGCCCAAGCGGGAAGGTTTCGCCGCCGGAGCGAACGGACAAGACCCCGGCGGTCTCGTCGAGATCCGCCCAGTCGACCAGATCGTACCAGGCGGGACGGACCAGCCGCGCCTCCAGGCCGCCGCGGACGAGCACATAGGCCGAGGGCTCGCCCGTTCCGGCGTCGGTGGCGACGCGCAGGGGGTGGCCGGGCTCTATTGTCACGACATCGCCCACATTGGTGGTGACCACTATCGCGGGCTGACCGTTTTCAACCACCCGGTCCGCCCGAATCGCGAGGAACGGGGCGTCCTCGACTTTCACGACCACCTTTTCGTGAGGCGTCACAAGATAGTAGCCGTCCGAATCCTTGCGCAGTATCGTCGAGAACAACCGCACCAGCCGGTCGCGGGTAAACCGGACGCCGTCCTGCCACCAGGAACCGTCGCGCCGTATCTCAAGGCCGATGTCGCCACAGTGTTCAGGATTCCATTTGTGCACCGGAGGCAGCGAACGGGGCTTCCCCAAGCCCGCTTCCGCTTGCAGAGTGGACACAAGGTCCATCAGCGTGCCGGCTTTGTCTTGGGTTCCGTTCGTCATGGCGGCTCCAGAAGCGGCAAGGCTCCAGACATAGGTAAAGCGCCAGCATGAGTGAAGCTGCAACCCTCGACGTCCACGGCGCCGATATTGTCGCGGAGGCGGACGCCGCCGTTCGGACGATGGCGGCGGTGAAGGCCGAAATCGCCAAGGCGGTGTTCGGCCAGGAACGGGTCGTCGAGCTGACCCTGACCGCCATCCTGGCTGGCGGGCACGCCCTGCTGATCGGCGCGCCCGGCCTCGCCAAGACCCGGCTGGTCGAGTCGGCGGCGCGGGCGCTGGGTCTCGACTGGGGCCGGATCCAGTTCACCCCGGACCTTATGCCCGGAGACATTCTCGGCTCGGAGATTCTCGACGAAACCCCTGCAGGACGGTCATTCCGGTTCGTTAAAGGCCCGGTCTTCACCAGCCTGCTGATGGCCGACGAGATCAACCGCGCCTCGCCCCGCACCCAGTCTGCGCTGCTTCAGGCCATGCAGGAGCACCACGTGACCGTGGCCGGCGCCCGCTATGACCTGCCCGCTCCGTTCCACGTTCTGGCGACCCAGAACCCGATCGAGCAGGAGGGCACCTATCCCCTGCCCGAGGCCCAGCTCGACCGTTTCCTGCTGAAGATCGACGTCGAGTATCCCGACCTCGAAACCGAGCGGAAAATTCTCGTCGAGACGACCGGCGTCAACCAGCAGTCCGTCCAGGCTGCGCTGACGCCCGACCAGCTGCTGGCGATCCAGAAGCTCGTTCGCCGCATGACGGTCCCGGAAAAGGTGCTGGAGACGATCATCAAGCTGGTCCGCTCGGCGCGCCCGGAGCAGACCGAACACGCGGATGTGAAGCGCCGCGTCGAGTGGGGACCCAGCCCGCGCGCCGGTCAGGCGCTGATGCTGGCCGCCCGCGCCCGCGCCCTGATCCGGGGTCGGCTCGCGCCGTCGCTGGACGATGTCGAGGCGCTGGCCGAACCTGCACTGGGCCACCGCATGGCGCTCGCCTACGACCCGACCGGCCAGGGCGGCTCGCTGTCGTCGCTGATCGCCGATCTTGCCCGCAAGGCCGCTTGACGGCGGCTGACAGAGGACCCCGCAGACTTGCCCCAGGCGCCTCTCTCCGAGTTGAAAGCTGAAGCTGCCGCGCTGGCGGCCGACCTCGGTACGCTGTCGACGCAGGCTCGCGCCGCGTCGGTGGCGCACCTCGGCTCGGCCAGCCGGAGGCGTTCGGGTACGGGCGAGAATTTCTGGCAGTACAGGCGCCATCTGAGCGAGGACGGCGCCGACCGGGTCGACTGGCGCCGCTCGGCCCGTGAAGAGAACCTCTATGTACGCGAAACCGAGCTGGAGACGGCGCGGACCTTCCTGTTCTGGGTCGACCCGTCGCCCGGTTTCCAGTGGTCGAGCGACGAGGAACGGATCCTGAAAGCGGACCGGGCGCTGGTTATCTCGATGGCGCTGGCCGGCGCCCTGTCGCGATCCGGCGAGCGCTGCGGCGCGCTGGGCGGCGGCCGGTCTCCGGTGTCCGGGGCCAAGGCGTCGTCGCGGGTCGGGGAGGACATGCGAAACATCAAGGCGGAGACGCCGTTTCCGCCGCCGCCGCGCGATGCAGCTGCAGTCGTCATCGCCAGTGATTTCTATGCGCCGCTCAACCTCTGGCAGCACAATCTGAAGGCGCTTGCCAACAAGTGCCGGGACGGCGCCCTGCTGCAGGTGTGCGACCCGATCGAGGAAGGCTATCCGTTCCAGGGCCGCGTGCGTTTCCACCGGCCTGGTGAAGAGAAGCAGAGGCTTGTCGGCCGCGCCGAGACCATACGGGACGCCTATCTGGAGCGGTTCCGGCAGCGCCGCGAAGAGATGACGAATCTGGCGGCGTCGCTGGGCTGGCGGTTCGTGCCGCACTCGACCAGCGAGGAGGCGCGCACGCCGCTTTCCCTTCTGGCGCATGGTTTTGCAAACGCCGGGGTGGTCGCGTGAACATCGGCCCCATCCTGTTTCTCCAGCCGCTGGCCCTGATCGGCCTGCTCGCCCTGCCCATCCTCTGGTTCCTGCTGCGGGCGACGCCGCCGGAGCCGCAGAAGTTCGCGCTGCCCTCTCTCGCCCTGCTGGACGACCTGCGCGCGGAAGAGGAAACGCCGGCCCGGACGCCGTGGTGGCTACTGCTGCTTCGGCTTCTGGCTCTCGCGCTCGCGATCCTTGGCTTTGCTCGGCCCACCTGGGCCCCCAACCACAGCCTGCTGGCCGGGGGCGGCACGCTGGTGATCGTGGACGACGGCTGGACGAGCGCGGAGCGCTGGCGCGACATCACCCGCAACGCCGCAGCCGCGGTCGACGAAGCTTCGACCTCCGGCGGCGAGATCTACGTGATGTTCACGGCGCCGCGCGAGGCGCCGCGTGACGTTACCGAGGCCCTGGATACTGAGACCGCACGGCAGCTGCTGCGCAACGCCCGCCCGGCGCCCTGGCTGCCTGACCGGAATGCGGCGCTGGCGGCGCTGAAGGAAAGCGGACTGAAGCCCGGACGGATCGTGTGGTCGACCGACGGCTTTGATCACGACAGCGCCGCAGCGTTCTCGCGGGACCTGGCGACGATTGCGGCGACCGAAGCGCGCGTGACGCGGCCCCGGAACGGGTTTGCGATCACCTCCGCTGACAGCTCGGCCGAAGGCGCCCGCGTATCGGTCGTCCGCTCGCTGCCGGTCGGGATCGAAACAGCGGACGTGATCGCAGAGACGGCGGAAGGCGCCTCTCTGGGAACGACGCGGCTGACATTCGAGAGCGGCGCGACAACAGCCGAAGCGTTGTTCTCGATCCCTGCCGCCGTGCTGAACCGGGTGGCCCGGTTCCGGATTGCGGGATCGTCGTCGGCGGGCGCTGTCTGGATGTGGGACGATACGGCCCGGCGTCCGTCGGTCGGCCTTGCCGATGCGCGCGACGAGGCGCAGCCGCTGCTGTCCGAGCATTACTATGTGCGCAAGGCGTTGCAGCCCTACGTGCAGCTGACCGAGCGGCCGTTGTCCGACCTGCTCGATACGCCCATCGACGCCATAATTCTGGGCGACCGGGGATCCATCTCGGAAGCCGACATGGAGCGGCTGACGACGTGGATCGAGGGCGGCGGCGTGCTGATCCGGTTTGCCGGGCCGCGTCTGGCCTCGCAGAATGATCCGCTGACGCCTGTGCCGCTGCGCCCGACATCGCGCGCACTCGGCGGGGCTCTCGCCTGGGCGACGCCGCAGAAGCTGGCGGCCTTCCCTGTCGGTTCGCCCTTCCAGGGCATTCCGCTGCCGCAGGACGCCGTGGTGCGCCAGCAGGTTCTGGCGCAGCCTTCGGCCGACCTGCAATCACGGACATGGGCGACGCTGGCGGATGGCACGCCCCTGGTGACGGCTGCGAAGTCCGGCAGCGGCGAGCTGGTGCTCTTTCACGTGACGGCTGATCCGGACTGGTCTGACCTGCCCTATACCGGGGCCTTTGTGGAGATGCTGCGCCGGACGGTGGTGTCTGGCGGGTCGCGGGTGCAGAATCGAACTGCTGCCGAGGGCGCGATGACACCGGTCCGTACGCTGGACGGCTTTGGCGTGCTTGGCTCTCCGCCTCCCGGCGCTGCGCCCATTGATGGAAAGGAACTCGAAACCGTGCGTCCCGGTCCCGCCCATCCGCCGGGCCTCTATCGCGGCCAGAGCGGCGAGCGTGCGCTCAACGCGGGAGCGCCGGCCCCGATCGCGTTTACATCCTTCCCGCCGGGCGTGCAGGTCACAGAGCAGGAACAGATTCTGGAGCGGCGCGGGCTCGGCGGGTGGATGATCGCAACCGCGCTCGCGATCGTGGCGGCGGACCTGCTGATCGCGCTAGCCTTTGCCGGGCGCCTGCCGCGGTTTGGGCGGGCAGCACTTCTCGCTGCCTTCATGGCGGGTGGCGCACTCGTCGTTCACCCCGGAGCAGCCGAGGCGCAGACGGCGCAGCAGAAGGTGCTTGAAGCCTCGTCGTCGCTGCGGTTCGGCTATGTCCGAACGGGCGATGGCCGGCTGGACGAGACGACCCGCAACGGGCTGATCGGACTCGGCGAGGTTCTCTATCAGCGCACTTCGGTGGAGCCGGGCACGCCGCACTCCATCGATCTCGAGAAGGATGCGCTCTCGCTCTATCCGATGATCTATTACGCGGTGCCCCGGAACCCGAAGCCGCTGTCGCCGGCAGCGGTCGACGCCGTGAACGGGTATCTCCGCAATGGCGGGGCGTTTGTGGTCGACACACGCGACGCTGCGCCCGGCCGTGATGTGTCGCAGAACCTCGAAGTGCTGCTGGCCGGCATCGACGCGCCGCCGCTGCAGCCTGCCCCGTCCACGCACGTGATCACCAAGAGCTATTATCTGATCCGGTCGTTTCCGGGCCGTCTGAACGGGCGGCTGTGGCTGGAGGGGACCAGCGGCGACCGCGATACGCGGCGCGGCGATGGCGTCTCCGGCCTGTTCATCGGCGGCTCGGACTGGGCCGGCGCCTGGGCGGTCGATCCCAATACCGGGCGCCCGATCAACACCATGGAAGGCGGCGAACCTGCGCGCGAGATGTCCTACCGCTTCGGCGTGAACCTCGTGATGTACATCCTCACCGGCAACTACAAGGAGGATCAGGTCCACATTCCAGACCTGCTTGAACGCCTTGGCCGCGAGCGCGACAACAGGAACACCGACTAGGCCATGCAGGATATCGCACGCCTTGCCTTCGATCCGCTGACGCCCTGGCTGGTGCTGTGGTCGCTCGTGGCCGCATCCGCTGCGCTCTGGATCGTCTATCTGGTTCGCCGGGGTCGCGCCTGGCTCATGCGCGCGCTGGCGATCACCGTTCTTGCGGTAGCGCTGGCCAACCCGATCTGGGTGCAGGAACAGCGCGAACCGCTGAAAGACATTGTGGCGCTGGTCGTTGACCGCTCCGAGAGCATGAACTTCCGGGGGCGCCAGGAAACGTCCGAGGCGGCGTACCAGGCGCTGAAGTCGCGGCTCGAGACGGACCCGACCATCGAGCTGCGGATCGCGGAAACCGATCCGGACGCAGACGGCACCGACATCTTCACGACACTGCAGTCGGCGCTGTCGGATGCGCCGCGTGACCGGGTCGCGGGCTCGATCCTGATCACCGACGGACAGGTGCAGGACGTTCCCGAGGACATGGCGGCGGCCGAGCCGCTGGGTCCGGTTCACGCGCTGATCGTGGGCGGCGAGGACGAGAAGGACCGGCGGATCGAGATCCAGTCGGCGCCCTCCTTCGGCATCATGAACACGCAGGTCGAGCTGCGGGTGCAGGTGGATGATCCCGAGGCTGCGACGGTCGAGGTGGCGATCTCCGTGAACGGCGAGGCGCAACCCTCGCAGCGCGTTCCGGTGGGCGAGCCTGTTACGCTGCCCGTCGATCTGCAACGCCGCGGCGAGAACCTGATCGTGCTCCAGGTCGCCGAGATCCGGGACGAGCTGACCAAGGCCAACAATCTGGCGTCGGCTTCCATCTCTGGCGTGCAGGATCGCCTGCGGGTTCTGCTGGTGACGGGCGAGCCCCATCCCGGCGCGCGGATCTGGCGCGATCTGCTGAAGGCCGATCCCTCCGTCGATCTGGTGCACTTCACCATCCTGAGGCCGCCGCAGAAGTCAGACGGTACGCCGACGGACGAGATCGCGCTGATCGCCTTCCCCCGTGCACAGCTGTTCCGGGACAAGCTGGACGAGTTCGACCTTGTCATCTTCGACCACGAGCTGCGCGCCGGCGTTCTCGAGAGCGGCTATCTGGAGCGGGTGTCGCGCTATGTGGAGCGCGGCGGCGCCCTGCTCGTCGCCGCCGGTCCAGCCTATGAAGACAGCCCGCTTCTGTACGAGACGCCTCTGGTGTCCGTGCTGCCAGGTCGTGCGACCGGCGAGATCGTGACGCGCACTTTCGTTCCGCAGATTTCGGAACTCGGCAAGCGCCACTCGGTGACGGCGCCGCTGGCGGCGGGTCAGGCCCAGTGGGGGCCGTGGATGCGCTACATGAAGGTGGAAGCTGGCCGCGCAGACGTCGTGCTGCAGGCGCCGGATGGTTCGCCGCTGCTGTTGCTGGACCGGGTCAACAAGGGACGCGTCGCCTCGGTGGCGACGGACCAGCTGTGGCTGTGGGCGCGCGGATATGAGGGTGGCGGTCCCTATGCGGAGCTGATCCGCAGGACGGCGCACTGGTTGATGCAGGAACCGGAGCTGGAGGAGGAGTTCCTCCAGATCACCGCTGCGAACGCCCAGGAAGTGACGGCGACGCTGCGGACGCTGTCTGACAGTCCCAAGCCGCTAACGCTTACGACGCCCGGCGGCGAGAGCCGTGAGGCGCCGTGGACGCTGGTCTCTCCCGGCCGCTATTCGGCGACGCTGCCCGGCCGCGAGTTCGGCGTCTACACGGTCGAGTCCGGCGACCTGAAGGGCGTGACCCTGCGAGGTCCAACGCATCCGCGCGAGTACATCGACCTCCGGGCGACGCCGGAAAAGCTGCAGCCGGTCGCCGTCGCGACGCTGGGCGGCGTCTATCGTGTCGGCGCTGACGGTACGCCGGAGATGCCTGAGGTCCGCCGCATCGGCGCGCGCGGGAATGCCTCTGGCAATGAGTGGCTGGGACTTCGCGAGCGCAAGGCGTATGCGGTGCGCGCCACCGAATCCACCAACCTGCTGCCGGGCGTTGTCGGCATGCTGCTGGCGGTGGCGTTCCTGATGCTGGCCTGGCGGCGCGAGGGCCGCTGAGGCGCCCGGTCGTCAGGCGGCGGCGGGGCGAACCTGATCGACGCCGGGTACGGACTTGAACGCCTGCATCGCGCCGGGATCGACGGGATACTTGCCGTCGAGCGCAAGCGTCACCAGCCGGTGATTGTCGATCGGGATTTCGAGGATGATCGCGCCGGTCATGGCGCTCTTCACCTTCTTCAGCCCTTCGGCGATGTGCGCGACGGACTCTAGCGAGGCGCTGTTGCTGAGGCGGACGCGCAGGGCGTCGTGCTTGCCCAGGGCCGCGCGGTGGAGCGGCTTGACGGATTCCATTGCGAAGCGGAGCTCATCGTCAGTGCGGCGGACCTTCACGCGGCAGAGGATCTGGGCCCCGACTTCCATGTCGTCGCGGCTGGCCGCCAGGATTTCCGGCGGCACCATCAGCTCGAACTCGCCTGAGGGATCGGAGATGGTGAGGTAGGCGAACTTGCCGCCCATGCGCGCGGGCTTCTCCACGCGCGCGCGGACCACACCGATCATGTCGAGGAAGGCGCGCTCCATACCGATGGCCATCCGCTCGGCGGCGAGCACGATGTGCGTGCGCATCTCGCCTGCGATGAAATCATCGAGCGGGTGGCCGGACAGGAAGAAGCCGATACTGCCGAGCTCATGATCGAGGCGTTCGGCTTCGGTCCATCCGGTCGCCTTTGGAAGTGGCGCACGGGTGTCAGCGACATCCGTGAACAGGCTCGACTGGTTGCTGGTCCGCGCTTCTTCCGCTGATGCGGCCATCGCAGCGAGCAGGCCGGCGCCGGCGAGCGCCTGCGCGCGGTTGGGCTCGAGGCTCTGGAAGGCGCCGGCCCGAGCCAGCGCCTCGAAGCAGCGCTTGTTGACCAGCTTCGGGTCCATCCGTTCGGAGAAGTCGTGGAGGCTGGTGAACTTGCCGTTCTCGCGGGCGCGCTCGACGCCCAGCATGGCCGGTTTGCCGACGCCCTTGATGGCGCCCAGCGCGTAGAAGATTTCCTGGCTGCGTACATCGAAGTCGGCGTTCGAGATGTTCACGTCCGGCGGGACGATCTTGATCTTCAGGCGCTTGGCCTCCTGGAAGAAGGCGGCCAGCTTGTCCGTGTTTCCAAGGTCGAGGCTCATCGAGGCCGCGAGGAATTCGACCGGGTGGTTCGCCTTCAGGAAGCCTGTCTGGTAGGCGATCACCGCATAGGCGGCGGCGTGAGACTTGTTGAAGCCGTAGCCCGCGAACTTCTCCATCGTGTCGAAGATCTCGTTGGCGAGCCAGCGCTCCATGCCGAGGTTGGTGGCGGCACCCGCGCAGAAGCGCTCGCGCTGCGCAATCATCTCCTCGAGCTTCTTCTTGCCCATGGCGCGGCGCAGAAGGTCGGCCTCGCCGAGCGAGTAGCCGGCGACAACCTGGGCCATCTGCATGACCTGCTCCTGATAGACAGGCACGCCGTAGGTCGCTTCAAGGACCGGTTTCAGGTCCGGGTGCTGGTACTTGACCGTGGAGGGATCTTCCTTGCCTTCGACATAGACCGGGATGTTGTCCATCGGACCCGGGCGGTAGAGCGAGATGATCGCGATCACGTCCTCGATGCTGTTCGGGCGGACCTTGCGCAGCGTGTCGCGCATGCCCTGACCCTCGAGCTGGAATACGCCAAGCGTCTCGCCGGAGGCCATGAGTTCGTAGGTCTTGCGGTCGTCGAGCGAGTCCCAGCCTGCGCCCAGCTCCTTGCCCTCCTTGGCGATAAAGGCGAGCGCACGGTCGATGACGGTCAGCGTCTTGAGGCCGAGGAAGTCGAACTTCACAAGGCCGGCCGTCTCGGCCCACTTCATGTTGAACTGGGTGGCCGGCATGTCCGACTTGGGATCGCGGTAGAGCGCCGACAGCTCGACAAGCGGCCGGTCGCCGATGACGACGCCTGCAGCGTGGGTCGAGGCGTTGCGGTAGAGACCTTCGAGTTGCTGGGCGACCTCGATCAGGTTGGCGACGGCCTCGTCGGCCTCCATCGCCTCGCCGATGCGTGGCTCCATCTCGATGGCTTCGGCCAGCGTCGGCGGGTTGGCCGGATTGAACGGAACCAGCTTCGACAGCTTGTCGACCTGGCCGTAGGGTAGCTGCATGACGCGGCCGACGTCTCGGATCACGGCCTTGGCCTGCAGGGTGCCGAAGGTGATGATCTGGGCGACCCGGTCGGCGCCGTACTTGTCGCGAACGTACTCGATGACCTCGCCGCGGCGGTCCTGACAGAAGTCGATGTCGAAGTCGGGCATCGAGACGCGTTCGGGGTTCAGGAAGCGCTCGAACAGCAGGCCGAACCGGAGCGGGTCAAGGTCCGTGATGGTCAGCACCCAGGCGACCAGAGAGCCTGCGCCCGAGCCCCTGCCCGGTCCCACCGGGATGCCGTTGTCCTTCGCCCACTTGATGAAGTCGGACACGATCAGGAAGTAGCCATCGAACCCCATGCGGCTGATGACGGCGAGTTCGAAGGCGAGCCTCTCCTCATAGACGGAGCGCTCCGCGTAGAGCTGACCGCTGGAGAGACGGTCGCGAAGGCCCGCTTCGGCCTGGGCGACAAGTTCGGCCGCCTCGTCCCGGCCGCCGGCGGTGTCGAAGTTCGGAAGGATTGGCTTGCGACCCTTCGGGCGGTAGGCGCAGCGCCGGGCGATCTCGACCGTTGAGGCGATGGCTTCGGGAAGGTCCGCAAACGTCTCGGCCATCTCGGCCGCCGACTTCAGGTACTGCTCCGGGGTGGCGCGCGGACGGTCCGCCTCGGACACGTAGCTCGAGTGGGCGATGCACATCAGCACGTCGTGGACTTCGTGCTGCGAGCGCTTGGCGAAGCGCGCATCGTTCGTGGCGACGAGCGGAATGGCCTTCTCGTAGGCCAGCCCGATCAGCACGTCCTCTGCGTCGAACTCCTCCTGGCGGCCGTGCCTTTGCAGCTCGACATAGAGACGGCCCGGGAACGCGGCGGCGAGCCGGTCAAGCACGCGTGCCACCTCCTCGCGCTTGCCGGCAGCGGCGCGCCTGTGCAGCAGGCCACCATAGCCGCCCGTGAGGCAGATCAGACCTTCGGAGAGTTCAAGCACGCGCTCGAACGCAAGCGTGTTCGCGTCCCCCTCCGTGTTGAGGAAGGCCTCGGACGACAGCTTCATGAGGTTGCCGTAGCCGGCCTCGTTCTGCGCCAGCAGGGCGAGCGTTCCGGACTCGCCGGTCAGACCCGGCTCGACAGCGCGAATTGCAAGGCCGGTGATCGGTTGCACACCGGCGCCGCTGAGAACTTCGGACAGCTCCAGCGATGCGAAGAGGTTCTCGTCGGTCACGGCGACGGCGGGTACGCCTTCGGCAGCGGCCCATTTGCCGAGGTCCTTGGGCCGGATCATGCTCTGCAGAAGCGAGAGCGCCGACCGGACCCGCAGATGGATGAAGCCCGGCGTATCCGTCACCAATTCACCTCTGATCGCGTCTATTCGACCGGCGCCGCCTCTGTGATCGTCCGGACCTGGGCCGCAGCCAGATGGCCGTCGACCAGGGTCAGCACGCGATCCATGTGCGCCGTGAGTTCGAGATTATGCGTGGCGACAAGGACTGCCACGTTTTCTTTCCGGGCGATGTCCAAAAGGTTCTGGAAAACCCGGCTCGACGTGGCCGGATCGAGATTTCCTGTGGGTTCGTCGGCGATCAGGACCTTCGGGTGGTTCGCCAGCGAGCGCGCGATCGCCACCCGCTGCTGTTCACCGCCGGAGAGCTGGCCCGGCTGGTGGTGGCCGCGCTCGACGAGGCCCATCATCGCCAGCAATTCCTCGCCGCGCTTGCGGGCTTTGGAGCGCGGCACGCCGTTGATCATCAGCGGCACGCAGATGTTGTCGATCGCGTTCAGCTCCGGCAGCAAGTGGTGGAACTGGTAGACGAAGCCGAGCTGCATGCGCCGCATCAGCGTGCGCTGCTTGTCGGACATGGCGAGCGCATCCTTGCCGCCGAACTGCACCGTTCCCTGATCGGGCTTTTCAAGCAGGCCCGCGATGTGGAGCAGCGTCGACTTCCCCGAGCCGGACGGGCCCACAAGTCCGACCATCTCGCCGGCGTGCAGATCAAGGTCTGCGCCCTGGAGCACGCGGAGTGTCTTCTCTCCGGACTGGTACGTGCGGGTGACGCCGCGAAGCGAGAGCACGAGCGGCGTGCTGGAGGTTGCAGCGGTCATTCGAAGCGCAGCGCCTCTACTGGATTGAGGCGCGCGGCCCACATGGAGGGAATGATCGACATCAGCAGCGTCACGAAGAACGCGCCGATTGAGATCGTGGCGACCTCCGCCCACTCCAGCTTCGCCGGGATGGCGTCGAGCATGTAGACGTCCGCCGGGAAGAGCTGGAAGCCGAACAGCCCCTCAAGGAAGTGCTGGATGTCGGCGATGAAGATACAGAACAGAACGCCGACCACCACGCCTGCCAGCACGCCGACCGTGCCGAGCATGGTGCCGGTCATCAGGAAGATGCGGACAACGCCAGCGCGCGTGGCGCCCAGCGTCCGCAGGATCGCGACATCCCGCGCCTTGTTCTTCACGAGCATCAGGACGCCCGTGATGATGTTAAGCGCCGTGATCACGACAACGATGAAAAGGATCAGCCGCATCACGTTGCGCTCGACCTGCAGCGCCGTGATGTAGCCGCCCTGACGCTCGATCCAGGTCTGGGTGTAGGGATAGCCCTCGCGCATCATCGCGCCGGCATACTCGTTGGCGACGTCCGGATCCGACATGCGGGCGCCGACTACGGGATAGCCCTCGTCATATCCGAAATAGTTCTTGGCCGCCTCTACGGGCAGGAACGCCATGTAGCGGTCATAGCGGTCGTTGCCGACATGGAAGACGCCGGAGATCGTGAACGACCGGCGGCGCCAGGACTGACCCAGCACCGTGCGAGCGCCGTTGGCCTGCAGCAGCGTGATGGTGTCGCCAACCCGCAAGCCCAGCGCATCGGCGAAGGACTGGCCGATGACGATGTCGTCCGAGGCGGCGCCCTGCTCTCCGAATGCATCGAGAGAACCGACTTCCCGGCCCCTTTCCTTCAGGTTGGCCATGCCATCGACAATGAGACGGTTGGCGCGCAGATCGTCCGGGCGGACGCCGCGGATCTGGATGCCGTCGCTGCGATCGTTGGCGGTGGCGAGCGCGGTGCCTTCGATCATCGGCTCCACCGAGACCACGCCGGGTCGCGCCTTCAACTCGTCGATGATGCCTTCGACCTCCGGCTGGCTCATGCCGTCGGTGATGACATAGAGGTGCGGCTCAAAGCCGACGATCTTGGAGACCAGCTCGATCCGGAAGCCGTTCATCACCGACATGATGACGATCAGCGCCCAGACGGCGAGCGTGATGCCGATCACCGAGACAATGGAGATGAGTGCGAGGCCGCCGTGCTCCCGCTTGGCGCGCAGGTAGCGCATGGAGAGCATGCGTTCGAACGGGCCGAACGGTTTTTCGACGACGCGCGCTTCCATCAGGCCTTTGCGCCTCCGGCGATGGCGAGACACTTGTTGATCGCGGCTTCGAGCGAGAGCTCTTCCACTGCGCCCGTCTTGCGGTCCTTCACTTCGACGGTGCCGGCCTTCACACCCTTGGGGCCGGCCTGCAGCATGACCGGCGGTCCGATCAGCTCCATCGTCGAGAACTTGGCGCCGGGACGTTCGGCGGTGTCGTCGTACAGGGTGTCAACGCCGGCGTTCATCAGCTGGCCGTAGGCGTTCTCGCAAACGGCCGAGACGTCGGCGTCGTCGGCCCGCAGGTTGACGACGGCGGCGGTGAACGGCGCGACGCTGACAGGCCAGACGACACCCTTGTCGTCATGGCAGGCCTCGATGATGCCGCCGACGAGGCGCGACACTCCGATGCCGTAGGAGCCCATCTCGACGGGGATGTTCTTGCCGTCGGAGCCCGTGACCTCGGCCTTCATCGGGGCGGAGTATTTGGTGCCGAAGTAGAAGATGTGGCCGACCTCGATGCCGCGAGCCGACAGGCGGCGCTCTTCAGGCACTTCGGCCTCGAAGCGGGCCTGGTCGTGCATCTCTTCGGTGGCGGCGTAGTGCGCCGTGCGCCTTTCGAATTCGGGCTTGAGGTCCTGCCAGAAGTCGAGGTCCTTGCCCGGGGCGGGCATGTCGACCAGGGCGCTGTCGCAGAAGACAGCACTCTCGCCGGTTTCGGCGAGAATGATGAATTCGTGGCTGAGGTCGCCGCCGATCGGGCCGGTGTCGGCGCGCATGGGAACAGCCTTCAGGCCGAGGCGGCTGAACGTGTTCAGGTAGGCACAGAACATCCGGTAATAGCTCTGGCGGGCGGCGTCCGGCGTGATGTCGAACGAGTAGGCGTCCTTCATCAGGAACTCGCGGCCGCGCATCACGCCGAAGCGGGGACGCACCTCGTCCCGGAACTTCCACTGGATGTGGTAGAGGTTCAGCGGCAGCTGCTTGTAGGAGCGGACGTAGGAGCGGAACACATCCGTGATCATCTCCTCGTTCGTGGGGCCGTAGAGCATCTCGCGCTCGTGGCGGTCCTCGATGCGGAGCATCTCCTTGCCGTAGGCGTCGTAGCGGCCGCTCTCGCGCCACAGGTCAGCCGGCTGGATGGTGGGCATCAGGCACTCGATGGCGCCGGCGCGGACCTGCTCCTCGCGGACGATGGCCTCGATCTTCTTGAGAACCCGCAGACCCAGCGGCAACCAGGTGTAGATGCCCGCCCCGTTCTGCTTGATCATGCCAGCCCGCAGCATCAGCTGGTGCGACACGATTTGCGCGTCGGAGGGCGCCTCCTTCAGGACGGGAAGGAAAAATCGCGACAGGCGCATGGGATGAGACTCATGGAAGGTGCGGAAAAGCGTTGAATGACCGCTGGATAGCCGCCGTTTCGTGCCCCGGCAATGTGTCGCCCACAAGGCAATTTGCGGGGGCCGATCGCGCGGTTCGTCAGGCGGCGCCTTCGATCTCGGGCAACATGAACGCGAACACGTTGCTGACCAGCAGGCCCCAGATTGCAAGCGTCATCAGGGCGGCGATGAGCGTGGTCCAGAGGGCCTTCTTGCGCAGGCCGAACTTCACGGGGGCCGCCGGCTCCGTACCGGGAGCCACATCGCCCGATTCCAGCTGGCTGCGGGTTCCGGCCGAGAGCATCGGCAGGAACACCAGCCACCAGGAGATGACAAAGACGACGATCGCTTCAAAAACGCCCATAAGTCTTTCTAGTGGGCCTCTTTCGGGGTTTCCATGAGTTCGATCAGCACACCATCCGAGTTTTTCGGGTGGATGAAGATGACCAGGGTGCCATGGGCGCCGATGCGCGGCTCGCCCAGTACGGTCGCACCCTTGGCGATCATGTCGGCCTTGGCCGCGTGGATATCCGGCACCTCGAAGCAGACATGGTGCTGCCCGCCCTTCGGGTTCTTCTCGAGGAAGTTGATAATGGGCGATTTTTCACCCAGCGGCTCGATGATCTCGAGCTGGGTGTTGGGCAGGTTCACGAAGCCGACACGAACGCCCTGCGCCGGCATGTCGAAGGGCTCCACGAATTCAGTGGCGCCGTAGAGGGTCCGGTAGGTCTCGAACGCCTTCTCGATCGACGGGACGGCGATTCCGATGTGGTTGAGACGTCCGACCATGCGCGTGTTCCCTGCAAGCAAAGCGATGCAGCCTGTTACCGTGCAAACGGCCCCGCTGTCATCCGGCTGCTTGAGGCGGACCGGTCAGACCCGGTGGATCACGACGTCGATGACCGGGCGCTTGCCGAACTCGGCTTCGGCAGCTCGCCGGACAGCCTTGCCGATGACCTTCTCGATGCGCTCGTCATCTTCCAGATCGTTCCGGGACAGGCGTTCGAGCGCCCCAGAGGCCGCCTCGTCCAGTGTCTCCAGCGATTCATCGGCCGGACGACCATCGTCTTCGGAGAAGCCGCGCGCGATGATCGCCGGGACGTCGGCAGGGACGCCCTTGCGCAGGACGAGGCTGACATTGATGTAGCCGCCCGTTGCGATCTTGCGACGCTCGATCAGGCCGCCGGAGTTTTCCGGAACCAGACGCTGGCCGTCGACGAACAGGCGTCCGGTCGGTACGGAATCGACGATCTCGGCGCGGCCGGGGGCCAGCCGGATGATGTCGCCGTTCGACGGAGCCAGCGCCTCGGGGATCTGGAGCGACTGGGCGTAGCGGGCGTGTTCGATGATGTGGCGGCGCTCGCCGTGCACCGGAATGGCGACCTGCGGGCGGGCCCACTGGTACATCCGGCGCAGTTCGTCGCGGCACGGGTGACCGGAGACGTGGATGTCTTCCTGGCGGGCCGTGATCAGCTGAACTCGGTTGTCGGCCAGCTGGTTCTGGATCGCGCCGATGGCCTTCTCGTTGCCGGGAATGACCCGCGAGGAGAAGATGACCGTGTCCCCCTTCCCCAGCTTGATGCTGGGGTGGTCGCCGCGCGAGATGCGCGACAGGGCGGCGTTCGGTTCGCCCTGCGATCCGGTGCAGAGGTACATCACGCTGCGCCCGGGAAGGCGCTGGGCCTCGTCCGGCGCGATGAAGTCAAATTGCGTGAGGACGCCAACCGAACGGGCCGCCTCGACAATGCGGAGCATGGAACGGCCGGCGAGGCAGATCGCCCTGCCCGACGCCACCGCGGCCTCGCAGGCGGAATGCACGCGGGCGACGTTGGAGGCAAAACAGGCGACGGCGACGCGGCCTGTCTGCTGGGCGATGACGCGGGCGAGGTTCTCGCGCGCGGTCGCCTCGGAGCCGGCCTCGCCTTCCTCGAAGACGTTGGTGGAGTCGCAGACGATGGCCAGCAGGCCCTCGGCGCCGATCTCCTCGATCTTGGCCTGGTCGAAATCCTCGCCGACGATGGGATCGGGATCGATCTTCCAGTCGCCCGTGTGCAGGATGGTGCCCAGCGGCGTGCGGATCGCCAGACCGTTCGGCTCCGGGATCGAGTGCGTCAGCGTGATCAGCTCGACCTCGAACGGGCCGAAGGTGTGCTTCGAGCGAAGCTGCATCTCGTGCAGCTTGGCCACCTTTTCAAGCCCGCGCTCGCGCAGCTTTTCTAGCACGAGGAAGGCCGTGAACGGCGTCGCGTAGATCGGAGCGCGCAGCTTCGGCCAGAGCCAGCCGATGGCGCCGATATGGTCCTCGTGGGCGTGCGTGAGAATGATCGCCTCGATCTGGTCGGCGCGCTCCTCAAGGAAGGAGGCGTCCGGAACGATGACGTCAATCCCGGGCGTCGTGTCGTCGCCAAAGGTCACGCCGACATCGACCACGATCCAGCGGACATCATCCGGCGGGCCGTAGCCGTAGGCATTGAGATTCATTCCTATTTCGCGGCAGCCCCCGAGTGGCGCGAAAAACAGTTCGGCGCCCTTCATCCCAGCTCCCGGGCGGACTGCCTGATATTGCGTTCGTACAGGATCTGGAGACCTCGGATGGTTATGTCGGGGTCGAACTGGTCGATCCGCCGCGCAGCGCCCTGGAACAGGGATGCGACGCCGCCTGTTGCGATCGCCGTCATTGGGGCCCCGTACTCTTCCTTGATCCGCTCCACAAGCCCATCGATCAAGTCGATATAGCCCCAGAACACGCCGGACTGCATGGCCTCGACGGTATCCTTGCCAATCACATGGGCAGGCTTCTGGATCGCGACACGCGGCAGTTTGGCCGCCGCCTCGTGCAGCGCCTTCATCGAAAGGTTGATGCCGGGCGAGATGATGCCGCCCTCGAAGTCCCCATTGGCGCTGACGACATCGAAGGTCGTGGCGGTGCCGCTGTCGATCACGATCAGGGCGCCCGGATAGATCGCATGAGCCCCAACGGCGTTCACCAGACGGTCCGCGCCGACTTCGCTGGGCTTGGGAATGTTCACCTTAACGCCCAGCTCGACGTTCTCGCCGATCACGAACGGCTCGACCTTCAGATAGCGACGGGCGAAGTTGCGCTGGTTGAACAGCGACTGGGGAACCACCGTCGAGATGATGCAGTCGTCGATCTGGTTCAGCTGGAGGCCGTTGATCTCCATGAGCTGCGACAGCCAGACGGCGTAGTCGTCGGAGGTTTTGGTCATGTCGGTGGCGCTGCGCCACTGCGCCCGCCAGTCCTTGCCGTCATGGACAGCAAAAAGCGTGTTGGTGTTTCCGGTATCGATCGCCAGCAGCATTGCCTGTTGTCCTTCCCGGCCGAAGCCCGGTTCCAATCCTGTTAGCCTACCAGTGATACGTCGCCGGCGCGAACCAGTGTCTCGCCATCCGGCGTATCCAGGATCAGGGCGCCATCGTCCCCGAGGCCGCGCATGACGCCCGCGACCGGGCCTTTTGCCGTCCGCGTCTCGACTGCCAGCCCGAGGTGAGCCGAGACGGCCAGCCAGTCGGAGCGAGTGGGCCCGAACCCTTCGGTGGTCAGCCGCCGCAGGCGCGAGCGCAGGGCGATATCGAGGCGGGACAGGACGTCAGCCGCTGTCAGATTGGAGCCGCCGGGCAGATCCCGCACCCGGACGGTCTCGCGGCCGGGGACAACCGGAGCTGTTTCGACGTTTACGCCGATCCCCACAGCGAGGTTGAGGGCTCCCCCCTCGCCAAGGGCGGTCTCGACGAGAATGCCGGACAGTTTGGCGCCATCAGCGAGAACGTCATTCGGCCATTTCAGCCGCAGTGCGGAGGATTCAACGCCCAGCATGCGAATGGCGTCCAGCAGGGCGAGACCTGCAGAGAAGCTTACGAGCGCTGCCTGCGAGAGCGGATAGTCAAAGGGAAAGCACGCGGTGGCGAAGAGATTGCCAGTGGGGGAATCCCAGACGCGGCCCTGCCGGCCCCTGCCCGCGGTCTGCTGCTCGGCGACGAGCCAGACCGGTCCCCGGTCGCCAGACGCCACAAGCCGGCGCGCTTCCTCGTTGGTGCTGTCGATTACGGCAAACCGGCGAACCGGCCAGACCTCATCGAACGGCGCTGCGGACACCGGGTTAGCCCAGCGCGGCCCGGCTGGCGGCTTCCAGGAGGGTCTGGATCGCAATCGTCAGCACGGGGAAAACGAGGATGGAGGATGCGAAGACCGTGAGGCTGACCGTCCAGTCCGTGTGGTCGATAGCCTCGCCGGCTGGCTTCATCATCATCGCCCAGACGAGGCGCAGATAGTAGCCGAGCGAGACCACGCTGGAGACCACACCAACCAGCACGAGCCAAAGCATGTCTGCCTCGAGGCCCGCGCGGAAGATCTCCCACTTGCCCCAGAAGCCTGCCGCTGGCGGGATACCTGCGATCGAGAAGATCAGCACGACCATGCCCAGGGCGATGCCGGGCTTCAGCTGCCCGAGACCGTTCAGGTCAGAGATCTGCTCGAGTGCGAGACCGCCACGGCGGAGGGCCAGAATACCGCCGAACAGACCCAGCGTCGCGACGACGTAGATGGTCATGTAGACGAGGACGGCGGAGGCGCCTTCCGGACCGGCGGCGACGCCGATCAGGGCAAAGCCGACGTTCGAGATCGAGGAGTACGCCAGTATCCGCTTGACGTTGGTCTGCATCAGCGCGCCGAACGCGCCGATCAGCATCGACATCGCGGAGATGATGGCGACGATCGTGCCCCACGACGCCTGCTGGGGTCCGAAGGCCGTGAACAGCACGCTGGCGAACACGGCGACGGCGGCGATTTTAGGCGCTGTGGCGAAGAACGTGACCACCGTTGCAGGCGCGCCTTCGTAGACGTCGGGCGTCCAGATGTGCAGCGGCGCGGCAGACGCCTTGAAGGCAAGGCCCATCATGAGCAGCACAAGGCCGAACACGAGCCCGACCGACATCGAGGCTTGCGCAATGACTTCGAAGTTGGTGGAGCCCGCAAAACCGTACACCAGCGAAGCGCCGTACAGCAGGAGGCCCGACGACAGGGCGCCGAGCACGAAATACTTCAGGCCGGCCTCCGCCGACCGCACGCTGTCGCGCTGGAAGGCGGCGAGAACGTAGGACGCGAGCGACATCGTCTCGATGCCCATGTAGAGGGTCATCAGGTCATTGGCCGACAGCATGACGCCGGCGCCCAGCGTCGCGAAGAGCGTCAGCAGCGAGTATTCATAGCGGTTGAGCTTCGCGACCTTCAGGAAGCCGCCCGACATGAACAGGGCGGCGGCGGCCATGGCGTAGGTGGCGGCCTTGGCGAACGTGGTGAACTGGGTCGCCTTGTAGAGACCGTTGAAGGCGACTGTCGCGGGATCGCCCAGGCGCGTCACGCAAAGCGCCGACGCAATGCCGAGCACGAGCACGGTGGTGAAGCGGACGAGACCGGAAATGCGGTCTCCGCCCATGGCGCACAGCAGCACGGCGACGAGCCCGTATCCGGCAAGCAGCGCTTCCGGCAGGGCGGTCTGAAGATCGGTCAGCAGATCCATGGCCCTATTTCCCGATCATCCGCAGCACGTCCATTGTCGTGCCGATCGTGTTGTCGAACACCAGCCAGGGGAACACGCCGAGGACCAGCGCCCCGACGGCGAGCAGCCCCAGGACAAATATCTCCATGCCTGTGACGTCCTTGATGTCGTTCAGCGCCGGGTTGACGATCTCGCCGAAGACGACGCGGCGATAGAGCGTCAGCATGTAGACGGCCGAGAAGATCACGCCCAGCGCGGCGCCGGCGGCCGCCCACGACGACGCCTGGAAGGCGCCAACCATGGTGAGGATCTCGCCGATGAAGCCGCTGGTTCCCGGCAGGCCGACGTTGGCCATCGAGAACAGCATGAACAGCGTGGCGTAGACCGGCATCCGGTTCACGAGACCGCCATAGGCTGCGATTTCGCGGGTGTGCATCCGGTCGTAGATGACGCCGACGCAGAAGAAGAGCGCACCCGAGATCACGCCATGCGAGATCATCTGGAAGATGGCGCCCTGGATGCCCGCCTCGTTGAACGAGAAGATGCCCAGCGTGACGAAGCCCATGTGGGCGACGGACGAGTAGGCAACCAGCTTCTTGATGTCCGTCTGCCGCCAGGCGACCAGCGAGGCGTAGACGATGGCGATGACGCTGAGGGCGAACATCAGCGGCTGGAACATCAGCGACGCATCCGGGAACATCGGCAGACTGAAGCGCAGGAAGCCGTAGCCGCCCATCTTCAGGAGCACGGCGGCCAGCACCACGGAGCCTGCAGTCGGCGCCTCGACGTGGGCATCCGGTAGCCAGGTGTGGACGGGCCACATCGGCAGCTTCACGGCGAATGAGGCGAAGAATGCAAGCCAGAGCCAGGTCTGCACGCCTGGATCGAAGGCGTAGTCCTGCAGGGCGCGGATGTCGGTCGTTCCGGTCTCCGCGTACATGTAGACCAGAGCCGCCAGCAGCAGCAGCGAGCCGAGGAGCGTGTAGAGGAAGAACTTGAAGGCCGCGTAGAGCCGGTTCTTGCCGCCCCAGACGCCGATGATCAGGAACATCGGGATCAGGCCGCCCTCGAAGAAGACGTAGAACAGCACGAGGTCCATCGCGCAGAACACGCCGATCATCAGCGTTTCGAGGATGAGGAACGCCACGAGATATTCGGTGAGGCGCTGCTTGATCGAGCCATAGCTCTGCAGCAGGCACAGAGGCGTCAGCGCAGTCGTCAGCAGCACGAGCAGGATGGCCATGCCGTCCACGCCCATCGAGTAGGACGAGCCGCCAAACCACGGCGTGCTCTCAACCAGCTGCATGCCCGGAGCCGCCCGGTCGAACTGCATGAACGCGAGGATGGAGACGGCAAGCGTCACCAGCGCGGCGATCATCGAGACGATCTTGGCGAACCCGTCGGTCGCGTTGGCGCCCGCAAAGATGCGCACGCCCACGATCAGCAGCGCGCCAAGCAGCGGCAGGAAGGTGGTGATTGAAAGGATCGGCAGGCCGTCCATGGTCTAACCCCGCCCCTGCGAGAACAGCACCACGCCGCCGAACGCCACTGCCGTAAGCAGAATGACCAGAGCGTAGTGGAAGATATAACCGGTATGGAGCTTCGACAGCCCCCCTGCTCCGGCCTTGGCGACGCGCGTTACGCCATCGGGGCCGAGGCCGTCGATGATCGTCTTGTCGCCGACCTTCCAGAACAGGTTGCCCAGCGCGGCGGAGCCTTTGACGAACACGAAGTTGTACAGCTCGTCGAAGTACCACTTGTTGTACAGGAAGGCGTGCAGCGGCCCGCTCTCCCGGCCGATACGGCGCGGGATAGACGGCTTGAGGCCGTAGAAGTAGATCGCGAACAGGAGCCCAATGATCCAGGCGCCGGCGGGAGCGAACTTCACCCACATCGGCACGTCGTGGCGATCATGCAGGACGTGGTTCTCGGCGGCGTTGTAGATCGCAGTGCCCCAGAACTCGGCCTGATGGTGCTCCACGAAGGCGTCGTAGAAGACCATGCCGGCAAACACGGCGCCGATCGCAAGCAGCACCAGCGGCACAGCCATGACGACCGGCGGATCGTGCGCTTCGTCATGCGCATGATGATCCCCGCGCGGCTTCCCGTGGAAGGTCATGATGATGAGGCGCCACGAGTAGAACGAGGTGAGGCAGGCCGCGAACACGCCCATCCAGAAGGCCATCTGGGCGAAGGTGTCGTGCGAGGCGTAGGCGCTCTCGATGATGGCATCCTTCGAGAAGAAGCCCGCGAACCCAAGGTGCAGCCCCTCGATGCCCGGAATGCCGACGCCCGTGATCGCGAGCGTGCCGAGGATCATCACGATCCACGTCAGCGGCATCTTCTTGGCCAGCCCCCCCATGCGGCGCATGTCCTGCTCGTGGTGCAGGCCATGGATGACAGCGCCGGCCGAGAGGAACAGCAGCGCCTTGAAGAAGGCGTGCGTGAACAGGTGGAACATCGCCGCC
>CAYOWK010000021.1:0-65857 GCA_964407665.1 uncultured Rhizobium sp. | reverse complement strand
GCGGCAGCGGCAACGCGAACGGCGCCGCTGGCGAGACCGGCGGCAGCGGCAACGCGAACGGCGCCGCTGGCGAGACCGGCGGCAACGGCAACGCGAACGGCGCTGCTGGCGAGACCGGCGGCAGCGGGAACGCAAACGGCTCTGGTGCAGAGACGGGCGGCAACGGCAACGGAAACGCCAACGGCGCTGCAAACGCACCGGGCAATCCGGGCTGATGAAACTCCAGAGCTGGAACCGATGGACGAGAAGGGACGGGTCTGCGCCGCAGACCTTTGCGGCCCGCTTTCACCGAGCGGTTCGCGGGCATGCCCACGTGTTCGCGGCGGGACTTCTGGTTCTTCTGCTCTCTCTATCGGGCGCTCTGACCCCCATAGATCGAGCGGTCGAAGCCATTCGCTTCCAGACGATCGAGCGGGAGGCAACCGGTCAGGTCGTTGTGGTCGCAATCGACTCGCGCAGTCTTGACCAGGTAGGATCTTGGCCCTGGTCACGCGCCCGGTTCGCGGAGGCAATCCGGACCTTGCATGGAGCGGGAGCTGGATATGTCGGCTTCGACGTCGATTTCAGTGCTCGCGCAAATACGCGCGACGATGCCGAACTGGCGGAGGCCATCCGTGCTTCAGCGGGGTGGGTGATCCTGCCTGCATTCCTGCAGTCCGACGGCTTGTATCAGAACCAGCCTCTCGGAGACCTGGCTGCGAACGCTCTGGTGGGAAGTGTAAACATTGAACTGGATCGGGACGGACGCATACGTCGCTATTCGCTTGGGCGGCAGCACGGGACCTCAACAATTCCCAGCATCGGGTCCCTGCTTGCCGGCGTTGAAGAAGGCCCGGTCTCTTCCTTCGGCATAGACTTCGGCATCCGGCAGCGGAGTATCCCGGTCATCTCCATGGCCGACGTCTTGACCGGCGAGTTCGACGCAAGCGTTGTGGAGGGGCGATCCATCCTGATCGGCGCAACCGCCGTCGAACTCGGGGATCAGTTCTCCACACCGGTATCGATCGCCACTTCGGGCGTTCTTGTTCACGCACTCGCTGCCGAAAGCCTCCTGCAGAACCGCGAGATCGGAAGCGTCCCGATAGGATGGCCTGTCGCCGCTGCCCTGATCGTGCTCTTGACGCTCTGGCCGCGCTCGCGGCTGAAGAACGTCGGTCTCGTCATGGTCGTGCATGCGGTGATCGCAGGCGGTGTCGTCGTCGCAAGTTTTGCAGTCCAGGCCTTGGCTCCCGTCAGCATCAGTGTGGCGGCAATCCTCGCAGCGCAGGTCTTGTGCGTTTGGGAAGCTGTCCGGCTTGAGCTGGTGCGCAGGAAAGCGGATCTGGCGAACCAGAGAGAGCTGCATCTTCGCACCATCGCCTACGAAGACGTGCAGACCGGTCTGCCGAACAGGCGCGCCATGCAGGAGCATCTCTCGGAGCTGTTTTCAGCTTGGGATGGCGGCTTCGCGACGGTGTCCGCGATAGGCGTGGAAAATCTCGGCACCTTGCGGGCCGCTATCGGCGCAGCGCAGGCCAACGAAGCTGTGATCGATCTTGCCCGTGTGCTGGAGCAGACATACCGCGGCGGGGCGGTCTTCTGCCTGTCTCCAGGCGTGGTGGGGCTTGTGCTCTCGGGCGAGTTGGCGATGCGGGCCGACGCCCGAAGACCTACCGGAACGGGTCAGCTGTCCATGCGGGTGAGTGCGGCCAGCCAGTCGATTGATTTGCCCATCCGTGTCGGCATGCGCTATCTGCGCGGGCCCGACACGGATGCTGCGACAGTTGTCGACGGGGCCATTCTGGCTCTGGAGTACGCTCAGTCCCGTAACATGATGGTCGCCGATCAGGACGACATCGCCCATATCGACCCCTCCCTTCAGTTGGCAATCTTCACAGAGCTGATCCCGGGTCTGGATCGCGGAGACTTCACGCTCGCCTACCAGCGAAAGACACTGGCGGATGGCCGAATTGTTGGCGCGGAAGCACTCATTCGCTGGAACCATCCGCAGTTCGGCCCGATGCGGCCGGACCACTTCATCCCCATCAGCGAACGCACCGGCGCCATAGCCGCACTCACGCGTTGGGCGCTGTCACGGGTCATCGCCGACCAGGTGATCGCACGGGCTGGCGGCGTTCAAATCCCGGTCGCCCTGAATCTCTCCGGCGTCCTGCTCGCAGATCTCGACTACTGCCGCGGCCTTGCAACAGCGATCCGGTCGGCGGAAGTCGAGATAAGCGTCGAGATCACGGAGACAGCGGAGATCGTTCAATCCACGGCCGCCGATGCAGCAATCGCGTTGCTCCAGGAAGCCGGCGTGAAGATCGCCATCGACGACTACGGCGCGGGGCTTTCCTCGCTGGGCTATCTCAAGCGGATACGTGCGCAGGAACTCAAACTGGACAAGTCGCTGGTCGATACCATCACAGCCAGCCCGCGTGACCGTCTCATCGTCCAGTCGACGGTAAACCTCGCCCATAGCCTCGGAATGAAGGTCGTCGCCGAAGGGGTGGAAGACGACCTGAGCCGAGTGGTCCTCGCGGCGCTCGGCTGCGACCTGTTCCAAGGGTACCTTTTCGGACGGCCCGAGCCTATTGCGGATCTGGTTTCCGCCATACGGTCGCAAACCCACGCCCATGTAGTCGATGATGCTGGACCTGAATACGGGACGACTATGCGCGCCCGATCATAGGAGTTGGCGGGCGTTTCCTCGGCTCTCGCGGCGGTCATTCGGGGCGGTAGCTGATCTCGATCTACCTCCATGCCGCCGGCCGAACATCGCCGCCCAGGGCCTGTCGAGGATTCCACCGCCCGTTCAATTCAGCGTAATTTGCATTGAGCGCCGACGGCTGACCGTTTATCGATGGGAAATCTTTCGCTTCCAGTGTGGATGCATGGCCTTCGCTCGGCGCATCGTAAGCCTCGTCCTGATGCTTGCTTTCGCAGGCTACGGGATGGCTGTGGCTCCCGCCGCCCATGCGCATGCTCCATCTTCCCCGCTACTGGCCTCCATGCTCCATGCCGTCGCGCTGGACGTGGACCGTGACCATCATGATGACCATGATCATGGCCACGATCACCACGCGGGTGCAGACGATCACGGCGACGATCACCCGCCGGGGACTAGCTCTGATGGCCCTGACGACCATGCCGGCTTGCATTCCCACGTAGTCCCCTCGTTCCTGTCCGCAGATGAGGCCGAATTCGTGATCCGGCCGATCACGTCCGAACTGCCCGTCAGCATGACCCGCTCGCGCATCCATGTTCGCGGGATGCTGTTTCCCCTGATGAGGCCTCCACGCGCTGACGTCTGATCCCTGTTGATCCGCTCGCCTGTCAGGCGAGATCAGACGCATAGCGACCGAGGACATCTTCCGTGTCATTCCACAGATACGCGGCCCTTCTGGGGACCGCGTGCGCAGCCAGCCTCGTTGCGGGGCCGGCGGCGCATGGACAGGCGATCCAGCCTGCTCCCAGTCTCAGCCTTGAGGACGCCTTTGCGCGTTCGCTACAGGATGCGCCTCAGATTGGGGCGTTTGAGGCGTCTCGCCGGGCGGCCGGCGCTGCAGTATTTCAGGCGGACCGTCCGCTCAATCCAACCGTCGGCCTGCAGCTGGAGAACGCCGTCGGCACAGGCCTCTATTCCGGGCTTGATCGTACCGAGACGACGGTGTCCTACGGCCAGACGCTGGAGTTTGGCGGCGACCGGGCCGCCCGCGTGATTCTCGCGCAGCGCCAGGGCAAAAGCGTCGAGGCGCATGGCGAGATCGTCCGCCAGGACATCATGGCCGAGATTGCTCTCGCCTATGTCGAGGCGCAGCGCGCAGCCGCCGAGCTGGCAGTCGCTGCCGAGCGGCTGGAGATCGCTCGCGAGGTTTCGCGGACCGTCGAACGCCGGGTTGCCGCAGCACGTGATCCGCTTCTGGCCTCATCGAGAACGCTGACTCAGGTCGCCGAAGCGGAGATCGCCTACGAGAAGGCGTCCATGGCCGATGACGCGGCGCGGCGCACACTGGCCAGCTATTGGGGCGGTGCGGCGGACTTCTCGGTCGAAACCTTCTCGCCGGCGGGAGATGCACTCCAAACTCCACCGAGCACAGCGGCCCCCGAACTTGAAGCGGCGGCTGCCGCCGAGCGCGAGGCCGAGGCCCGGATTGGCGTGGAGCGGGCAAAGGCCCAGCCCGACCCCACGCTGACCGCCGGCATGCGCTACTTCCGCGACAACAGCGAAGCGGCGCTTGTGCTGGGCCTTTCGATCCCGCTGACCTTCCGCGACAACAACAGCGGCGCGATCGCCCGCGCATCGGCCGAGGCCCAGCGCGCGAAACACGAGACCGAAGCGCTCCGCCGCAATCTCCAGCGCCAGATCAACAGCACGCGGTCCCAGATGGACATCGCCCGCGCCGAGATCGTGTCTATCGACGGCCGGCTGCTGCCCTCCGCCGAGGAGGCGGTGACCCGGGCGCGGCAAGGCTACGAGCAGGGCGGGTTCTCCTATCTCGATGTGCTCGAAGCCCAGCGTGTTCTGGCAGGCGCACGCCTGCAGCGCATCTCTGCTCTTGCTTCCTATCACCGCGCCAGCGTGGCGCTGACCCGACTGCTTGGCGGCTTCGACGCCGGCGCGCCCCTGTGAGGCCCGACATGACACCCCTCAAATCCCTGATCTTTCCCACCTGTCTCCTGCTGGCGGTCCTCTCTGCAACAGGCTGCGGCGAAGGTCCTGCCGCCAGTTCAGAGAGCGAGCATGGCGAGGCCGCTGTCTCGGACTACGAGCGCGGACCTCACCGGGGGCGCATGCTTCGCGACGGCGACTTCGCGGTTGAGATGACCATCTTCGAGGATGGCGTGCCGCCGGAGTTCCACGTCTACGCCTACGAGAAAGACAGGCCGCTGCCGCCCTCGCAGGTGCAGCTTGCCGTCGAGCTGACCCGGCTCGGACCAAAGGTGGACCGCTTCCGGTTTGCGCCGAAGGACGACTTCCTGCTCGGGGACGGCGTGGTCACCGAGCCGCACTCCTTCGACGTGAAGGTCACGGCGGTCCGCAATGGCAAGACGTCGGAATGGACGTACCAATCCTATGAAGGCCGCACGACCATCGGCCAGGAGCAGGCGGACGCCGCTGGCGTGAAGGTTGAGCCGGTGGGAACAGCTTCCATCGACGAGATCGTGTCGCTGACAGGACGCGTCGAGCTTCAGCCTGAGGGGCGTGCGGAAGTGCGGGCCTGGTATCCCGGCCGGATCGTCACGATGCGCCGGACGATTGGGGAAAAGGTCACGAAGGGCGAGATCCTCGCAAGCATCACCTCCAGCGAAAGTCTTCAGACCTACGCCATTCCCGCCCCGATCAGCGGCGTCATCATGGAACGCAACGCCTCGGTCGGAGACGTGGCCGGCTCCGCGCCCCTGTTCGTGATCGCCGACCCCCGGCAGCTGCACGCCGAGTTCTTCATCTACCCGCGCGACGCCGAGCGTCTGCGGGCCGGGCAGCCGGTCACGGTCAGGAGCATCGGCGGCCAGCACGTCTACCGGGGCGAGATCGAGGTCATCCTGCCGACCTCCGACATGCTGACCCAGACGGTCATCGCCCATGTGCATCTGCCAAACCCCGACGGCGTCACCTGGCGGCCCGGCCAGGCGGTGGAGGGAGAGGTGGTTGTCGCCTCCGAGGAAGTTCCGCTGGCCGTCCGCACGCGGGGGCTGCAGCGCTTCCGTGACTTCACGGTGGTCTACGCCCGCGTGGGCGAGACCTACGAGGTCCGGATGCTTGAGCTGGGACGCCAGTCTCCGGACTGGACCGAGGTTCTGGGCGGCGTCGAACCCGGCGAGATCTATGTCAGCGACAACGCCTTCCTCATCCGCGCGGACGTCGAGAAGTCCGGCGCGAGCCACGATCACTGAGGCGGGCCATGCTGAAGCGCATTATCCATCTGTCGATCGCGCACCGCTGGGCGGTGCTGGCGATCGTTCTCATCCTGGGCGGCGTTGGTGTCTGGAGCTTCCAGCGCCTGCCGATCGACGCAACGCCGGACATCACCAACGTCCAGGTGCAGATCAACACGGAGGCTCCCGGCTACTCGCCCCTTGAGGCCGAACAGCGCGTGACATTCCCGGTCGAGACCGCAATCGCGGGACTTCCGGGTCTGCAGTACACCCGCTCGGTCTCCCGCTACGGCCTCTCGCAGGTCACGGTCGTGTTCGAGGACGGAACGGACATCTACTTCGCCCGCCAGCAGGTCAACGAACGCCTGCAGGGCGTGCGCAGTCAATTGCCGCCGGGTCTCGAACCCCAGCTTGGACCGATAGCGACGGGCCTCGGCGAGATCTTCATGTATGTGGTCGAGGCAGAGGAAGGCGCGCGCAAGCCGGACGGCATGGCCTACACGCCCGAAGACCTGCGCACCCTGCAGGATTGGGTTATCCGACCCCAGCTGCGCAACACGAAGGGCGTCACCGAGGTCAACACCATCGGCGGCTTCGTCCGCCAGTACCACGTCACCCCCTGGCCGGAGCGGCTGTCGGCGCTTGGACTGACCATCGCGGATGTGGTGGAAGCGCTGGAACAGAACAACGCCAATCTCGGGGCCGGCTATGTCGAGCGGTATGGCGAACAGCTCCTGCTGCGTTCGCCGGGTCAGGCCTCCGGCATCGAGGATCTGAAGGGCATCATCGTCGCCAACCGCAATGGCGTGCCAGTTCGTGTGGCGGATGTCGCCGACGTCCTCATCGGCGAGGAGCTGCGAACCGGAGCCGCGACCGAGAACGGCAAGGAGATCGTGCTCGGCACCGTGTTCATGCTGGCGGGAGAGAACAGCCGGGAGGTCGCGCAGGCGACCGCAAGGCAGCTGGAGATCGCCGGACGGGCGTTGCCGGCCGGCGTCACCGCCAAACCCATCTATGACCGGACTGAACTGGTCGACCGCACCATCGCCACGGTGGAGACCAACCTGCTCGAGGGAGCGCTCCTTGTCGTGGTCGTCCTGTTCCTGCTGCTCGGCAACATCCGGGCGGCGATCATCACGGCCATGGTCATTCCGCTGGCCATGCTGCTGACCATCTCGGGCATGGTGGCGAACCGCGTCTCCGGGAACCTCATGAGCCTCGGAGCGCTGGATTTCGGCCTGATCGTAGATGGGGCCGTCATCATCGTCGAGAACTGCCTGCGAAGGTTCGCGAACGCGCAGCACCAGCTGGGACGGCTGCTGACCCGGGACGAACGGCTTGCGCTTGCAGAAGATGCAACGGTGGAAGTGATCAAGCCGTCCATCTTCGGCGTGATCATCATCACGCTGGTCTATGTACCGATCTTCGCGCTGTCAGGCGTCGAGGGGAAGATGTTCCACCCGATGGCGTTCACCGTCGTGCTGGCGCTGACGGCGGCCCTCCTGCTGTCGCTGACCTTCGTTCCGGCGGCTGTCGCCCTGTTCGTGACCGGCAAGGTCTCGGAGAAGGAAAGCCCCATCATGCGGGGCGCGCGCTCACTCTATCGGCCCCTGCTGGACGGCGCGCTGCGGTTGAGGGGTCTGGTCATCGCCGTCGCTCTGGCGCTGGTGGGCGTGGCCGGATTTGCGGCGTTGCGCATGGGGTCCGAGTTCATCCCGAACCTAGACGAGGGCGACATCGCGCTGCACGCCCTGCGCATTCCAGGCACCAGCCTCAGCCAGGCCATCGAGATGCAGGTCGCCCTTGAAAGCGCCATCCGGCAGATGCCGGAAGTCGAGCGGGTGGTCGCCAAGCTCGGCACGGCCGACATCGCGACCGATCCCATGCCGCCCAGCGTGGCGGATACCTACGTCCTCCTGAAGGATCGGAAAGCATGGCCCGATCCACGCAAGCCGAAAGCGCAGGTCGTGGCCGAACTCGAAGCCATCGTCCGGAAGATTCCGGGCAACAATTACGAGTTCACGCAGCCCATCCAGATGCGGTTCAACGAGTTGATCTCGGGCGTCCGTTCGGATGTCGCTATCAAGGTGTTCGGGGATGACACCGACCAGCTGATGGCGCTGGGCGAGGAGATCGAGGGACTGGTGAACGGCATCGAGGGGGCCGAGGACGCCAAGGTCGAGCAGGTCACGGGTCTTCCCGTGCTCCAGATCACCCCGGACCGGACAGCGCTCGCCCGCCTCGGACTGAACGTGTCGGACCTCCAAGCTGTGGTTGGGGCCTCGTTCGGCGGAGCGGAGGCCGGAACCATCTTCGAGGGCGACCGGCGTTTCGACGTGTTCGTCCGGCTTCCCGAAGTCCTTCGCCGCAACATCGACGAGATCGGCCGTCTGCGGGTGCCATTGCCGGAACGTCCCGGCGAAATGCGGACCTTCGTGCCGCTGCAGGAGGTGGCCACCGTCCAACTGTCGATCGGGGCGAACCAGATCAGCCGCGAGAACGGCAAGCGCCGCGTCGTGGTCACCGCCAATGTAAGGGGCCGGGACCTTGGTTCGTTCGTCGACGAACTTCAGGACCGCATCGGGAGCGAGGTCGAGGTTCCAGCCGGTTACTGGGTTGAATACGGAGGCACGTTCGAGCAGCTGATCTCCGGAGCGCAGCGTCTCGCCCTGGTCGTGCCGGTTGCGCTGCTGATGATCGTGGGCCTTCTCTACGCCCTGTTCCGCTCGGCCCGCGATGCGCTGGTGGTGTTCTCTGGCGTACCTCTGGCGATGACAGGAGGCGTGGCCGCGCTGATGCTCCGCGATCTGCCGCTGTCGATCTCCGCCGGCGTGGGGTTCATCGCGCTGTCCGGCGTGGCGGTCCTCAACGGCGTCGTCATGCTCACCTTCATCCGGTCTCTGATCGACCAGCACAGGCCTCTCGAAGACGCAATCCGAGAGGGCGCGCTGGCGCGCCTGCGTCCCGTCCTGATGACAGCGCTGGTGGCGAGCCTTGGCTTCATACCAATGGCGTTCAACGTCGGAGCCGGGGCGGAAGTGCAAAGGCCCCTCGCAACGGTCGTCATCGGCGGTATCCTGTCATCTACCATGCTGACGCTGCTGGTGCTGCCTGCCCTCTACCGGTTGGTCCACAGGCGCAGGCCAGAGCAAGACGCCGCTGTGCCCAACGCTTCCGGCAATTTCCAGGAGACGCCCACATGAGGATCGCCCCCCGCGAACACACGTTTGGGCTGGACTCTGCCTCCGGCCGAGCCGTGGCCGGCGCGTTGCTCCTGCTGCTTCTCTGGGTGCTGGGAGCCGAGGCCAACGCGCATGGCGTTGCGGCCGGAGACAAGGGCTACATCCAGGAGACGTCCGGCGTCCTCTTCCTGCCGTTCGTCTATCTCGGCGCGAAGCACATGGTGACCGGCTACGATCACCTGCTGTTCCTGTTCGGCGTGATCTTCTTTCTCTACCGGATGAAGGACATCGGCATCTACGTGACGATGTTCGCCATCGGCCACTCGACGACGCTGCTGCTGGGCGTCCTCACCGGCGTCAGCGTCAACTCCTACCTGATCGACGCCATCATTGGTCTGTCGGTGGTCTACAAGGCCCTCGACAACATGGGAGCTTATCAGCGCTGGTTCGGGTTCCAGCCGGACACGCGCGCCGCAACGCTCATCTTCGGCCTGTTCCACGGGTTCGGCCTCGCGACCAAGCTGCAGGACTTCGAGATGTCGCCGGACGGCCTCGTCTGGAACCTCATCGGGTTCAACCTCGGCGTCGAGATCGGCCAGCTTCTGGCGCTTGGCGCGATCCTGATCGCCATGGGGTTCTGGCGGAAGACGCGCAGCTTCATGCAACACGCCTACCTCGCAAACACGGTGCTGATGACGCTGGGCTTCGTGCTCGCGGGCTACCAGCTTGCCGGCTACTTCGTCGCCTGACCGGAGACTGACACATGTTCAATTCGAAAAAGCCCGACCCGTCCGAGCTGCCCTCCACGGGACAGCTTCTGAAGTCCACTGGCATCGCGGCCGTCATAGCCGCCGCGCTGCTGACCACCGTGGTCCTCCCGGCCGAGTACGGTCTCGACCCCACCGGAGCCGGCTCCCTTCTGGGGCTCACCGAGATGGGCCGGATCAAGATGCAGCTGGCGAAGGAGGCAGAGGCTGAAACCAATACTCCTGCGGCTCCTCAGGTCCCTGCTGGCGCACCATCAACCGCAGCCTCGCCCGCAGCCGACATTGGAGCAGCCCCCCAGGCAGCAACTGACCAGCCGCAGGCCCCGGCCCCCTCGGCTCAGACAGGATGGACCGACACCTTCACGATAAACCTTGCTCCGGACGCCGGCTACGAGGTCAAGCTGGTGATGGAGGAAGGCGCAACCGCAAGGTTCGAGTGGTTCACCGACGGTCCTGGAGTCAACTACGACACGCACGCTGACGGCCCGGGCATCAACTACCACGGCTACGAGAAGGGGACGAAGGTGGATCGGCAGGCGGGCGAACTCACCGCCGCCTTCACCGGCAGCCACGGCTGGTTCTGGCGCAACCGCAGCGGTGAGCCGGTGGTCATCACCCTGCGCACAGCCGGAGACTACACCGACGTGAAGGAATACGACTGACGCCAGTTGCCTTCGAAGGGCACCCCGACGCTCCCGGCGCAAATACCGCGAGGACCGTGGAGACGGTACGGCGGATCACTGTGGACAAGCTCCGCGGCGAGGGCACGCTCGTTGATGGCTGGAGCGACGACTGGCACCGGCGGCAGGACGATGAGGTCACCGGCTCGATCGGCATCGTGGGCGGCCGGAAGGAGATCGCGCTGGTCTACAAGGCCAAGTTCGGAAATGGAGACTGGCGCAGTGTTGAGCACGATGTCGACCTATCCTGGCTTGCCCGCCCGTTCGGCGGCGAGCAGGCCTTCTTCATCCGCCCACACTGCCGCGCACGAACCCAGCATCTCTGTGCGGCGCAGGTGGAGTTCTGGCGCCCGACCTGCGGCGGGCTCGTCCACACTTGCACCCGCGAACGCGAGGGCGACCGCGCCCATCGCCGCGCCTCGAAGATGCGGTTGCGACTGGGCACGGAGCTGGGCCTCGAAGCGCCGATCCGGCGGCCGAAGCACATGCGGCACCGGACCTACGATCGGTACTTCGAAGCCATCCTCGAAGCGGAGAGATGGACATGGGACGACGGCTTGCGATTTCTCGAGCGCCTGAAGCAGACAGAGGGGCGGATCCGCCGGCGGTTGGCGCCCGCGCACGAGCCCTCCCGCGACGGCCAGGGCGCCGTCCGGCGAAGTTCTGGTAGAACTTGGGCCGAGCCCCTCCGCGGCCGCCCTGCTCCCGTGGGCGAGCGAGGACGCCTTCGTGCGGCTGCGGCAGGACTATCACCGCCACTTCGAACCGCGCGGACCGATGGAGACAAGCCTGGTTGGTCAGCTTGTATGGCTCGACCAGCGCCGGCGGCGTCTGGTTCTGGGCGAGCGCGCCGCTCACATCGCCGCCCTGCAGGAGCGGACGCGTGAAGCTCGGCGCGACCCTTGCTGCGCTAACAGCAGGTGCGATCAACCGCCAGATCGTCACGGCCCGCATGGAGAGCGACCCGGACGGGGCGAAGCAATGGCCGAAACGCACATTGGCGGTCGAAGCGATCGCGTTTGGAATTGCCATCGTGGCCGTTTCGCTGGCGACCACAGTCTGGCTGCCAGCTCACGCTTGACGGTTCCGGTTCAGCGCCGCTGCGGCTGCAATCGGTGGACGGCAGTTCCGATTGGAAACCGGAGAGAACCTGCCAAAAATGTCCGTGATCACCCGTATTTCGTCACATCACAATAATCGCCAGGAGTGCGAAGTGTGATAACGGCAGGTTCACCTGTGCAGTCGAGCGAGCTTCGGAGCCCATTTCATTCCGACGCGATGCGGCTCGCTGCTGCGGGTGCAAACACTTGGAGCTGGCGCTCCTTCTACAGCATGCTGCGCCGGATCCGGCTGGACAGGTGGTCGAGGGCGAAGACCAGAATGAAAATCGCGATCAGGACGGTTGCGACGTGTCCATACTGGTAAAGATCGTACCGGCCCTTGAGCTCCTGCCCGATGCCGCCGGCCCCGACCAGGCCGATCACGGTCGCCATGCGGACATTCCTGTCGAGCACATACAGCGTGTACGCGACGTACTGCGGCATGACCTGTGGGATGATCGCATATCGAAGCACCTTCAGCCGGTTGGCCCCCAGCGCCACGAGCGCATCCTGAGGCGTCCGGTCCGCGTTCTCCATGTCGTCGGCGTAGAACTTGCCGAGGAAGCCGGCGCCATGCAGCGCAAGAGCCAGCACTCCGGCGATCGGGCCGAACCCGTAGGCGAGTACGAGCAACAGCGCCACGATCAGTTCGGGGATGGCCCGAAGGAGCGCCACGACGCCTCGGCTCGCTACCCTGACGGCGGGATGCGGCGTCATGTTGGTGGCGCCCAGAACGGCGAGCGGAAATCCAAGAAGCACGGCGAGTACGACGCCCCACAGGGCGATCTCGACGGTTTCGAGTAGCTTGATGGCGATCTTCGTAACGTACCCGACCGGCTCGACCAGAACCTCACTGCGAACCTCGGACTCAGTCATGGCGAGGGTATCGGGATCGACTGTCTGCTCCACCCGCTGCTCGACCTCGATACGCGCGAAGAGGGGTAGCCGGGCAGGATCGAACCCCTCGATCCGTGCAATCTCGGTTCTTTCCTCCAGGACAGGCGGCCAGAGCTGGTCAGCGAGCCGCGAGACGCCGCGAGCGACCTGGGATTCCACGGGGGCGCCAGCGGCGGCCGCCACCGCCTCGCCGGTCATGATCGCCGCGCGATCCATCTCAAGCCTTTTGCCGGTCCAGCCGAGAACGGCGAGCGCGATGACCACGATAACAACCGTGCGCCATCCGAACGCCGGCGGCACCCTCCAGGCATCGCTGGCGCCAGCAAGCCGAATGACCGTCATGCCACGTTCACTTCTCTGGGCGCGCCATAAATCTGCGCCAGATCGGCATCCCTCAGGCGGGACGGTGGACCGTCGAACACGATGCGTCCGCCGGACAGGGCAATGACCCGGTCCGCGATCGCGCGCGCCAGATCGACCTGGTGCAAGGAACAGAGAAGGGTTGCGCCCCGACGCCGCGCCTCCGAGACCAGAAGCGCTGCGATCTCTGCGCTGGCGGCGGGATCGAGGCTCGCCACCGGCTCGTCCGCCAAAATGAGCGACGGATCCGCCATCAAGGCCCGTGCGATACCCACACGCTGCTGCTGGCCGCCAGACAGCCCGGACGCCCGGCGGGCAAGGTGCTGCTCTTCAAGGCCTACGGCGGCGACGAGAGCCGCCGCCTTCCTCTTCTGCTTCGCAGTGAAGAGACCCAGCCACGCGTTGAATGTAGATACCTCGGCCAGCGAACCGGTCAGCACGTTCCTCGAGACGCTCAAACGGGGCGATAACCCGAATGCCTGATGCACTGTGCCGGTCCGGCGCCGCAGCGCCGGCATGGTGCGCCGCGACACCTCACGGCCATCAAGGAGCACCTGCCCGCCGGATGGCGCGACCAGGCCGTTGAGACAGCGCAGCAACGTACTCTTGCCCGATCCGGATGGCCCCAGGAGAACGCACACCTGTCCGGCTGGCACTTCGAAGCTGACGTCCTTCAGGGCGGCGGCGGCCGCGCCGGGAAAGTTCACCTCGACGCCGACCAGTTCGACCTTCACGGCTGACCCGCCTTGTCCAAAATGGCTTCGCGCAGCCGATCATCGATCCGCGCCATCACGCGGGCGGTCGCGTCGAATTCGCTGGATGCGAAGCTGGTATCGTAGCGATCGACTTTCTTGCCCCCGTAGCCGCGGATCATTTCCGGAGAGACGCCGTCCGCCTCATGGACGGCTGCGAACCCTTCCTTCAGACGGGTCTTGAGCGCCTCCGGAAGGCGCGAACTCATGACGAGGGGCGGATACGGGATGGCCTCCGACCGGGCCAGGACGCGGATCCATGCCGGATCGACAGCTCCCTGTCCGACCGCCTTCTCGTAGGAATCCAGTGAGGCCGCCGCAACGTCGACCTGCCCCTGGGCCAGCATTGCGAGGCCGTTCGCATGGCTGCCCGTCAGCCGTATGCTGGAAAGGTCCGAAACCGGATCCAGGCCGGCATCCAGGATCATCGCCATCGGAAAGACGAAGGAGGAGGCCGAATTGACATCTCCAAAGGCGACGCTGGCGCCTTTCAGGTCCGCAACCGTGGCGTAAGGCGCATCGGCGGCGGTCAGGAGCCCGGCGTAGTAGACTGAGGCCCCATCCTGCACGCCTACAGCCAGCACTTCGGCGCAGCCAAGCTCGCGGGCCTGCAGGTAGGTCACCGGCCCCATGAAGGCGACCTCCGCATTGCCGTTGCACATGGCTTCCACTACGGCGTTGTAAGACTGCCCAACGGTCAGGTCGAACGACAGACCGGAGAGTTCGCCTACCGCGTCAAAGACGGGACGGTAGTCTGCGAGCGTCCCGTCCTCGGTTCCGCCGTCTGCGGGAATAAGCACGACCCGGAGCGTTTCCGGCGCCCCGGCGCCTTGAGGCTGGCAACCGGAGAGGATCGCGACGGCAGCACAGGCAAGGACGGTCAGCTGTCGCATGGATGCATCCAGAGGAGAGGCACCCAGCGTCTAGAGGCTCGGTGTGACAATCCCGTGACCGGCGTCGGGGAATCAAGCCATGCGACCACAATAAATGAGCGCAGCTCAGTTTTTGGGCTTGAGACTTCTGGAATATTGCTGATTTTGGCGATTCACAATACTGAGGCAAGCTCACGCAGGGCGCCTGACGGCCCTATGGCGACAGGGGGCGGAATGGCGACGCGCAAGACTGGAAGCGGACAGGCAATGCCCGCAGCGCAGCCCGCCCCGCGAAAACGCAGCGATGAGCGGGCGCCGGTCGAGCACGTGCTCGCCCGTATCCGCGCGCTGCAGCCAACGCTGCCCCGCGGCGCGCGGCAGATCGCTGATTTCGTACTCGCCCAGCCGGTCGACATCATGCACATGTCGGTGACCGAGCTTGCGGAGGGGGCGGGCGTCAGCGAAGGCAGCGTGATAAATTTTTGCCGCAGCCTGGGGATGAGCGGTTTCCAGCAGCTCAAGCTCAGTCTGGCCCAGGAGAACGTCCAGCCGGTCCAGTACATCCAGGAAGATCTTGATCTCGACGACACCGCGGACCTGTATTGTCGCAAGATTTTCCACGCCGGGATCCAGGCCCTCCGGGACACCCTGTCCGTGCTGGACCCGGTGATCCTCACGAAGGCGGTCGCAACGATGCGCGCCGCAAAGCGCATCGAGGTCTACGGGATTGGTTCGGCCGCCACGATCGCGGAAGACGCCCACTACAGGATGTTGCGGATCGGGCTGGATGCGCGGCTGGCGGTGGACAGCCACGTCCAGGCGATCTCGGCGTCGCAAACGGGGCCCGACGTGGCGGTGCTGACCATCTCCCACTCCGGCGCCACGGTCGAAACCGTGACAGCGACCCGGCTGGCCAAGGAAGCCGGAGCCAGGACAATCGTGATCACCAACTACGCCCGCTCACCGATCCAAGCCTATGCAGACCACGTGCTATTCACAATGGCGCGCGAAACGCGGTTCCGGACGGAGGCAATGACCAGCCGGATCGCCCAGCTCTGCGTCGTCGACGCCCTGATCGCAGGCCTCGCCCTTGCCGACTACGACCGGTCGACAGCTGCCCTGAAACGCACATTTGACGTTCTGTCGATCAAGCGATTCTAGCAGGCGACGGCCCGCGGCTTCAGGCCAGCGCGCCGATTCCGGCCTTTGGATCGACGAGAACGGCTTCCATGCCGAGCGCCGCAGCGCCGGCGATGTCGGTATCGGGATTGTCCCCGATCATGATCGCGTCGGAGACGTGAGCGCCGAGCGCCTCCAGAGCGCGGCGGTAAAGGTGGCGGCCTGGCTTGCCGACCACATCCATGCTGACCGCGATGTCGCCGGCGCAGGCAAGCAAGGCAGCCAGCAGCGCCCCGGTTTCAGGCGTGACCTTTCCATCTGCCGCTGGATGCGTCCGATCAGGATTGGCGACGATCAGCCGCGCGCCGGAGCGCAGACCGTTGGCCGCGCGCTCGATCCGCCGATAGTTGATTTGCGTGTCGCGCAGCAGAATGATCGTCTCGGGGTCGGTGCGTGTGACCGCAACTCCGCACCTGAGCGCCCACGCTGTCATCTTGCGGTTGCCGAGCACCATGACGCGGCCCGATCCGCCGGTGGCTGCGATGCGTACCGCCTCCGCGCCCGCCAGCAGAATTCGCTCCGCAGGAATGTGCACGCCATGGCGTTCCAGCACCGCCGAAAACTCTTCCGGCAGATCCGTCGAGTTGTTGGAGACAATGGCGATCCGATCAGCATGGCGCTGGAGGAAGCTGACCGCCCCGGAGTGAAAGCGGTTTGAGACGGCGACCGCGCCATCCCAGTCAATGAGCAGAGCCCGCCCCGCGAACCTGGACGTATCCCTGTACGCGTCTTCGCGCGCTGGACGGCGCTGAAACGCAGGCGTGTCGCCGGACTGAAGAAATTCTGTACGCGCCATCGTGTGACCCAGTTGCCGCACATGCCGATATCTCATTTTTATTATTTTGCAAACTGAGCGTTTTTCATTCTGATGTCACATTGGCTGGATAGGGCTGACCTCGACCCGGCGCTGGTCAGGTCCGCGCAGTTTGGGGATGAGGGATATCCGATGATTGAAGCCAGAAAGCTGTTCCGCAGCGCCTTCGTGGCCGGCCTGATGGGCTCGGCCTCATTCATTTCTGTCGCCTACGCACAGCAGTCCGGGCCGGAGCAGTCCGGGCCCGACGATGGCGCGAAGGCGGAGCCCCGCAAGGAAGTCATCCTCGTCGAGGGTCGGGTGGAGGAACAAGCCACCGAATTCGCCAAGGAGATCGCAGCGTTCGGCACCCAGGTGCAGCTGATCTCCTCCGAAGAGATCGAGACAGGCGGCTTCACCAACTTCGGAGAAGCAGCCGCCGGCCTCATCCGCGGCGCCAACGTCGGCTACTCGCCGGACGAGGGCGAGTTCACCATCCGCATCGACGGCGGCACAGATCGTGACACCCTGCTGCTGGTCGACGGCGTGCCCTACTTCGACAGATCTTCCCCCAGCGAGGATCTCTGGCCGGCGACAGCAATTGACCCGCGCATGATCCAGAACGTCGAGATCTATCGCGGCGGCCAGTCGCTCTACTTCGGATCGAACGGCGGACTTGGCGTTGTCAGCGTCCGCACCAAACAGCCGGAAGGCGAACTGAAGGGCCAGTTTGGCGTATACGCCGGCTCCTTCAAGACGCGCGAAGTCTACGGCAACATCGCCGTTCCGCTCGATGAGGCGGGCAACCACAGCATTCTCGCCTACGGCCGGTCGTATCATTCCGATGCGCACGAACTGTTCGACCCGGAGGCCTATGGCGACAACATCGCCTTGTTGGGCGGCTATCAGTCCTATCCGTACGACTTCAACAGCCTTGGGGTGAAATATCTCTGGCAGATGGATGACGACCAGGAGCTGCGGCTCGGCGCTTCCTTCACCACGGTCGATTTCCACGACAGCTTCCCGAACAGCACTGTCTATACGCCGAACTTCACCGAGTTCCCGATCTACACGGCCAACTACCTCAACGAGTCGTTCGACAACCTCCGCATCGAAGTCGACGCGCACTATCAGCAGCCGCGCCTCCGCAACCACGAACTTCGGCCGCAGATCTGCACCATTCCGCGGCTGACCGATCTCCCCGCCGTCATCGAGTCCCAGGCCCGCGCCCGCGGCATCACCAACTTCACCACGGCCGCGCAGTTCGAGACGTTCGCGTCCTCGATCGGCTTCCCGACAGGATGCGTGACCAACCCGGGCACGATCAATGGCGCCGCCTCCCAGGCCCGCGAAGGCTGGCTGGTGAACCAGAACCCTGCCAGCCCGTTCTTTGGTCAGCGCTACGGCACGGCCGAGAACCCGTTCCCGATCGGCGCGCCCATTGGGTATGTGAGCGAGACGGTCACTTCATTCGGCGACGGCCGCCCCGTGAAGGGCTTCGGCTCCACCGACAACATCCCGTCCGGCTACAAGGACTGGGGCGTAAACGCCCGGGCCACCTACAACGTCAACGATTACCTCGATCTCGTTGGCGGCGTTCAGTACACGGGCTATACGGATTTCTCCGACCCATCGTTCGGTGTTCAGGACGTGACCCTGGGAACGACTGGCGTCTACGGCGATGTCCGCCTGTCGCTGCCTGTCCTCGAAGGCTTCAATGGCTCGTTCGCTGCGCGCCATGACTTCAACGAGACCTTTGCCGACCAGACGATCTGGAAAGTCGGCCTGCGGCAGAACTTCGGCTTCGGCACCTACGCACGCGCTTCCGGCGGCACGTCGTATTCGGCCCCCAAGATCGACGAGATCGGCGCCTACGGCGCCAACGCGAACCTCAACCCAGGCCTCGACCCGCAATCCGTCGAGACGATGAACGCCGGAGCCGGCATCGATGGCACCATCTTCGGCGGAACCTATAACCTGGAGTTCGGGTACTTCCGCACGGACATCAAGAACCAGTTCGGCGAGCGGGGCATCAGCGCGGTCTGTCCGCAGTACGCCGCCGGCGCCTCCAATGGCTCGTTCCCGGGCGCTCTCGCGGCGGATGTGATCACCGCGAACCGCCGCAGCATCGTTCCGCCAGACGCGTTCTGCGCGACGGCGGCGACCGGGAACTTCGCGCCGTCTGAATCTGTCGCGGTCAACCTGCTGGCGGTTCAGGAGATCGAAGGCTTCACGGTCGACTTCGCCATCGACCTTGACCAGATCCAGGCTGACCTGTCCTTCACCGCGATGGACTCGCTCGAGCCAAATCCGGTGCGGGGCCTGACCCAGATCCGCGAGGGCACGGGCGCTGTGCTGCCCGGCACGGTTGTGCCCGGAGCCGCCGGCTCGGCGGAAAAGCGCCAGTCCGCCGAACGTCCCGAATGGACGCTCTCTGGTCTGATCACCTACACCCCCAACGACCGCTGGATCTTCGCGCTCAACCCCCGCCTGCAAGGCCCCGAATACGCCTACGCCGGCGGCACAGCGGCGCGCCTGGTGGACGCCAGCGGCAACCGCGTGATCCCGGACATGAACACGGGTGAATACTTCGTGCTCAACGGCTCGGTGCAGTACTTCCTGGGTGACGACCGCCAGCACCGCATCCTCCTGCGCGTCGTGAACATCCTCGACGAGGACTACTTCGAGCGCGGCAGCGCAGGTTCGTTCCAGTCCCTCAACCGGGCTGTGGTCCGTAACGAGAGCGGAACCAACACGGCCGCCAACTACACGAACTACGGCTGGAACGGCAAACCCCGGTCGGCCTGGATACAGTACGAGTACCGCTTCTGACTTCAGCGTCTTTCCCTGCGCGGCCCAGGCCGCGCAGGGTCTCGCTTTTCTCCAGATCAGTGGACGCCTCCATGTTCTCCCGACGGCTCTTTCTCGCCGCGTCCGGCGCGGCGCTCTGGATCCCCGCTGCCGCGCGCGCGCACTCCGGCCACGCCCATTTCACGCTTGGCGTCGCATCGGGCAGTCCCCGCGAGACTTCGGTTATCCTGTGGACCCGGCTCGCTCCGGATCCCCTCAGGGGCGGCGGCATGCCGCCGGGCATGACGGATGTCCGCTGGCGGGTGTGCTCGGACGCCGCCATGCGCCGCATCGTACGGCAGGGCGTTGCAAGGACTTCGGAAGCCAAGGCGCACTCGGTCCACGTACAGCTCGATGGGCTCGAGCCCGGGCGAGAGTATTTCTACCAGTTCATTTTCGGGGACGAAGAGAGCCCGGTCGGTCGCACGCGGACATCCGATCCGAAGGCGAGTACCTCGAAGCTGGCGGTGGCGAACTGCCAAGCATGGGAGACCGGACGCTACGCGGCCTACCGCGACCTCGCCGAGTGGACACCGGACTGCGTCATCCACATCGGCGATTACATCTACGAGGGCGGTCAGGGCCAACTCGGCGAGCGCAGGCTCCAGGTGTCGGGACAGGACGTCGCCTACAACGTCGTCCGGCAGCACAACAGCGCGGAAATCGTCACGCTCTACGACTACCGGAACCGGTATGCGCTGTACAAAACGGACCCGCACCTGCAGGCGGCGCACGCCGCAGCCCCCTGGATCGTGGCGATGGATGACCACGAGATCGATAACAACTGGGCCGGAGACGATCCGCAGGACCCCGAAAAACAGACCCGGCTGGAGTTCGCTGTCCGCAAGCTGGCCGCGCTCCAGGCTTATTACGAACACATGCCGATCGAGCAGCCTCCGATGCTCAACGGCCTCGAGGGTCACCTCCAGATGTACGGCGCCTACCGGTTCGGACCGGCGCACGTGAATCTTCTCGACACGCGTCAGTACCGGTCGGATCAGGTCTGCGGACAGGGTTTCCCGGGAGACTTCCCGTGCGACGATCTCAAAAATCCGGCGCTGACGATGACGGGCGCCCAGCAGGAATCGTGGCTGCTCAATCAGCTAAAGGCGTCGAATGCGGCGTTCAACGTGATCGCATCACAGACGTGGTTCACGCCGTTTGAGTACAGGGACGACCCCGAGGCCCGCAAATGGAACATGGACCAGTGGGACGGCTACCCGCTGCAGCGCCAGCGCATCATCGATGCAATGGCGGCGACGTCGAATGCGGTTGTCCTGTCGGGCGACTGGCATTGCGCAATGGCAGGCGCAGTTCACCGCGACCCTCTCGACGCCCGCTCCAGCAAGATCGGGCACAACTTTGCCGCCACATCCATCAGCTCGGTCTGCTCCTGGTGGCCTGATGTCCACCGCGCCAAGGACGCCAATCCGCACATCGCGCATGTTGATGGCAAGCAGCGAGGCTACCTCCGTTGCGAAGTCGGCCAGAAGCGCTTCGGCGCGGTCTTCCGCACGGTCCAGAATGCGGCCGACGACATGTCAGCCGTCGTCACCGACCAGGACATCCGCACGTCAGATATCTAGCCCGTAGCGAAAGAGCCCCACGATGAACCGTCAGCTTGTCACCATCACCCTCTGCCTTGCAGCGGTCGCGGCGCCTGCCGCTCATGCCCAGCAGGACGATCGCGCGGCACGATTCCCGATGGCCCGCGATGGCCGCCATCTGCTGACGGCCGACCTCCACACGCACTCGGTCTTTTCCGACGGCCAGGTCTGGCCGAGCATCCGGGTTGAGGAGGCCCACAGGGACGGCATCAACCTGCTGGCGACAACCGAGCACCTAGAGGCACAGCCGAAAAAGGCGGACATCCCCCACCCCGACCGCAACAGGTCCTTCCACGTTGCATCCGAGTCACTCAAGACTGAGGGATTTGAAGGCCTCATCGTCATCAACGGCGCCGAGGTCACGCGCGGGATGCCGCCGGGCCATGTCAACGCGGTATTCCTGAACGACGCCAACGCGCTGCTGCAGACCGACGCCGAGCAGGCCATGCGGGCGGCCCGCGATCAGGGCGCCTTCGTGTTCTGGAACCACCCCAACTGGATCCCGCAGGCCCCCGACGGGATCGCCCGCTTGAGCGATCTGCACAAGGACTGGATCGCCAAGGGCCTTCTGCACGGGATCGAAGTCGCCAACGGCACGCTGGACGGGCACTCCGAACACGCCTTGCAGATCGCCCTCGACAACAACCTGACGGTGCTGGGTACGTCCGACATCCACGGCCTGATCGACTGGACCCACAATGCCGGCCACGGCGGACACCGCCCGATGACGATCGTGCTCGCGAAGGGCCGTACCGCTGAGGACATGAAGAAGGCGCTCTTCGAAGGCGCGACCGTCGCGTGGAGCTATGACGATATCCTCGGACGCGAGGACAACGTCCGGATGCTCGTGGAATCCTGCCTGTCGCTGGAACCGAAGGGCTATGAGAGCAACTCGACCGTGCTGAATGTGGGCCTGCGCAACGACTGCCCGATCAACTTCACGCTCCGCAACTTCAGCCCGGAAACGTTCCAGAACTTCAGCGACACCATCCGGGTCGAGCGTCACTCCACACTGCCGCTCGCGGTGCGGATGCAGAAAGGGGCAGACAGGCTCGTGCTGAACCTGGAAGTCCTGAACGCACAGACCGGTTTCAGGAAAACGCCGTTTGTGACCCTGCGCACCGTTGTGGCGCCGTAACCCGCTCCTGGCGAAGGCTGGCGCCCCATTTCTGGCAGCCCGTCGCAGGTTGTGCGCCTGAGGGCGCCGGCCTGTTCAGCACCAGCTCGCCTGATCGCCCTTCGGCGTTCGCAGCAACTCCTGGATGTTGGCCTCGATGATCCTGTAGCCGACATTGCCGAACAGCTTCTGGCGGCCCTCATTCAGGACAAATGTCGGGCTGCCCTGGATCTTCATGGCGTCGGCATCCTGATAGTCCGACGACAACGCCGCATGGGCGCGCCCATCGCTGATCGCGGCTTCGATCGCTGCGATGTCCAGACCAAGATCCGCCGCGAGATCGCCCTGTGTACAGCGGCGCCCGATGTCGAGCGCCTGCTCGAAAAAACCGCGCCGGAAGCTGCGCGTCAGCCGTTCGGCGGAGCCCGGTTCCACGCCACCGGCCGTCTCCACGACTTCAACGGCCTTCAGGAACAGGTGCGGGCTGGCAGATGAGGCTGGCCGCACCGTCATCCATAGATCCGGATGAATGGATATCTCCGGGAACGCCTCAAGCGAATGCCGGAGGTGGGCGTTGAAGCCCGCATAGCCGCCCTTGTCCTTCCAGCCGATCTCGAGCTTGCGTCGCGTGTCGCCGAAGATCGAGCAGAAGCGCGGCTGGAACGTGACCTGGTCGCCAAAGGCCTGCGTAGCTTCGTCGATGCGCGGCTGCGCGATGAAGGCCCAGACGCAGAGAATATCGGAAAAGTAGAGGATCGGCACATGTCTCGGCTCGCCCATGACCGCTCTCCCTGCTTCTGGCGCACGCCCCCAGTCAGCATGAGACTCAGCCAATGGCAAAGCGCCAGATCAAAACGCGTGACTCAATGGGAACCGTAGATATCGCAAAGAACTGCGATGAGCCGCTCGGCGTTCGGGTCGGCCAGCCGATAAAATATCGTCTGGGCTTCCCGGCGGGTCGCCACAAGACCTTCCGCCCGCATCTTCGCGAGATGCTGGGAGAGCGCCGACTGACGAAGATCCACAAACTGGCCAAGCTGGGTCACGGACAGTTCTCCGCCGCTCAGCCGGCATAGAATTGTCAGTCGCTGCTCATTGGCTAGAAGCTTGAGTAGCCGCGCGGCTTCCGGCGCGCGGTCTTCCAGCTTCTCGACCGCGGCCGCAGGGAGCTTGATTCGAGATGCGCCAGTCTTCAACGCCGAACATCCACCGATAGCACTGCCGAGCGACATGATGCCGGCCCGCCGCTCGTGCCTTACTATCGATTTGGGCCTTCCGTCACGTCCCCGTCATCGAGACGGAACCTGCTCGCGAAACTTTGAGCAGGCTGATCAAAAGCCCGCGACTATCAAACGACGGCATAGCCCCGGGTGTTGATGTAGTTGCGAAGCTCCTGCACCCGGGTCTCGGGGTTGGGGTGAGTCGACATCCACTCAGTGGGACGCTGGGTGGACGCGGCGCCCATCTTCTCCCAGAGGCGGATCGACTGTTTGACGTCATAGCCGGTTGCATTCATGTAGTCGACGCCCAGCTTGTCGGCTTCCAGTTCGTTGTTCCGGCTAAAGGGAAGCAGGATGCCGACCTGAGCGCCGGCGCCAGCCGCAGCCATCAGCAGATTCAGCGATTCCGAACTCAGCTGGACTGTCGAGCCAAGGAGGGCGCCGCCCGTCTGCAGCGCGAGCGACGTGGCCGTCTGCTGGCCAGCGCGCAAGGCCGCATGGCGTGCAGCGACGTGGCCGACCTCGTGGCCGAGTACCGCCGCAACCTGGGCGTCGTTGTCGCAGAAGTCCATCAGCCCCTTGTAGAAGCCAACCTTGCCGTTCGGCAGGACCCAGGCGTTTTTCTCGGGAGAATCAAACACCACGAATTCCCACTGTAGGCCCTGCAGGCCCGAAGCGGAGGCCATCTTCTGGCCAACGCTCTGCAGTCGCCGATTGGCGTTGGCATCCTTCGAGATGGGCGTTTGCGCCTTGGTTTCGGCCCATGCCTGCGCTGACATCTGGATGAGCTGGTCATCCGTCGGCGCAAAGAATGCCGCAGTGTCGGCGCATCCCGTGGCGCCGGCGGCAGCCAGCACAATGGAACCGGTCCAAAGACCGCGAACGATATCCCGGCGGTGGAGATGGTTGAGGGAGGTAAGGACCGCCGACTTGCCGGCTTCACCGTGGTTGTCGCACATCGTTGTCCCTCCAGAATCCTGAACCTGCCGCGAACCAATACCCGTACCGCCGCCGGAAGAAAACGCCCAGACGCATTCGGCCGGGCATGGGAGCGGCTGAATCACAGAACGAAGTCGTCGAACCGCAGTTCCCATATCCCGGGTTAGGACAGCAAATGAGCTATCCGCGGCGGCTCAGATGGTCCTCACGGTCTTCACCGCCCGCTTCCAGCCCGCCAACCGTTCGATTCGCCGCTCGCCGTCGCCATGCGGGTCAAAGGCGCCATCCAGCCTCCACAGGGCCGCCGCCTCCTGAAGCGACCCGGCCAGCCCAGCGCCCACCGCCGCAAGGATAGCCGCCCCCAGCACCGTCGTCTCGGTATTGGCTGGGCGCCGCACGCCGACCCCCGTCAGGTCGGCCAGGGTCTGCAGGAACCAGTCGTTGCGCGCCATCCCCCCATCCACCCGGATCTCGGCGGGCGTCACGCCGTCCGCCGCCATCGCTTCCAGCAACTCGGCTGTCTGGAACGCCACGGACTCCAGCGCGGCGCGCGCAATATGGGCAATCTCCGATCCGCGGCTCAGGCCCAGGATTGCCGCCCGCGCATCCGGATCCCAGTGCGGCGCGCCCAGCCCCACGAATGCGGGCACCAGATACACCCCGCCCGTATCCTCCACGGTCTGCGCCAGCTCTCCTGCATGGGCGCCGTCCCGGATGATCTTCAGCTTGTCGCGCAGCCACTGGATCGTCGACCCGGCCGACAGGATCGATCCCTCCAGCGCGTAGGTCGTCTGCCCCGCAACCTGGTAGGCGATGGTGGTCAGCAGCCGGCTTTGCGAGCGGCGGAACTCCGCGCCCGTGTTGAGAACCAGAAAGGCGCCCGTCCCATAGGTCGATTTCACCTCACCCGCCCTGAAGCAGGCCTGCCCGACCAGCGCGCCCTGCTGGTCGCCGACCGCCGCGCGGATCGGTATCGCAGGGCCGAACATGTCGGTCGTTCCGAAATCGCCCGCCGTATCCCGCACCTCCGGCAGAAGCTCCACCGGAACGTCGAAGAGGCTGCACAGCTCTGCGTCCCAGCGTCCGGCGACGATGTCGTAGAGCGACGTGCGAGAGGCATTCGTGGCGTCGGTGGCGTGGACCCGTCCGCCCGTCAGTCGCCAGATGAGAAAGGTGTCGATTGTCCCCGCCGCCAGCTCCCCGCGTTCGGCCCGCTCGCGTGCGCCGTCGACATGATCGAGGATCCACGCAATCTTCGTCGCCGAAAAGTACGGATCGAGCACCAGTCCTGTCCTGGCCGAGACCATCGGCTCAATCGCCAGCGCCCGCAGCTCGGCGATCCGCGCCGACGTCCGCCGGTCCTGCCAGACGATGGCGTTGTAGACCGCCTCGCCGGTGCTGCGGTCCCACACGACCACGGTCTCGCGCTGGTTGGTGATCCCCATCGCCGCCGGCGTGCGCCCGCCGAGCCGCGCCAGTGTCTGCTCCACGGTCCGCCGCACCGATCGCCAGATCGCCTCCGGATCATGCTCGACCCAGCCGGTCTCGGGAAAAATCTGCGGGAACTCTTCCTGCGCGGAAGCCACAACCTCGCCCTGCAGCGAAATCGCCACAGCCCGGCTGGAGGTCGTGCCCTGGTCGATAGCCAGAATGATCGGATCAGACATCTCGCCTCGCTCGCTCGAACAGTATGACGGCAGAGCCCGCATAAGTTGTCCGGCCATACTCAATGAAGCCCAAGCGCTCGGCCAGCCTCAGCGAGGGAGCATTGTCCGGCGAGATCATGCAGACCAGACGTCTCTGGGGCAGGTGCGCATTAGACCAGTCCGCAACAGCCCGCATGGCCTCGAACGCGAGTCCCTGACCTTGCGCCGCAGGTGAAAGCGACCAGCCTGCCTCAACCGTTCCTGCGGCGAAGGGCGGCTCCATCGCGCGCTTTGCTTCAAGCAGTCCTGCCGCGCCGAGATAGGCTCCGTCGGACTTTCGCACGATACCCCATGAGCCCAGCCCCAGCAGGGCCCAGCTGCCCGCGTTCGCCAGCAGGCGGCGCCACACCTCCTCGCGCGGGCGCGGCTGACCGCCGATGAAGCGGAACACAGCCGGATTGCTCCACAGTTCGCACACGGCATCGAGATCGGCTTCCGTCTGCCCGCGAAGGATAAGCCGCTCGGTCTCGATGACCGGCGCCTGACTAAATCCGCTGGAAGTCATAGATCGAGCCCAGGCCAAGCACCGCGGAAAACTCGTCGAGCGCCGTGCGGCTTTCGTCCAGCAAGGCGGGATCGGCCAACTCGGACGGCGTCAGCGCATCGCGATACCGGCGCTGAACGATAGTCTCAAGGGCCGAGACCTTCGCCGCGTCCAGCACGGCGCCGCCGGAAAGGCTGGCGGCTTCCTGATCTGTCAGCACCACGCGCAGCCGCAGGCAGGCCGGTCCGCCGCCATTGCGCATGGACTCGCGCAGGTCGAGGAAGTGAGCTTCGCGTACCGGTCCATTGTCTGCGAGGACGCGCTCGACGGCCCGCTTCGCCGACGGCGTTTCCTCCGCCTCCTTTGGCAGGATGAACGCCATGGCGCCATCGGGCAGCGTCACAATCTGCGAGTTGAACAGGTAGGATGAGATCGCCTCGCCCAGTGGCATGTCGGAGGCGGCAACAGGGATTGCGTGCAGCTCGAAACCACGCGCCTCGCAGGACGCTGACAGTTGCGCGATCAGGGCGTCGCTCTGGTGGAATGCGGCCTCATGATAGAAGAGCACCGGCCCGTTGGACACAGCGACGACGTCGTTGTGGAAGGCGCCTGCATCGATTGCCGTCTGCGCCTGCTGGGCGAGAACCACACCGCCGCGCGGCAGGCCATGAGCTGTCGCGACGACGTGCCAGGCCTCCACGGCCTGGCGACCCCGGAACCGGCCGCCCGCGTCCCGCGTGAGAGCCGAGCCGGCATGTACGAAGAGCTCCACCCCGCCCGAGCCATGCTCGGCGGCCAGCCTGCAGTGGTTGGCGGCGCCCTCGTCGCCGAAGGTGGGAAACGGGACGGCATCATGCACGCGGAAGCGCGCTTCATCGGCAAAAATCGTTCGCAGCACCCGTGTCGTGAATTCAGTCTCAATGCTGCGATGCAGGTGCGAGGACAGATTGGCCGGCGTGAAATGCACCCGCCCGTCCAGCGTATCCGCAGACGGAGATACCGTCGCAGCATTCGCAGTCCACATTGCCGATGCAGACGATACGTTCGCGAGCAACACGGGGGAGGCGGCCCCTGCCGCCCGCACCACATCAGCGTCGCTTCCGGTAAACCCCATCTTCCTCAGCGAAGCGACATGCGGACGGTCATGCGGCGGCAGCACGCCCTGCGGCAGCCCCATCGCCATAAGGGTCCGCATCTTGGCGAGCCCCTGCAAAGCGGCCTGCCGGGGGTTGGACACCTTCCCCTGATTGTTCGCCGCCGCAAGGTTGCCATGCGCAAGACCGGCATAGTTGTGAGTGGGCCCGACCAGGCCGTCAAAGTTGTACTCGCGCGCCGTCATCGTACGCCCACCATCGGCTCATCATCACGGACTGCGCCCGCCGCCACCAGGCTCGCCATCGGCCACGCCGAATAGTCGGCGGCGTAGTAACCCGCTGGCCGGTGATTGCCGGACATGCCGACGCCCCCGAACGGCGCAGCGCCTGAGGCGCCCGTCGTCTGCCGGTTCCAGTTGACCACCCCGGCGCGAATCTCCTGCGAGAACCTGTCCCACAGCTCCCCATCGTCAGATATCAATCCAGCGGCCAGCCCAAAGCGCGTGTTGTTGGCCTCGTCGATGGCGGCGTCGAAGTCGGCGGCGCGGATGACCTGCAGCATGGGTCCGAACACTTCTTCGTCCCGACGCCCGGCGACAGCCGTCACGTCGATCAACCCCGGCGATAGGAAGGCCGGACCGGCGCTGAGCCGTTCCACACGCCGCATCGCAACGCCGCCGCCCTCGACCAGCGCGTCCTGCGCGGCCAGAACCGCATCGGCCGCGCGCGGCGAGATAAGCGCTCCCATGAAAGGCTGCGGATCGGCATCGGGCGGTCCAACGACAATGCGATCGATCAGCGCCGCGAGCGCCGCCAGGATTTCGTCTCCCTCGCTTCCCGATGGCACGATCAGCCGCCGGGAGCACGTACAGCGCTGACCGCTGGTGATGTAGGCTGACTTCGCGATCAGGCGTGCGGCGGCGGCAAGATCGCCAGCATCCCACACGATCAGCGGCGAATTCCCGCCCAGCTCCAGCGCCAGAATCTTCTCCGGCTTGCCGCCAAGCGCTGCATGGATCGCGCGCCCGGCAGGCACGCCGCCCGTGAAGAGCACGCCCGCAACGCCGTCATGCGCCACCAGCCGTTCGGCGGGCGCGCGACCGCCTTGCACCAGATTGACCACGCCATCGGGCGCACCGGCCTCCTGCCACAGCCGTACGGCATACTCGCCGACAGCCGGGGTCTGCTCACTTGGCTTGAAGACGATGGTATTGCCCGCGATCAGCGCCGGCATGATGTGCCCGTTCGGCAGATGCCCGGGGAAATTGAAAGGCCCCAGGACAGCCATGACGCCGTGCGGATGATGGCTGAGCCGCGCCACGAAGGCGCCGGAGGCCTGCTCCTTCGTCGGCGTACGCTCTTCATAGGCTTTCACCGAAAGCTCCGCCTTGCCCACCATCGCGGCGGCCTCGGTCGCGGCGTCCCAGAGAGGTTTGCCGGTCTCCCGGGAGATCAGTTCGGCAATCTCCGCCTTGCGCTCGCTGGCAAGCGCGGCAAACCTGCGGACAACCGCGGTGCGCTCGGCAACCGGCTTGCGGCGCCAGCCTTCAAACGCCTCGCCCGCGGCCTCCACCGCTGCATCCACATCCGCTGACGTCGCCTCGGCGCCCGTCCACAGCGTCGCTCCGGTTGCTGGATTGGCCGAAACGAGCGGAACGCCGGACAGCGGCTTCCATACGCCGCCGATGCGGCCATCACCTGTCAGGTCCATTGTCACCGGCGTCTCTCCCTCAGCGGGTAGAACAGCATTTCGTCGGCGCCCGATGCGCCAAGCCGCGCCAGCACGGCTTCGGCTTCCTCACCCTTGGTCGCCTGCGTGCAGACAAACGCCTCGATATCCGCCGTCGAAGCGAGGCCTGTGAAAGCCAGCCGTCCCTGCGAGGCAAACTCGCTGGCCGAGCAGCGCACGGCTGAACGGACAATGTCGATATGATCGATGAAGGCGTCCACGCATGGACCGGCGTCAAAAATGTCCACCACATTGTTGAAGTGGAAGCCCTGCGCTTCCAGCATCGACTTGGCGGGCTCCGCATCGGGGTGTGGCCGTCCGATGACCGCCCGCGCCTCGTCCGGCAGCAGATCGGCGTAGATCGGATAGCGCGGCATGAGGTCGGCAATGAACCTGTGGTCACGTGCGCTGCGGGCGTCTGCCGTTCGGTAGTCCATCCGGAAGAACTTGGCGCCCACCGCATCCCAGAAGGGCGAGCGCCCCTCGCCAGCGGTAAAGCCTCGGATCTCCGCCATGGCCTTGGAGCCGAACCGCACCGGATCGGCCGCGATCAGCATAAGCCGCGCATACGACAGCAGCCGGCCCCGGCCGCCGCCCCGCGCATGCCGCTGGATGAAGAGCGTCCCCAGCTCGGTATCGCCATGGTAGTCATTCACGAGGTGCAGCAGGTCCAGCTCGCACTTCACGTTCAACTCGGGCGACACCTTCGAATCCCGGGAAATCCGGTAGGAATAGAATGGCCGCTCCGAGCCCAGATTGGTGAACACCGCCGCCGTCCCGGCGATGGCGTCATCCTCGATCATCAGCAGGAAGTATGCCTCACCCTCCGGCGGCGCCGATGGCCGGGCAAACGACCGCACTGACAGATCGACCCGAGCCTCCATCGCCTCCCTCGTCATTGGCATGGTCAGCATGCCGGGATCGACGGTCGCAATGATGCCGTCGAGCAGGTCCAGGTCGGTCCGGGAGGCGGGTCGCACGATAGCTGTCATGGCCCCACCTAGCCACGCACCGCCCACAACGCCAAGCGCCGGCGCGGCAAACCGTAGCAAAATAGGGGATGGAAACTCTCGAGTTTCTTGGCTAGGACGTGACCTGCCGGATGGCTCCGGCGCTGGGAGTCTATGCGTATGGATGCTTCTACCCCGCCCGCCCCGGCGACGGAGTCACCCGAACATGCGCGGGAGCCCACACCCCAGGAAAAACGGTTAACGCTGATTGCCCTGCTGATCGTGTTCCTGCTCAGCGCGCTGGACCAGACAATCGTGTCCACAGCCATGCCCCGGATTGTCTCGGAGCTGAACGGGCTCGAGGTCTACGCCTGGGTGACCACCACCTACCTGCTCGCCTCGACGGTCATGGTGCCGATCTGGGGCAAGCTCGGCGACATGTACGGTCGCAAGCTGATCCTGGTCATCGGCATCCTGATCTTCGTAGCCGGATCGTGGCTCTGCGGCATTGCAGGCGAGTTCGGCGACATGCCCATCGTCGGCGACGGCATGATGCAGCTCATCGTCTTCCGGGCCGTTCAGGGCATCGGGGGCGGGGCGCTCTTCACGACCGCCTTTGCTACCATCGCCGACCTGTTTCCTCCACGCGAGCGGGCGAAGTATGCGGGCCTCTTCGGCGCGATGTTCGGAATCGCCGCGGTGATCGGCCCGATCATCGGCGGCTTCTTCACCGACAATGGCAGCGTGACGATTGCGGGCCTCTACATCGCCGGGTGGCGTTGGGTCTTCTATGTGAACCTGCCGCTCTCCGTGCTGGCGTTGTTCATGATCGCGGCGAAGATGCCCGACCTCGGTCACCGCTCCGGCGGCCGCATCGACATTCCCGGCGCCATCCTGATCGTGCTCTCGCTCGGCTCGCTGATGCTGGCCCTGACCTGGGGTCCGTCGGACGGCTGGACGTCCCAGATCGTGCTGGGCATGTTCGGGCTCTCCCTTGCGACGCTGATCGCCTTCCTGGCCGTGGAGCGGAAGACCGCGAACGCGATCCTTCCTCTCAGCCTGTTCTCGTCGCCAGCCTTCACGACGACGATGATCTCGTCCTTCATCCTGTCCATGGCGTTCATGGGTACAATCATCTTCCTGCCGCTCTACCTCCAGATCGGCCTTGGCGTCGGCGCGACCTCGTCGGGCCTGACGATGATACCGATGATGGCCGGACTGATTGCGGGCTCGTTCTTCGCGGGCCGGATGGTCACGCAGACTGGCAAGTACAAGACCTGGCTGATCGGCGGCGCAGTCGTGCAGCTCGCCGGCCTCTACCTGATGTCCCAGCTGACCTCCCAGTCCAGCCAGTTCGATGTGATCTGGCGGCTGTTCGTGGTGGGCGTCGGCCTGGGCCCTTCGCAGAGCCTGTTCAACATCGTTGCCCAGAGCGCGGCGCCCGTGCGCCAGATCGGCGTCGCCACCTCCACCAGCATGTTCCTTCGCCAAACGGGCGGCCTGATCGGCGTCAGCATCTTTGGAGCTTTGCTCACGTCGGAACTGGCGCGTTCGCTGTCGAAGTCCCTGCCGGGCATCAAGATCGATCTTGGCCGCCTTGAGCAGATGACGATGGCCTCGCAGGCCAGCGGCGGCGGACCGGTTGCTGTACCGCCCTTCGTGGCGCAGGCGTTCACGGACGCGATGTCCTACATCTTCACAGGGGCGATCGTCATCGTTGCGATCGGACTGGTCTCGATGTTCTTCATCCCGACCATCGCCCTGCGCGGACGCGGTCCCCAGGAAGCGACCCAGTCACCTCCCGCCGCCGCCTGATCCGCGCAGGATCAGCGCACCACCCGATAGAGGCGCAACGGGCCGCCGACCGCCTCGACCGGCGCCAGCCAGCCGGGCGCCTCGCCACGTGACAGGCGGGAAGCAAGCGTGTCCTCCGCGCGAACGCCATCGGCGGCGTGCGAGGCGTAGAATGCGCTCTCGGGCAGGCCAGGACAGACCAGAACATAGTCGACGCCGGCTGGCAGGGCCGCTGGCGGCGCGTCCGCCGCACTGCGGAACGACTCGACGGTTGCTGTCAGACCCGCCTCGTTGCGGTGGTACGGCGCCGCAAGCACCGAATGGCCGGTGTGCTGGAGGATGGCTGCGCCCAGGCTGAACTCGTTGAGAATCACGCCCGCGGGCGCATTGCTGAGCTGCGCCAGCGCATCGGCCGTGGAGCAGGCCCGCGCGTCCGCCCGCGCCTCGCCCAGCGCAGAGACCGCTTGCGGGCTGGCGGCGCGCTCCACCCAGCTTCCAGCCGCCGCCCACGCCGCGGGCGTCGCAATCAGCAGCATACCGGCAAAGCCGAGTATCGATCCGCCCGCGCGCCACCGCTCGCGCAACAGGACAATCATCAGCGCGCACACGGGAGCCGCGAACAGCGTGGCAAACGTGGCGCCGCGCACCTGCCAAACCATCACGCACACCGCCGCCGCCAGAAACGCAGCGACCGTCCAGAGCGCCGGTGTTCGTCTCGTTGCCGCGATCATCGCGAGCGCCGCCAAAGGCGCTCCTGCGGACGCCAGCAACAGCGTCAGGTCGCCCGTCGCCACCTCGAACAGCGACCTAGCCTCCGACACCTGTGGCAACCATAGGGAAGCCAGCGTGTCGCTCATGGAGCCGTAGCCGCCGCCGCTGCATTCAGGGAATAGGACAATCAACGCGCCGCCCGCCAAGGAGCCCAGAACACCGGCGGCGCCAAGCCTGCCGATCCATCCCAGCGCCGGGAACCTGACGCCCACCCAGTAGAGTCCGCCGGCCACACATGCCGCCGCCAGTCCCGCGCCTGCAAAACTCGCCGAAATCGCATCGCAGACAGGCGCGAACCAGAGCGACGGCGGCGACTGCAGCCCCAGCATGAGGAGCGTCGAAATGGCTGTCGCGGCGCCCATCGCTGCAAGTGCGAGACCGGTCGCCACGGGCGCTGCGACCCAACGCAGACCGGCGATCACAAGAGCGGCGGCGGCGAGCGGAACCGCTTCCGCCGCCACGCCGACAGCAACGCCAATGGCGGCGCCGGCTACGCCGCCCCAGGCGACCCCGCGCTCGAGCCGCACGACCGCAAGCATGGCGAGCGCGAGAAGCAGCATGACCACGTTATGATGATCGAAGAATCCGGGTCCGAACTTCTCGATGGCGGGAAATGACAGCGCCAGGACGAGCGGAGCGACGAACGCCACGGCCGGACCCTGGGCGAATGACTCACCGAGCGCCCGGCCAATCCGCGCAACGACCAGCATGAGCAACACCAGCAGACCCAGCGGCCAGATGACCGCCACGGCGGTCTCGGCCGCGTGCGAGCCCAGCAGCGGCGTCAGCGCGCCGATCTGCAGAGCCAGAACCCCGTCGATGACGCGCGCCCAGTGCATCGGCACGCCTTCGGGCGGGTTCAGTCGGTACTGGACAGGATCGAACCACGGCTGCCCGGCGAGCAGGTCGCGGACCTGGACCAGACGCAGCGCGTTGTCGGGATCGAGGAGTTCGTGGCGCAGCGCGGCGGGGCCGCCGGTGACGAGCAAGAGGAGCGCAGCAAGGGCCCAACCCAGCAGCCATCCGGGCAGACGGGGCAGCGACGGCGCTGCGGCTTTCTCATCAATGACGTCAGCGAGCGACATCCGCTCTCCCGGGGCTGGATTGACCTGCACCCTACCGGAACCGGTTTAAGTAAACGCAAAGCTGCCGCGACTCTTCGCGTCGGGATTCACCGGCGCCTAACTGTTGTCTGGTAACCAGAGGCAAGCTCGGAGAGTTTGTATGGCCAAGGCCTCGTTCCACAAGAACCAGCGCGTGTTCGTGAAGCCGGTCGGGACCTGGGCTGTCATCGAACGTGTCCTGCCCCAGTGGGTGAAGGGCCTCGATGAGCCCCTGAAAGTCCACTACGATGTCGGGCTTGGCCGCGAGTTCGCCGCCAGTGAACTGATGGCGGAACAATCCGCTGTTGCGAGCGACGATTCCACGGACCACGAGCGCTGGCGGATCGCCCGCTCGCGCAACCGCTGGCGGGAATCCGGCGAAGTGCCCGATCATCCGTTCCCCGGAACGTTCCCGGTTGTCGTGACCGACGAGCAGAACTGGGGCGGCTGGCGTGTGCCGATCGCGGAGTATGACCGCAATCCCGACCGTATCGAATTCCAGGCCCGGATCATTGAATCCGCGCCAGAGCTGATGCGAATTGCAAAGACCCTCGCGCGCCTGGCCGCCGAGAGCGCCGAGGAACTGCCCGGTGACATCATCGGGCTGAGCAAGGCGGCCACTGCCACCCTGCGCACGATCTATGATCGCCCGAACGTCCGCGTCGTGCGGGCTGCCGAATAGGGTATGATCCAACCGCTGTGGCGCACCCAACGCGTGCGAGCGGCGAAACGGACTGCATTCCCGCCGGATTTGAGGGCGCGCCGTCGGCGCCAGTCCCGACTGCCTGCCGCGTCCCCAAACTTGCGCCTTGAGAACGGGTTGCATAAAGAGCACAAGGCTCCGGTACGGGACATCGACTGCCCAACTCGAGTCCATCGGGCGGGCCGTCGGCGCCGCGCTCACGCGATATCCAGACCAGGGTCCCCAGCGGCCCGGCAAAGGGTTTGACCATGCGAACAGATACACCGCCCCAGGTCCGCCTGTCCGAGTATCGCGCCTATCCCTTCCGGATCTCGCAGGTTTCTCTCGATATCCGTCTCAATCCGTCTGCGACTCTGGTGCAATCGCGTCTGGCCCTGACCCGCACCGGCGCCGCCGATGCTCCGCTGCGGCTGGACGGCGAAAAACTTGTCCTCAAGTCCGTCCGTATCGACGGCCGTACGCTCTCGGGGGATGAGTTATCGGTGGACGCAGAGGGTCTGACCGTCCATGCGCCGGGTGACGATTTCATTCTGGAGATCGAGACCGAAATCGCTCCGGAAGAGAATACAGAACTCTCCGGTCTCTACATGTCGAGCGGACGCTACTGCACCCAGTGCGAGGCCGAGGGGTTCCGGCGGATCACCTATTATCCGGACCGTCCCGATGTGCTCGCGCCGTTCTCCGTTCGCGTCGAGGCGGACAAGGACCGCTATCCCTACCTGCTTTCCAACGGCAATCCCGTGTCGTCGGGCGACCTCCCGGGCGGCGCCCACTTCGCTGTCTGGGACGATCCCCATCCCAAACCCTCCTATCTCTTCGCACTCGTCGGCGGCGATTTCGACGTTCTGCGTGACGGCTTCACGACGATGTCCGGCCGCAAGGTCGATCTGGCGATCTATGTCGAGAAGGGTGACCGCGACCGCGCCGCCTTCGCGATGGACTCCCTCAAGCATTCGATGCGCTGGGACGAGGAAGCGTTCGGGCGCGAGTACGATCTCGATATCTTCCAGATCGTCGCTGTTCGCGACTTCAATTTCGGCGCGATGGAAAACAAGGGGCTGAACATCTTCAATTCGGCCTACGTCCTGGCCGATGGTGAAACCGCCACGGACGGCGATTTCGAGGCGATCGAAAGCATCGTCGGGCACGAGTATTTCCATAACTGGACCGGCAACCGCATCACCTGCCGCGACTGGTTCCAGCTGTGCCTGAAGGAAGGCCTGACCGTCTTCCGGGACCAGGAATTCACGAAGGCGATGCGCTCTCCGGCCGTCGCACGGATCAAGGAAGTGATCCGGCTGCGCGCACGGCAGTTTGCCGAGGACGCCGGACCGCTGGCCCACCCGGTTCGTCCGGATTCCTACGCGCGGATCGACAATCTCTATACGGCGACCGTGTATGAGAAAGGCGCTGAGCTGGTTCGCATGCTGCGGCTGATCCTGGGCGACGAAGCGTTCTTCGCCGGCATCAACCGCTACTTCGACACCTTTGACGGCACAGCGGCGACGATCGAGGATTTCGTCGGCAGCTTCCAGGCTTCGACCAGGACTGACCTGGCGCCCTTTTTCCGCTGGTACGGGCAGGCAGGCACGCCGACCGTGACAGCCGCTGGAACCTACGACGCGGCGGCGAGGCAGTATGTGCTGACGCTGAGCCAGCAGACGGATCCGACACCCGGTCAACCCGAGAAGGCATCCCTTCCGATCCCCCTCCGGATCGCGCTGTTCGATTCCAATGGAGCCAAGCTCGAGACGAGCCATGCAGGCCAGAGCGAGATGGAGCATGTGCTGGTTCTGTCGGACGCGTCGGCAATGTTCGTCTTCGATTCTGTGGCCAGCACGCCATCCGTCTCCCTGAACCGGGGCTTCTCTGCTCCGATCCGGCTGGTCGACGGCATGCCAGAGATTGCTCGCGCGCGTCTTGCGGGCTTCGACGACGATCCGTTTGCCCAGTGGGACGCCATCCAGACCATGGAGCGCTCGCTTCTGCTGGACGCCGCTGCGTCCACGAGCGGCCTCGACTCCAGCCGTATGGACATGGTGGTCGCAGCCCTCGATGCGTCCGTCCGCAAGACCGCGCCGAAGGATCCTGCATTTGCCGCGCTGCTTCTCAACGTGCCGACTGTTGGAGAGCTGACCCAGCAACTGGCTGATGCAGACCCGGAGCGGCTTCACACCGTCCGGCTGGCGCTCCGCCAGGCTATCGCCCGGAAGCTTCAGGATGTGCTGGTTCCCGTGGCCGGCAAGGTCATGTCAGGGGCGTTCGATACCTCGGCCGCCTCGGTCGGCCGCCGCTCCCTGAGGTCGATGGCGCTTTCGCTCCTGTCTGCGCACGGGCCGGAGTTCGAGGCTGTCATCATGCAGGCGTTCAGGTCAGCTCCGACGATGACCGAGTCCCTTGCGGCGCTCACGGCGCTCTCCGCCATCGACACAGGCGCCTTTGACGAAGCGCTTGCTCACTTCGAGCAGCGCTGGTCTGCGTCGCCACTGGTCATGGACAAATGGTATTCCGTGCAGGCTGGCGCCGTGCGGGCCGATATCCGCGAGCGGCTCACCGCCCTGATGGCTCGTCCCGACTATGATCTGCGGAATCCCAACCGCGTCCGCGCACTGGCCGCGACCTTCTCCATGAGCAATCCGGTCAAGTTCCACGCTGCTGATGGATGGGGTTATCGCTTTGTGGGGGACCTGATCGGGCGCATTGATCCGATCAACTCCGCGCTGTCGGCGCGTCTGTCGACATCTTTCGAGAGCTGGCGGACCTACGACGCCCCCCGCCGCGAAGCGGCGCGTGCCGTGCTCGATCGACTGGCCGGCGGCAATCTTTCCCGCAATGCAATGGATATCATCGCCCGCGCCATCGGGACTCAGGGCTGACGCGACCGGAAACCGCCCTGCCCGTAGGCTTAACGAACCGCTAATCGAATGGCTCTAGGTGAAATGGCGTAGCCTGAATCCACCTGAGTCGCATGGCATGGACAGAGATTGACGGCGCCAGATTCCGCGATTTTGCGTTTGCCGCAGCGGATCTTCTGGTTTCAACGGATGCCCAGGGTCGTATCCTGCAGGCAGCCGGTGACCCGCATCTCCTGCATCACCCGTCGCTGGACAGACTTGCGGACAAGAACGCGGTTGACCTGATCAGCGAGGGGGACGCCGTTTCCCTGCGGCGGGCGCTGTGGGCGCTGGCGCCGGGCAGGCGGGCGTGTTGGGAAGACATATCGGGTATCGAGGGAGGGCGACGTATCGTCATCCAGCGTGACGCAGCGTCGCCGGACTGCTTCAACTGGACGTTCACGCGCTCGCCGCACGCTCTCAACATCCGAGGCGACCGCGCAGAGGATCTGATGGCGGAACGCTTCCGCGACGCCGTCATGAACGGCAGGATGAAGGCCGCGCTGCAGCCGGTCGTCGACACCTATACCGCTGCGATCAGCCACTTCGAAGTCCTCGCGCGGTTCGAAGGCGAAGAGTCACCCGCAGAGCTGATCGCGGCCGCCGAACGCAGCGGCCAGATCTGCCATCTCGACTACATCATGGTTGAAGCAGCCTGCAGGCGCCTCAGCCAGAACCCTGACCCGTCCTACAAGCTCGCCGTGAACATCTCCGGAGACACGGTGCAGCGCATCGATGTCGTGCGCGAGCTTGGAGCGCTCATTTCCGGCTACCCGTTCCGCCCCGGCCGGCTGACCGTCGAGGTCACAGAGTCGTCCCGGATTTCCGACATCGAGTCCGCCGCCCGCTCCGTGAACTACCTGCGAAGCTATGGTGTCCGGGTTTCCCTTGACGATTTCGGAGCCGGGGCCGCGTCCTTCAACTATCTCCGCTCACTGGATGTAGACGGGCTGAAGTTCGATGGAAGCTTCCTCTCGCCGGCGGCGGACAGCGCTCGCAACTTCGCGCTGATGAAGGCTGTCGCCGCCATGTGCACGGAACTGGGCATCTGCTCGGTCGGCGAGCGTGTCGAAACAGAGGAAGATCGCACCGTCCTCCGCGACGCCGGCGTGCGCTATGCGCAGGGTTATCTGTTTGGTCGCCCCGTCATAGACGCCGGTTTCTTTGATCGCCGCCAGCCGCTGGCGGCCAGCGCCGCCTAGCCACGGGAGGAACGAGCGTGACCCCCCGAAGCATGGAACTCATCCGCGTCCTGATCGTGGACGACAATCACCACATGATAAACATCGTGAAGACCATTCTTCGCGGCTTCGGCGTCAAGGAGTTCCACGACGCGCGCGACCCTGTGGACGCGTTCGACATCCTGAAGACCACCGGAATCGACATCGTGATCACCGACTTCGCAATGGACCCCATCAACGGGTGCGAGTTCGTGAGACTGGTGCGCACCGCGGACGACAGCCCGAACCGGCTGATGCCGATCATCATGCTGTCGGCCTATTCCGAGCGTTCGCGGGTTGAGGAAGCCCGCGACGCGGGCGTCAACGAATTCTGCGCCAAGCCTGTCACCGCGACCGATCTATACAAGAAGGTATGCGCGCTTGTGAATCACCCTCGCCCATTTGTGCGCACCAACGGATACTTCGGACCGGATCGAAGGCGCCGCAAGAACACGAGCTACAAGGGCCAGGAACGTCGCGAAAGCCTCTTCGGCGCGAAGGATGGCTCTCAGGCGACAGAACCTTCTGTGGAATCTGCGGCCTGACGGGCTCGCCCCGGACCGGTTAATCCGTCATTAACCCTTTGGAAGGCTTTGCACCCCCACGTTCGCCGTGGGACTGAGGGCATTATCTGTGGTTCGGCGAGCGGAACCTTTGCAGCGATCCGGTGGGCTCGGGAAGGGACAGGTGCGTGCGCCTGTCGTTGTTCTGTCGTTGCTGTTTGTGGCTTTCGGCGGCGGCCTGGGCCTGAAAGCCTGGGAAGAATCGCGCCTTGCCTCCACCAACCGGCACGCCCGGCAGATCATCGAGGCGCAGTCCGCAGCCGGACGTGTCGAGGTGGCGGCCGCGAGTGCAAGGGCTCGGTTGGAGGGCGCCTTGTTGGTCGCTTCGGTGCGATCCATCGCTGGCAGTCAGACGGGGCTTTCCGATATCAAGACAAGTGCGGCAGCGCCGCCGTCGCGAATGGAGCTGCTCGAAGACGGGCGGCTGCGGCTGCATGCGCAAGCGCGCGACGGCCGCTGGGTTTCAGGCACGGTGAGCGCAGATACAGCTGTCGGGCTGGCTCCCGGGGCTACAGCGACGATCCGCGAGGCCGGATCTGCACCTCTCGGTCCCCGCTCGATTGCCGGTGGCGCGGTCCGCCAGATCGAGACATGCGCGCCCATGCAGGCGGAGGCCTTGCTTGTTTGCATTGCATCCCCTGCGGTTCCCCCAAGTGTGGCGGACTGGAGCCGCATAGCGATCTACCTGCTGCTCGCGGCCGCGCCGGCCCTTGCTGTCATCGGTCTGCTGCAGACCCTGTCTGGTGCGCGGAAGATACCGCCGCCCGCGCCGCCGCTGCCGGCGCCTCCTCCGCCGACCAGTCCGGTGAATGGCTGGAGGGATCTCGAGGTGCCGGGGCTCATCGGGTTCTGGCGCTGGGATCCTGGTCCGCGAACCCTGCTCCTGGGCCGCCAGGCCGGTGAGCTGCTGGGCGTTCGCTCAGGCCCCATCACACTCGACGAGTTCCGGGGCCTCGTGGCCGACGACGATCGTGCGCGCGTCACGAAAACGCTTCTTGAAGCCGACCCGTTCGGCCAGATCAGCACGGGCTTCCAGTGCCATCGGCGCGGCTCCACGGTTTCGCTGGAAATGTTCGGCGGCGCTTCGGATGGAAGCTATTCAGGCGCGCTGCTGAACACCACGGACAAGGTCGTCGCGCACCAGCGTTCCCGCCAGGCCGAAATCGTGGCCAGGACCGCAATAGACACCCACCCCGGCCCGTTCGCGATCTGGGATTCCCGGCGCAGGCTGACACACTGGAATGCCGTCTTCGCGCGCGACTTCAACCTCGACCCGGACGTCATGCAGGCCGGAGCCTCGTACGACTACATCATGGCCGAGGTCGGAAAGTTCGTCCGGGTGGAGCGTCCGCTCGGTGACGACGCGAACGGGCGAGAGCTCCTGCTCATCAGTGATCGCTGGATCCGGCTGGTTGACCGCAAGACGGCGCGCGACGGCTTCATCACGGTGGGCCTCGACCTCACCAGCCTCAAGCGGAATGAGGCCGAGGTGTCGCGCAGCGAGAAGAGGCTGCGGGCGGCTGTCACGGAGCTTGAGCGCGCCGAGGGCCAGGCGCGGGAGCTTGCTACGCAGTATGCCGAAGAAAAGTCGCGGGCCGAGCGAGCGCTGCAGGCCAAGAGCGTCTTCCTCGCCAACATGAGCCACGAGCTGCGCACCCCGCTGAACGCCATCAACGGCTTCTCGGAAATGATCGCATCGGAAGTCTACGGACCGCTGGGCGACGAGCGCTATCGCGGGTACGCCGAGGATATTCTTGGCGCCGGCCAGCACCTGCTGGACATGATCAACGACATTCTCGACATGGCGAAAGTCGAAGCCGGCAAGATGCGGATCGAGCCTCGCCCCATCAACGCGTCAGACGCCGTTGACGCCGCTGTCCGCCTCATTCGCAGGCGCGCCGCTGACAAGCAGGTTACGCTCACCTTCGACCCCGATGATGATCTGCCGGACATCAATGGCGATCACCGGGCCCTGAAGCAGATGACGCTGAACCTGATCGCTAACGCCATCAAGTTCACCGATCCCGGCGGCGAGATCAGGGTCGAAGTGGCCCGCGACGGTGACTGGGTCCTGATCCGCGTGAGCGACACGGGGGTCGGTATTCCAGAGGCTGATCTTCCCCGACTTGGCCAACCCTTCGAGCAGGCCAGGTCTCCAGACGGCCGCAACACGGGCGGCACGGGGCTCGGCCTCGCGCTGACGAAATCGTTCGCGGAAATGCACGGCGGGCGGCTTCGCCTTGAAAGCAAGGTCGGCGTCGGTACGACCGTCACGATCTTCCTGCCGATACCGCGGCGAACTCAACCGCGCGTGGCTGGTCCCGCGGTCGCGGCGGCTCCGACTGCCTCCAAGTCTTCCCGCTAGCGCTGCGCCTGCGGGGTCTGCTGAGCCTCTCCGGACGCTGCCGTCTCGTCCGCAGGCGGGTCGTTGCGCGTCTGCCGCATCCACTGCGAGTAAGGCGCCAGAAGCCCGCGGGCCGCGATCTCGCGCGCGTCGGGGGGCATCTTGTCGAGATGACTGATCAGGACGTCGTCAACGCCATCCTGGAAACCTGCATACGAATGCCGGTAGACCACCACTGCGTTTCTCAGTTCGCTTTCAACGAACGGCTCCTGCCGCGCGAGTTCGGCAACCCGGCGGGTCGCATCGATCAGGCGGCGGACCTCTTCACCCTTCGCATCCCAGAGCTGGGAGAACTGCTCCCCGAGAACCGCACGGTCCGATTCGGGGAGCTTCGCCCATGCGGCCTGCACCTCGGCGGGAACCGCGCGCGGGGGAGGCGTCGACCGAATCACGGACTCGGGCGGCGGTGCGCTACTGGCGCCGCCCACAAATCGGCCGCCCACAAGGCCCAACAGCGCAGCGTTGAGCGCCACGGAGCCGATCAGCCAGTATTTCGCCTTGCCGAGCATCGCTCTCTCAATCGGCCGTGACTTCGCCGGTCAGCAGCAGGATCGCTGACCCGCCCTCGGCAAAGGCAAGCATCTGCGGCGCCTCCATGGACGCATCGCCCTGGGGTACAGCGACTGGCGGTTCAGCGGCATACCCTACAGCGAAACCAAGCGCGAGCGAGGCTGCGACGGCCCCGGTCGCCCATTTGGGCAGGCCAAGGCCAAAGAGGGATCCACGGCGGCGCAGCGCTCCCGCAGCCGACGGCGAGGCCGACAGTATTTTCGCCTCCAGCTGTATGGACGCCGGAGAATCCGCCTCCAGCCCGAGAAGGCCGTCGAATGCGCGTTCACTGTCCCAGATGTCCTTCAGACGATGCGGCGCCTTGCGCAGCAGAGCCTCCGCGTCAGCACGGTCTTCGTCTGGCCAGCGGGACAGGTCGGCGCCGTAGATCGCCAGCCTGTCCATGAATCGAGCTTCATTCATCATGATCGCCTCAACCCGTCTCGATACCGTTCAGCAGGTCTGCTCGCTCGGCCGCCAGCGAAGTCTTCAAGGTCCGGCGCGCACGCGCAAGCAAACTCTCCAGAGCCTCAACGCTCACGTTGAGGATTTCCGCCGCTTCAATGTTTGTACGCTCCTGATAATAACAAAGAACGAGCGCCGCACGTTGCCGCTCGGGAAGCACCAGAAGCGCTTCACGCACCCTGTCCCTGCGCTGACGATCGTCAAGAGCGCGTGTCGCGGATGCCCCGGCATCGGGGTAGTCGGGCGGGACCTCGCCGCCTTGCCTGCCGCTACGGCGCAGCCGGTCCAGGCACAAATTCATGGCGACGCGATGCATCCAGGTTTCAAACTTCGCCTGTCCTGGCTTCCAGGATGCCGCGTGCTTCCAGACGCGCAGAAAGACCTCCTGCGCGACATCCTCTGCTTCGGCCTGGTCGCCCAGCATCCGCCGCCCGATTCCGACCATCTTGGGTAGGTGCCGGCGCACGAGTTCGGCGGCGGCGCGCTTGTCGCCGGCCCCAATGCGACACACAAGATCCTCGTCTGGATCACGCATGGCGAAAGGCCGAACTCCCGATTGCGGTGCGCTCTGCAATGCACCAGAGGCTGGCCCAGCTTGCCAGGCCCCATCGTTATGCATGCTGATTTCGCTTTTGCCGAGGGCGTCCCGTGCAAAAGACCGCTGGTTCGGCACGGTTCAGGTATCCTTCTCGTCAATGAAGCTAACGCGGCAGGCGCCCGTCTCCGTCGACTGCAGACCCGAGTTTGCTGTCACGAACCGAGGTGACCGAGCGGCAGAGCTCGAACAATCTGCGTTCGAGGCTCTCAAAATCGGCAAAACTCATCAGATTGGCCAGCCATGCCTTCATGCCAGCCGACGCTGTCGAGGGATCGAAGTCGCCCTCCATCGCTACACGAAGCGCCTGCTGCAGGCTGGAAATGAACGTCAGCGCGTCACTGAGAGCCGTTGCCTCAGGTTCGGTGATGCAGCCCGAACGCGCCAAAGCAGCCAGAGCCGCGCCAGAAGACGCCTGCACCACGTCCGGGACAGTCCGGGCGTTCCGCAGGACTTCGTACTGGATGACAAACTCGATATCCACCAGCCCGCCCGGGGCCATTTTCAGGTCCCATGCCGACTTTGGCGGCCGATCGCGGAACATGCGCAGACGCATGTCCCGAACATCCTGCCGGATCGCCGGATCACCGCTTTTCACTTGGAGCGCCGCCATAGCGATGGTCTCCACCGCCGCCATGAGCGCAGTATCGCCCGCAACGGGTCTGAGACGGGTCAGCGCCATGAATTCCCAGGTCCACGCCTCTCCGGCGTAATAGGCCTCGAACGCCTTCAGTTTGACCGCGACGGGACCAGCGCGTCCGGACGGGCGAAGCTGCATGTCGATCTCATAGAGCGTCCCTTCAGGCGTAGGCGCCGAAAGCGCTGCAATCAGCCGCTGGACGAACCGGGCCGCCAGACTGGGCTCGGTCGCGCCTTCAGGATCGTAGATCAGGATCAGGTCGAGGTCCGAGCCGGCGGTCAGTTCGCGGCCGCCGAACTTCCCCATCGCACAGACGGCCCATCGGCCGATCGATCCCTCGTATCGGCTGAGGACTTCCGCCTCTGCCGCATCGGCAAGCGCGCGCACACAGGCGTCTGCAAGCTGGGTGTAGCATTCAGCAGCCTGCGAGGCGGGCCGGCGGCGCTGCAGCAAGCTGTACCCGATGCGAAAGGCTTCATCCCGATGGAATCTGCGAGCTTCGTTCAGCTTATCCTCGAAGTCTCCCATGCTTTCCAGCCGCCGCCGGATCTCAGCCTCATAAGAGCCGTCGCTACCCTGGCCGTCACTCTCGTTCTCGATCGGACCAAGGATCGCCTCCATGAGGCCCGGCCGCCGGGCAAGGTCGACAGCCAGCTTCGGGGCAAACGCCATCGCCCCAACCAGTTCGCGAGTGAGTTCGGGTCTGGCCAGCATCAGGGACATCGTCTGGACGCCGCCGGACAGGCCCTCGAAAAACCCGCTGAACCGCCGGAACACGATGTCCGGCTCGCCTGTCTCCGACATGGCGGCCAGCAGTTGCGGCCCGAGCGACGTCAGCAACTGGCGCCCCCGCGCCGTCCGCGTGGCCCGGACAGAGCCTCGATGCCAAGCCTGGAAAGACTGGATGATCCGCGATGGTTCGCTGAATCCCATCTCTCGCAGGGTCGCGACCGTGTCGGGATCGTCATCAACCCCGGTAAACACCAGATTTCCACCGGCGCCAGATAGGCGCTCCTCCTGCGCGAAGAGATCCGAGTAGACGCCGTGAACACGCCTGCGAACGCGTGTGATATCGCTCTCGAAGACGGGCTGTTCCTCGTATCCGCACAGCGCCGATACCGTCGCCCGGTGATCCGGTCGGTCCGTCAGGTGGTGCGTCTGTTCGTCGTTGATCATCTGCAGGCGGTGCTCGACTGCACGAAGGTAGTCGTAGGCGGCCGCGAGATCGTCGACCGTCTCGGCATCCACGATGTTCAACTGCCTGAAGACCTGCAGAACCGCCTTGGTCTGGCGCGCCCGCAGTTCGGGAATCCTTCCGCCCAGGATCAGCTGCTGGACCTGGACGAAGAACTCGATCTCCCGAATACCGCCACGACCGAGCTTTACGTCGAAGTCGAGCGCCGCCAGCGCGGCATGCTCGCCGTGCGCATGAATCTGCCGCTTGATGGAATGGATGTCTGCAATCGCCCAGTAGTCGAGGTGGCGACGCCAGACATAGGGCTCCATCTCGGAGAGGTAGTCCTCGGCCGCAGCGCGGTCCCCGGCGCACACCCTGGCCTTGATATGGGCCATCCGCTCCCAGTTCTGGCCGACGCTCTCGTAGTACGACAGGGCGAACCGGGTTGAGACGGCCGGCGCTGTGGAAGCCGGATCCGGACGCAGTCTGAGATCGGTCCGGAACCCGTAACCGTCGGCTGTCCGCTCTTCCAGCAGCCGGACGAGCTCACGGGTCAGCCGTGTCATTCCCTCCTTGGCATAGGCAGGATCCACGGACGTCCGGTCGAGGTCAAACAGGACGATGAGATCGATATCGCTGGAGTAGTTGAGTTCGCCGGCTCCCATCTTGCCCATAGCCAGCACGAAGAGGCCGGGAAGGTCAGCACGCGCGCACTTCTCGCCGAACCAGCCGCTTGCCCAGGACGTTACGATTGCAGAACGCAGCGCCGCTTCCACCGACACGTCAGCCAGCCGGCTCAGGGCCCCAACTACGTCATCGAGCTGCCAGGCACGGGAGAGATCTGCCGCCGCCACCGCAAGGTGGACAGCCTGCTTGACCTCACGCAGCCCCTTCAGGACGCCGGCCCGATCCGAACCGTCGAGTGCGGCAAGCTTAGCAATTCCTGCGTCGACGATCTGGCCTGGTCCGATCAGGCCCAGCTGCTCAATGACGGCTGGATTACCCGCTCCCAGCCGCGCCAGATATGGCGCCAGCTGATCAGCGCGACGGATCGCCGCCACGCAGTCTCCCGGCGGAACAATGATGGAATTCGGACCGGAGAGGGACTGGCGAAGACTCATGCGCGCGAGCGTACCGGAACCCGTGACGCGGTCCACCTATACAGCGGGCAGAACCAGCGCGACCGACAGCCCCCGGTTGCCCGTCGTTCCAAGGCCATCGCCAAGGACCAGCCGCCCGCGATGCGCGTCCGCCACGGCCGCGACAAGCGACAGACCCAGACCGCTGCCCGGCTGGCTGCGCGACTGCTCCAGTCTCACGAAACGCTCCAGCACACGCTCGCGGTCTTCGGGCGGAATTCCGGGACCTGAGTCGACGACACTGATCTCGACCTCGCCCGCCGCATTCCGGACCGACCGGAACAGCACACGCTCGCCCTGGGGGGCATACTTGACGGCGTTATCCAGCAGGTTCGCGAGCGCCTGCGCAATGAGATCGCTATCGCCGATGATCTGCAGTCCGTCGTCGTGCTGATACTCGAACTTCAGGCCAGCCTCCTCGCAGACGGGCTCATACATCTCCGCAAGTTCATCCGTGAGGTTGGCAACCTGAAGCTTGCGGAAGGACCCCGTCGCGCCCGCCTGCAGACGCGACAGGCGGAGGATCGCGTTGAACGTGGCGAGGACGCCATCGAGGTCCTCGATGGAGCGCACAAGCGCCGCCTGCCGCCCTTCATCGGAGGATTCCCGCAGGCCTGCTTCGAGCCGGTTGCGCAGCCGCGTGAGCGGCGATCTCAGATCGTGGGCAATCGCGTCCCCGGCCGAGCGTGAGGACACCACCAGCCTCTCCAGCTTGGCCAGCATCGCGTTCAGCTGCTCGGCAAGCCGGTCGAACTCGTCACCCGATCCCTGCAGCGGCGCCCGCCGCGACAGGTCTCCGGCCATGACGTCGGCGGTTGTCCGTGACAGCTGCTCGGCCCGGCGCGCAGCAGACCGCGAGATGACCACGCCGCCGACCATGGAAAAAGCGAGGCCCACGAGAGCGGATCGCCAGACCACATTGGTGATCCGGCGGTTCATTTCCCCGAGTTCGCCCATGTCGTAGGCGACCATCAGAACGCCGCCCTCGGCCAGACGCGAGATGCGGCCCTCTGCTGATCTGCGGCTGGCGGCCCCCTGCAGATCCCTCGCGTCGTAGTTGAACCTTACGTTCACGACCTGGCCCGCAGTCGGCGCGTCCGCTGGCAGCACGTCAAAATCGCCGGACGCCTTGGCTCCGTCAGCATTTATGAGAAGATAGAAGAACTTTCCGCGCGCTGACGAACGCTCGATCACGGACTGGTTCAGACGGTCGAAGCCGCCTCCGCGATAGGCTGCCGACAACTCCTGGAACTCGGCGTTGAGTTCAGCTTCCGCCTGCCGGGCGAGATGTCCTGCGGTCTCGTAATAGAGATAGGCCAGCAGAGACGCGGCAAACACGATGAAGATCGACGCGTGGACAAGCGCCAATCTGAACGTGGTCGTTCGGAAGAGCGCCGGCAGGCGGCCAATCTTCATTCGCCAGAACGTCTCGAATGCCATGGACGGCAGGCCCCAACCGGGCCCGCCGCTGAATCAGGCTTCTGACTAGAGCATTCCGCAGGAAATTGCTGCAGCGGAATTCACCCGCCGCAGCCCGGAGCAAACCTAGGCTTCGAGGCGATAGCCGGCGCCGCGCACGGTGTGCAGAAGCGGCTTCTCGAAATCCTTGTCGATCTTGCCGCGCAACCGCGAGACGTGGACATCGATCACATTCGTCTGGGGGTCGAAGTGGTAATCCCAGACTTTCTCAAGAAGCATGGTGCGGGTGACCACCTGGCCCGCATGGCGCATCAGAAACTCGAGAAGACGGAATTCCCGGGGCTGCAGGTCGATCTTCACGCTATCGCGAAACACCGTCCGGGCGAGCAGGTCCATCTCCAGCCCGCCGACGGAGAGTTTTGTCGGGGGGCCTTCGCCCGGGATCCGACGTCCGAGCGCCTCGACCCGGGCGACCAGTTCACTGGGGGCATAGGGCTTGACGAGATAGTCGTCGCCGCCGGCCTGCAGACCTTCGACCCGATGATCAACTTCGCCAAGCGCCGACAGGAACAGCGCCGGCGCCCGGCCACCGGATTCACGGTAAGACTTGAGCAGCGTGAGCCCGTCCATGCCCGGTAACATGCGGTCGACGACGAGAGCATCGTAGTCGCCGGTTCGCGCCTGCCGAAGACCCGCTTCGCCGTCGCCACGCACATCAACGCCGTGGCCAGCCTCGCCGAGCACCCGCTCCACGAAGGCCGCCGCGTCTGCGTCGTCCTCAATCACCAGTACGCGCATGACTCACTCGCCCTATTTGATCTTGATGGGCCTCAGCCAGGCCCTGTCGCCGCATTGCCCCTGGTTACCGCAGCCGACCAGCAGGACCACGTTCTCCTTGCCGTCCGCGAGAGCGGCGGTGATGACGTCCTGAAGATCCTTCGGTGTCTTGAGGGGCTTCTGGTTGGCCGTCAGCAGGACATCGCCAGCATCGACGAAGATTTCCGCGAGCGCTCCGCGCGTCTGCACGGACACAACGGTCAGGCCGCCAGAGTCGGGGCCGAGTTCAAATCGCTGCACGTCAGCCGCTGCGGCAGGACGGACAGTTCCGCCGAGAAGCGCGACATCGCCAGTCTCCGCCTTGGGCTTCTCGAACTTGGGCGGCGTGGCCGGTTCGGCCGCGTCGGCCTCGGCGAGCCCTTCGCCCCGTTCACGAACAACGACCCAGAGGGTCTGCTCCTTGCCCTGACGGAGGATCTTGAACGAGTTCCGGGAGCCGGCCAGCAGGCTTCCAACCTTGCGGGTCAGATCACGGAAATCGCGGACATCCTCTCCGTTCACGGCGAGGATCAGATCCTCGCGACGCAGGCCGCCAGCTTCGGCCGGGCCGCCTTTGCGAACGCGGTTGATCAGGGCGCCCTTCGTGGCGTCGATGCCGTAGGCTTCAGCCGACTGCTTGTCGAGATTCTGGATCTCGACGCCCAACCAGCCGCGCGTCACCTTGCCGTCGGCGATCAGGGCGTCCGTGATCTTCTTGACCGCGTTGGCCTCGATGGCGAAGCCGATGCCCACGCCGCCGCCGCCATTGTCGGAATAGATGAGCGTATTCACTCCGATCACTTCACCGGACAGGTTGAACGTCGGGCCGCCTGAGTTGCCCCGATTGATGGCCGCGTCGACCTGGATGAAGTCGTTGAAAGTGCCGCCGGAGAGTTCACGGTCCGTCGCCGAAACGATGCCGGCCGTCGCCGTACCGCCCAGGCCAAAGGGGTTGCCGACAGCCACCACCCACTCGCCGACTCGCGGCTTGGCCTTGGTGGCCAGTGAAACGTAGGGATACTTTCCGTCCTTCTTGATCTTGAGAACGGCGAGGTCTGTCTCGGGGTCTGTCCCGACAATCGTGGCTTCCAGCTGGTCGCCCGATTTTAGCGAGACGAGAACCTCGCGCGCATCTTCAACGACGTGATTGTTGGTCACGATGTAGCCGTCGCCGGAGATAAAGAAGCCAGACCCAAGCGCCCGGCCTTCCTCGTTCTGCTCAGGGTTGGTGTTTTCCTCTTCCTGCGGGTCGGCTGGCGCCTGCTCCTCCTCGAAGCCGGGCAGACCCCCGAACGGATTGAACCGGCGAGCCACGGCCGCCGGCTTGACCTCGGTGATGACCTCGATGCTGACCACGGCAGGGCTGACCCGGTCGATAAGATCGGCAAAGCTCATCGGGGCGCCGGGCGGCGCGACGATCGCTATGGGCTTCGTCTGGGCGATGACCCCAGGCGCCAATCCAATCCCTGCCAGCACGGCGGCGGCGGCCACGCCTGTCCGGATCGAAACGCTCATCAGACCAGCACGATTCAAGATTTTCATTTCCTCGTCTCTCAGAGTCATTCGACGCGACACAACAGAGCCTAGTCATCCGCTGGACGCTCGCAAGCCGTCCATTCCGGATCTGGATGGCCCACCACCCGCTAGCCTGTACGAGCGTCGCGATCTTGGGGACCAGATTTCGATTACATTAGGGCAATCGTGCGGCGACGCCAGACCCGGCGATAGGTGTCTGGACGGGTTAACGGCCGGGCGCTCCGCAAATCCAGCATCTGACCGATCAACACATGCCGCGGGTCTTCGGATAGGCGGGATGCCTTGTCGGTCGTTTCGGGACCGCGTGCCCGATGATGCCGGCCCCATCCTGAACGCGTGCGCCCTTGCGGGGGCGGAGCAGTGTCGCCGAGACGTCTCTCCTGTGAATCACAGTACCCTGTCCCTGGCGCGTCCAGGGCAGAGCGCAAGATAGAGCGCAGCAAGCACAACCGGCATGAGAGCGTAGTTGAAAGCGCTCCCCGGCGCCGTGCCCACGGTCTCAATCGGTTTCAAATGTCCGGCGAGCGAGCGCAGCAGGGGCTCCATCGCAAACACGCACAGGACAAGGGGCAGAGTCCCCGGGTACCGGATAAGCAAGACCCAGAGCAGGCCCGCAAGCAGGAGCTGGATCGCGCCCCATTGGCCAAACAGTCCGATGATGTTGGCCCCCCCCGCCACGGATGTGTCGATGGTGGCGATGCTTTGCGCTCCGCCATCCGGCAGGAATACATGGATGAGGCTCCGGGCGGTGATCCCCAGCAGGACGAGGATCGCCATTCCGTAAGGGACCATCGGTCCGGCATAGACGCCGGGGTCGCGAGGCAGAAGCTGCGCCGGCCTGGGCAGCCATGAGACCGGAAAGAGGGAATTCACCGAGGAGCGCCAAAGGCCGGGAACGGTTTTCGTTCGCAGATGGACATGGGGTGCTCCGGTTTCAAACCTCGGACGCGACGCACAAAAAACGAAGCGCCATGTCAGATGCGGTTTTCGGGTGTGTCCTGGGGCAGCGGGTCGAGTTTCGGTCTACTTTTTCCAAACATGCTTCGCCCGAGCCAGACCGCCACACCGACCAGCAGAAGGAACGGGAAAAGCCAGATCAGGATGGCCGGCCCCGAAGTGGGCGGCCGGAACAACACGAAATCACCGTAGCGTTCCGAAAAATAGGTCCGCACCTGCTGGTCGCTTGCGCCTGTTTCGACCTGCTGGCGGATCGTCCGGCGCATATCGACCGCAATATCGGCGGTCGAGTGCGAGACCGGCTCATTCTCGCAGACCACGCAGCGGATCTCGCGCATCAGGGCCTGGGCGCGCGCCTCTTCCTTGGCGTCGGGCAGCGGCGTGTCGACGCCGACCACCACCGCCATGACAAGCGCGGCGATCATGCCTCGACCGCTCCCGGCGGAACTGGCGCAGGCGAAGCCGTCTCAGCCTCCGCCGGGGCGGCGCGCGTCCTGCGAACGCGGCTGGCAAGCGACATGAACCCGCCGAGCGCAATGAGGCCAGCGCCGGTGAACACCCAGTCGATCATCGGGTGGTACGACACCCTGATCCGCCACGACCCCGGACGCTCCCTCACAGGATCGCCCATCGCAACATAGACATCGCCACCCAGCGTCTTGCGGATGGCCACTTCGGTGGTGGGAGTTCCGGCCACCGGATAGATGCGCTTCTGGGGAGACATCGCGCTGCTCTTGCCGTCATGCGTGGCGACGATCATGCCCTCGGTCGCATAGTAGTTCGGGCCCTCGGTCTGCTTGACGCCATCAAAGCGGAAGGACCACCCGACCAGTTCAGCGCTTTCGCCCGGAGCCAGCACATACGTGCGCTCGACCCGCGCCGACGTCTCGGTAACAGCGCCGATCACGAACAGTCCCAGCCCGAGGTGAGCCAGAGCCATTCCCCAGACGCCAATGGACAGGCTGCCGACCCGGCGCCACCCGCCGGGGCCAATCCTGCGGGCAAGGTCGGCGATAACGCCGGCGGCGATCCACACGCCCGTGAAAACCCCGATTGCCATCCAGATCGATCCGCCCTGGAAGACGAACGCTGTAACAGCCGCAGCGAGCGCAACCGCGCCGCCCGGCGCAAGCCGCTTCAGGATCGGAACGAGATCAGCCCGCCGCCAGGAGGCTTCCTGGGCGATCGGCAGCGCGAGGAACAGCAGCGCCATCAAGGGCGCCACGGTCAGATGGAAGTAGGGCTCCTGAATGGAGATGCTCGCGCCGAAAGCCTGGGTCATCAGCGGCAGGGTCGTGCCCAGCAGAACGGTCGCCGCCGCCACGGACAGGAACAGGTTGTTGAGAACAAGAGCACCCTCGCGACTCACGGGATCAAACTCCGGCCCGGCCCGAAGGCTGGGCGCACGCCAGGCGTAAAGAGCCAGCGCGGCTCCGCCAGCGATCAGCAGTCCTACCAGCAGCACCATGCCGCGCTCCGGATCCAGCGCGAATGCATGAACTGAGGTCAGCACGCCCGAGCGGACGAGGAAGGCGCCAAGGATCGAGAGGCAGAAGGCAAGCACTGACAACAGGGTTGTCCACGACGCCATGCCGCCCCGCTTTGAGGTCACAACCAGCGAATGGACAAGCGCTGCGCCAACCAGCCACGGCATGAACGACGCGTTCTCGACGGGATCCCAGAACCACCAGCCGCCCCAGCCCAGCTCATAGTAGGCCCAGATAGCTCCCAGCGAGATGCCGATCGTCAGGGCGCTCCAGGCTGTCAGCGCCCACGGCTGGACGCGCTTGGCCCACTCGCGATCGATCTGGCCGAGGATCAGTCCGCCCGCCGCCAGCGAGAAGACGAACGAGAAACCGACGTAGCCAAGGTAGAGGAAGGGGGGGTGCAGAACCAGCGCAGGGTCCTGAAGCAGCGGGTTGAGACCACCGCCGTCGAGCGGCGCCGGGGACAGCCGCACGAATGGGCTCGAGGCGAACAGCAGATAGGTCAGCGAGCCCGCCGTCAGCATGCCCTGCACGCCGAGCGCCTTCTCGAGCAACGGCCCCGGGCGCATCGTGAGAGCGGCGACAGCGCCGTACCCGGCCATGATCACGCACCACAGCAGCATGGAGCCCTCGTGGTTTCCCCAGGCTCCGGCAATGCGGTAGATGATCGGCTTCAGCGAGTGGGAGTTCTTGGCCACCAGCTCCAGCGAGAAATCGAGCCGCACGAAGCTTATGATCAGGGCGACCATCGCCAGCAGCGAGAGCGCACCGGTGGCCAGAGCGAGACGGCGCACGCCCAGACCAGCCTCTGGGCGCCCTGAGAGCGCCAGTCCGACCACGGACTGCGAGACGGCGGCGGCGAGCGCGAGAAATGCGAACAGGTGCCCGAGTTCTGCTATCACGGTTTTGCGCCGTATCCGGTCTGCACGGTTCCGGCAGCCTCTTCCTGTTTGCGCATCGCCTCGTAGACTTCCTTCGGCATGTAGTTCTCGTCGTGCTTGGCGAGCACGCGATCAGCGATCAGACGACCCTGATCGTCAAACTTTCCTTCCGCAACAACGCCCTGTCCTTCGGCAAACAGGTCAGGCAGGACGCCCGCAAACGTCACGGGCAATGAGTGGCTGTGATCCATGACCACGAAGTTGATCTCGGCTCCTTCACCGGAGATCACGCTGCCGGGCTGCACGATCCCGCCCAGCCGCACCGATAGGCCCGGACGCAGCGCGTCCTTTTCGTCTATCTGCGACGGCGTGTAGGCGTAGGCGACGGTGTCCTTCAGGGCCACCGCTGCGAGTCCCACGCCTCCGGCGGCCAGCAGGGCGGCTGCGCCGATGAACCAAAGTCGCTGCGATCTTTTGCGCACAAGCTGGCCTTTCAACCCGGATGACGCCCCACCCTCAGCCGGATGGAGTATCAAAGTATATGGCCCACAGGGCCTTCGCTCCAGTGACACATTATCGCGAGCGGGAGAGCAGCAGTTGATCCCGGTCTATCAGGGCGCAGGCGGCTCCGTGGGCGTCTTCGTTGTAATCCCTAGAGATTCCGGCGCAAAAGCCTCGCGCAGCGCCTTGAACATCTGTGAGCGGGGATCTTCGGCGCTCACCTGGGCTTCCAGCCTGGACCAGAGAGCCATCGCCTCGTCCCGGCGACCGGCATTCCAGTCCCCGATTCCCGCCATGTAGCCGATCCTGAGATCAGCCGGATCGAGTTCGAATACCCGGTGATAAAGAACGGATGTCGCTTCATCGATCTGCATGGACGACTTGAAGGACAGATCGGCGAGCGCCTTGAGCGATTCCAGGTGATCGGGGTCCCGGCGCAGCGCAGACTGATAGGCCAGAATGGCCTCCTGCGGACGCCCCGCGGCCGCCAGGATATCGCCCATGAACTTGTGCGGAACCGGGTCTTCCGGGGCGTCGAGCGCCCGTTTCTGCAGGATGGCCATGACCTGGTCGGCGCTCATCGATTCTGCATTGGTCCGGGCCAGCTGTTCCAGCTCATCCAGCCGCTGCGCCAGCGGCTCGTCCGGATCGGCGGGCTTGCCGAGGAGCATATAGCACCCGACGCCAATCACGCCCGCTGCGAGCACAGCCGCCCGGACGGCCATGGATTTCGAGACGAACCAGGCGCCGCCCGCAACAATCGCGGCGGCAATCAGGATGATCCAGATCATAGGGGCGCCGCCGGTAACTCAAGCCGGGCCCTGAGACCGCCCAGCGGGCTGTCCTCAAGCCGGAACCGGCCACCATAGATATCGGCCAGCTCGCTGACGATGGAAAGCCCGAGACCCGTGCCCGGGGCGCTTTCGTCCAGCCGCTTGCCGCGCTCCAGCGCCGCAGCACGGTGCTCTGGCGGCAGCCCCGGCCCATCGTCGTCCACGATGACTTCCACCATGTCTCCTGCCCGCGTGACCTTCACGTCCACGCGCGACTTGCACCACTTGGCGGCGTTCTCCAACAGGTTCCCGACAAGTTCATCAAGGTCGCCGCGCTCACCGCGGAAGAAGGCGCGGGGATCGGCGTCGACAAGAATCGCGAGATCCTTGTCGCGGTGCAGACGCTCCAGCATGCGCGCTATCCCTTCCGTAGCGTCCGCGACGTCAGCCCGGGCGCCCAGAACGCCGGCCTGAGCTGCCGCCTGTGCGCGCTTGAGATAGTGCGTGACGTTGGACAGCATGCCCTCGGCCTGACGGCGCACCAGACCGGACATCCGGTCCTCGCCCCTCGCCTCGTTCAGCAAGACGGCCAGGGGCGTTTTCAGGGCGTGCGCAAGATTGCCCACCTGCGTCCGCGCCCGTTCGACCACCTTGCGGTTATGGCTGATGAGCGTGTTGATTTCCTGGACGAGCGGAAACAGCTCCCTGGGATACGCCCCCTCGAGCCTCTCGCGCCGGCCGGAGCGGACGTCAGCCAGACTGTCCTGAATTGCGTTGAGCGGCTTCAGTCCAAAGCGGATCATCACCAGAACGCCGACGATCAGACCGACAGCCAGCACGCCCAGCATCAACCCCATGCGAAGCGCAAACCGGCCGACGGCGGCATCGGCTGCGCTGCGGTCCATGGCGGCGTAGAGCAGGACTGGCTGGGCTCGCTCCGGCAATCGCAATGCGCGCATGCCGGTCCGGAGCAAGGAGCCGTCCGGTCCGACGGCGTCCGTGTGCTGGACGGCGGCAGGTTGCCCGATTGCCGCCGAAATGGCCGCTGGAGTGAGAGCCGGCTGCGAGTCGAAGAAACTGCGCGACCGGTCCGAATCGGTAACACGGCCATCTGCATCGATACTGATGAAAGCCCAGTACCAGCCCGATAGTGCACGCGAGAATCGCTGGTCGTTCGGCAACTGCGCGTCGGTGAACACCAGTTCCCCAGCCGGGCCCGAATCCACTGCAGTCGCCAGGGTCTGGATGGTTGCGTCCAGATCGGCGTCGAGCCGGCGTACGGTCTCGGACCCGTAGAGCGCCTGCAGCGACCACCCTGCGATGACGAGGACAAGCAAACTCCAAACCGCAGAGGCCAGCAGCATTCGCCGTGCGATGGATCCGCTCGGCCGCGTGGTCCCTGCGACTGTTTCATCCGGTAAGCCAGCGCTGTCGGCCCTGGCCGGTTCGGAACTCATCTTGGTCGGGCCAGTCTGGAGGCGTCCGGATTACTCCGGCATGTGCTCGGCTTTCGGGTCGATCAACCGATAGCCTAAGCCGCGCTCCGTCAAGATACGGTTGGAGCCGATCTTCCTGCGCAGCCGCCCAATGAACACCTCAATGGTGTTTGAGTCGCGGTCGAAGTCCTGATCGTAGATGTGCTCGACGAGCTCCGTCCGGGGCACAACGCGCCCCTGATGGTGCATCATGTAGCTCAGCACGCGGTATTCATGGGCCGTCAGCTTGATCGGCTCGCCATTCACTGTCGCCCGCGCCGCCCGCGTATCGACATGCAGATCGCCCAGTTCGAGCGCCGCGCTGGCGTGCCCCGCCGCCCGCCGCAGCAACGCCCGCAGGCGCGCCAGCAATTCCTCGGTGACGAACGGCTTGGTCAGGTAGTCATCCGCGCCGGCGTCGAACCCGGCGACCTTCTCGCTCCAGCGATCACGGGCGGTCAGGATGAGAACAGGCATGTCCTTCCCGGCCCTGCGCCAGCGCTCAAGCACCCGCACGCCGTCCAGCTTGGGCAAACCAAGATCCAGAACGACGGCGTCATAAGGCTCTGACTCGCCGAGATAGTGGCCTTCCTCGCCATCGGTCGCGCGATCAACGGCGTATCCGGCCTGCACCAGCGCATCTTCGAGTTGGCGGCCAAGGTCGGGATCGTCTTCAACAACAAGCAGGCGCATGGAGTGTATCCGTTGGAATCCTGGTTAGCGCACCGAAAGCCGCCGGCCGGTCCGGGCGTCGACTTCAATGGTCAGCCGCCGCCCGTCGTCCGTCAGCCAGAAAATGACGTAGCGGTCGCCGCGACGCTGGGCGTCGAGGTGCTGACCACCGAACTCAGACCGCAATTCCCGCAGAACCATGCTCAACGGGACTTCCGGCCCGCGATCGTCACGCTGGTCCCGGGGAGCCCACTGGGAGCTGGGATCCTGCTGGGGGCCGAACCCCCGGCGCGATCCGGCGTCTTGGGCAAGGGCAGGCGCCCCGGCCAGAACCGCTCCCATGGCGAGAATGAACAGACGGCGTTTCATGAAAGACCGGATAAACCCGAACGCGTGAACCCTGTCTGAATGCATCCGTTGTCTCCGGTACATCCTCAGGGCGAGTTCCTCACCTTTGAATATCGGCGTCCCGGCCGGGCCAGGTGCTGAGAAACTCCCTTAGGTCCGGATCGTCCTTCCGGGGAAGCACAATCAGCAGGCGGACCAGCAGGTCTCCGGCGGTGGGCTTCACCTGAACGCCTTTCCCCCGCAATTTCAGGACATCGCCGGAATTCGAACCCGCGGGAATCGTGAGCGTCACCTGCCCGGAGGGGGTTGCGATAGCCGCCCGGCCGCCCTCCACGGCCTCGGCGAGCGAAATCTTCAGTTCCATCCGGATATCATCGCCTTCCCGCCGGAAAACGGGGTGTGTTCCAATCGTCACCTCGACCAGCGCATCGCCCGCTGGCCCGCCGCCCGCACCGGGGATTCCCTGCCCCTTCAGGCGCAGGGTCTGGCCTGATTTCAGGCCGGCCGGTATCGCCAGATCCAGAGACCGTCCGTCCGACATGGTTACCCGGCGTCGGCCGCCATTCACGGCGTCGAGGAAGTCGACCTCCATCCGGTACCGGACATCCTCGCCCCGCTGAGCCGTAAACCCGCGCGCGCCGCCCGCCCCGCCGCGTCCGAACAGCCCGTCAAACAGATCTTCGAAGGCGTCGGCCCGGCCAGGTCCGCTCGGCCGCGAACGCCCGCCCGAGAATCCGCCAAATCCGCCGAATCCCGCGCCGCCGGGCTGGAAAACGGGCTGCTCGTTACCGTCCGCGTCGATCTCGCCGCGGTCGAACCGCATCCGCTTGTCTGTGTCGCTCAGGAGGTGAAAGGCAGCCGTGATCTGCTTGAATCGCTCCTCGGACACCTCGTCATTCGGTCGCACGTCAGGGTGCAGCTCCTTTGCGAGCTTGCGATAGGATTTCCGGATTTCGTCCGGGGTCGCCGATTTGGAGACGCCCAGAGCTGCATAGGGGTCCCAGCTCAAGCCTGACGTCCCTTTGTGATGTTCTGTAGCCGCACAGTGACAGGTAACGCGCAGCGGCACCAAACGAAATCCCGCATTGCGACTGCACAGATTAAGTTGTGGGAAGGAACAGTTCCAGTACCGCGCTGTAACCGGGCTCGTCTCCCGGCCCGATCTGACAGATTTCAAAGCCTGTCAGGCCGCCTGACGGCAGATCCAGAGCCCGCCACGACAGCGGATAGGTCGCCGCAGGCTCGGTGACCGTCCAGCTGCGGACCACATTTCCAGCTACCCGCACGCTTATCCGGTAGGTCTCGGCGGTCTCGAGCAGCGGCTCAGCAACGTCCCAACCATCGCCACCGAGCCGTGACCGCCGGATCCAGTCGAATCGGATGTCATCGCCTAGCCACGTGGCCCGCAACTGCACGGGAGCCCACATTCGGCCGCCTGCCCCCCGCCAGACCAGCAGCCCGGCGACTGCGGAAGCCTCATCCGGACGCGAGCGCCAGGCGCGCCAGACGATCTCGAGGCCAGCTTCCGACTCCGCCAGGTCAAGACGCGGCTCGTCTCCCGACAGAAACACGATCCGCGCGCCGGCTGCGGCCCCAGTCGCCATCGCCGCCTCGGTTCCCTGCTGTCCACGCAGCAACCTCGACAGCTTCCAGACACCCTCGCCCATCAGCTCCGCCGTCGCGAACTGGATCGCCTCCCACCCGATCGCGGTCTCGACCAGCGCCATGTTGGCCCCGTTCAGGATCGCCAGATCCGGGCGGGACTGCAAACCGCCGGACGGCAGCGACACCCACAGATCTGCCTGCTGCCACCGCCCGGAGGCATGAGGGTAGAGGTCGCCAATCAGTCGGCCGATCTGGCCCGGCGTTGCGATGCGGCATCGTTCGCGCAGCTGCGTGACGCCAGCGCCCGCCGAGATCGTGACTGGCCCTGTCCACGGATCGCTGAAGGCGATGACGACAGGCCGCCGGTCAGCCTCCTGACCTTGAAGCGGCGGCGCGTCGATCACCACAATGTCCGGCGCCGGGCCAAATGGCGCGGAAGGGCCCGCAGGCGCCACGCCCGCCGCAAGAACCGGCGCGCGACCTGGCCCAGACCGAACGCAACTCAAGCTGGCGCTGTCGCCGAGCGAGGTTTCGACAACACGGTAGGCTCCGTCTCCGAACCCCAGCAGATCGCCTGCCTCAACGCGCAGCCCGGCTGCCGGCAACTCCAGCTGGAGTCGTTCGCGGGCAAGCGTCGCCTCTTCGGCGAGACTGTTGGCCAGCCGCTGGGCCGCGTCCCGGTCCATCGCAACCGGCATGTCGATGACGACCCGGTCAGCAGTCGGCGACGCCTCGGATGAGACAATCCCCGGCAGCTGATCGGCTTCATCGTCCGCAAATCGCAGCAAGACGCCAACCTCGGGCGCCTCCATGCCTCCCCGAACAGACCTGTCCTGCCTCAACACCACCTGACCAGGCTCGATGGCATGGACGTCTGCGTCCACCCTCATCCGGAACGGCAGGCGCCCCTCATCTTCGACAGCATCCACCCCGTAAGCCAGCATAAGCGGATCAAGCGCGCGGCGAGCGCTCGTTCGTCCGTCGAAGCCGTAGCCGCTGACAATCCCCGTCAACCCGTCCGTATCGGCGTCGGCGCCCGCCGCCCCACAGATATCGGCCACCACATCCGGCAGCAGCGCCATCCCGGTGCGGCCGTTCAGCCAGTGACCCAGACGCCAGTTGTCGCCGTCGGACCAGATGTCGTCCCGCAGCGGGAACGCCGGATAAGGCCGCGCGTCCCACGCCCACAGCGCGATCCCGTCCGCCGGGATCATCGGCTCTCCAGCCCAGTGCGCATGCAGCGTCTCCAGCACCCGGCGCTGGATGAGATGGTCGCGCGAGCCATCCGAGTAATGAGGCAGCGCGCTCTCCGAACTTTTCGGGTCGAAGAACACGTTTGGCTGGTTCGCTCCCTTGTCCACGCCAGGGCACCCGGTCTCGACAAACCGGACCGGCTTCATGCCGCCAAACCACGCCGTCGGCGTCCCGGACCGCACACCGTCGACACGCGCATGGTGCTCACTGGCCCACCAGTTGCGGATGTCCTTCTGCCGGAACACCCACGGCTCGCCATGCGCCCCGTCTGTGATTGGCAGCCGGTCCTGGGCAACTCGCCCCGCGTCGTCTGCGTAATACCAGTCGTACGCCTCCCCGCCCTCGACATGGCTGTCGAGATAGTCGCGCGAGCGGCCGTCGCCAAAGCCTTCATCGAGATGACCCGCGCTATCGCGCCAGTCCGCCATGGGCGCATACCAGTCGAGCCCGACATAGGTGATCGCCTCATCCGCCCAGAGTTCGTCGAGCGGGAACGACACATCAGCGCCACTCACATGCGCACCGTACTCGGTCCAGTCGGCCGCGTAGCTGAGCTCGACATCCGGCCCGACGACGGCTCTTGCGTCGTTCGCCAGAACTTTCAGCCCAGCAACAGCCGGATAGCGACCCTCGCCATCACGTGCATGCGTCAAACCGATCATCTCGGATCCGATGAGCAGGCCGTCAGCCCCTGTCTCCGCCGCCAGGCCTGCATAGTGCAGGATGAAGGCGCGATAGCCGTCTCCGCCGCCAAAGAAAGCTTCGACCTGCGGCTCAACGTCTCCGGGCTCGACCGCGATCCGGCCCCGCCACGGAAACGCCGACTGCTCGTCGCCGCCATGGGGATCGGGCAAGCCATTCCCCTCCGGAATATCCATGAACAGGAACGGGTAGAGCGTCACGTGATACCCGCGCGCCTGCAACGCAGCCACCGCTTGCTTCACCGCCGCGTCCGCCGGCGTACCGCCATAGTTCGCACGTCCATCCGTTTGCGACACGACATGGGCGCCTGCTCGCTCCGCACCGCCCACAGACCAGCTCCAAGGCGCCGTGACCTTCTCCGCCGTGTCCACGCCCGGACGGATCCGGCACACGCCACATCGCAGGTCGTCGCCAAACCACCCGACCACAAGATTGACCCGGCTGACTTCCGGAAGCTCCGCCTCAAGCTGATCGAGCGAGATCTCGAAATCCGCTCGGGCCTCGGCGCCATGCTGGTTCTCGGGCGTCTCCATCCCCGGCCCGGTCACCCGCCGCACCACATCTGTCGCCAGCGAGAACTCCCCGGCGCCCGGAATGATGTTCACCGCGCGAACAACCGACTCCAGCCTTGCTTCGCCGCCGCCAGCCGGACGCACCACCTCAAACGACATCTGCGGCAGGCGCGCCCCGAAGCTGTCCACCGGCATGTCCTCGAACACGATGTAGGCAAGCCCCCTGTACGCCGGCGCCAGCCCCGCCCCCTCGACGGCCTCGATCAGCGGATCAGGTTGCTGGTCCTCCGTTCCCCGATACAGCCGCCAGGTCGTCTGCGAGAGGTCATAGGGCTGTCCATTCGCCCAGCACCGCGTGACGCGCGAGACCTCACCCTCGCATAACCCCACGGCAAAGCTCAGCGTGTACGAATACGTATTGACGCGCGGTCCGCCCTTGCCGCCCCCCTGATCCCGGCGCTCGGCGAAGCGTGCAGCCCAGATTACCTGTCCGCCCACGCGCACGCGCCCGTACACGACCGGCACGCCAGCGCCCTCGCGGCTTTCCGTAAGATGCATCGACTGCACGCGCGGCCCCTCGACCGGCGGCGCCAGATACCGTGCATCGATCGCGGCGCCAGCAAGTGAGCCGACCGCCTGGCCGATCGCCGCGCCCGACACCTGTGTCCCGAATAACGAAAACCCGTTGGGCAGCAGGCTGGCGCCCGCCTGCGACCCGAGCGTGCCCAGCACCAGCTGCGCCATGTTGACAGTCTCCATTGTGAAAGCGCCGGGCCTGAGGCCGGGGGATGAGGGGTCAGGTCAGAGGGCCTCGGGTCCCGCCGGGATACCCCTGCCGCTACTGAAGGAACCCGACTGCACGCGACCCGTTGTGCAGGCTCAGGCGACACGACCTGGGGAGAAATTTATGACACTCGAAGGCGTTCTTATTGCAGTCATCATTGGTGCGCTGGGCGGCTGGCTGGCTGGCGTAATCGTCAAGGGCGCTGGCCTCGGACTGCTTGGCAACATCGTTGTCGGCATCGTGGGAGCCGTGCTGGCGTCGTGGCTGCTTCCGCAGCTCGGACTGGGTTTCTCCTTGGGGAACGCCCTCCTCACCAGCATCCTCTACGCGACCATTGGCGCGGTCATTATCCTGGTGATCCTGTCGCTGATCCGCCGGGCTCGCTGACTTCGTCTGAATAATTAGTCGATGGCCAGGTGAACGCCGCAGCGATGCGGCGTTCCCACCATGGAACGAGGCGTGTCTCGCAGACGGACCGCCCCCAATAGGCGTGAATGACGGCCTTCACCCGGCCACCAGCCGCCTCTGACACAATCGCAACATGCTTTGCAGGCGCTCCCAGAGCCATCCGGAACAGCAGGACGTCGCCGGGTCTCGCGCCTGCCGGTCCAATCTCGCGCAGATGACGACGCGCCGCCCAGAGAAGCGCGTCCTCCCCTGACATCTCGGCCCAGCCGGGCGTGTAGGGCGGCGGGGACTCAGGTTCTTCGCCCCTGAGCTCCCGCCAGACGCCTCGCACAAGTCCGAGGCAGTCGCATCCCACACCCTTCAGGCTGGCCTGATGGCGATACGGCGTCCCGATCCAGCCACGCGCAGCGGCCACGACATCCTGGCCTCGCGTCATCGTTTGCCGCCATTCGCGTGTCCGGCCAGGGGCCCCGCCAGCATCGCATCGTTGCCCGGCATGTGGGGGAAACCCCGGAACGCCGCGCCATTCGCGAACTTCGTCCGGCACGTCTCGAAACTCTTGTCGCAGCCGACGTTCACAACGAACGCATCCCCCACCTGCAGCGGCAGGCGCGGGGCCGACGCCAGCTCGATCTCGGCGGAACCCCGACCCGCATGCCGGACAACCCGTCGGGTCGAGCCCGTATTCGATCCACCCTCCCAGCTCAGCATGCCGCCAGCAAACCAGCCGCCAGCGAAGGCTCCAAGATCGGACGTACGAAACCGCCTGGGCCCCAGCACCTCGGCAACCGCGCCATAGCCGCGATAGGCCACAGTCGAGACATCCACGCCGCAGCGCGTATCGCCAACCGAGGCGTCGCATTTGCGCCCGTAGACGCGCCCGACAGGCCGTTCGAGATCCGACTTCAGGCTCACCAGCTCCGCCGTGAACCCGCCCCCCTCGCTCGCGACCTCCGACAGCCGCCCCGACCACACCAGGACGCGATGCTCCGGCGCCATCCAGTCGACGCGCCAGATGTCGACCCGCGCCCCGTCCCAGACGCCTGCCGCCAGATCATCCTCCGTCAGAAAATCCGCATCTAGCGCCGCAGCCCCGCTCGCCCGTCCCGGCGCAAGTCCAGCTGAGCCCTCGAACGTGGCCGAGGCGAGCGCCCGCGCAGGCGCAAACGTCAGCCCCTCGAACTCCAGAGGCCGGTCATGATCGGTCGCCCCGAAGATCGCGCCATCGCTCCGCGTCAGCTTCCAGCATGCGCACAGCGTCGTCACGTCCGCAGCCAGCTTGGCGGCGAACGTCTCCCCAATGGATCGCATTCATGTCTCCTGTAGTCCGGCCGCTGATTGCGGGAGCCGGGTCCGCACGTCGGGCGCACCAAGCCGGCGCCGCCAGTTCAATCGAGCATTTCGACCACGCTCAGCTGACCAAGGCGGATGGCTCCACCGCCATCCATCACAGTCTCAAGCCGGTCCATGTCGAACCGGACCGGCACGTCAAAGACAAACCCGGCCGTCACCTCAGCGCCCGCATCCGGCGGCGCATGCAGGGTCACGACGCCCGTCGCGCCATCGATATCGAAGGCCCCTGTTTCAACGCCATCGACGGCCAACCGCACCGTATCCGGAACAGGCCTCGTAACGGTCCGGTCCCAGCAAGCCTCGCCGCTCGCATACCGCTTGATCAGCTGGAACGAGACAACCGCCCCCGTCCCGGTCCCAAGCGGCTGGTCCAACGGCGACACCGCCAGCGATGGCGCACAGCTTTTCCAGTCCAGGGGATCGCGAAATCGGAACCCGAACAGGCGGCCTCGCCGCGCCTCGAAGAACGCCAGCAGCTCATGCGCATCGTCCGGCCGCATCACCCCGCCGCCCAGCTCCCACCGCCGCCTTGATCCGGACCACCGTGCATTGCGTTGCTCCCGGCCGGAGGCCAGCTGCAGCACGTCCGTCATCCGCTCCGGCCCTCCCGCCGACCCGATGGCCGGCGGCAGCATCAGCCGCACATCATGAAAGCCGCTCATGTGAACCGCGCTCCCCGCGCCGCCGCCCGCGCCACCAGAGCCGCAATCTGGTTCGCCGACCCGGCCGAACCGCTGCCTGCTCCGCCGCCGCCCGAGACATTCATCGTCACGTTCACGGGCGCTCCATGCGCACGCCCGCCGCCCTGCAGCGCCTGCCGGATCGCCGCCTGCGCCAGAACCTCGACAATCTTGCGGCCCAGCCGGTCCAGGTCCGCCTCACCGCTGCGCGCCGCCTGTTCCAGCTCGCTGCGGATCGACCGCCCGGCCCGCGCAAACGCCGCCTCGAGCGCATCACCAGCGGCCCTGGCAGGCCCGGCGGCAAACGCCTCGAGCGCTGCGCCCGCCGCTGCGAGGTCTGGTCCGAACCCGCCGTCATTGTCACCCTGCATCGTTGATCTCCCCATCACCGTACGCGCGCGCCAGCGCCTCGAACTCCGCCCGTCCCAATGCCTCGGACTGTGCGGCGGCCGTGATCAGCCGCCACTCCCTCAGGCTGGTCCTCCAGAATGCGTCCGGCGCCAGTCCCATCTTCAGCGCCGCCGCCAGCAGCTCGCCCCACGGGATCGCGCTCACTCCAGAGCCTCCCGAAACGCCTGCCCCACAGCCTCCGCCGCTGACGGCAGATGCACGCGCGTCTCGTCGATCCCCGCCGCAACCTCGTCTTCTCCCCCGCCCCGCAGCAACGCCGCCAGCACCAGACGTAGCTCGCGCGCATTCAGCCGCCCGATGCGGGCGCCCATCTCCGCAAGGTCGCGCACGCCAAGCCCGGCCTCGATCTCCGCCAGCGCCCCGAAGGTCAGCCGCAGGCGCCGCTCCACGCCGTCCAGCGACAGAGCCACATCTCCCCGAACCCTGTTCACGCCACGGCCTCAAAGGTCACGGCGCCCGCGGACGCCAGGCGAACGCTGAACGTCGCCTCGCCGTCATGCGCACCGCCATAGGTCAGCTCGGCCACCACGAAGGGACCGGCCAGCACGCCGAAGTCAGGGATCACAAGGCGCAAGCTCGACGCCCTGCCATCGAAGTACGCCGCACGCATCAACGCATCCGACGAGGCGTCCTTGAACACACCCGACCCGGAGACCTCCACCCGCCTGATACCTGTTCCCGCCAGCAGCTCGCGCCATGCGCCGGGGCTCTCGCCGGTCGTCGCATCCACCAGCCCCGCGCCCAGCGAGATCGCCTTCGCCCTCAGCCCCGCCAAAGTCGTGAACGCCTCCGGATCGCCGCCGTCGCCCATGCGCACCAGCACGTCGCGGCCTCTTTGCCCCGCCATTTCGAACCTCCTTCTGAAACCCGGTTGACAGGCAACCATTTGGTTGCCTATTGTGGGACATGGATCAGGTGTTCCGGGCTCTCGCGGACGAAAGCCGGCGCGTCCTCCTCGACAGTCTGATGGCCGCCGGCGGCCAGACGCTGAACGAGCTGTGCGCCAGTCTGTCGGACGGCGGCCACGCCATGTCGCGGCAGGCCGTCTCGAAACACCTGGCGATTCTCGAGGACGCCAACCTCGTCGCGACCGTCAAACGCGGCCGCGAAAAACTGCACTACCTGAACC
>CAYOWK010000020.1:0-67024 GCA_964407665.1 uncultured Rhizobium sp. | reverse complement strand
GAGGGTTCGGTGCGCACCGAAACATCGAATGCCAGCCGCTCGGACGGCGCGGCGACCACCGTGTCCGGACGCTGAAAGCAGACGGCTCGGACCCCAGACCTCGAGCCCTCATCCTGAGGACGCTGTCTGACGAATAGTCAGACAGCGTGGACTCGAAGGACGAGGGCGGGCGGCAAGGGGATTGGCCCGACGCCAACGGCGCACGGACACGGCGGTCTGAAACACCTGTCCCCGCGATCGAAGCGGGGGTGACCATCAGGGATCGGTCCCTGATGCGCGCGTCACCGGGATGCGGACCAGGGCCTAACAGGCTCCGTCGACGTCACCGGGCCAAACGTCCGGCACGGGGCGCGTGGGAACACGCACCGGCCAGTGGCGACACTGGCATTGTACTCAACAAGGCGCGTTTCCACGCGCCCCGGCCTCCTGTCTTCAGGAGGAAGAAGACAGCATCACGGACGGCGAAAGCCGGTCCGGACGAAGGGGCTTGCCCCGTTCCGGGGAAAACAGCGCAGGGCCTGTTAGTTGACTTTCAACATGTTTGCCCCGATATGCCCCTCGTGGTCGCAATCGCGTGGTCACTATCGGCGCTCCGGCAGCGTGAGGGTTCCAACTGGAACTCGGCCCGTTGAGCGCCCTGAAGAGACAAGCCTGATCGCCCGCGCACGCCGGGCTTTCCCACAAAGACCGGCGCTTTTGAGCGTAGCCCGTCAGGAAGACGGCGCACGCCTATGCGCACATCGAAAGACATCTCCCGTTTGACCCATTTTACCGATTTCGGCCTCAACGCCTCGATTCTGAGGTCGCTGACCGAGAAGGGCTACACCCAGCCCACGCCGATCCAGGCCGAAGCGATTCCCGGCGTCATGGCCGGCCGCGACCTGCTCGGCATCGCCCAGACCGGCACCGGCAAGACCGCCGCCTTCGCCCTTCCCATCCTCCATCGCCTCGCCGCTGACCGCAAAGCCGCGCCCCGCAAGGGCTGCCGCGCGCTGGTCCTGTCGCCGACGCGCGAACTCGCCACCCAGATCGCCGACAGCTTCCGCGCCTACGGCTCCGAGCTCGGCTTCTCCGTCGCCACCATCTTCGGCGGCGTCGCGCATGGGCCCCAGCGCCAGCGCCTCGATCGCGGCGTCGACATTCTCGTCGCCACGCCGGGCCGCCTGCTCGACCATATCGACGAGGGAACCTGCAAGCTCTCGACCCTCGAGATCTTCGTCCTCGACGAAGCGGACCAGATGCTCGACATGGGTTTCATCGTGCCGATCCGGAAGGTCGTGAAGACCCTGCCGAAAGTGCGCCAGAACCTCTTCTTCTCCGCCACCATGCCGCAGGACATCGGCAAGCTGGCCGGGGAACTCCTCAACGATCCGCTGCGCGTCTCCGTGACGCCGGAATCGACCACCGCCGAGCGCGTCAACCAGCAGGTCATCCTGGTGGAAACGATGCGCAAGCGCGGCCTTCTGGTCGAACTCTTCCGGCAGGAAGACTTCACGCGCGTGCTGGTCTTCACCCGCACCAAGCACGGCGCCGATCGTGTCGCGCGCATCCTTGAAGGCGCCGGCATCGCCGCCGCCGCCATTCACGGCAACAAGTCCCAGAACCAGCGCGAAAAGGCGCTGGCGATGTTCAAGTCCGGTGAAGTCCGCGCGCTGGTCGCGACCGACATCGCCGCTCGCGGCATCGACGTTTCGGCGGTCAGCCACGTCGTTCAGTACGACTTGCCGGAAGTGCCCGAGCAGTACGTCCACCGCATCGGCCGCACGGCCCGCGCCGGCGCTGACGGTTCCGCCGTCGCCTTCTGCGGCGAGGACGAGCGTCAGCTGCTGAAGGACATCGAGAAGAAGACCCGCCAGAAGATCTGGCAGGTCAACCGCATGGGCGACAAGGCCCTTGGCGAACTCTCCGCCGGCATCGTCGAACTCAAGCGTCCGCGCGAACAGGATCCGCGCGCCGTGGGTCGTGGCGGCCGCGATGGCCAGCGCCAGAACCGTGGAAACGGCGGCGGCAATGGCGGCGGCCGCGGCGGTCAGAACCGCAGCGCGCAAGGTCGCAGCGAACAGGGCCGCAGCGAGCAGGGCCGTGGTGAACAGCCGCGTGTCCAGCAGGCCCGCACCGAGCAGCCGCGCCGTGAAGGCGCCCGCGACGAGCCGCGCGCTGGCGCCCGTCCCGACAACCGCAACAAGCCTGCCGGCAAGCCCGGTGAAGGCCGTCGCGCCGAAGGCGGCAACCGCAACGGCAATGGCAGCGGCAATGGCGGCGACCGCAACCGCAAGCCGGGCCCGAAAGGTCCGGCCGGTCAGCGCAGCGGCCGTCCCGGCAACGTCTTCGCCAATTCCGGCGCGGCGACGGGCGGACCGGTCCGCACCGCAGCCGACGTGATGCGCCATCTCGGCGCCGCCAACCCCTGGTCGGACACCTGATCCATCCAGCCGGATGTCTCCAGAACGGCGGCTCCCATCCGGGAGCCGCCGTTCCCATGTCAAAAAGCCCTGAAATTCGTAGGGTTACGCGACGGCGCCCAGCAACAGTTAGGGCTCCCTTAAAGCTACGCTGGCACAGTGACCCGAATGAGCGACCGCAAAAAGCGGCCGGGGCGGGGACAGAAGGACCATGTGCGGAGGCATGCAACTGGATCCGGACATCCTGCGAGCCGCCAACATCAATCCGGTCACCGGCCTCGCGACGGATTACCTGAACCACTACAATGAAGCGGCGATGCTGGTCGCCATGCTGTCCGACATGCCGGACATGGCCGACATGGTTCTCGAGTGGCAGCCGATCGACTATCCTTCGCATTTCCGCAACACGCACTTCCGCGAGAAGGACCTCGCCATTGCGGCTTTCGAGGCGGCGCCGGCTGATGTGCTGGGCCGGTTTCACGCCGGCTGCCGGGACGTCGAGGACGCCATCGTGGCCGTGCAGCGCAATCTTGGCGAAAATCCCGCCCAGGCCGGCAACCTGGCCGGGGAAGCGCAGCCGATCTTCGAACTGATCGCCGCCGTTGGCGGCGTCATCAATGGCGGCGCATCCGGCGCTGCCGCTACGCCCGAACAGTCGGCTGTCGACGAACTCTTCGCCTGATCTCTTCCGGCAGATTGCATTGCGCCAGGCCATACGCCATTTCAGGCGCTGGGCGCTCCCGCCCTTGATGCGAGCGGACTGGACCCGGCATGGGCGAGGCTACCCCTGAAATCGTCATCGCTGTGGAGACCGCTTCGGGGCAGGGCCGTTACGTAACGCACGTCAACGGCCACGAGGCCGAACTCACATTCAAGATCGATGACTCGAAGGGCGTTCGCCGCATCGTGGCCAAGCACACAGGCGTTCCGGATGAACTGTCGGGCCTTGGCGTTGGCAAGGCGCTGGTCCAGCGTCTCGTCGAGGATGCGCGCGCCAGCAATGCCCTGGTCGTGCCGCTGTGCAGTTTCGTGAAGGCCATGCTTGAGCGCCACAGGGACTGGCAGGACGTACGCGATCCGGACTACAGCTGACCGACCAAGGAGACCGGCATGGACATTCCCATCACCCGCGAGGACTTTCCCACCGGCGGCCGCTATGTGGCGCGCATCCCGGGCAAGCCTGAGGCGGAAATGACGTTCTCCAAGGCGGGGGAAAAGATCCAGATCATCGACCATACAGGCGTTCCTGACGCGCTCGCCGGGCTCGGCGTCGGCAAGGCGCTGGTCGAGTTCATGGTGCACGACGTCCGCGCGCGCGGCCTGAAGGTGATTCCCCTGTGTCCGTTCACGAAGGCGACGCTTGAAAAGCATCCCGAGTGGCAGGACATCCTGAACACGCCGTTCTGACGCCCCCATGAGCGATCTCCCGTTCTGGAAGACCAAGTCGCTGGCGGAAATGTCAGGCGAGGAGTGGGAGTCGCTCTGCGACGGTTGCGCGAAATGCTGCCTTGTGAAACTCGAAGACGAGGACACGCGCGAGGTGGTGTTCACGGGCCTGCATTGCCGGCTGCTCAACCCTGCAACCTGCCAGTGCTCCAACTACGCCAACCGCAAGCAGTATGTAGCGGACTGCATCAAGCTGACGCCGGAATCAATCGGCCGGTATGACTGGCTGCCGCTCAGCTGCGCCTACCGGCTGGTCGAGGAAGGCAAGGACCTGCCGGACTGGCACTATCTGGTGTGCGGCGACCGCGACGAAATCCACCGCCGGGGCGCATCCACCCAGGGCAAGACGGTCAATGAGGACGACGTGAACGTGGACGAGGCCGTCGACCATATCGTCGACTGGGCCAACCGGCCTCCGGAAGCCTATCGCCGCAAGGCCCGCAGGCGGAAGTAGAGCCGGTCAGTCCGCGATCGACTTCTGGGCCCGGTATTGCGGGCGGGCGGCGTCCTGCAGACGGCGCTCGAACGCCAGGGCGATGCCATTGAGAGCGCGGCGCTCGTTTCCGGCATGCGGCTCGGTCAGGACAAGCGGCGTCCGGGGAGGGGCGTCGGCCGTGACCGAGAGAAGCGGGCGACCGCCTTCCACGTCCAGAAGATGAAGCTCCGCGATGGCGCTGTTGGAGAAGCTGAGCTCCGTGCGGACGCTTTCGAACACCTTGTCGAGCCAGTACATGTCCTTTGCCGGGCGGGCGGGCCGTCCGCTCGCGGTGGCGTAGAGCAGGATCTGCGAGTAGCCCTCGTCCATGGCGATCCGCCGGGCAGCCAGCGCGCAGCCAGCGCCGCCATCGGCCTCGGGAGGCGGCAGGCCCAGCATTCCGCCCACCGGCAACGGCAGAATCTCGTCGATCAGGCCCCCTGTCCGCATGCGCAAGGCGCTCCAGACATCCTGTTCGGCTGTCTTCACGGGCACAAATCCCGCCTCGCCGACACGGGCGTAGGCCAGCCGCATCGGGAAAGACAGGGCCGGCGCCGCGAAAGCGGCAGGGGAGGCCATCAGGCCGGCGCCAGCGGCCAGAAGGGCCCGGCGGGTAAAAATGGCGGCAGGATCGGACATGCCCGACAGGCTCGCCCCAGCCGGTTTCCGGCTTCTTAACGGCTGGAGTGTTCCCCTATCGTTCGATTCTGTGGGAAGGTAGCGCACATGCAGCCGGCGATTCGCATCCTGGGCGTCGACCCCGGCCTCCGCCTCACCGGCTGGGGGATCATCGAACTGTGCGGCTCGAAACTCACCTGGATCGCCCACGGCGTAGTGAAGCCCGAGGCCGACGCGCCCATGGCCGAGCGGCTGGCCCAGGTCGGCTCTGGCCTTAGGGCGGTCATCGTGGCGTACGAACCGCATGAATCGGCGGTCGAAGAAACGTTCGTGAACATGAATCCCAAGTCGACCCTGCTGCTGGGGCAGGCGCGCGGCGTGGCTCTGGCGACGCTGGCCTCCGCCGGCCTGTCGGTCGCCGAATTCGCGGCCCGCAAGGTGAAGCAGACGGTGGTCGGCACCGGCGCCGCCGACAAGACGCAGGTGGCGTTCATGGTGCGCCGCCTGCTGCCCAAGGCGGGCGAGGTTTCAGCCGATGCAGCCGACGCACTGGCCGTCGCCATCTGCGGCGCTCACCATCGACCCATTGCGGCAAAGCTGCGGGCATGATCGGCCAGCTACGATGACCGGAAGACTCACACGATGATCGGAAGACTCAAAGGCACGGTTGCGGGTGTCGGGGAAAATCAGGCCCTGATCGATGTGGGCGGCGTGGGATATCTCGTCCAGGCTGGCGTCCGCACGCTTCAGAAACTGACGGTCGGAGAGGCCGCGCAGGTCTTCGTTGAGACACAGATGAGCGAGAGCGCCATCCGGCTCTACGCCTTCGCCGAGGCGGAGGAGCGTGCATGGTTCGCGCGCCTGCAGGACGCCCCGGGCGTCGGCGCGCGCGTCGCGCTGTCGATCCTTGATGCGTTGCCGCCCGCACAGCTGATGGACGCCATCGCGCTTGCCGACACAGCCTCCATCACGCGGGCGCACGGCGTCGGCAAGAAGCTGGCCGAACGCATTGTGACGGAGTTCAAGGGCAAGCCGCCGCCGTCGGACATGTTCGCGGCGTTCACGGCAGGCTCGGGAGCAGGGGCCAGCGTCGCTCAGGCGCCAACGGGCGCGCGCGCCGACGCCGTCTCGGCTCTCGTCAATCTTGGCTACGCCAATGCGGATGCTGCGCGCGTGGTGGCGGCTGCGGCGCGCGACCTGGGCGAAGGTGCAAGCGAGAGCCAGCTGATCCGGGCGGCCCTGAAGGCTCTCGCTCCGGCCGCCTGATCTAGTGACCCAGTAACGCTGAGCCGCCGTGTAGTGCGAGGCCGACCAGCCCACCAATCACGGTGCCGTTTAGGCGGATGAACTGGAGGTCGCGGCCCACGCTTGTCTCCAGCTTTTCGACAATCGTGTTGGCGTCCCAGCCCCGGATCGTCTCCGAGACGAGGCGCGCGACATCCTCGCCATGCCTCTGAGCCAGATCGACCAGCAGCGTGCGCATGCGGACGTTCAGCGCCTCGCGCACGCTGGCCTGTTGCAGAAGGCCCTCGCCAACATTGACCAGCGCATAGCCGAAATACTCGCGGATTTTGCCGGTCTCCGACATCGCGTCCTTGCGCAGGGTGGCCTTGACGCTGCTCCACCCCGCGCCGACGGCGGACGTCACTGACGGATGCGTGAGCGCATCGCGCACCCACGTCTCGATGCGCTTATGGAGTATCGGGTCATCGCGCAGGTCCAGGGCGAACTGTTCGACGATCTCTGTGACGCGTGTGCGGAACGGGTGGTTGGGATTGATCGCAACTTCGTGCAGCAATTCCTCGATGCCGTTGATCAGGGCGTCTGCCGCCCGCCGGTCGATCGACGCCATGCGCAATAGCCAGCCGGATCGGCCGCGAACCTTCTCGCGGATGATGTGCTCGTTCTGCTCCATCAGGCGGAAGCCTTCACGCAGCACGGCGTCGAGGATCGCCTGATGGCGGCCCTGTTCCAGAAGCGCCTCGATGATGGAGCCTGCAGCCGGGGCCAGATTGGCGGCGCTGGCGGCCGATGACGCCTGCTCCTTCAGGAAGGCCGAAACCGTGTCGTCATCGAGCGTGTCGAGCAGACCTGGAATCGCCGACGCCACGCCCGAGGCCAGTGATTTGGCCTGCGCGGGGTCGGACAGCCATCGCGCCACGCCCTCGCTGAGATCCTTGCCCTTGACCCGTTCGGCGACGAGTTCGGCGTGCAGGAAATTGTCGGCGATGAAGCGGCCGACCGAATCGGCGATGCGGTCCTGGCTGCGCGGGATGACAGCCGTATGCGGGATGGGCAGGCCCAGCGGGCGCCTGAAGATGGCGGTGACAGCAAACCAGTCTGCAAGTCCGCCGACCATTGCGGCCTCTGCGAAGGCGCGCAGATAACCCCACGCGATCTCCGCCCAGCCCGGACCCGGCGACCAGATGTGCGTCACCAGAAACAGGGCGGTCATCAGCAGGAGCAGACCGTTGGCGGCGCGCTTCATGCGGCGTAGCGCGGGCGGCACTGGCGTCGCCGCCGCAGAGCTGATCTGGATGGGTTCGGCTTCTTTCATTGGCCGCGATGATGTAGCTCGAGTCCGGGCTGGCGGCGGCGCCTGCCGGAAGGCTCAGCGACGGGAGCACGAATGATTGCGGGATTCTCGGACGCTGACATCATCAGCGCGGTTGCGGCCACGCTCACCACGGCCTCGTTCGTCCCACAGGCTGCACAGGTCGTGCGGACCGGAGAAACGCGGGCCATATCCCTGACAATGTATTCCATGTTCGCCCTTGGGGTCGCCCTGTGGGAAATCTACGGCCTGATGACGGGACAGTGGGCCATCATTGTCGCAAATGCCATAACGCTCGCACTGGCGTCGTTGATCCTGGTCATGAAGGTGCGGGATGTTGTGCGCTCCCGTCGCGCCCCGTCGGTCCCCTGATTTTTGTCCCAGTTGCCGAACGCGCTTGTTCCGCAAGCGTTCCCTTTTCAGGCGAAGTGGTGCATGACACTGGGCATGGCGCGAGACGGCTCGATCACGGATCCAGAACGGCAGATGGGCGAGGCGCTCGACCGGGCCTTGCGTCCGTCGCTCTTCGACGATTTCACCGGACAGCAGGCCGCAAAGGCCAACCTCCGCGTGTTTGTGGATGCGGCGAAACGCAGGGGTGATGCGCTCGACCACGTCCTGCTGTCCGGGCCGCCGGGGCTGGGCAAGACGACGCTCGCCCAGATCGTCAGCCGCGAGATGGGTGTCGGCTTTCGCGGCACGTCCGGCCCGGTCATCGGCAAGGCCGGCGACCTTGCGGCCCTGCTGACCAACCTCGAACCGCGCGACGTGCTGTTCATCGACGAGATCCACCGCCTGCCAGCGCATGTCGAGGAGATCCTCTACCCCGCGATGGAGGACAATACGCTCGATCTGATCATTGGGGACGGCCCCTCGGCGCGCTCGGTGAAGATCGATCTGCCGCCTTTCACCCTGGTCGGCGCCACCACGCGCGCAGGTCTGCTCTCGACGCCGCTTCGGGACCGCTTCGGCATCCCGATCCGCCTCGAGTTCTACACAAAGGAAGAGCTCGGCCGCATCGTCCACCGGGCGGGCCTGAAGCTCGGCGCCCGCATAACGGAAGAGGGCGCACAGGAGATCGCCGGTCGCTCTCGCGGTACGCCGCGCATTGCCGTGCGCCTTCTACGCCGCGTGCGGGACTTCTGCGAGGCCGATGGGGATGCGATTGATCGCGCCTCTGCGGGCCGGGCGCTGAAGCGGCTGGAAGTGGATGAGGACGGGCTGGACGCGCTTGACCGCCGCTATCTCGATGCTCTGGTGCGAACCTATTCCGGCGGCCCGGTCGGCGCCGACACCCTCGCAGCCGCGCTGTCCGAAGCGCGCGATTCCATCGAGGAAGTGATCGAGCCTTATCTGATGCAGCGTGGCCTGGTGGCGCGTACGCCGCGCGGACGCGTCGCCACGCCCGGCGCCTGGGAAAGGGTCGGACTCAAGCCGCCGGCCGCGTTCCAGCAGTCCCTGCTTGAAGATGAAGGTGAGTGATCCCGTGAAGCTGAAATGGTTCGGCCCCGGAAAGAAGGGCGGCGCCGGCCCGCGTACGTGGGAAGGCTGGGTGGCGACGGGGCTCATGGTGGTCATGGTCGCCGCCAGCCTCTACTGGCTCCGTCCCATCATTGCCGAAGCGACGGGCATGCCCCTGCTGCTCGCGACCCTGCCGCTATTGCCAGCCTGGATACTGATCTATGGCGCCGTGGTGTGGTTCACCTACGACCGCGAAAGCTGATCGGCGCTCAGCGACGATCGTCACGCGATCAGGATGAGCCATCCTGATCGCGACGGATCCCAGACCTACTCCGCCGCTTTCAGCATCAGGGGCTGTGCAAGACGGCTGACCACTTCCTTCGGCACGACGTGCACGAAGTTGCCGAGCTCCAGCGACCAGTTGTCGAGGATGGTCTTGGCGTGGACCGATCCGGTCTTCTCGTGGTGCTCGGTGACAAGCGCCTTGAGGACGCCTTCCCAGTGCTCGGTATGGATGGGCTGCCAGGTGAGCGAGTCCGGGTTGACCATCAGGTCGAAACGCTTCTGCGGATCGTAGATGAAGGCCATGCCGCCCGTCATGCCGGCGCCGAAGTTCTCCTGAACCGGGCCGAGGATGACGGCCGTTCCGCCCGTCATGTACTCGCAGCCGTTTGCGCCGCATCCCTCTACCACCACGGTCGCGCCCGAGTTGCGGACGGCGAAGCGCTCTGCGGCCCTGCCGGCTGCGAACAGCTTGCCGGATGTGGCTCCGTAGAGAACCGTGTTGCCGATGATGGTGTTGTCCTTCGCCACATACTTCGCGGTCGAAGGCGGCCGCAGGATGATGGTGGCGCCGGACAGGCCCTTGCCGACATAGTCGTTGGAGTCGCCAATGACCTCGATGGTCAGGCCCTTGACGCCCCAGGCTCCCAGCGACTGGCCAGCTGACCCTTCCAGAGTGATCCAGAGGCGGTCTTCCGGCAGTCCGTCCATGCCGAACTTGCGGACGATGTGCGAGGACGCCCGCGTGCCGATGGCGCGGTGGACGTTCCGCACATGGTAGTCGAGGTGCATCTTCTCGCCGCGCTCGAAGAAGGGCGCGCCGTCGCGCAGGATCTGTTCGTCCAGCGCGGGCGGCACCTCATTCCGGAGGGTCGGCTTGTAGGTCACCTTCGCCGACGCATCGGCGCGCACCAGCAGGGGAGAGAGGTCGAGATCGTCGAGCATCGCGGCGCCCCGCGAGACCTGCGCCAGCAGATCCGTGCGGCCGATCACCTCGTCGAGACGGGTGAAGCCAAGCTCCGCAAGGATTTCGCGCACTTCCTCGGCGATGAACGTCATCAGGTTGATGACCTTCTCCGGCGTGCCCGTGTACTTGGCGCGCAGGCGTTCGTCCTGCGTGCAGACCCCTACGGGGCAGGTGTTGGAGTGGCATTGGCGCACCATGATGCAGCCCACAGCCAGCAGCGACGCCGTGCCGATGCCGTACTCTTCCGCGCCCAGCATTGCCGCCATGACGATATCACGACCGGTGCGCAGTCCGCCGTCCGTACGCAGCGTGACCTGATCGCGCAGGTTGTTCAGCGTCAGAACGTGGTGGGCTTCGGCAAGGCCGATCTCCCACGGCAGGCCCGCATATTTGATGGAGGTCTGGGGCGAGGCGCCCGTGCCGCCATTGTGACCCGCGATCAGGATGACGTCAGCCTTGGCCTTCGCCACGCCCGCCGCAATCGTGCCGACGCCGGAGCGCGACACCAGCTTCACGCAGACCCGGCAGTTCGGGTTGATCTGCTTGAGGTCGTAGATGAGCTGGGCCAGATCCTCGATGGAGTAGATATCGTGATGCGGCGGCGGCGAGATCAGCATCACGCCCGGCGTCGAGTGCCGGTTCTTGGCGATGAACTCTGTCACCTTGAAGCCGGGCAGCTGGCCGCCTTCGCCAGGCTTGGCGCCCTGGGCAACCTTGATCTCGATCTCGCGGCACTGGTTCAGGTATTCCGCCGTGACGCCGAAGCGTCCGGACGCCACCTGCTTGACCGCCGAGTTGGCGTTGTCGCCGTTCGGCAGCGGCGTATAGCGCTCGCGCACTTCGCCGCCCTCGCCGGAAACCGACTTCGCGCCGATGCGGTTCATGGCGATGTTCATCGTGCCGTGCGCTTCAGGCCCCAGGGCGCCCAGCGACATGCCGGGCGTCACGAAGCGCTTGCGGATCTCGTTGACCGACTGGACGTCGTCGAGCGATGCCGCTTGCGGCTGCTTGCGGAAGTCGAGCAGGTCACGGACCTGCACGGCCTTCTTCCGGGCGTTCGCGAGCTTCGAGTATTTGCGGTAGGCCGCGTAGGAGTTGGTGTCGCAGGCCGTCTGAAGGGCATGGATCAGCTCACCCGACAGGGCGTGCGATTCACCTGAAGCGCGGACACGGTAGAAGCCGCCCACCGGAAGGACTGCAACGCCGGCGTTCCACGCCTTGTCGTGCAGTTCCGTGACCTTGCGCTCCAGTCCGGCAAGGCCGATGCCGGAGATGCGGCTGGTCATGCCGGGGAAGTAGTCCGCAACCAGCGAGCGCGAGAGACCGAGCGCCTCGAAGTTGTAGCCGCCGCGATAGGACGAGATCACCGAGATGCCCATCTTGGAGAGGATCTTGAGCAGCCCCCCCTCGATCGACTTCTTGTAGTTGAGGCACACCTGACCGATCGACAGATCACCCAGCAGGCCGCGCGCGTGACGGTCCGCAAGGGTCTCCTGTGCTAGGTAGGCGTTCACGCAGGTTGCGCCCACGCCCACCAGAACGGCGAAGTAGTGCGTATCGATGCATTCGGCCGACCGTACCGTGATCGAGCAGAAGGTCCGCAGACCCTGGCTGACGAGGTGCGAGTGCACGGCGCCTGCGGCCAGGATCATCGGGATGGCGACGTGATCACCGTCCTGCTTTTCATCTGTCAGGACGAGATGGCTGCGGCCGGAGAACACGGCGACGCGCGCCTCTTCGCGGATTCGCTCGATCGCGGCCTTGAGCGCCTCGCCGTCGCCGCGGGCGTCAGACGCCTTGAACGTGCAGTCGATGATGGCGACGCCTTCGCCGATCACGTCCAGCATGCGATCATACATGCCGTTGGTGAGCACCGGGCTCTCCAGCACGAACACGTTCGACTGCGTCTCGTCCTCGGCCAGGATGTTGCCGAGGTTCTTGAAGCGCGTGCGGAGCGACATGACGCGCTCTTCCCGCAAGGGGTCGATCGGCGGGTTGGTGACCTGAGCGAAGTCCTGCCGGAAGAAGTGGGAGAGGGGACGGTAGTTGTCCGAGAGCACCGCGAGCGGGCTGTCATCGCCCATCGATCCGACCGCTTCCTTGCCGTCTTCGGCCATGGGCGTGAGGATCAGTTCGACGTCTTCCAGCGTCATCCCGGCGGCGCGCTGGCGGCGCATGAATTCCTGCCGGTCGGTATAGAGGCGGGCCTCCGGGCCGGGGCCGATCTTCGGCTCCAGCTCGACCAGATTATCCAGCCACTGCTCGTAGGGATGCTTGGCGGCCAGCAGCTCGATCAGCTCGTCATGGCCGTAGAACTTACCCTCGCGGACGTCGACGGCGATCATGCCGCCGGGCCGCACGCGGCCACGCCGGATGATGGTCTCGGAGGGGAGCGGGCACATGCCGGACTCGGACCCGACGGCGAGCACGCCGTCTTCTGTCAGCGCATAGCGCATCGGGCGCAGACCATTGCGGTCGAGACCCGCGATGGCCCAGCGGCCGTCAAACGCGGCGACAGCAGCAGGGCCGTCCCACGGCTCCATCACCGAGTTGGCGTGCAGATAGAGAGCCTGGTGGTGGCGCGGCGTCAGACGCTCGTCCCGCGACCAGGCTTCCGGCATCAGCAGCGTCTTCGCCATCGGCCCGGAGCGGCCAGCGCGCACGATCAGCTCGAAGACGTTGTCGAGCGCGGCGGAATCCGATCCGCCCGGCTGGACAACCGGTTTCACGTCGTCGCCGTATTCGCCGTACTGGCTCGAGACCATCTTGATCTCGTGCGACTTCATCCAGTTGATGTTGCCCGAGACCGTGTTGATCTCGCCATTGTGGGCCAGCATCCGGAAGGGCTGCGCGAGGCGCCACTGCGGGAAGGTGTTGGTCGAATAGCGCTGGTGGTAGATCGCGACCGCCGAGACGAAGCGCGGATCCTTCAGGTCGAGATAGAAGTTGTCGATGTCCTCGGCGAGAAACATCCCCTTGTAGATCAGGGTGCGCGACGAGAAGGAGCACACGTACAGCTCGGCCATGCCGGCCGCGCGGGCGCGCTTTTCGATCCGGCGGCGGCAGACGTAGAGCGTGCGCTCAAGGTCGGCCGGCGCGCGGTTCTGCGGGTCCGTGAACAGGATCTGTTCGATCTCGGGTCGCGTGGCCGCGGCCTTCATGCCGATGATCGAGGTGTCGATCGGCGGCTGGCGCCAGCCATAGATATAGAAGCCGAACCGGACGACCTCATTCTCGATGATCGTGCGCGCCATTTCCTGCGCGCCAAGGTCGGTGCGCGGGAGGAAGACCTGACCGACACAGATCTGCTGGTCGGGGGCAGGGTTGTGTCCCTGGCCGCGGATTTCGTCGCGGAAAAATTCCTGGGGCACGTCGATGCGGATGCCCGCGCCGTCGCCCGTCTTGCCATCGGCGTCGACAGCGCCGCGGTGCCAGACAGCCTTGAGCGCACGGATGCCCATCTCGACGATTTCGCGCCGCGGCGTTCCGTCGATCTGGACGACGAGGCCGACGCCGCACGAATCCTTCTCGTCGTCCGGATTGTAGGCGTTCGCCGCGACCAGCGTGTCGCGCATCTCGGAGTAGTCGCGCAGCCAGTCCTCGCCAGAGGCCCAGGGAGTGGTGTTGCTGGTCATGGGGCTACTCCGCCGCCACAGCCGCCATGGCGGCTTTGGACTGAAGATACTGGTGCATGGCGGCCGCCGCATCGCGGCCTTCCTTGACAGCCCAGACGACCAGGGACGCGCCGCGCACGATGTCGCCAGCCGCGAATACCCCGTCGAGGGACGTCGCCATCGAGCGGTAGTCGACCTTTACGCCGCCCCACCGGTTGACCGACAGGCCCGGCTCCGCGAATGCGCCGGGCAGGTCTTCCGGGTCGAAGCCCAGCGCCTTGATGACGATGTCGGCTTTCGCTTCGTAGTCGGACTCGGGGATTTCTTCCGGCGCCTGGCGGCCGGACGCATCGGCCGGGCCGAGCCGCATGCGAGCAGCCTTCACGCCCTTGGCGACGCCGCCCTTCTTCTCGGCGACAGCCCTGGGCGCCGCGAGCCAGTCGAACTTCACGCCTTCTTCCTCGGCGTTGGCGACTTCGCGTTGCGAGCCCGGCATGTTGGCGCGGTCGCGGCGGTACATGCAGGTGACGGACTTCGCGCCCTGACGGACGGCCGTACGCACGCAGTCCATCGCCGTGTCGCCGCCGCCGATGACGACGACGTTCTTGCCTTCGGCGTTCAGGAGGCCGCTGTCATAGTCGGGGGCGTCGAGGCCGAGCCCCTTCCGGTTGGAGGCGATCAGATAGTCGAGCGCCTTGAGAACGCCCTTGGCGTCCTGACCCGGGGCGCCCAGCTCGCGCGACTTGTAGACGCCGGTTGCGACCAGAACCGCGTCATGCTTCTGGCGCAGCTCGGCGAAGGAGATGTCCTTGCCGACCTCGACGCCGAGCCGGAACACGACGCCGCCGTCCGCGAGACGCTTCGTCCGGCGGTCGACGATGTCCTTCTCGAGCTTGAAGTTCGGGATGCCGTAGATCAGCAGTCCGCCCGCGCGGTCATAGCGGTCATAGACCGTGACCTTGTAGCCGAGCGAGCGCAGCTGGTCGGCAGCCGAGAGCCCCGCCGGGCCGCCGCCGATGATGCCGACCGACTGGCCAAGTTCGCGCCGGGGCTTCAGCGGTTCGACCCAGCCCTTTTCCCAGGCCGTGTCCGTGATGTAGCGCTCGACCGCCCCGATGGTGACGGTGCCATGTCCGGACTGCTCGATCACGCAGCCACCTTCGCACAGGCGGTCCTGCGGACAGATGCGACCGCAGATTTCCGGCATGTTCGAGGTCGCGGCAGAGAGCTCATACGCCTCCTGCAGACGGCCCGCCGCCGTCATCATAAGCCAGTCGGGAATGTTGTTCTGGAGGGGGCAGTGGGTCTGGCAGAACGGCACGCCGCACTGCGAGCAGCGCGAGGCCTGGTCCGTCGCCATCTGGTCGATGTAGTCGGCGTAGATTTCCAGAAAATCGTCGCGGCGGTCGCTCGCCGAACGCTTTTCGGGCGTCTCCTGCTCGACAGTCACAAATCTGAGCATGCGCTGTTGCGCCATGGATGCCCCCGGGTGAACGATTTCTGCGACTGGCGAATTACAGGCTCAATAGATGAGCGACAAGCAAAAATCCGCCAGATAAGAACCATATGGTTCAATAAAGCTCATTTTATGTCGCGGCCGCCTCTCATAAACAGCGATCGTCAGGCATATGCAAACCAAATGGGACCAATCACGCTATCTGGCTGGTTGGCGCGAACCGTGCTTTCTCCGTTGAAATTCGCCGCTGGGGATACCGGAAATGGACACGGAGACGATTCTCCAGGCGCTCCTGCTTGGCCTTGTCGAGGGCCTGACGGAGTTCATTCCGGTCTCCTCGACCGGTCACCTGCTTCTCACCCAGGTTGCGCTGGGCCTCGACGATCCCTTCTGGGACACGTTCACAGTCGTCATCCAGCTGGGCGCGATCCTCGCGGTGGTCGCTCTCTATTTCGGGCGGTTGTGGAATGTGCTGGTCACGCTGCCGACCGACCCGAAATCGCGCCGGTTCGCCATCTCCGTGATCATCGGCATCCTGCCAGCGTTTGCGGCCGGGTTCCTTCTCTACGACTTCATCAAGGTCTTCCTGTTCGACAGCGTGCAACTGATCTGCTGGTCGCTGGTGATCGGAGGCGTTGTGCTGCTCGTGATCGATCGCCTGGCGCCGAAGCCGGTCAACTATGACGCCATGAACCTTCCGCTCTGGAAGTCGATCGTGGTCGGCCTCTTCCAGGTGCTCTCGATTGTCCCCGGCGTCTCTCGCTCGGGCTCGACCATTGTCGGCTCGATGCTGCTCGGGATCGACAAGCGGGCGGCGGCGGAGTTCTCGTTCTTCCTTGCGATCCCGATCATGGTCGGCGCCTTCGTGCTCGATATTTCGGACAGCTGGGAAACGCTGAGCTCCGACAATCTCGGCATCATCGCAGTGGGTTTCGTGTCGTCCTTCGTGTTCGGCCTGATCGTCGTGAAGCTGATGCTGGATTTCGTCCAGAAGCGCGGCTTCGCGCCGTTCGGCTGGTGGCGGATCCTGGTGGGCGGCGCCGGTCTGGCCGCCATCTATGGCGGCTATATCCCCGGCTAGCCCTTGCCCGTGAACGGCCGCAGGACGGCCCGGATCAGCAGCGCGCCCGCCAGCGCCGAGATCGTGATATCGGCCCAGACGGCCGCATTGAACGGCCAGTCGCCGGGCTGCAGCGAGAAGAGCGTCACAGACAGGTCGACGCTGACAGCGCGCAGCAGGGTTCCGAACAGGAAGATGCCAACGAGGCCCACGGCCATGTCCATCCAGAATCCGAACTTGCGCCCGCGCACGATGCGGCGCGCTGCGAAGCCGGCGACCGTCGCAATCAGCACCCACGCCGCGATGACGCCTGCGTTCATGCCGGCATAGTCGATGACGATATGTTCCATGCGCCGCCCCTTGCCCTGTCCCAGGAGAAGGGTAGCGCGGTGTGGCGCTGTTAGGAAGCTACCGGCGAAAGGGCAGCAGGGCGCGCATGCGAGGGTCGCGGAACCACAGGCCGCCCCAGACAAACAGCGCCATATAGACGCCGAACAGCTCATGGCTGAACAGCGGATTGTCGACCCTGACGTTGGTGGCGATCGCGCCGCCCAGCAGTGCAGTCTCAAGGACCGCGCCAAGCAGGGCGGTCTGCGGCACGAGATAGAGGAGGACGCATGCCACCTCGATGACGCCGATCAGGAGGTCATGGTGGGCCGGCCAGCCGAGCCCCTCCATCGTCTCGCGCACCACATCCGGCATCAGGAACTTGAGGCTGGCCGAAAAGGCGAGAAACGCGCCCGCGAGGCCAGACAGCGTCCAGCCGATGATCGTGAAGGCGCGGGTCTGTGAAGGCGTATCGATCATGGCCGTCTCCCCTTGAATGACCGGAGGACGGATGGGCGGGGGCCAGACCGACAGGGGCCATGAAATTGTCGCCCGCGCTCAAGCCTTCAACGCCCGTGCATAGACGATCATGTCGAGTGACGGGGGCTCCTGTCCGGTCAGCAGCGAGAGGCCGGTATGCGCTTGTCCCCTGTGGTGGGTCTGGTGGTTGAAGACGTGCAGGACGTCCGGCCAAAGCGTTGAGGTCACCATGTCTGGCCGGGTCATCATCCGGTACGTGAACTCGGAGTCCAGCGCCTCGGGCGTCAGGCCGGCCGCCCAAGCGACGATCCGGGCGTCCTCCGCCTCGCGGGCGGCGCGGAGGTCGGCAAGCTCGCGGTGGAGGATGGCGCTGAGCGTCGCGGGGTGATCGCCCGCGCCCGTGAACCGCTTCATCCAGACCCGGTCGGCGACCAGAATGTGGTTGAGTGTACCGCCCAGACTACCGAAGAACAGACCCAGATCCCGCCAGACCTGCTCGTCCGCCAGCTGCGCCGCCGCCTCGTAGAGGCGTCTGTTGGCCCATGCGTTGTACCCGGCGAGGTGGCGTATCTGTGCGAGCATCCCGGGTCCCCCTGGCGCGTTCCGACCCGTGAAAAACGTTGATCCGCGGACGGGTGCTGAAGCAGGATAGAGCGGGACGCGGGAGACACAATATGGCGGCGAGCGACACTTCAGGCCCGGGCATAGGCGAGGCCCAGCGCGACATGCGTTCGGGATATATCGGCGGCGCGCCCGGCGTGCTCGTTTCGGGACTCGTCTGGCTTGCTGCAGCGTCGGCCGCTCACTTCGTCTCGTTCGAGACGAGCATGCTGGCGCTGTTTGTGGGCGGCATGCTGATCCACCCCGTTTCAGTCCTGCTTGCCCGGTTCGTGATGAGGGCGCCTGCGGCGCACCCCAAGAATCCGCTGTCGATGCTGGCGTTGCAGAGCACAGTCATGCTCATGGCGGGCTTCCTTCTCGCGTGGGTTATCTCCCACAACGAGCCCGGCTGGTTCTATCCCGCCATGCTGCTGGTGATCGGCTCGCGCTATTTCACCTTTGCGACGGTCTATGGATCGTGGGCGTTCATCGCGCTCGGCAGCGTTCTGGTGGCGCTCGGCTCGCTTGCGATCATCGTCTTCGATGCCCCGCCTGTGATGATGGCGGCGGCTGGTGGAGCGATCGAGGTTGTCTTCGCCCTCCTGCTGTTCGTGCTCGCAGCCAGGGGCACGGAGCGCCCATAGGTGCGTTGCGGGAGCAAATCGGCCTGACATGCGTTGAGAGAGCTCAACCTGCTGTCAGGAGGCCGCCATGGCTGCCCGCTCCACCGCCACCGGCGGCGACATCTTTCGCATCATTCTGGCCATCCTGCTGCCGCCTGTGGGCGTCTTCATGCAGGTCGGCCTCAGTCTCCATTTCTGGCTGAACATCGTTCTGACGCTGCTGGGCTATATCCCCGGCATCATCCACGCGCTCTGGATCATTCTCTCTCGGAGGTGACCATGGCAGATGGTTCGGTCGCCACGCGCGGATCCACCAGCACCGGCGCGAACTCCGGCGGCAAACCCGCGATCCATGGTCTTGGCGATGCGCTGGACTGCCTCCTCGAGAAGACCGAGGGGCAGGACAAGGTAAAGCTGAGCGATGCGCTCGACGCCTTTGGATCGCGCGCATTCGGGCCGCTGATCCTCGTCCCGGCGCTGCTTCTCACCCTGCCGACCGGCGCACTCCCCGGTGTGCCGATCGTCCTCGGCGCAGTGATTGCGTTCGTCTGCCTCGAACTTCTGCTCGGCCGCGAGAAACCTGTCATCCCGTCCCTGCTCGGCAAGATGAGCTTCTCGCGTGAAGGTCTGGAGAAGTCCCGGGAGAAGGGCGGTGGGCTGATCGGCAGGATCGACAGCGTCATCCGCCGCCGTCTGGACTTCATGATGAAGCCGCCGATGATTCAGGTCATTGCCGTTGTCTGCATCGGCCTCTGCGTGATCCTAATCCCGCTGGAGATCATCCCCTTCGCCACGGCAATACCGGGCGGCGCGCTCATCCTGCTTGGACTGGCGGTCACAGCGCGCGACGGGCTGCTGGCGCTGATCGGTGTCGGTACGGCGTTAGCAGGTGCAGGCGGCATCGCCTTCCTGCTGCTTTGACCTCTAGGCGAACGACTTCACGATGCTCTCGGTCATCTTCTTGGCGTCGCCCAGTAGCATCATGGTGTTGTCGCGGAAGAACAGCGGGTTCTCGACGCCGGCGTAGCCCGAAGCCAGCGATCGCTTGATGAAGAACACCGTCTTGGCGTTCCAGACCTTCAGCACCGGCATGCCGTAGATCGGCGATTGCGGGTTGGTCTCGGCGTCGGGGTTGGTGACGTCGTTGGCGCCGATGACGAACGCGACGTCGGCCTGCGCGAACTCGGAGTTGATGTCCTCCAGCTCGAACACCTCGTCGTAGGGCACCTGAGCTTCGGCGAGCAGCACGTTCATGTGGCCCGGCATCCGGCCCGCGACGGGGTGGATGGCGTAGGAAACCTCGACGCCTTCTTCCTTCAGCTTCTCGGCCATCTCTTTCAGCGCGTGCTGGGCCTGCGCGACGGCCATGCCGTAGCCGGGGACGATGATCACCTTCGATGCGTTCTTCATGATGAAGGCGGCGTCGTCGGCCGAGCCGATCTTCACGGGCTTGGCGGGACCCGCATCCGCGCCGCCTGCAGCCGCCTCGGCGCCGAAGCCGCCCAGGATGACCGAGATGAAGCTGCGGTTCATCGCCTTGCACATGATGTAGGAGAGGATCGCGCCCGACGATCCCACCAGCGCGCCGGTAATGATCAGGGCGTTGTTCTCCAGCGTGAAGCCGAGCGCGGCGGCGGCCCAGCCGGAGTAGGAGTTCAGCATGGAGACGACGACCGGCATGTCGGCGCCGCCGATGGGGATGATCAGCGTCACGCCGAGGATCAGGGCCAGCGCCGTTAGCGCCCAGAACATCCACGGCTCGGCGCCGCTGGTGACACACATGGCGACCGTCAGGCCGACAATGCCGGCGGCCAGCGCGATGTTCAGCAGGTGGCGGGCGGGCAGGATGATCGGCGCGCCCGACATGTTGCCGTTGAGCTTGGCGAAGGCGATGACCGAACCGGTGAACGTCAGTGCGCCGATGGCCGAGCCCAGCGACAGTTCGATGATCGAGGCGAGGTGCAGTTCGCCTGGAACGCCGATGTTGAACGAGACCGGCGCATAGAGGGCAGCAGCGGCCACCAGAACGGCAGCGAGGCCGACGAGCGAGTGGAAGGCTGCAACCAGCTGTGGCATCGCCGTCATCGGGATCTTGCGGGCGATATAGCCCCCGACGCCGCCGCCGACGACCATGCCAGCGAGGATGATGCCGATGGTGAGCCCGTCGAGCGGCCAGGCCAGGGCCAGCGTCGTCAGGATCGAGATCGTCATCCCGATAATGCCGTTACGCGCGCCCTTGCGCGCTGTTTCAGGGCTCGACAGTCCGCGCAACGCGAGGATGAAAAGCATGCCCGAGACGAGGTAGAGCAGGGCGGCGAGGTTGGCGTTCATTTGGGTTCCGTCCCCCGGAAGATGGTCAGGTCAGACACGTCAGCTTGCGGGCTAGTGCCCGGACTTCGCAGCCGGTTTGTCTTTCTTCTTGTACATGGCCAGCATGCGCTGGGTGACGAGGAAGCCGCCGAAGATGTTGACGGCGGCCAGTGCGACGGCGACGCCGCCAAAGCCTTTCGACAGTGCAAGGTCGCCCGTCAGCACATCGCCCGATCCGGCGGCGGCGGCGACCAGCGCGCCGACGATGATCACCGAGGAGATCGCGTTGGTGACGGCCATCAGAGGCGTGTGCAGCGCGGGCGTGACCGACCAGACGACGTAATAGCCGACGAAGATCGACAGCACGAAGATGGCGAGGCGGAAGATCAGCGGGTCGACGCCGCCTTCTGCGCCGGAGGACGCGGCGAAAGCGGGCGCGGCCAGCATCAGCGCGGCGCCGGCGAGGAGTGCAGTACGTTTCAGCATGTCGGGCGCCCCAATGTCTTTCTGGTTGCGTCTGGTTGGCCGGTCACGGCTGTTTTGGCTTTTTCGGTTTCTTCGGCGGTGCGGGCTTGAGAATGTAGCGGATGCCCACGGACAGCATCGCCACAGCCATGGCCGCGATGATGAAGGCGGTGAGCGCCGCCGGACCGGGCAGCAGAAGCTGCTGCACGAACCATACGGCGAGTATCAGCCCGACGATCGTCAACATCAGGCCGATGGGTTTCGACACCGTCAGCCATCTTTCAGCGACGGGTGAACGACCTGGCCGTCGCGCGTGATCACGGCGGCCTTGACGATCTCGTCGTCCCATTTGGGGGACAGTGCGGCGTCCTCGCCCGTCATCAGCGGCAGGAAGGCCAGCAGGTTCTTGGCGTAGAGCGCCGAGGAATCCGCCGCCATGCGGCTCGGCAGATTGGTGAAGCCCGCAACCTTGACGCCGCCGACATCGACCACTTCATCCGGCTTCGACAGCGGGCAGTTGCCGCCCTGCGCCACGGCCATATCGATGACGACCGAGCCGGGACGCATGGATTTCACCATGTCTTCGGTGACCAGGATCGGCGCAGCGCGGGCCGGGATCAGTGCGGTCGTGACCACAATGTCCTGCTTGGCGATGTGGGCTGCGACCAGCGCCGCCTGTTTCGCCTGGTATTCCGGGGACATCGCCTTGGCGTATCCGGCAGCCGTCTCGGCGGCCTTGAATTCATCGTCCTCGACCGCGACGAACTTCGCGCCCAGCGAGGCGACCTGTTCCTTGGCGGCGGGGCGAACGTCGGTGGCCGACACCACGCCGCCCAGACGGCGGGCGGTGGCGATGGCCTGCAGACCGGCGACGCCGGCGCCCATGATGAAGCACTTGGCGGCAGCGACGGTGCCGGCAGCGGTCATCATCATCGGCATGGCGCGGCCGTAAAGTGCGGCGCCTTCGATGACGGCCCGGTAGCCGGCGAGGTTCGCCTGGCTGGACAGCACGTCCATGACCTGCGCGCGCGTGATGCGCGGCACGAATTCCATGGCGACCGCCATCACGCCCCTGGCGGCCCAGTCCTTGGCCTCGGCCTTGGCGGCGTAGGGCTCGAGCTGGGCGATCAAGGCGGCCCCAGCCGGGATCAGCGCCAGTTCGGCGGCTCCCGGCGTGCGAACTGCGAAGACCGCCTCGGCAGCCTTCAGAACATCCGCAGGCGTCGCGGCAATTGTCGCTCCGGCGGCCGTGTAGTCGCTGTCGCGAACGCCAGCCTCGATGCCGGCTCCCGACTCGACGGCCACGGTGTGTCCAAGCGCGATCAGCTTCTTGACGGTTTCCGGAGTGGCGGCCACGCGGCGTTCACCGGCGCGGCGCTCCTTGAGGACGGCGATGCGCATGATGGCCTAGAACAGCGAGGAGCCGAGGAAGACCAGAAGCTGGATGAACAGCCCCAGCACGCAGAGGCCGACCACGGTGGCGATCCACGCGCCGCCGAGGTTCATCAGCAGGCCGACGGCGATCCCGAAGGCGGCAAAGCCGATCATCGCGCCGATCCACGGAATACCCATGGTGATCGTGAACACGGCATAGCCAACCGTCAGCAGGATGATGAGCGAGCCCCAGGCCGTGAGCGTTCCGAAGGCGCTCCACATGTTCCGCTTGGCGGCCATGTCCATGTAGGCGTCCGTATGCGGCGGCGGCGTTTCGATCGGGCCGGAGTGGGCGGGTTCGGCGTGGGCCATGTGATCAATATCCCCGTATGGCTGAGACGGTAGGGCTGCGAAGCGGCTGCTCCCCGGCGCAGGCCATGTAACCGGATCGTGAGCCGATGAAAAGCACTCACGGGGCCGCACCTCCAGAAATTGATCCAAGACCGCTGGGGAAACCTGCCGGGGCCCCGAAAATACCGCCGCCGCCGGGTCTTTTCGTCCTCCCCGGACTGGTGACACTGTCAGGCCGTAACGCAATTACGGGTTGGCATGATGAAACTTCGGATCGTAACGGCGACCACCCTTGCGCTGACGCTCGCGATAACAGGCGGCGCCCTAGCGTCGATGGAGCGGGCGAGCGAGGCGCGCGCCACCCCTTCAGTGGTGGATGACTTCCGCCTGGTTGATCATGCGGGCCACGCGCAGGAACTGCGCCGGCTCGTTGATGTGAAGGCGATCGTGGTTGTCGCGCAGGTCAATCGTGACGCGGTTTCGCGCCGGGCGGCTCTAGAACTCGAGAAGCTCAAAGCCGCTCATCCGGATGTCGAGTTCCTGATGCTGAACTCGACCCCGGGCGTCACCCGCGCCGCCCTCGCTGCAGAAGCCAGCGCGCAGGGCTACACCATCCCCATCCTCCACGACCGTCTGCAGCTGGCCGGCGCGCAGATGGGCGTGACCCATGCTGGCGAGGCCTTCGTGCTGGAGCCGCGCACGCTCAAGGTTCTCTACCGCGGCCCGGTCGACGCCTCCGGCGCCAAGAAGAAGGCGAAAGGCTATCTCGCAGCAGCTCTCGCGGACGTCGAGGCCGGGCGCCTCGTGAAGGTGTCAGGCGTCGCCGGCAAGGGCGCTACGATTGCCTTCCCCGAGCGCGCCCGCGCCAAGGCGCATGCGCAGATTTCCTACGCCGGCGATGTCGCGCCCATTCTCCAGGCGAAGTGCGTCGCCTGTCACCAGGAAGGCGGCATCGCACCCTTCGCGATGGACAGCTACGCGGTCGTCAAGGGGTTCGCCCCGATGATCCGCGAGTCGGTGCGCACAGGCCGCATGCCGCCCTGGCATCCCGATCCGGAAGTGGGCGTGTTCAAGCACGACGCCGGCCTCAGCGACGCTGAAACGCGAACGCTGGTCCACTGGATCGAGGCGGGCGCAACGCGCGGGGAGGGCGCCGATCCGCTGGCCGCCGCCAAGCTCGCAGCGCCGGAATGGCCCCTCGGCAAGCCTGACCTCGAGCTGGAAGTGCCGACCTATACGCTGCCCGCCGCAGGCGTCGTCGAGTACCAGTATCCCGCCACCGCCAATCCCCTGACGAAAGGCCGCTGGGTGAAGGCCGCGACCCTCCTGCCCGGCGACCGTCGCGGCGTGCACCATATCCTTGCCGGCTACATCCCGGGATCGCCCCGCAAAGGCCCGGCGTCACAGGGGCAGTGGGAAGCCAACTATGGCGAGTACGCCGTCGGCGGAGAGAGCTTCGAGGTGCCCGACGGCATGGGCATATATCTGCCGCCCGGCGGCAACATGGGTTTCCAGATGCACTACACGCCCTACGGCGTAGCGGCGTCCGACACCTCGAAGATGGGTCTCTACTTCCATCCCGAGGGCGAAATCCCCGAGCGGGCGCTTCGCCATATGGTGACGGTCGACAACTCCATCGAGATTCCCCCGAACACGCCGAACCACAGGGAAGTCGCCTATTCCAAGTTCACGAAGGATGCGGTGCTCTATTCGGTCTTCCTGCACACGCACTATCGCGGCATCTCTGGCAGCCTCGAGCTGGTGAAGCCCGACGGGTCGCGGAAGATGCTGATCAATCTGCCGCGCTACGATTTCAACTGGCAGCGGACGTACGACTTCGTGGAGCCGATCAAGGTCCCCGCCGGCTCGAAACTGGTCTCGACCTACATCTACGACAATTCCGTGCGCAACGCCGCGAACCCCGATCCCTCCGCCACGGTCTTCTGGGGCGACCAGTCCTGGGAGGAAATGCACTACACCTCCTTCTACTACGAATGGGCAGGCGAGACGGTCGCTAGCACGTCCGGGGAGACGCAGCTTGCCGCCAATGCGCCGTTCCGCCCGTGGCGTGTCATGGGCATGCTCGACGAGAATCTCGACGAAAAGGTTGAACTCGCCGAACTCAGGGGCCTCGTGAAAACGGCCCTGACGCCGCGCTTCAAGGAGTTCGACAAGGACGCCGACGGCGCCCTCGACAACGCCGAACTTTCGAGTGCGACGGGCGTGATCATGTCGATCCGGCGGCCCGACGCGAAAGAGCCGAAAGCGAAACAGTAGACGCGCCTGCGACCCGCCGGCTCTGGAAACCTAGAGCCCGGCGGACCGTGTCTCGATCACGCGCACAGGCTCGGAGTGCCGCCATTCCTGCAGCAGGGTGCGCAGCGCCGCCACGAACGCCAGCGGCTGGTCCAGCATTATGTGGTGGCGGGCTTCGGGGATCTCGATGAACGGCACCTGCCGGTTCAACAGGCTGCACATGTAGTCGCCGACATCGTCCTCCCAGATCACGGATTTGTCGCCCTTCATCAGCGCGATCCGGCAACGGGTAGCCTTCAGCAGCTCCTCGTGGGGGCGCGAGACCTTGAAGCGTTGCCAGATGGCCGGGTCGAACTTCCAGCCCCATCCGTCGCCCGAATTGTCGGCCATCGGCCGCTTCGCCAGCGACCAGCGGGCGATGTAGTCCATGATGTAGTGGTTCTCGCACGGCTGTGGCGGGGCCAGCCGGAAGCGGGCGAGTGCGGCCTCCAGCGAGGGATAGACCTTGCCGCCCCGCACCGGCGGAGGGCCGCGCCGGTTGCGGTCGGGCGGGTTCACAGGCGAATCCACGATGACCACGCCGGTGAACCGGTCGCCATACTCCGCGCCCGTCAGGATGCCGACAAAGCCGCCGAACGAGTGCGCGACGATGATCGGCTTTTCAGCGTGAGCGAACAGGCCGGCGTCATCGCAGACCGCCAGAAGCTCCTCGGCGAACACGTCCATCGAATAGGCGTCGCGCCAGGCGCTGTCGCCCATGCCCGAGAACGTCGGCGCCACGACGTGGTAGTGCTCGATCAGGTAGGGGGCGATGAAATCCCACCAGTGGGCGTGGGCGCCGTTGCCGTGCACCAGCAGCAGGCCCGGCTTCGTGCGGTCGCCCCAGCGCTGATAGTGGATGCGGGCGCCCTTGCAGTCGACGAAGCGGGTCTCGTAGGGGACCGCCACCGCGTCCTCGAACCATTTCGGAGCAGGCGGCGTTGCGCCGCGATAGATGGCCAGCGGTCCCTGCTCGGACGGCAATTCAAGCGGCTGGTCGCGCACGACCTTGTCGGACGGTTCGGACATCGGGAGTCTCCGGAGCGGGCGTCCGGCCAATGAACCTCGCTTCACCCTCGCGTCAATGTTGACGCAACGTCAGGGGTGGCGCAGGCTCGTCCGTGGATGATCGGACCGGCTATCCGGACATCCCGTTTTCCAGTCTCGTTTGGCGATAGCCCTCACGCCCGGGACCGCTCTACCTTCGATTTGCGGCCCGGTGCATGGAACTTATGGCCTTGGGCCTCAGCCTTTCGGCTTGAACGCCAGCATCACGTTGCCGGCGCCCTGGCTGAACAGGCCGTATCCCGAGTTCAGGATCAGAAGGCCGTTGGCCGCGACGATGGAGGCGTTGTCCACCGAAGCCCCGTTGCCCTTGACGCCGTTGATGGTGTCGAAGTCGCGAGCGGTTTCCAGCGTCTGCACAAGTTTGCCGGTCTTGCGTTCGACAATGTAGACGCGCCCGTCGAGGCCGCCCTGCACGATGTGGTCGCCGATGACGGTAGGCGCGCCTGAGAGGCCGAACAGCGTATTGCAGCGTGGCACGAACTTCTTGCGTGCGTCCGTACAGTCCGGCGCCGCCTCGAACTTCCAGTCGATGGTCCCGTCCTTGAGGTTCACCGCATAGAGGCCCGGCTTGAGGTCGGCGGGGACTTCCTGTCCGGGAATGGACCGGCCGGGATAGCTGATCGGAGCGTAGACGTGAGTGTCATCCGACGCGATGCCCCAGTGGATGCCGCCATTCGGGCCGCCGGTACCGATGTCGCGGCGCCAGATAACCGAACCGTCGTCGGGGTTCATCGCCCACACCGTGCCGGACTTCTGGCCCGCAAGCAGGAGTTCGCGCCCGCTGGGGTCCTTGGTCAGGATGGTGGAGGCGCCAAAGTCGACATCGCGGAAGACGGTGTCGGCGGTGCAGTTCTTGCCGCCGCCCTTCGGTCCGCAGCCGACGTTGAACACGTCATTGGCTGTCGCCTGGAAGGACCACAGGATTTTTCCGGTGGTGAGGTCGAACGCCATCAGCGCGTCGGTATTGGGATGGGCGTTGATCGAGTTGGCTTCGCCCGTTCCGACATAGAGACGGTTGCGTTTCAGGTCGATCGACGGCGAGTTCCAGATCGGCGCGCCGGCCGGGCCCCACAGCATCTGGCCATCGCCGCGATCCCGTATGGGCTCGGCGTTCGGCATGGTATGACCTTCCCAGACCTTCGCGCCGGTGATGGCGTCAACCGCCACCACGCCGCCATGGATCTTGCAGCACACATGGCTGTCCTGGCCGGCCATCATGATCTCGAACTGCGAGGACGGTGCGAACACCTTGTCTCCCGACAGCACCGGCGTGCCGGTGACGATCGAGCCCTCGAAGAGGCCGATGCGCGTCTCCCAGATCCGCTTGCCGGTCTTGGCGTCGATCATGTGAACGTAGCCGCCCATGTCGCCGACCATCACACCCTTGCGGCCATCTGGAAGCGTGCCAAATCCGGCGCTGGAGCGCAGGGTGCGTCCGCCGTCATAGACCCACTGGATGCACGGCTTGGCGGGCTGCGAGATGTCGAAGGCGAACAGGCGGTTGTTGCTCTCGCCGACCGGCACGAACAGCGAGGAGCCGACGATTGCGGCCTGGCTGCGCATGGTCACGGCGGCGGGGAAGGCGACCGCCCAGGCCAGCTCCATGTCGCCGAAGTCGGAGCTCTTGAGGCCGGCCTGCTTGTAGGTCAGGCGGCGCGTGTTCTCCTTGTCGAAGCCGAAGCCTGCCACAGTGGGCGCGGCGTCCAGCTTCGGCGTGCGGCGGTTCGTGGGGCAGGCCATCGCCTCGATCCACTTGTCGGCGTCCTTGTCCGCCTCGGCAGCCGACAGGTAGCCCGCCACGTCGTCGATCTGGCCGGACGTCATGCCGACGGCCTGCGCCATCATCTTGCCGGTGATCATGGCGTTGACGATCTGGCCCGACGACATGCGGGCGAGCGTGTCGCGCGTGGGCGAACGGGTCGCCTCGGCATTGTCGTGGCAGGACGCGCAGCGCGCCTTGTAGATCGCTTCGCCCGGGTGGGGGCCGGATGTCTGGGCCGCTTCGATGATGTTGTGGCCTGCGGAGGCCTCGGCGACCGGCAGGACGGGCGCGGGCGGCGCATCCTGGCCGGACGCAGCACAGCCTGCGATCACCGAGATCAGGGCTGTGGCGGCAAGCAGCCGCCAGCGCGGCATGCGCCTGACGGCGTTGAGCGTAGTGGGCATATCGTCCTCCCGGGTGGCGGCTCTGAAGGCTGCCTTGCGGTGTGGAGCATGCGCCCGAGGTGACGTCTGGGTCAACGGCGCCGCTACGTCAGGCGATAACCTGTCACGCGGAGACGCGGCTCCGTGCCTCCGCCGACGACCGGGCTGTGGCGCGGATGGCTGCTCCGCGCCACAGGCAGGTCGTTACTTTGCGCTGGCCAGAACCGTACGGTCGCCGCGGACTTCGGCGTAGACGGCGTCGAGGGCCGGAAGGTCGAGGCCATCGACCGTGTCTGCGACCGTCTGGCGGCGGCAGTTCATTTCGTTGTTCGGCACAACCGACCACCAGTCCTTGCAGCTGCGGTTGGCGGCCGTCTGGATGCGGTCGAGGAGCGTGCGGGCGCCCTCGGCCGAATTGAGGTTCAGGTCGGATGTGGCGACCGTAAACGTGGCGTGGGCAGGGGTTTCGGCGAGGGCTGCAGGCGCGAAAGACGCGGCGGCGGCCAGCGCGGCGAGCGCTGTTTTCACGTGGATCATGGGGCGTTTCCTTGATGTGTTCTGGAAGTCTTCTGGTCGTCTTGGGTCGTGTCTGGTCAGGCAGTGTTTCAGGCCGGTCAGGCGCTATGGCGCGGCCGACATGTGTAACATGCATACCTCAAGAACGTTCCGCCCGCCAGCCTCTCGTTGCCAGCAGGACGGAAAAGCCAGTCACACGTTTGGGAGACCTCAGTCCTTCGGCTTGAACGCCAGAAGCATGTTGCCGCCCTGCTGGCCGAACATGCCATAGCCCGAGTTGACCAGGAGCAGGCCGTTGGCCGCGGTGATCGAGTTGGAATCGATCGCGCCGCCCTTGCCCTTCACGCCGTTAAGACCGTCGAACTCGCGATTGGTGTTGTAGGACCAGATCAGCTTCCCGGTCTTCGCGTCGTTCACGTAGACCGTCCCGTCCAGCGCTGCCGACACCACTGCGCCATCGATCACCGCCGGCGCCGCCGACAGGATGTTGCCGCGCCAGCCGCCGCGCTGTCCTGGAACAGGGGCTGGCGTACCCGGCGGCGGTTCGGGATTGAACTGCCAGACGATCTTCCCGGTCTTCGCATTGAGCGCATAGATCCCTGACTTGATGTTGGGATCGCCTTCCCATTCGCCCGCGATGGGGCGGCCGACCTGCGTGATCGGCGCGTAGACAAGGTCATTGTCGAAGGCGATGCCCCAGTGGATGCCGCCCAGCGGGCCGCCGGTGCCGAGCGGCGTGCGCCACACGACCTTGCCGGTGTCCGGGTTAAACGCCCAGAGCGAGCCCGATTTCTGGCCGGCATAGAGAAGCTCCGTCCCGTCGCTGGCCTTGCCGAGGATCACCGAGGCGCCGAAGTCGACATCGCGATAGACGGTCTCGTCCGGGCCGACGCAGTTGAGGCGTTCCTTCGCCGGGTTGGCGCCGCAACCGGAATTGAAGATGTCCTTCGGAGTGGCGTGGAAGGACCACTTCTCCTTGCCGGTCTTCAGGTCGATCGCGATCACCGCATTGGTGTTCTTGTGAGCGGGCGGGGAATTGCTCTCGCCGGTCGCGAAGAACACGAGGCCGCGCTTTTCGTCGACGGAGGGCGAGTTCCAGATCGGCGCGCCGGAGGGACCCTTCAGCGGCTTGCCGTCGCCGCGATCCCGCAGGACGGTTGCGTCCTCCATCGTGTCATAGCGCCACTGCTGCGCGCCGGTCTTGGGATCGAGCGAGAGCACATAGCCGTGGTTGGTGCAGCAGTCGTGATTGTTGTCGGCGGCGACCGAGATCTCGAACTGCGCGACGGGCACGATCACGCGATCCTTCAGGATGCTCGGCGTGCCGGTCGTCATCGAGTGCGAGTAGGACCCGACAGGTTTGGTCCACAGCGCCTTGCCGGTGCGCGGATCGACTGCGTGAACGGTGGAGTCGATGCCCGAGAACACCAGCAGCGGCGTTCCGTCCGCCAGCACGCCATAGGCGACGCTGGTGCGCAGCGGCGCTTCGCCCGGCGTTGCATAGACCCACTGCACGCACGGCTTCGCCGGGTCCGACAGGTCGAACGCGTAGAGCTTGCCGGCGTCGGTCACGGGGTAGAACAGGTTCTTGCCGACGATCGCGCCCTGCGAGCGCATGGTGGTGGCGTCCGGGAAGGCAAGCGACCAGGCGAGCTCCATGTCGCCCATCTTCGCGGTGGTCAGGCCGGACTGCGCGGCGGTCAGCTTGCGGGTGTTGCGGCTGTCATAGCCGAAATGGGTCGAGGTCGCGGCGTCCGGTCCTTCGAGATCGACCGCTGCGCGCGCGCCGGTGCACATCAACCCGGGCGCCCAGTCGACCGATTTCGTGGTGTCGCGGCCGGTGACATAGCTGACGACGGCTGCGCGCTGGTCAGGGCTGAGGCTCGCGCCCATGTCCTTCATCTTGCCCTGGGTGAGAGCGTAGTTGACGAACTGGAAGCTCATCCCCTTGAGGTTTTCGCGCGTCGGCGAGCGGGTCGCCTCGGCGTTATCATGGCAGGTCGCGCAGGCCTGCTTGTAGACGGCCTCCCCGGGATGCACGCCGGTTGCTGCAACCTGCTGGACAGGCGCCGAAGGCGTGGCGGCGGGGGCGGCGACTTGCGCGACTGCGGGCGCCGCTGCGCCGGGTTCGGTCGGCGTCTGGCAGCTGGCGACGGCCAGAAGCGAAACGCCGGCCATCGCCGCAAGGGCGGTGCGCATGGTCTGCCGCATGGTATTCCTCCGTCTGACCCCGAGCGCTCATGACCGACGGCGCCGTTCTGCGTGCAACCTGCAACATTGGCCTGCCGAGGGGAAGGGCGGCGGCTTCTGTGTCGCGGGGATTTGCGCCGGGCCGAAGACGCGCCATCTATGGACCCATGAGCAGAGGCTGGATCATCGCTGCGACCGAACTGCGCATCCCTCGCCGGAGCGCGGTCGCGGCGCACCGGATGATCACCGTCGCCGATCCGTCCGGGCAGGCCGTCCGCCAGATCAACGGGCTGGCCAGCTGGCTTGACCACGCTTCCGGGGTCTGGCGGCACAAGCCCATCGGTTATCTCCCGTCCGACCGTCTGCGCGGCTATGACACCCGCAGCCATCCGCGCACCTTCATGCCCATGCATGGCTGCGAGCCGCGCAGCAGGGACCTTTCGGGCGCCCTCGCCTCAGGCTGCGCAACTGTGATGGCCGACGGGCTGTCAGCGAGAGACGTAGAGGAGGCGCTGGAGCCTGCGCTCGCCGCGCTCCGCCGGGTCAACGCCCTCAGCGAGGGACCCGAGGGCGGCGCAGGGCTGCCCTATCCGTTCATGGGGTTCGGCCGGAACTCGAACTCGTTCTTCTCGACGGTCGTTCACGCCATGGGCTTTGACGAGCCGCGCTTCCTGCGTCCGGCGGTTCTGAACCCCGGACAGCGCCGGTTCTTGCTTCCGGCAAGCGAGCTGGCAGACCTGCGTCCGGACCGCCAGGGCAGGCCCTACAAACCCTCGGGCGTCTCGACTTCCAGATCCGTGATCAGCGGCGCCAGAAACTCCGCGAGCGGCTGAGCCACCTTCTCGACCCCGGCGGCAGTCGGGTGAACACCATCCTGCATCAGGAACTGCGGCTGTCCCGCAATCGCGCCCAGCATGTCGGGAAACACCGGCACGCCGAATTCCGCGGCCAGTTCCGGATAAATGGCGGCGTAGGCGGCCTCGCGATCATCCGAAATCGCCGCGCCCTCGGGAACTGTCACCCCGACCAGCGCCACGGGCAGGCCGGCGTCGCGCGCCTTGGTCAGGATGGCGGCGAGGTTCTCCCTTGGAACCTCCGGCGGGAAGCCGTTGAGAAAATCATTCGCCCCCAGCGCCAGCACCAGCATGCTGGCCCCGCTGCCGGTGACGCTGAAATCGTAGCGGTTGAGACCGTCCGCCGTCGTGTCGCCCGAAACCCCGGCATTGACCAGCTGGGCCGCCACGCCCTTGTCCGCCAGCGCCCGCGACAGCGCATCGGGGAGGGCGGCTTCCGGCGGCAGGTTGAAGCCGGCGGTCAGACTGTCGCCCAGCATGACGACGACGGGCGCCGGTTCTTCCTCGATCACGGTGGTCACGTCCTCAACGGCGGCCTGATTGGACTGGGCAGGGCCGCAGCCTGTCACGAAAGCGAGAGCAAGCGCTGCGAGCGCGAGGTGCTGGACGGTCAAGCGGACGCTTCTCCATTTGTTATCCCGGTGCAGGCCTGCTCGCCGTCCTGTGGTCCGGCGCGCACTCGCAGACGTAAGGTTGATTGGCGCCGCCGTCGACCCGCAACCTGCATCGACAGCAGCCACCGCATATGGAAACGTCACCCGCCGTCCGGCAATCAGTCTCCCGGGATTCTTGGATTTGACGCCTGCTCTCGAGTTGAAAGACGTGCGCCTCACCCTGCCGGCCCTGTCCGGCCCGGTGGATATCCTCAAGGGCGTCACCTTCTACGCCAATCCCGGTGAAAGCGTCGCGGTTGTGGGGCCGTCCGGCTCCGGCAAGTCGTCGCTGATTTCGGTTGCTTCCGGCATCGAGCAGGCGACCTCGGGCGAAGCCATCCTGCTGGGAACCAGCCTGGCCGGAAAGAGCGAAGACCAGCTGGCGCGTATCCGGCGCGGCAAGGTCAGTCTCGTCTTCCAGTCCTTCCACCTGCTCAACACCATGACCGCCTTCGACAATGTCCGCACGCCGCTGGAGATTGCCGGGATCGCCAACGTGGACGCTGCCGCGAAAGCAGCCCTTGAGGCCGTCGGGCTTGGCGGGCGGATGGATCACTATCCTGGCCAGCTGTCGGGCGGCGAGCGCCAGAGGGTGGCGGTGGCACGGGCGCTCGCCTGCAACCCGCAGGTCGTGTTCGCCGACGAGCCGACCGGCAACCTCGATCGCGAGTCGGGCGCCATCGTCGCCGACATGCTGTTCGCGCTCGCCCGCGATCGGGGCGCGACGCTGGTGGTCGTGACGCACGACTCCCAGCTGGCCGCACGCGCCGACCGTATCGTCGAGATGAGCGACGGGAGAATCGTATGATGGCTCCCTGGCTCCGCATTGCGCGGAGGGAGCTGGCTGGCGGTGTTGGCGGCTTCTGGATCTACCTCGCCTGTCTGGCGCTCGGCGCGTGGGCCATCGCAGCGTCGGGGTCCGTGACCCAGACATTCAGCCAGGGCCTCGACCTGCAGTCGCGGCGTCTGCTGGGCGGCGACGCGATGCTCACCCTCTCGCAGCGCGAGGCGACGCCTGCAGAGCTGGCCTGGATGACGGAGCGCGGGACGCTCTCGCAGACCGTCTCCACCGACATGATGGCGCGCAAGGGCGACGCCGTCCGCCAGACCGATGTGCGGGGTGTCGATGGCGCATTCCCGCTGATCGGAGAGCCCACCCTTTCGCCCGCCTTGCCGCTGTCCGAGGCTCTCGCGCAGCGCGACGGCATCTGGGGCGCGGCGGTCAGCCAGACCCTGCTGGACAACCTGCAGGCTCAGGTGGGCGAGACCATTGATCTCGGCGGGCGTCCCGTTGAAGTCCGCGCCGTGCTGGTGGGCGAGCCCGACCGCATCGGCAAGCCCGGCGCCTTCCAGCCCAGCGCGCTCCTGTCGCTCGACGCGATGCGGGAAGGCGGCGATCTGGCGGCCGGGCGGCTGTTCCGTGCGAGCTACCGTCTTCTGCTGGCGCCGGGCGCAGATACCGCCACGCTCGAGGCGGATGCAGACGCGGCCTGGGGCGAAGCGGGTATGCGCTATCGCGGGCCGGACGATGCGGTCGACGGTCTGCGCGACCTGCTCGACATGCTCAACACCTTCATGTCCGTGGTCGGTATCGCAGCGCTGGTGGCCGGAGGCGTCGGCGTCAGCCAGGCGACAGCAGCGTTTCTCGAAACGCGCATTGAATCCATCGCAGCTCTCAAGGCGCTCGGCGCCGATGGAGGCACAATCCGCGCAGCCTATGCGGTGCAGCTGGCAGGTCTGGCGGCGCTTGGCGCATTCGTGGGAACGGCCGCAGGAGCAGCAACCCCCTTCCTTCTCACGGCTGTCGCGGGCGACCAGATCCCCTTGCCCGCACAGACCGGGGTCTATCTGGCCCCGCTCGTGACCGCATTCGTTCTCGCGCTGCTGGCGGCCGTGGTCTTCGCGGCCCCCGCGCTGGGACGCGCCCGCATGACCCCGCCTGCAGCCCTGTTCCGCCGCGCCGGGGAAGGGGCCTCGCATCTCCGGCCCGTACCCGAGCTGATTGCGGCCGGTATCGCTGCGATAGCGCTCATTGGCATCGCCATGCTGGGCTCTGCACGGCCCATCGTGACGCTTGGCCTGCTTGTCGGCGCAGCCTTCGCCCACCTGGTCCTGTTGGGCGCAGCCAGCCTTGTCCGGCGGGCGGCGAGGGCCGCGGCGCGCGGCGCCCGCGGCTATGGGCGGATCGTGCTGTCGAGCCTCGGAGGCCCAGGCTCGCTCGCACCCATCGTGGCGCCGGCGCTTGGGCTGGGTCTTGCGCTGCTGACGCTTGTCTCGGTGGTCGAGACCAACCTGATCGGGCAGGTCCGCGACACCGCGCCTGCGAATGCTCCAGCCGTGATCTTCCGCCAGATACCCGGCGGAGAGGAGGCCGAGGCGTTCGACGCGCTGATGGCCCAGCAGGGCGTGGCCGTGAACGATCTCGACGAGTACCGGCGGGCGCCGTTCATTCTGGGTCGTGTGATCTCGCTGAAGGGCGTGCCGCTGCGCGAGGAGGACGTGTCCCCGGAGGAACGCTGGGTGGTGCGCGGCGAAACCGGCATGACGGTGGTGGCTGGAGAGCCGCCCGAATCCGACCTGCGGTCCGGGACATGGTGGCCAGCCGACTATAGCGGTCCGCTGCTGGTGTCGGTCGAGGAGGGGGCGGCCAAGGGGCTAGGCCTGACGGTTGGCGACACCATCGGCTTCCGCATCTTCGGCCGCGAGCTGGAAGCCAGCGTCGCCTCGATCCGCCGGGTCGACTGGGGCGGGTTTGGCGCCAACATGGCGTTCGTCCTGTCGCCTGGGACGCTGGAGGCGGCAAAACCCTTCTCGACGGCCATCGTCCGCATCGCGCCAGACAAGGAAGACGCCCTCGTTCGCGCCGTGTCAGACCGCTGGCCGGGCGTGCTTTCCTTCCAGTTGAGGCGGACGCTGGAGACGGCAGCCGATCTTCTCGATCAAATCACGTTGATCGTGTCTCTGCTGGCGGGGGTGGTCACATCGGCCGGAGTGCTCGTCCTGTTCGGCGCCTTCGCAGCCGCAATACGGCGGCGGCGGACGGAGACGGCGCTCCTGAAAGTGTTCGGCGCCGAGCGCGCCCGCATTCTCATGCTTTATGCCGCCGAGTTCGGTCTCGCAGGGCTTGCCGCGGTGTTGGCGGGGTGTGGAATGGGCATCGCCGCCGCCTGGCCGGTGGTGGTCTATGTGTTCGAGGCGCAGTGGCGCTTCGACCCCGCGCCGATCGCTGTGGTCGCCCTTATCGCAGTTGCGGCATCGGCAGGCGGCGGCGCTCTCGTGGGATGGCGGACGTTGACCCAACGCCCTGCCACTGTCTTGCGCTCGGGCTGATCCTAGCTATGTTCGCGCCCGAGCCCGGCTGCGGCCCCGCTGGATATTCCGTCATCAGCAACGGAAACCGGCGACGGCTGCGTTGGACACCATCGAGCACGCCATCTGCATATGGGCGTACGGGGAGGAGATATGAAGTACATTGTATCCGCTATTGCGGTGGCGATCGCTCTTGGCGGTTGTCAGACGGCCGGGACGCCCGCCACTGGCGGCGCCTCAGCGGCCTCGACTGCATGGGTTGCTCCGCGCCTTCCGGGCACCGACAAGCCCGACCTGAACGGCGTGTGGAAGGTGATGAACACCGCCAATTTCAACATCGAAGCACATCCGGCCTCGTCGGCCCTGCAGATGCGTGCAGGCCCCTACGGTCCGGTTCCGGCCGCATCGGTCGTGGCTCTGGGCGCCGTCGGCGCAGTGCCGGCTGGCGTCGGCATCGTGCTGACCCAGGATGGCAAGATCGGCGGGGAAATCCCCTACACCGCCGAGGCCAAAGCCCTGCGCGACGAGAACAGGGCCGACTGGATCAATCGCGATCCGGAAGTGAAATGCTATCTGCCGGGTATCCCGCGCGCCAACTACATGAACATGCCGTTCCAGATCTTCCAGTCTGACAGCGCCGTGTTCTTCGCGTACGAGTACGCGGGAGCCGTCCGCAACGTGTACCTCGAGGATCCGGGTGAAGCCCCCGTCGACTCGTGGATGGGCCAGTCCTACGGCAAGTGGGAAGGCGACACGTTCGTCGTCGAAGTCACCGGCCTTCTCTCCGACACTTGGCTTGACCGCGCTGGCAACCACCACGGCACGACCACCAAGGTCACCGAGCGCTGGACCCGCACGGGCGAGAACACGATGCGCTACGAAGCGACCATCGAGGACCCGGAAACCTACACCCGCCCCTGGAAGATCGCCTTCAACCTTTACAAGGGCGTAGGCGAAGACGCGCAACTCCAGCAGTTCAAGTGCGTCGAGTTCGTCGAGGAGATGATGTACGGTCACCTCCGCAAGAACCCGCTGGAAGGCCCCGCGCTCGAGCGCGCCCGCAAGGAAGCCGAGGAGCGCGGCGAGAAGCCGGACTCTATCAAGGCCTGGACGCCGCCCGCACCGAAGTAGGACCTGAAAGCAGCCGGCGTCCTGTGGCGCCGGCTGCTGCAGTTTGATCGACGGATTGGAGAAACCAGCTTCGTTCAAGGACAAGTGAACCGTACAGGTCCCGTTCAGACAGGGTCGTGCACAGTTCAAGTATTGAGAGTCGCCCTGATCCAAATTATGGCTCAAAGGTCGACAGGAACTGGTTGAAGGGGCTTGGGCCGGGGCAAAGTTGCCAGACGTACCAGGCGGATCGTTTTTGGATACCGGCCGCAACTCTGCGTTAGCGGCCGGGTGCAGGAGGAAACTATGAAGATCAACAAGCGGTTCGCGCTCGTCGCTGCTGCCGTCGCCGCCCTCGGCGCCGCCGGTGTTGGCGCTGGCGTAAGCTACGCCCACCACGCCTTCGCCGCCGAGTTCGACGCCAACGCGCCGGTTCTGCTGAAGGGCAAGGTCACGCTCATCGAGTGGACCAACCCGCACACCTGGATCCACATCCAGGTTCCGGACACCGACATCAAAGGTGTCGCCAAGAAGGGTACTGAAACCTTCTGGGCGATCGAAGGCGGTACGCCGAACACGCTGCTGCGGACCGGCATCAACAAGAACTCGCTGAAAGTCGGCACGGAAGTGGTCGTTCGCGGCTACCAGTCCAAGGACGCCCTTTGCGAGATGCACTCCAAGTCGAAAAAAGCGACCTGCAAGGCCAACGGTCGCGACATCACCTTCCCGAACGGTTGCAAACTGTTCGTGGGTTCGTCGGGCACGGGCGCTCCGAAGGATGGCTCTGACGCCACCGAGGGCGGCCAGGGCGCAGAGTGCAAGCCCACCGCTCCGGCGTAGGTCTGGCTCAAGCCTGATTGCTGAATTGAGGACGCCGCCCGGATTGCTCCGGGCGGCGTTTTCTTTTTTGTTTGAGGCCCGGCAGCTGCGGGACGCGTCTCGCCCGGGTTCAACACCTCGGGCCGCCTTCCCTGAAAACGGACACTTAAGAGTCCGTGTTTCCGCGAATGCGGGACTCCAAGCTTAACAGACTGACCTCAAACGTGATTTCCGAAGTCTGGATCCTCGCACCTCATCCTGAGCCTGTCGAAGGACGCGAGGACCACGGCCCCGTGCGCCGCTTCCAGAATGCTGCCCCGGCCAGATTGAATCCGACCGGGTATCCATCAGCCACAATCTTCCTCTCGCGTCTGGCGCGGGAGGGTTTGGTGCGCACCGCAACATCGAATGCCAGAAGCTCGGACGGCGCGGCGACCATCGCTGCTGCCGCCTGTGAAACTCGAGCCCCTGATCGGCTCACCCTGAGGAGCCTCGCGGTAGCGAGGCGTCTCGAAGGGCGGGCCGTGAAGGGGCGAGATCGAAGCGGTCGGCCTCAAGCGGCGGTCTGAAATACCTGTCCCTGCGATCGAAGTGGGGGTGCATCATGGAAGATCGGTCTTCCATGCGCGCGTCACCGGGATGCGGACCAGGGCCTAACAGGCTCCGTCGACGTCACCGGGCCAAACGTCCGAACGGGGCGCGTGCCGAGCCGGATCGGTTTTGGCGCGTCGCGCCAAAAGTGTGAATCCGTCTCGATTTAAAAGACGGGCGTGATTCACGGTCCTGGCCAAAGCCGGGGCCGATCACGACCGGACGCACCGGCCAGTCGCAAGACTGGCATTGTATTCAACAAGGCGCGTTCCGCGCGCCCCGGCCTCCTGTGTCTCACGGGAGGGGAGCCACAGCATCACGGACGGCTCGCGCCGGTCCGATCGAAAAACCGTGCCCGCATCCTGAAGCATGGACAGGCCGGAGCCAGCAAAAAGCCCCGGAGATGGCTCTCCGGGGCTTTGCAGATGTCTCGGTCCCGCGGTGTCCTACGGGCTGAGGCCGATCCAGCGTCCAGCGGCCGCGACTGTCACCCAGCAAAGGATGGAGAACAGCGCGATCGCCTTGGTCACCGGAGGTTTGCCCTCGGCCGAGTTGTTCGTCGCGATCTCGTAGCCGAGCAGGGCGGTCACAGCGATTGCGGCAAGGTTCACGCACCACTGGGTCACGCCCCAGGCTGCGAGCGAGCCGTCATCGCCGTACGTGCCCATCACGGCGTCGTAGTTGTTGTCCGGTCCGCCGAACACGAAGTAGCCGAGGATGATGTAGGCCAGCAGCAGCACAACGCCGACGCCGATGCCGATCAGTCGCGTCAGCGGCCGGGCGAAGCCCAGCAGGATGACGAAGGCCGCGAACACCAGGTGGACCGAGCCGGGGTTGGTGCCGTCCTTGGATGAGAAGACGTACATCGACCAGACCCACAGGGCGAACGCGACGCCCGCCAGGATCTTCGTCTGCATGGACAGCTTGTCGTCTGTGCGCGCAGCAGCCGCAGCCACTCCAAAGGAGAAGATCATGGCGCCGGTCAGCGAGATCATCTTCACTAGGAAGGCCGTGCTTGCATAGAGTTTGTCAGCGTTGGCCCAGCCGATCGTGATGCCGGTGAACAGGACGCCGACGACGCCAACGATCAGGTAGGGACGCAGGCCGCGCTCGGTGTCGGCGGGAGAAACCGCCGTCATGCCGACGCCCAGCATCCGCATGTTGAGCAGGATCACCGCTCCGCCCAGCAGGGCGAGGAAGAGCAGGTGGGCTGCGCCAAAGACGGCGTAGAGCCAGACCGAATCCGCCACGATGTTGCCGGGGGGAACGTTCTTGAGGTTGGCGACCCAGTCCTGCCAACTCGGGAAGAGTTCATTGAAGCTCATGGCGGTTACTCCTCTCCTGCCGGCTGTTCCGTGGGTGCGCCGTCAGGCAGCGCCTCTTCTGGAACCGGCGGATCGTCAGTTGCCATCACCTCCTCAACGGGAGCCGCTTCCTCTTCAAGCATGGCCTCAGCCTCGACGATGCCGCCCGGATAGGCTGCGCATTCCGCCACAGCGTTGATCCAGCCCGGCTGCGGCTTGCCGCAGTCGTACCAGTTATAGGCGATGAACCGGCCGAAGATGATCACCAAGATCCAAGAGACCATCGAGATCATGGCCGAGATCTTCACAGCCTGCGGCGGGCTGGGGTCGGTGTCCCACTGGTCCTGCGTCGCCTGGACCTTCTTGTGGAAGATCAGGATGTTCACCGCTGCGATGAGCAGGAACACCATTTTGAACCGGAACCAGATCGAGTGGTAATAGACCATCGGTTTGGCGAGGAAGAGGATGACGCCGGTCACGATGAGCAGGGCGAACCCGAACACCGTGTAGGGAAGGATCTTGTCGTTCAACTTCGAGAACGGAACGTTCTTGAATGCGACGCCCAGCATCCGCAGATCCACGATCCAGATCGTGCCGGCGAACAGCATGAGGGTGAGAACGTGTGTGCCTTCCAGCAGCGGCCAGATATTCAGGGACCCCAGGATCTGTTGAGACCAAGAGGACGTGCCGGCTTCCAGGTTTGCACCCAGGTCATCCTGTAGCCAGCGGAACAGTTCGTGAAACAAAAAGTAGGCCCTCCCCTCGATTGCGACCCGGCCAGCTGACCTTGGGACGCTTGTTCCGAGATATTTCAGTTCGGTATTCCCGGACGATTTGCGCCAGCGCAAACCCCCCGAACTTCTGCGCCTCCTGGCTTGTCCCTTCAGCCAGACTCATCCGTTGAGGGAGCGCCAGCCGAGCCGGCTATTCCCCGATGATATAGCGCTGGTGGCAGTCGCGGCAGACGACAAAGATGTCGCCCCCCGCGTCGAAGAAGGCCTGTTCGTCACGCGCCTCGGCGGCGTCGTGCGCCTTCATCGCCGCCGCGTTCAGGCCATGGGCAAAATCGATCCACGCCCGGTCGTCATCCTGCGGGCGGTTCGGCAGCAGGAGCAGGTTCGATGCCTCGGCGAGCGTCAGAGCAGCGTTTTCGGTCGCCAGCCACTCTTCGTCCGTTTTCGGGAACAGGTCGGTTTCGCCTTCTTCCGTCACCGTCCAGCCCTGATGGAGCCAGATCCCGTCGGCGGCGCTGTCGATGACGTGCCCCATCAGCTCTTTCATCGGCAGTTGCGTGCGGAAATCCTCGGCGGCCACGACGCTGGAAGTTGTTGCTGATGGTCCGGTCGCTGGAGCAGGCGTGTTGCTCGCCTCGCCGCATGCGCCAAGCGTGATCGCCAGCGCCAGAGCGCCCACAAATCGCTGCATCTCGTTTCCTCCGCTCCGGAAACCCGACTTCGCGGGCTTCCGAGCGTTGATATACAATTGTCCGGAAGCGGCAATGCCGGCGCCGGGGCGCGTTTGCCGCGCCTTCTCGTCTCTAACGCGGCTAGCGGGTCCACTCCGTCGCGCGACAGCCGGTCGCTCCGGCCTTCTGGCTGAAACGAAAACGGGCCGCCCGATGGGGCGGCCCGCAATCATTTGCCCGGATGACCGGATCAGACAGCCAGAACTTTCTTTATGGCTGCCTCGCAGCGCTCGATTTCCCAGTCGTCGCCAACCGAGATGCGCGTCCAGGTCTCGTAGCCCGGCCAGGCGCGGCCAACGACGCGAACGCCCTCGGCGGCCATCTTCTCTGCGAAGACCTTCGAGTCCATGCCGGTGTCGAAGAAGATGAAGCTGGCTTGCGGGTTCGAGGCCACGGGGCGGCCGAACGTCGTCGCCAGAGCGTGCAGACGCTCGCGGCCAGCCTTGAACTTCGGTTTCATCGCCGGGATGAATTCCTTGTCCGCAAGGCTGGCCATGCCGGCCACGATGCCGAGGTGGTTCACGCCGCCCATGCGGGTCGCCATCGCCATCTTCTTCGCAAGTTCAGGAGCCGCGATGCCATAGCCAAGGCGCTGACCGGCCATGCCGTAGATCTTCGAGAAGGTGCGGCAGATCACGACATTGTGGCCTTCACGGACCAGGCTGGTCATGACGTTGCCGTCGTAGTCGTCGGCGAGATCGAGATAGGCCTCGTCGATGAAGCAGGGCGCGGTCTTGGACGCCTCGATGGCGAAGGCGCGGAGCTTCGCGGCATCGACCATGTTGCCGGTCGGGTTGTTGGGGTTGCAGACATAGGTGGCGGTCGTCTTGGACGACACCTTGGCCAGCATGGCATCGAGGTCGACGCCGTATGTGGCCGACAGCGGCGTCATGATGATCTCGCCGCCGTACTCGGCGACGGAGCGGGGAACGCCCTCGTAGGTGGCGACAGACGTCACCAGTTGTCCCTTGCCCTTGGCGGCGACCATTTCGCCGAACGCGGCGAGGATCGGGCTGGAGCCGTTGGCGATGAAGATCTGCTGGGCGTCTACGCCTTCGATGGCGGCGATCTGGGCTTTCAGCTCTTCACCCAGCGGGTCGGCGTAGCGCGCCGTCAGGGCGGCCTTGGCGATCATGGCTTCGACGGCCTTTTTCGACGGACCGAACGGGCTTTCGTTGGCGCCCATGATGGCGACCGACTTGTCGACTTCCGGAACGGCGGGCGCAGCGGCCGGCGCGGCGGCGGCGGGGCTCTTCGAGCAACCGGCGGCAAGGGCGGCGGCGCCGACGCTGGCCATGCCAAGGCCCTTGAGCCAGGCGCGGCGGGTTGCAACCGGCTCGCCGGCTGCGGGCTCGCGGCCGGGCGTTTCTTCGATAATGGACGGGTGTTTCATAGGGCAGGGCCTCCGGAGGGTCGGAATCGGTACGCGCGACGACGGCACCCTGCGCCCGGCCACTGGCGGGTCAACGGCTGCCGGCCAAGACCAGGCCTGCTCCGGTGTAACTTGCCGTACGACGCTTCACAGGCTGGCGCCACGCGCCTCTATCTGAGGCGCCTTGTCTCAGGCGCCTCAACGGCGGGCGCCTGACAAACGTGCGGAATGGTTGACGCCAACGGAATTTGCCCCGTCGCATCCAGCCCGAGCATGACGCCTGATGTCAGGCGTCGGCGCGCGAGACGTCGTCGACGCTGGGCTCGTGGAACTGGCCATACGAACGGTGGCGCCAGAGATAGGTGGGCGCGATCGACTCGATCGTTTCAGGCGAGGTGACCCCGAGCGCAGCCAGTCCCGGCGTTCCCGAGGCCGGCACATTGTCGATCCCCAGCAGCTGGACCTGATCGCCGGTCAACAGGGGGCCGAAGAACGGGTTCAGGCGCGACAGCGCGCCGATCGTATAGCCCAGCGGGGCGGCAAAGAATTGCGGGATCGGCAGCAGCAGGCGCGGACGATCGATTTCCTTCAGGATGTACTTGAGCAGCTCGGTCATCGTGTAGACGCGCGGCCCGCCGAGTTCATAGGTGCGGCCCCGAGCATCGGGACGCTCAAGGGCGCCGGCGACGGCGTTGGCGACGTCGCCGACATAGACGGGCTGGAACTTCGTGGCGCCGCCGATCAGCGGCAGCACGGGCGACAGCCTCGCCAGTTCAGCGAATCGGGTCAGGAAACCGTCCTCGGGCCCGAACAGGACCGACGGGCGGATGATGGTCGCGGACGGGATGGCGGCGAGCACGTCCTGTTCAGCGGCCGCCTTGGTGCGCCCGTAGACCGATGGCGAGGCGGCGTCCGCGCCAATGGCGGAAACCTGCACAAAGGCATCGATACCTGCGGCCGCGGCGAGTTCTGCGATATTCTTCGCCCCCTGGGCCTGAGTGCCCTGGAACGTCTGCGCCCCGCTCTCATAGAGGATGCCGACCAGGTTCACGACGGCGCTGGCGCCGTCGAGGGCGCGGGCGATCGAGGCCCGGTTGCGCACGTTGGCCTGGACCAGCTGGACCTGGCCAACATCGCCGGACACCTTGAGGTCGACGCCCAGGTGCGGACGCCGCATGGCGACGCGAACGCGCCAGCCCCGCTTGCAGAGCGAGCGAACGACGCGCCGCCCCAGAAAGCCGGATCCGCCGAAAACGGTTACGATCTTGCCGGTCATGGACCCTCGGTGTGCTGGTCAGGAAGGCTGGTTACCCCCGGGGATAGACCAAAATTCCTGAAGGAAGTCCATGCGGCGCGGCGAAGCCGCGCCGGGAAGGTCGGGGCGGCGCGGCGAAGCCGCGCCGGGAAGGTTGGGGCGGCGCGGCGAAGCCGCGCCTGGGGGTTGGGCGGCGCGGCACGGGGCCGCCGGCGCTCAAATGAAAACGGCCCGCCAGCTGGGATGCGGGCGGGCCGTTCATGGCTCGGTTGGCTTTCAGCCTACCAGATGTTCACCCGCTCTTCCGGGGCCAGATAGGCCTTGTCCGTAGGTTGGACGTTAAACGCCGCGTACCAGGCTTCCATGTTCCGCTCGGGAATGGAGCCGCGCGCCGCCGCCGGAGCATGCGGGTCGGTCAGCACCTGGTTGCGCAGGGCGTCATCGCGCTGCATCGCCCGCCAGACTTGGGCGTGCGCCATGAAGAAGCGCTGGTCGCCCGTGAAGCCGTCGATCACGGGAGCTTCCTGACCATTCAGCGACAGCTTGTAGGCCGTGTAGGCCATCTCAAGGCCGCCGAGATCGCCGATGTTCTCGCCCATCGTGAAGTCGCCGTTCACGCACACGCCCTCCAGCGGGCAGAAGGCATCGTACTGGGCGGCGAACTTCTTCGTCTGAACCAGGAATTTCTCGTTCGTTTCCGGCGTCCACCAGTTCCGGATCTTGCCGGCCTCGTCGAACTCGCGGCCCTGGTCGTCGAAGCCATGGCCCATCTCGTGGCCGATCACAGCGCCGATAGCGCCGTAGTTGACCGCCGGGTCGGCGTTCGGGTCAAAGAAAGGCGGCTGCAGAATGCCGGCCGGGAATGTGATCTGGTTCATCAGCGGGTTGTAGTAGGCGTTCACCGTCTGCGGGTTCATGCCCCATTCTTCACGGTCAACCGGCCCCTTCAGCTGCTGGATCTGGCGGTTCCACTCGAACATGCGCGCGGCGCGGACGTTTTCGAACAGCTTGCCTGGCTCGATGGCGAGAGCGGAGTAGTCGCGCCACTTGGACGGGTAGCCGACCCGCGGGTCGAACGAGGCCAGCTTTTTCGCTGCTTCGGTCCGCGTAGCGTCGTCCATCCAGGCCAGCGTCTTCAGGCGTTCACCCATGGCGGAACGCAGGTTCTCGACCAGCACGTCCATCTTGGCCTTGCTGTCTGGCGGGAAGAACTTGGCGACATACACCTCGCCCACGCCCTCGCCGATCAGGCCGTCGAGCAGCTGTACGCCGCGCTTCCAGCGATCGCGCTTCTGTTCGATGCCGCGCAGGGTCTTGGAGTAGAACTCGAAGTTCGCGTCGTCGAAAGCCTTGGGCAGGTTGGTCGAGTAGCCGTCAGCGATATGGAAAGCGAGGTACTTCTTCCAGGCGTCGACCGGAACGGTGTCGAGGAGTTTCGCGCTGTCACGCAGGGCGGAAACCTCGTTGACCACGAACGCCTGCTGGTCCGGGAGACCGGCAGAGGCGAGGTAGGCGTCCCAGTCCATCGCCGGGATCATTTTCTTCAGGCCGGCGCGGTCCACCGGATTGTTTGTCGCCTGCACATCGCGCTGCTGTTCGGGCGACCAGTGCGCCGTAGCCAGCTTCGTCTCAAGGGCGATGACCGCCTCGGCGCTGGCGGCGGGGTTGGCGTCGCCCGTCAGTTCCAGGATCTTTGTGACGTAGGTCTTGTAGGCCGCGCGGTAGGCGTCGAATTTCTCGCCGGGGCTCAGATAGTAATCTCGTACCGGCATGCCGGTGCCAGCCTGGGTGACGCCCACGGTATAGCGGGTCGGATCAGCCGGGTCCGGGAAGACGTAGACCGCAGCCGGCGAGGCAAAGTCGGGCTGGCCCATCAGCTTCACCAGGTCAGCCTTGCTGGAGACGGCGGCGATCTGGTCGAGATACGGTTTCAGCGGTTCGATTCCGCGTGCTTCCAGCGCGGCTTCATCCATCCAGGATTCGTAGAGGTCGACGACCTTCTGCTGAACCGAGCCCGCGGCGGGCGAGGCGGCCTTCAGCTCCTCGATGACCGCGCGCACGTCGGTTTCGGATTTGTCGCGCAGGAGGTCAAAGGCGCCGAAGCGGGATTTGTCAGGCGGAATCTGGGTGTTGGCCAGCCATGTACCGTTGACGTAGCGATAGAAATCGTCACCCGGCTTGACCGAAGTGTCCATTGCGGTGGTGTCGATGCCGAATGTGCCCAGCACGGCTTTCGGCGGCGCCGGAGGGGCTTCCACCGTTTCTGTCTTGCCGCAGGCGGTGAGCAGGGCTGTGGCCGAAACGGCCAGCAGGAGGGCGAATCTCATGTGCGATCCTTCGCGAAATCGGGACAATCCGGAAGATTGAGCCACGGCGCTGTAGTATGGCGGCCGAAACGTGCAGTACAATTATCGACCGTCGATAATTCTGGCAAGTGCGGGCATGGCGCGGTCGTTCGTCATACAGCTGTGCATGCTCATGTCTGATACTGAACAATCGATTCTCGGTTCGGAGACGGCATGGAAACGGAACAGCCGCGCGAGGCGGCAAGCCCCCGCGACGCCGCCGGCGACCTCGCAAAGTCCCTGCACGAACGTCGGCTGGCCGATTTCGTGATTCTGGTGGTCGTGGCGGTTGCGGGTCTCGCCGCCATTGCGGTCGTGGGCGAGATATCGGGCTGGGCGGCCATCATTGCGGCGCTCGCCTTCGCAATCTTTGCTTTTGTCTATCTGACCGGCACGGCCGACCACCAGAGCGACGCCGTGCGCACGATCCGGGAGGCGTCGGCCGAAAACGAACGCGCCGTGCGGGCAGACGCATCGCGCGCAATCCGGGCCGCCATGATCAACGCCATGCATGACCCGGCCCTGTATGTGGACGCGCAGGGCAAGGTGGAGGTGGCCAACAGCGCCGCGCGCAAGCGCTTCCGGTTTGTAGGTTCCGAGCCGCTTCTGACCATGGTGGTGCGAAGGGCGGAACTGCTCGACGCCGTTGAAGCTGCGCGCAGGGAAGGGGCGCCGCAAACCTTCGAGATCGTCGAGCGCGACGAGACCGACCTTTACTATTCCTGCGTCGCGGCCCCGGTTCGCACCCCGGACGACGCCGGCGTACTCCTCACCATGACGGACCTCACCGATATCAAGCGGGCCGAGATGGCGCGGGTCGACTTTCTCGCCAACGCCAGCCACGAGCTGCGCACGCCGCTGACCTCGCTGTCCGGCTTCATCGAGACATTGCGGGGACCGGCCCGTGACGATCCCGCAGCACGTGACCGGTTTCTCGGCATCATGCACGGGCAGGCCGAGCGCATGAAGCGGCTCATCTCCGATCTGATGTCCCTTTCCCGTATCGAGCTGGTGGAGCACCGGACGCCCTCGTCAGACGCCGATCTGGCTGCCGTGGTCGGGGAAGTCGTGGACGCGCTGATGCCTGTCGCGAGGGAGCGTAATGTCACCCTCAAGGTGGTCGGGCCTCGCCACGGCGTGATCGTCACGGGCGTTCATGACGAGTTGTCGCAGGTCGCCCAGAATCTGGTCGATAACGCCATCAAGTACTCGGAAGCGGGCGACGTTGTGGAAATCGAGGTTGAGGCTCCGATGTCCCGGGACGCCGCCGCAAGCAGCGCGGGCCGCCGCTGGGCCGGCGCAGGCCGGATGTCCATCGCTACCGCCCCCCGGAATGTTGGAGGTCAGTTCGCCGTCCTCAGGGTCACCGATTGCGGCCCCGGCATAGACCGGCAGCATCTTCCCCGGCTTGCAGAGCGTTTCTATCGGGTCGATCAGGGCAGGGGGTTGAGGCCCGGGACCGGGCTGGGTCTTGCGATCGTGAAGCATGTGATCGCCCGCCACCGCGGGGAATTTCTCGTGGAGAGCGAGGCTGGGCGGGGATCGGCCTTCGGCGTGGCGCTTCCAGCGCCTGCCGCAGCGAAATCAGGCCCCTGAGGCCTGAGGTTACGGGGTGACATTTTGACGGGCCGCACTTCATACCACTGTCACATCAGCCCCCTAAGAGCCGGGGGCAAGGGCGAGGGCGGCAATCTTCCATGCTGGAACAAATCGCGCACTCTCGACTTGCGCTGACGGCGCTGGCCGCGCTGGTGGTAGCCGCAATGGCGGCCTTTTACATGGGGCGCCGCAGGGCTGTCCTGCTTGCCGCAGGCGATCCGCGATCGTTGCATTCCCGCCCGAAATACCACGGCTTTTATCTGGCCATGTGGACGCTGGTCCCGGCCCTGACCGTGCTCGCGGTTTATGCGCTGACCGGACATGCCATTGCCGACCGGCTGGCTCTGGATGACCTGCCGGCGCAACTCGCTGCGCTGCCCGACTTCGAACTCGCCGTTCAGGCGGATACGGCCCGGGCGGTCGCCAGCGGCTCCCTGCCGGTCTCCAGCCTGTCGGGCGAACTTGCGGCGTCCGTCGCGGCCTATGCCGGCAGCATCTCGGAAAGCCGCGGCCTCGTTAAGCTTGTTGCGGTTGGTCTTACGGCCGCGCTCGCGCTCGGCGGGCTGGCCTACGGCGCCATGCGGCTGGGCCGCACAATGCGGGCGCGTAACGCGGTCGAGGCGGCAATCAAGCTGATGTTGCTCGCCTGTTCCGGGGTAGCCGTGGCGACCACGGCGGGCATCATCCTGTCGCTCGTCTTCGAGACGCTTCGGTTCTTCCAGGAAGTGTCGCCGCTCGAGTTCTTCTTCGGTCTCAAATGGAGCGCCCAGACCAACATCCGTCCCGATCAGGTCGGCGCATCCGGCGCATTCGGCGCGGTGCCTCTCGTATTCGGCACGCTGATGATCACGTTCATCGCCATGCTTGTGGCTGCGCCGATCGGCCTGTACGCGGCGATCTACCTGTCCGAATACGCCAGTCCCGTGATGCGGCGCTGGCTGAAGCCGATCCTCGAGATCCTCGCCGGCGTGCCGACGGTCGTCTACGGCTTCTTCGCGCTTCTCACTGTTGCGCCCGCGGTCCGAAGCTTTGGTCTCTGGCTTGACGGCATCCTCCGGGCGCTCATGCCTTGGGTGGAGGGGCCGATCATCGACCCGCAACCGACCAGCGCGCTGGCGGCCGGACTGGTGATGGGCATCATGATCATCCCGTTCGTGTCGTCGCTCTCCGATGACGTCATAAACGCCGCTCCCCAGTCGCTGCGCGATGGCGCTCTGGCCCTTGGTGCGACCAAGTCCGAGACAGTGAAGCAGGTCATCATGCCGGCGGCGCTTCCGGGCGTGGTCGCCGCGCTCCTGCTGGCTGTATCGCGCGCCATCGGCGAGACGATGATCGTGGTGATGGCGGCGGGGCAGCGCGCCCAGATCACTGCAGACCCGTTTCAGGACGTGACCACGATCACCGTCCAGATTGTGGATCTTCTCACCGGCGACACGGAATTCAACAGCCCGAAGACCCTGTCGGCCTTCGCCCTCGGATTCAGCCTGTTCATGGTGACCCTGGTATTCAACATCATCGCGCAGCGCGTGGTGAAGGCCTACAGGGAAAAGTATGACTGACGTGGCCGTCACTTCAAAGCGTGCGGCGGCGGAGAAGCGCCTCCGGCGGCGCTATCGCGAGGAAGCGCGTTTCCGCGCCTATGGAATCGGTGCGATTGCTCTCGCGATCATGGCGCTGATCGTCCTTCTCGGTTCGATTGTCGGCGAGTCCATCTCTGCCTTTACCAAGCATGAGCTCCACATGGAGTTGACGCTGGACGCCGACAAGGTCGATCCGACTGGAGAGCGGGACCCCGCTAAGATTACCGCCAGCGTAGGGGCGTTCTCCGGCCTCTTTCGGCATGAGCTGGCCGAACGCTATCCGGAAGGCGCAGAGGATCGCGACATCCGGCGCCAGCTCAACAAGATCGTATCGACGCTCGCTGGCGGAGACCTCGCCCGCAAGGTGGCGGCCGATCCCTCGCTGGTCGGCACGACGCTGGACGTCTCGGCGCCTGTGTCAGACACGGCGGATCTTTACCTCAAGGGCATGGTGACCGAGGAGTCGGTACAGGCTGGTTCCTCGCAGGCCGCCATCACGCGCATACCGGATGGCTTTGCCATCGAGGCGCCGGGTGGATTCACCGACGGCTACAGCGTAGTTGCTCGCGCCATTGAAGCCGAGGCAGAAGTCGCCCGCAGGTCGGTGGAGCGCGCCGAGGTTTCGATCGCCCGGTCACGCGCCCGGCTGGACGTTCTCCAGGGGGACCGCGCCAGGATCGCAGCCGCCGATGGCGCGACGGTCATTTCTCTGGCCACCGAGGCCGTTTCTGCGGACAGCGATAATCTGACAGGCCTGGCCGTCGCTGCGGGCTCAGGCGATGCTACCCGGCTTCGGCAGGTGCTCGATGCAGAGCTTGCGACGCGGCGCGCGGCCGCCGAAAAAGAGTCGCAGGAACTTGCGCGGAAAGCTGGCCGCTACGCCCAGCAATCGGCCGAGGCCATGCGCAAGGGCGAACCCTCCGCGGAGACCCGCCGAATTCAGGCTGAAACGGCGTTCCTCGCGGCTGACCGCCGGCAGGTGGATGGACGCAGGCTTGCCGAACTGCAGCAGGCGCTGGCAGGGCAGGACATCCGCCAGCTCAGGGCCGTCGCGAGCCTGCTGGCGGGTCGGCCGCTTGCTCCTCTGGCTCCGCTGACGCTGGGTGCGGGCCGTATCGAGGCGGCGATCGCCGTCAACGAGGCAGAGGTGGACGCAGCCGCCATCGCGGTGGACGACCAGACCCGCAGGCTCGCGCTGCTGGAAGCGGCGGCAGCGGAGCTGCGAGCGGCGTCGGTCCAGCGCGCCGAGGCGATGGGGACCGTGGCTGTCCAGGCCGCCCGGTCCCGGCTTGCGCGTCTTGAACGGGAACTGGAGAGCCGCCGGGAAGCCGGCGCCTTGCTGGCGGGCCGTCCGCCTGTTGTTGTGCCCGAACCGTCTCCCGATGCGGCGCCTTCTGATCCTGCGGTTACAGATCCTGCCGTTACAGATCCTGCGGCTGCAGAGCCGCCGGCAGAGGTTGCGCCGGTTGCGGTCTCGCAGACCGATATCGACACAGAGATAGCGGGCCAGCTTGGGCTCGATCTGGGCGGGTTGCCGGGACTGGCCTACGCGGCTGGAGCAGCCGAGGCTGGCCAGGCCGGCGCGGACGCCGCCCTTGAGGCCCTCATGCTGGCAAGGGTCGATCTGCAGATCGAAACGCTGCAGGACGATATCGCGCGGCTTGAACGCAAACGGGACCGGGACACTGCGACGGCGAACGTGGCGAGCGCGCGGATCGCCAGCGCCGGTACGTTGATCGAGCTTGGGGAGTTCTCGCCGTCTGTTCTCGTGTCCATCGGCGGTGGCGTTGTGAAGGCCGTGCGCCTGACGCCGGACCGGGTCGAGGGCGTGGAGATCATCGCGCTCAAGAATACGGCCGCGGCCAGCGCGGGAAGCTGGTCTGTGCGGACGTTGGAGACGCCGGAGGCGGACAGGCAGGTGAATGATCGCCAGGTCGCGTGGCTGAACGATCTCCGGGACGCAGGCGCAATCAAGCGCGTCGCCAACCTCGATCTGCTGCTGAAGGCCGACTCGACCTATCCGGAGCTTGCGGGCCTCGCTGCCGCGATCGCGGGGTCGTTCTGGATCATGATCGTGACGTTGGTCCTGTCGCTGCCCATCGGGGTGATGGCGGCTATCTACCTCCAGGAATTCGCCCCGAAGAACCGGTTCACCGACTTCATCGAGGTGAACATCAACAACCTCGCGGCTGTGCCCTCTATCGTCTTCGGCCTGCTGGGCGCCGCTGTCTTCATCAACTTCTTCGGGCTCCCGAGATCGGCTCCTCTGGTGGGCGGACTGGTGCTTTCCCTGATTACCCTGCCGACCATCATCATCGCCACCCGGGCCGCGGTGGCGGCTGTACCGCCGTCCATTCGCGAAGGTGCGCTGGCTGTCGGCGCGTCGCTTCCGCAGGCGGTGTTCCACCACGTCCTGCCGCTGGCTGCGCCCGGAATCATGACAGGCGCGATCATCGGTTTGGCGCGGGCGCTCGGTGAAACCGCGCCGCTCCTGCTGATCGGCATGGTCGCGTTCGTGGCGGACCCGCCGTCCGACATGTTCGAGAGCGCGACGGCGCTCCCGGTTCTGGTGTACAAGTGGTCAAGTTCCGCAGAACGCGCATGGCAGCCCATGACGTCTGCGGCCATCATTGTGCTGCTGGTATTCCTGTTTGCTATGAATGCGCTCGCCGTGTATCTGCGCCGGCGGCTCGAACGGAGATGGTGATGAACCGCGTCGATCCGATCCAGCAGATACGGCCAGGCGTTGCGGCGCGGGTCGAGGCTCCCTCCGCCACAAAAATCATGGCCCGGGACGTTTCCGTTTTCTACGGCGCCAAGCAGGCCCTGTTCGACGTGTCGCTCGACGTTGGCGAGCGCGCGGTGACGGCGCTGATCGGCCCGTCAGGATGCGGGAAGTCCACCTTCCTGCGCTGCATCAATCGCATGAACGACACGATCGAAGGCTGCCGCGTCACAGGCGAGATCAAGATCGATGGCGAGATGATCACGGATCGCAGTATCGATCCGGTCCTACTGCGCGCCCGCGTCGGCATGGTGTTCCAGAAGCCCAACCCATTCCCGAAGTCGATCTTCGACAACGTCGCCTATGGGGTTAAGATTCACGGGCTTGCGTCCGCCAAGGCCGAGATCGAGGAGATCGTGGAGGCCTCGCTCGTACGGGCAGGGTTGTGGGAAGAGGTCAAGGACCGGCTGCACCAGCCTGGGACAGGGCTTTCGGGCGGTCAGCAGCAGCGCCTCGTGATTGCCCGCGCAATCGCCGTCAGCCCGGAAGTGATCCTGATGGACGAACCCTGTTCGGCGCTGGATCCGATCGCCACGGCCAAGATCGAGGAACTGATCGACGAACTGCGCGCAAACTACTGCATTGTCATCGTCACGCACTCGATGGCCCAGGCGGCGCGGGTTTCTCAGCGCACCGCTTTCTTCCACATGGGCAAGCTGGTCGAGGTGGGCGACACAGAGGCGATGTTCACCAATCCGAAGGATGCCCGAACGCAGGACTACATCACAGGGCGATTCGGGTAGTAGTGTTCCCGTTGGCGTTGACTGAGACACAGGAAGGCCGGCCATGAACGAACATACGGTGCGATCCTTCTCCGCCGATCTGGAGGAGCTGACCGGTGATATCGCCCGCATGGGCGGTCTGGCCGAAGACCTTCTGTCCGATGCGCTCCAGGCGATGGTGACCCGCAACATGGAGCTGGCGGACTCGGTTGTCGCCCGCGACCAGCAGATTGACGCCCTTCAGGTCGATGTGGAGCGCAAGATTCTCCGGCTTTTGGCTTTGCGGCAGCCGCTGGCGCGCGACCTTCGCCAGACCATAGCCGCGCTCAAGATCGCCGCCGAGCTCGAGCGTATCGGCGATCTGGCTAAGAATCTGGCCAAACGCGCCAAGGTTCTCGAGAGCATGGCTCCGCCGAACGCCGTCAAGGGTGTCGCCCGCATGGGCAAGCTTGTTGGCGCCCAGCTGAAGCGTGTTCTGGATGCGCACTCAGCCCAGGAAACGGATGTCGCCGCCAGCGTCCGAAGCCGCGACGAAGAGGTCGACGAGCACTACACCTCGCTCTTCCGCGAGCTGCTGACCTACATGATGGAAGATCCGCGCACGATTTCTGCATGCACACACCTGCTCTTCGTGGCCAAGAACCTAGAGCGGATGGGCGATCACTGCACGAACATCGCAGAAGAGATCCACTTCCTGGTTACCGGCGAGACCCTCAATACGGAAAGGCCGAAAGTCGATGTCCTCAGTAACGGTTGACTCTATCCGCCCCTCCAGCCCGAGGGTTGGAGCCGCGCGTCCCTACGCCCTTGTCGTCGAGGACGAAGCCGCTCTGGTCGAACTGATCAGCTACAACCTCGAAAAGGACGGATACGAGGTTGGTGTTGCGACTGACGGTGAAGACGCTCTCCTGCAGATCGAAGAGCGTCAGCCCGATATTGTCATCCTCGACTGGATGCTGCCGCGCCTGCCCGGGATCGAGGTCTGCCGCAGGCTGCGCTCGCGCTCCACCACGCGCAATCTGCCGATCATCATGCTGACCGCCAAGTCCGAGGAAACGGATCGCATTCGCGGCCTCGATACCGGCGCTGACGACTACATGACCAAGCCGTTCTCGATGACCGAGCTCACGGCTCGGATCCGCGCCGTCCTCCGGCGCATCCGTCCGGCACTGGCCGAAGACAAGGTGGATATCGGCGATATCACCATCGACCGGACCGCTCACCGCGTCACCCGGGCGGGGCAGGAGGTCCACCTCGGGCCTACGGAGTTCCGCCTCCTGGATCACTTTGCGCAGCACCCGGGCCGCGTCTTCTCGCGCGAGCAATTGCTCGACGCCGTCTGGGGCTCGGACGTCTACGTCGAGACCCGCACGGTCGATGTGCACATCGGTCGTCTGCGCAAGGCGCTGACGAAAGAGGGCTGCGAGGATCCGATCCGGACGGTTCGTTCGGCCGGGTATGCGCTGAACGTCTGATCGATGCGGGCTGGCAGAAGCTATCGCCGGCTGGACATGCGGCCGGCGAAGAAGCTGCGGAATCCGGATCGCCATCTGCGGGGTCTGGCGCGGTGGCGGGACTGGATCGCGGAGACGCTGCCTGAGGCCTGGCAGGTCGAGGGCGAGCGGTTCTGGAACTTCAAGGTTCCGGTTTTCTCGAAGGTCTGCGATCCGCCGCATGCGACGGACGAGATGCAGCGGTCCTGTCTGGCTTCGATCCTGGCGGCGGCGGCGGCGCTGGAGGCTTCGGAGAGGACGCCGCGACCTTGCAGGGTTGCCTGCCTGGTTCAGACGCCCGCGATGTTCGGGTCCGAGGTCACCCTGTTCTATGATGATGACTACTATTCATCATTTCTGCCCCAAAAAAGTGCCAATAGCACACAATATGACGGCGGGTGGGTGTCGGCTGAGCCTGCCGACCCGGCTGTGATTGCGGCGATCCGGGCGCCGGAGCCCGAGGGAATGGTGTTCCGGGGCGGGACACGCATCGAGCAGTTCGAGGCGGACTGGGACGAAAACGGCGGCGGACGGCAGTGGACGAGCTACACTTGGGTGTGGTCGTTCGAGCGGCGCTAGGCGCGTGGCTATTCGAGAACCAGCCGCATCATCTGTTCGGTGTCGAACGACGAGCCAACCTGGATGGGCGTCTCGCCCACGATCTCGAAGCCGCGCGTCTCATAGATGCGGATCGCCGACTGGGCGGCATGCCACACGCTCAGCCAGAGGGACTTCGCGCCGCGCTGGCGGGCGCGCTCGATGGCCCAGGTCAGGAGGATACGGCCGACACCGACGCCCTGACGGGCGCGGCTGACATAGATGCGGTGCAGCTGCAGGGCAGGCCGGGGATCGCCGTCCTCGGGAAGGGTCATCGAGCCGAGCTTGCAATACCCCACCATCCGGCGGCCTGCGAACGCGACCCGGATTTCGGTCTGGGGATCGGCAATGTCCGCGCGCATCGCCTCCAGCGAGAAGTGCGATTCCATGTACTGACGGATGTCGCCGGGCTGGTAGGTCTGACCGAACGTCTCGATGTATGTATCGCGCGCGATATCGACGAGCTCGGCCGCGTCGTTCTCGCGCGCATCACGAAATGAAAGGGCTCGATCCAGCATCCAGGCAGGCCTGTCGTCCATTCAGGGCCAGAGCATGACCGGCTTGCGCCACCAATCGTCGATCATGCCCGACACCACACTACAGAGGCGCAGTCACGACGATAGCAGAAACCTATTGCGATTCCGCCAAGAGCGATCCGGCTCCGGTTGAATACGCAAACTCACGGACGGCGTCTCCCATGAGCACCAGTTTGGCGAGCGACCAGTCGCCGGAGGCGGCGAAGGCCGCCGCCGGCCGGGCCACACGGTCGGCCGCAGCGCGGCGAGCCGCCAGCCAGGCATCGACGATGGCGCGGGCGCCAGACCGGTCGAGTGGCTTGTCGCCGGTCCCGGGCGTGCCGGATTCACGGATTATGGACGCCACGATTTCATTCTGGCGGCGGGGCAGGTCGTCGGCGACCCGTCCAAGCGCGACCCGTTCCCACGCATCCGTGGGCGACAGGTCGCGGGAGGCAGCCCGCAGGGCGTCCAGTCCCAGCGCCTCGCCGACGGCATGCTGGAGGAACAGCACGCCGGACAGGCTCCAGCCGGTCTCATCGGCCAGATCCACAGCCTCGCGAGCCGAGGCGAGGGCGCGAAGAAGCGCGACATCGTGGGCGAGGTCGGACGGAGCGCCGGCAGCCTCATAGACGCGCCTGCGCTCATCGATGCGCTTGAGCACCAGCTGCGAGAGCGCGTCCGGCAGAAGCAGCCGGGCCTCCGCAATCCGCGAACGATAATGACGGATGTTTTCGGTCACCGACCTGCGGGCGACCAGGGGGTCGGCCGCGAGGGCGCCTGTGATGATCCGCAGGTTGGCGGCGGTTTCCGCCGCCATCAGGGTCTGGGCAAGAGCCGGCGCCTTGCCGTCGAGGGCGTTGATGCGGTCGTAGAGCTCGTCACACAGGAAGGCGGCATGGGCGATCTCGAAGGCCAGCACCAGCGGCCCCGGCTCGATCCCTTCCGCCCGCTTGTCCTCCGCAAACGTCGGCCCCGCCACGTTGACGATACGGTTCGACAGGCAGGTGGCGATGATCTCGCGCCGCAGCCGGTGGCGATTGCGGGACGCCTCGAACCTGTCGACCCCGCTGGGGAAGTAATCGAGCAGGACCTTTCCGAAGGCCGGATCATCCGGAGCGGTGGAAGCAACGATGGAGGCGAACAGGTCCAGCTTGGCGTAGGCCATGATGACCGCAAGCTCGGGGCGCGTGAGACCCAGACCCTTCTCGGTCAGCGCCTTGAACTCGTCCTTCGAGGGAAGTCCTTCCACCGTCCGGTTCAGCCTGTCGTCGCTCTCGAACGTTTCGATCAGGCGTTCGTGGCTGTCGAGGTCCGCAGCGGCGGTGTGCTCGAACACGGTCAGTGCGCCGGTCTGATCATAGTTGTCGGCGAGCACAAGGCTGGCGACCTCGTCGGTCATGCTGGCCAGCAGATCGTCACGGTCCTCGCGGGCGAGATCGCCGTGCGCGATCGCGTCGGACAGCAGGATCTTGATGTTCACCTCGTGATCCGAGCAATCCACCCCGGCGGAGTTGTCGATGGCGTCCGTATTGATCCGTCCGCCGCGCCGCGCATATTCGATGCGGCCCGCCTGGGTGGCGGCAAGGTTTGCGCCCTCGGCGATCACCTTTGCGCGCACGTCGCGGCCATCGATGCGGATGGCGTCGTTGGACTTGTCCGCGACGTCTGCATGGGACTGGCCCGTCGCCTTGATGTAGGCGCCGATACCGCCAAACCAGAGAAGATCCACACGCGCGGCCAGAAGGGCGCGCATCAGATCCACTGGCGTCGCTTCCGTCGCCGTCAGCCCGGTCAGTGCGCGCATTTCCTCGCTGAGGGGGATCGACTTGAGGCTTCGCTCGAAAACGCCGCCGCCGGCAGAGATCAGCGCGAGGTCATAGTCCGCCCAGGACGAGCGTGGCTTGTCGAACAGCCGCTGGCGTTCAGCGAACGCGGCCTCGAGGTTCTGCGGGTTCGGGTCGACGAAGATGTGGCGATGATCGAAGGCCGCGATCAGCCGGATGGCCTTCGATTGCAGCATCCCATTGCCGAACACGTCGCCGGACATGTCGCCGACGCCGATGACGGTGAAGGGTTGCGTCTGGACGTCGTGGCCCATCTCGCGGAAGTGGCGCTGGACCGAGATCCACGCGCCGCGCGCGGTGATGCCCATCTTCTTGTGGTCGTACCCGGCCGATCCGCCCGACGCGAAGGCGTCGCCGAGCCAGAAGCCGCGCTCCTGCGACAGGCCGTTGGCGATATCGGAGAAGGTGGCTGTGCCCTTGTCGGCGGCCACGACGAGATAGGGATCATCGCCGTCCATGGCGATCAGGTTCGCGGGCCGCACTGTGCGGCCGTCGACCGAGTTGTCGGTGATGTCGAGCATGGCGCCGACGAAGGTCTTGTAGGCGGCGATGCCCGCCTTCTCGACCTGGTCGCGCGGCGAGCCTGCGGGGGGAAGGGCCTTCGGATAGAAGCCGCCCTTGGAGCCGACCGGCACGATGACGGCGTTCTTGACGTTCTGCGCCTTCACAAGGCTGAGGACCTCGGCCCGAAAGTCGTCGCGCCGGTCCGACCAGCGAAGACCCCCGCGCGCCACGGGGCCGAACCTGAGGTGGACGCCCTCGACGTCCGGAGACCAGACAAAGATCTCGCGATAGGGGCGGGGCGCCGAGAGGGGCTGAACCTCCCGGCTGGCGATCTTGATCGCGATGTGGCGGTCGGGCCGGCCATCGGCGCCGGTGAGGTAGAAGTTTGTCCGTTGCAGCGCCGCCGCCAGGCTGGCCAGCCGGCGCAGCACGCGGTCGGCGTCGAGCGACGCCACCTGTTTCAGCTGCGCCTCGATCTGCGCAAGCACCGCTGCGGCCTTTGCCTTGCGTGTCTCGATGCTGTCGCCGGTCGCCGGGTCGAACTTGGCGGCCATGATGTCCAGCAGGGCCAGCGCAATCTCCGGATTGGTGCGCAGCGCCTCGACCTGAACCGGCTCGGACGGGTCCAGCCCGGTCTGGCTGCGATAGCGGCAGAGCGTGCGGAGCAGGGCCGCATGCCGCCAGTCGACGCGCAGGGCGACGACCAGCGAGTTGAAGGCGTCATTCTCGGTCTGTCCGGCCCACACAGCCTCGAAGGCCGCCTCGAACAGATGGTCCAGCCGCCGCTGACCCTGCGGGCGAACGACGCTGATGTCATGAACATAGGTGGCGCCGCCGCTGGACGGATGCCGGACCGGATAACCGACCTCGGCGATGACCTCGAGGCCCATCCGTTCCAGGACGGGGACAATGCGCGAGAGGCTCAGCGGCGCGCCGCGATGATAGATCTTGAGGCGCGAGACGCGGATATCGGTCTCCGGTCCCCAGGTCCGCACGTGCAGCCCCTGGTCCGCCGGCATGGCGTCGATGGCCTGCAGGTCGGCGAGGCCCTCCTGCGGCGGGAAGGTCTCCTTGTAGCCGGCCGTGAAGACCGCATCGCGGGACGGCCCGCCGCCCGCTTCGGACAGCCGGTCGAGCGCATCTTCCCAGGTCTCGAACAGCTGGCGCATGTGCAGGTCAAGCTCGTCCTCGTCCGGCTCCAGATGTCCGGGGCTGAGGCCGACGATGAAGTGGATCCGCGCCAGCGGCGTGTCGCCGAAGCTGGGGTAGTAGGCCGACATCCGCCCGCCATAGGCCTCCGCCAGAAGTCTGTGGGCCCTGATCCGGAGATCCGAGTTGTAGCGGTCGCGGGGCGTATAGAGCAGGGCGGAGACATAGCGGTCGAACCGGTCCCGGCGCACGAACAGCTGCGTGCGCGGCCGGACCTGCAGGTGCAGCGCGCCTTTGGCGATGCGGGCGAGATCCTCGACCGAGGCCTGGAATAGTTCGTCGCGCGGGAACGTCTTCAGGACGGCGTCGAGCTGCCGCATCGAGAAGCGCGAATTGCTGGCGAGCGCTTCCTTGACGCTGGCGATCTTGCGCCGGATCAGCGGGAGGGTGTCGGCGGCGCTGGTGTAGGCCTCCGACGTGAACAGGCCCAGGAACCTGCGCTCGCCGATGACCGAGCCGGCGTCGTCGTAGCGCTTCACCCCGACATAGTCGCAATAGACATTGCGGTGCACGAGCGAGCGGACGCTCGACTTCGAGACGATCACGGGCTGGGGCTCGTCGAGGAAGGCGCGGATCTCGGGCGTCAGAACGGTCGGCTCCGCATCGCGCGACAGCACCCGGCGTTCGGGGTCAACGAGAACGCCCAGGCCGGAGCCGTCGATGATGTCCGGCTCCTCGGCGGGTTCGCCCGGGATGGCAGGCGGAAAGGTGTAGTCGCGCACGCCGAGGAAAATGTAGGCGCCGTCGACCAGGGACTTCAGGAATTCCCGGGCCTCGGTGATCTCGGCCGCACTGCCGGGTTTCGGCAGGCTCAGCGCTTCCAGCGATGCGATCGTATCGAGCATGCGTCCGCGCATGGCGTCATGGTCGCGGTTAACAGCCTCGACGTCGGCGAGCGCGCCGCCAAGGCGCCGGACCAGTTCCTCGCGCCGGGCCTCTGTCTGGGTGGGAACGTGGATCTGGATGACCGACCGCTGGCCGCCGGCCGTCTCGAGCACGGGGTGCAGCACGGCGCTGATCTCGATGCGGACTTCATTGAGCGCGGCAATGCAGCTGCTGACGATGAAGGGCAGGTCGGGTCCGACAATCTCGACGACATCGATCTGCAGCGAGCGGCCGTCGGCGCCGAGCCCCGGGCGCAGGCGGAACCGGCGGGCGGCCTCGCTCCGGTGCTCCGTGTCGAACTGCCAGAGGTCGACGGCGAGCGATGCAGCGTCGTCGGCGCCGAGCTGGACGAAGTCCTCGATGAAGCAGTCCGCCCGATACTGATCCAGGAAGGATATCGAGGGGCGCTCGGCAAGGCCTGGCCGGCCCCGCGCAATCCGGTCGGCTTCCGCAAGGAACATCTCCCTCGGGAAAGCGATCTCGTCGCTGGATTGCGAATCGATGGACGTATTGCGGGCAGTGGACATGGCGCCTCCAGCCCCGCAGAGCTAGACGCGTCCGCCGTCCCCGGCAAGGGACCAGGCATGCTGAGGCGCCCAGGCGTCGAGCGCGCTCATGGCCTGTCCAGAGACGCAGACTTGAAGGCGTCCCGGCGGGCCGCCGGACTGGGGGACATGTCCGGCGGCCCTCAGGCCAGCGCGCCAGCTGGGTGGGGGGACGCATGCGCGCTGTCTGTCGCTTGCGCACGGGGCGCTTGCGAGGAGTGCATGTGGGTAGGGCTGCCCGGCTCGACAATCCGGCGCCGCAGCAAATGTCAGCTGGCTGCTGCAGTTGTCGCAGTTGCGTCTGGACCGGGCGGGGGAGCGGGGGATTGCGCCGGAACGGAATCCTGCGCGGAGATCGGCTTTCCGTCGGCGGACAGAATGACGGAAATCCACCGGGCGCCGTCAATCTGCTCAAGCACGATCATGATGAGAACGGTCAGCGGCGCTGACAGGAACATGCCCGGGATGCCCCAGATGGCGCCCCAGACCGCCAGCGACAGCAGCACCACAAGCGCATCAAGGTTGAGCTTGTCGCCCATCATGCGCGGGCCGATGAAATTCCCGATCGTGAACTGCCAGACGCTGACGCCGAGGAACACGATGAGGGCGGACCACATCGGGTCCTGCGGCATCCAGGCCGGCCATTCAGGCTGCACGATGGCGAACAGGGCGGGAAGGATCGCGGCGAGCACCGAGCCGACCGTCGGGATATAGTTGAGGACGAAAATGACCACAGCCCAGAAGAGGGCGTTGTCCAGGCCCAGCGCCAGCAGCGTGGCGTAGGTGAGGGCCGTGGTGATCAGGCTGAGCGCGGTCTGGACCGAGAGGTATTCCTCCATCGTCCGACGGATGCCCTTGCTGACCCGGCGCGCCACACGGCGGCCCGAGACGTCCGGGAAAACCCGGTCGAGCTTGGCCGAGAAGGTCGCCGAGGAGACGTAGAGGAAGGCGATATAGATCAGGATCAGGACGAGATTGGAGGCCAGCGACTGCGCCGAACCCAGCAGCGGCTCGATGAAGCGGGCGGAGGCGTCGCTGTAGAGAACCTGCGAGAGCAGCGGCGCATCGCTGAGGCCCAGCATGGCGTAGACGTCGGCGATCAGGGTGTTGATGCGCTGCTCGTAGGCGTCCGAGTGGGTGGCGAACTCTAGGACCGCGCCGCGCAGGATGGAGATGAATCCGACAACGCCGATGATCACCAGGATCACGGCGGTGACGTGGGCGGCGACGATCGGCGCCTTCGTCCGCCGCCGGATGGCGCGGGCGAGGCCCTCCATGATCAGCCAGACAAAGGCCGCGAGGGCGAACGGGGCCAGGATGGCCCGCCCCACCCACAGGACATAGCCTATGGCGACCGCTGCGATGATCCACACCCCGGCGGTCAGATAGGCGTATCGGTCTTGAGTGCTCTGCATGCAGAAATGCCTAGACCGGGTTGTCGAACATGGGAAGACGACAGCGTCCGGGCGGGCTAGATGTTCCCTGTTGCGATGGTTGAGGACTTCGGATGACGGACAGCATTTTTCTGGGTGGGGGCGGGCAGGACTATGCGGAGGCTCAGGCTCTTCTGCTGGCGCGGGCCAACCGGCACGGCCTGATTGCGGGCGCCACGGGCACCGGAAAAACCGTTACACTCCAGATCATGGCTGAGCAGTTCTCGGCGGCGGGCGTGCCGGTGTTCTGTGCGGACGTGAAGGGCGATCTCTCGGGCGTCTGCATGCCAGGCGATCCGGCGGGCAAGCTGCATGAGAAGCTGAGTGCGCGGTCGGTCCAGATCGGGGCCGGGGAGCTGGTCTATGGCGCCCCGCCGGTGGTGTTCTGGGACCTGTTCGGCAAGACGGGCCATCCGATCCGGGCGACGGTGTCCGAGATGGGGCCGCAGCTGATCGCACGGCTGCTGGGCTGCAACGAGACGCAGGAAGGCGTGCTGACGATCGCGTTCCAGTACGCGGACGACAACGGCCTGCTGCTGCTGGACTTCAAGGACCTGCGGGCGCTGCTGACGGAGGTCTCCGCGAAGAGCAAGGCGATCCAGGCGACCTACGGCAATGTCGCGCCGGCCTCGATCGGGGCGGTGCAGCGCGGTCTGCTGATGCTGGAGCGCGAGGGCGGGGAGATCTTCTTCGGCGAGCCGGCGCTGGTGCTGGCCGACTTCATGCGGGTGACGGCGGAGGGGAAGGGGATCGTCAACGTGCTTGACGCCACGACGCTGATCCACTCGCCGCGGCTCTATTCCACCTTCCTGCTGTGGCTGCTTGCGGAGCTGTTCGAGGAGCTGCCCGAGGTGGGCGATCCGGACAAGCCGAAGCTGGTGTTCATCTTCGACGAGGCGCACCTGCTGTTCAACGACGCGCCCAAGGCGCTGGTCGACAAGATCGAGCAGGTGGTGCGGCTGATCCGGTCGAAGGGCGTAGGCGTCTACTTCGTGACACAGAACCCGCGCGACCTGCCGGAGACGGTGCTGGCGCAGCTGGGGTGCCGGATCCAGCACGCGCTGCGCGCCTATACGCCCACTGAGCGCAAGGCGGTGAAGGCGGCGGCGGAGAGCTTCCGGCCCAACCCGGCGTTCGACACGGGGACCGTCATCACGGAGCTGGGCACGGGCGAAGCGCTGGTCTCGACGCTCGACCTCAAGGGCGCGCCTTCCGTGGTTCAGCGCACGCTGATCCGCCCGCCGTCCTCGCGGCTCGGTCCCGCCACGCCCGAGGAACGGGCGAAGGTTCAGGCGCTGAGCCCGCTTGCGGGCAAGTACGACACCGTGATCGACCGGGAGTCGGCCTACGAGATGCTGCAGTCCCGCGAAGCGGCGGCGGCCAAGGAGGCCGAGCAGCTCCGTCTCCAGGAGGAGAAGGAAGCGCTGCGCGTCGCGAAGGAGCGGCAGGCGGCGGCGCGTGCGCCAAAGGTCACGGCCTCGAAGCCCGCAGCCAAGGCGGCTCCACGCCGGTCGACCCGGCAGACCCCGGTCGAGGCGGGCACATCCACACTCGTGCGAACAGCCACACGCGAACTGACCAAGTATGTCCTGCGCGGCATCTTCGGGTCACGCAAACGGTAGGGCAGGACCAGCGGGTCCGCAGGATACAGCGCCGACGTTAACCGGCGGGACTCCAGGCTCCATCCGCGCCCCTGCGGAACACCGTCAGTGAACCGGCGTCGAAGTCGGGCAGATCCTGCGTCTGCCTGACGAACCAGGCATAGCCATCGCGGACCATCCAGTAGGACAGGCCGTCGTCGTAACCCCAGGAGCCGCAGGCGACATAGGCGCCGGCGTCCGGTCCGTCCGTCAAGCCATCGTAGGAACCGAGCTTGTTGGCCTCCTTGTAGGCGTCGTTCACGTCGACAACCAACGCGTCAACCGGATAGCCGTCACCGGCCGGGCGGATCTCGCAGCTGGCGATTTCGCTGTCTCCGGCCCCTTCTTCCTTGGCGGTGGCCTTGGCCATCTCCAGAATCATCGCCTGGGCGTCGGCCACGCCGTCGAGGAGAAACAGCCGTACCCGCTCCGAACCCTCTTCCCCTGCTGTCGGGACGGTGTCGAAGAACCCGGACACACCCCAGCTGAGCGAGGCGCTGCGGGCGCCGGCGCTGAACTCCAGCGCGGTGGTTTTGCCGTTGCAGCTCAGCGCATTGTAGAGGATCGCCTCATCGGGATCGGGTGTCATTGTCTCGTTGATGACGTAACTGCAGCCTTCCGGCAGGTCGCCGGTGGCGGCGGCGAGGCGCGCAGGGTCGAAGTAATTGGCGACGCGGCCCTGGCAGAGACCCGTTCCGGGCAGGCGGGGGCCATCATCCGGACACGATGATTCGGCGGCTGCCTCAACGGCGTTATCAGCGGCGGGCGTGCAGGCCGCAGCCCCGCCCAAAAGCGCGGCGGCGACGAAAAGCGAACGCAACTTCATGGCGGTCCCCACTCCAGTCCAGACTTCCGCGCAGAGCCTACAGCCGCCCATCGGTCTCAACAACCGCCCCGGCGCAACGTCTGGCTTGGTCCATTCGGCGAATGCCAGTCTGGGCGGCAGCTGGGCGGCCAGGCCCAAACGCGGGATCGGCCGGAGCGCGATGGGTTTCGGGCTCCGGCTTCGGTTCGTCCCGGAGGCTTCGATCAGGCGGCGTTGCGGACGACGCCTTCGAACTCGCGCAGGGCGTCCTTCATCTCGCCGGCGTCCCGGTCGAGCTGCGAGGACGCCGCGAGAAGGTCGCGGGCGCGGGTGTCGGTTTCCGAGGCGCGGCCGGTAAGGTCGTGCGCCGCGCGTTCCAGCGTTCCCGCCTGACCAGACACATCGGACAGGTGGCGGCTGATTTCCTGGACGGCCGACTGTTGCTGGTTGACGGCTGCCGCAATCGAAGCGGAACCGTCGAGGACCATCCGCAGCGTTTCGGCAAAGCGGGTCACGGCGCCGTCCGTCTCGCGCATGGCGTTCTGCATGCCGGAGATATAGCCGCCGATCTCTGCGGCCGCCTTCTCGGATTGGGCCGCCAGGGTCTTCACTTCGTTGGCGACGACCGCAAAGCCGCGGCCCTCCTCGCCGGCGCGGGCGGCCTCGATCGTGGCGTTGAGCGCCAGCAGGTTGGTCTGGCCGGCGATCCCCGAGATGAGTTCAAGAACGCTTGCAACCTTTTCGGAGACTTCCGAGAGTTCACGAACCGAGCCCCGGGCGCGGTCCACCTCGGACTGGGCGCCTTCAACAGAGCGGGCCGAGACGGCTGCGCGGGCGGCGACCTCCGAGATCGTGGCTTCCATTTCCGTGGCGGCTGTCGAGACGGCCGCCATAGCGTCGGCGGCGCCCTTGGAAGTGTGCTGCACGGTACGCGACTGTTCGCTGGTGGAGCGGGATACCGAGACAAGGTCGCTGGAGGCCGAGCGCAGGTGATCGGACGTGCCGCCAACACCTTCCATGATCCGGGACATCCGCTCGCTGAAGGTGCGGGCGAACTTTTCCATCTCCTCGCGGCGGCGCGTCTGGTCTTCGGCGGCCTTGCGCTGGGCGGCGGCGAGGGATTCGGCTTCGGCCTGGGCGCGAGCGGCCTTCTCGGCCTGCGTCTGGGCTTCGTTCATCGCCCCGCTCATGCGGCTGGTGACCAGGACGAGACCAACCGTCTCGATGATCAGCACCACGGCGTGGACGACCACACGCAGAAAATCTGCGCCCGCCGGGAAGACGGCGGTCGGCAGGAGGAAGTTGAGGCTCAGGTGGTGGAGCGCCACAACGCCTGCGGCCACTATGATGGTCGCCGGGCAGCAGAAGAGGGTCAGGAAGGCCAAGGCAGCAAAATAGTACATGTGCGCGTCAAGCATGTAGGCGGCGGGCGTCGCAAAGACCGCCACCGACACCATGACCATATAGCAGGATGCGAAGACGTAACGCTTGAGCGCGTCGCTGACGGACGACATGCCCGTCAGGCTCGCGACAGCCGCTGCAGTTGCGGACAAGGCCGCCGCGGCGATCCAGGACTTGCCGCCCACCGCCGCCAGACCCGTGACCAGCGGCACGTGGAGCCACAGGAAGGGGCCAAGGAGCTTTAGGGTGAGCGTCCTCAACTGCTGCAGTTTCGATTCCATGGCGGTGTCAGCTTCTGTCTGAAATAATCGGCGCGCACCCGGCGCCGGCGGGACTCGAAACAATCAGCACGGCGCCCGCTTCACGCAGGCGCCGGAAAAAATCGGGACGTTCAGAGATTGCCTGGACCACGCCGGGCGCCGGGCCGGACGACAACAGGCCGCCGCCCGCCTGCGCGACTGCTGTAATCGCAGCGCCATCCCCGCCCGGAAACCAGGCCGCCACGGGTTCGCCGGGGCGCGGCTGCAGCTGGACGGCCGCGAATATGCCAAGTGCAACGATGTTTGCTGCGGCAATAGCGATCAGACCCGCCGGACTGACGGTGTCGTCGCGTTCAAATGCTAACAGCGATCCGCTCATGCTTAACGGTATGACGAAACATGCTTAAGTCCGTATTACTGGCGTGGGGTCTGCGATCGGCATGGCGTCGCACTGTGTCGCGGGTTATCCCCCGATCGCGCGCCAGGATGAAGTCCGGACGACACGGCGCGCACTGAAAGTAGAGGCTGGGATGCACGAAGAAGAGGCTTCAAATGACGGCGTCCCGAGAGACGGGGCGGGGGAGGCCGCAGGCCTGCCATCGAAGCCCTACCATCATGGCGATCTGCGCAATGCGCTGATCCGGCGGGCTGCCGAGGTGCTGGAGGAATCCGGCGCCGACGACATCAGTCTCCGGTCGCTGGCCAAGGATGTCGGCGTTGCGCACCCCGCCGTCTATCGCCACTTCGCCGACAAGCAGGAGCTGATGGCGACGGTGCTGGAGCAGGCCTATCTCCGGCTGGCGCACCTTTATCTCGTGAAGGCGACGCACCCCGATCCGCTTGTCCGGCTGCAGGACATCGCAGCGGCCTATCTCGAATTTGCCTTTGAGAGCCCCAACACGTTTCTGGCGATGGGCGGCCGCAGGCTGAACGTGACCGACAAGTTCGAGGGGCTGGAAGCGGCCATCGACGCGAGCTTCGCCCCAACCAAGGCGACCGTCCGTGAAGCGCAGGACGCCGGCCTGTTTGCATCGGACGATACGCGCGG
>CAYOWK010000019.1:1948-67066 GCA_964407665.1 uncultured Rhizobium sp. | reverse complement strand
CGCACGTGTTCGAGCCGGCGCCGCAGAAGCTGGTCAACCGCAAATTCACCGGCGCCGACCCGATGGCCCGCAAGAAAGTCCAGGACGCCATCGCCGCCGCCGAGAAGGCTCTGGGCGCGCGCGGGCGTCTCCTGGTGCGGAAGTCCGGCACCGAGCCGCTGATCCGCGTCATGGCGCAGGCCGAGACGGATGCGCTGGTGGACGAGGCCGTCAACGGCGTGCTCGACGCGCTGGACGCGGAGTAGGCGGAGCATCGCCCTATCCGGAAGCGGTTCTATGGATCGGGCTCTGGCCAACGAGGCTCGTCAGCCTGTCGCGTGTTTTGAGACCCTCTTCGCGAAGCCACGCCCGGAAGCGCGCGATCTGCGGCCGTGAGAGCGCGTCCGGACGGTAACGGGCCTGGAACTCGTGCTGTGTCCAGCAGCCGGTCGATGTGGGGAAGGGCAGGGTCAGCCTGCCGTCGTCGATCAGGTCGGCCGCCAGAGCGAGACCGCATATGGCAAGGCCGGCGTCCGCCAGGACAGCCTCGAGCGCTGCGCTGATCCGCTGGAACCGCATTCCGCGTTCGGGCGCCGAGCGGTGAAATTCGTTGTGCTCCACCCAGGCAGGCCAGGACGGTGCGGCGGGGTCGTTGCGGTAGAAATCGAGATGGAGGAGCGGGAACCCCTCCAGCCGCTTGCGCTTTGGCAGCCGGTAGATCCGGCGGGCGTTTTCCGGAGAGCTGACCGGAAGGACGAAGTCCGGGAACAGCCTGTCGACCGCTGCTGAGTCGGCCGGTGCATCGAAGGTTATCGTGCAGTCCACCGGACCGAGACGCAGGGGAGCGTCGCCCTCGCCGTTGATGCAGAAGCTGATGTTCGGGTGGCGGGTCTGGAATTCGCCGATCCGACGCCTCAGCCACAGGTCTGCGAAGTCCGAGACTGTGGCGATGTGAATCTCGTGGCCCCGGTGGAGATCGAGCGTATCCGCCGCTGCAGCGAGTTCGCGAAAGGCGGCTTCGAGGTGGGGCAGCGCCGTCACCAGCGCGGGCGTGGGCGTCAGGCCGGACCGGCCGCGCACCAGCAGGTCGACGCCGAGATAGTCCTCCAGCGCCTTTACCCGCTGCCCGACAGCCGCAGGCGTAATCGACAGGATGTCCGCCGCCCGTTTCAGGGAGCGGGTCCGTACGGCGAGTTCGAGCGCCTGAAGCGACCTGAGGTGGGTGGGTGCGACCATGTCTGGATACTAAAGGTAGGCTTTAGTCGTGCCAAGAAATTTTAGTTTGGCCGGAGAGCCGTTTGCCGTCAGGTTTCACCCTGTTCCAGCAGGGAAAGAGACCGGGATGCCGCAAATGAAGCGATACATGATTGAGCGGGACATCCCCGGAATCGGAGGGATGTCGATCGTTGAGCTGTGCGGGGCGGCCCGGGCGTCGAACCGGGCGATCGAGCAGATCCCTGACGGCCTTCAGTGGCAGCACAGCTATGTGGCGGGCGACAAGACGTACTGCATCTATCTGGCGTCCAGCGAGGACGCGATCCGCAAGCACGCCGAACTCAGCGGCATCCCCGTCACCCGGATCACCGAGATCCCGCAGATCATCGATCCGCTGACCGCCAACAACTGATAGCTGAATAGCCGATCTGCCGGCCTGGCCCCTGACTTGCGACGTTTCCCGTGAGTTCGGGAGCACAGCGCAGCCATGCAGGTCGGCAGTTTCGCCTTTGATCCCTCCATCTTCCTGTCTTCGCTGGGAAAAACCCGCGAGACGGACGGCGCCATTTTTCCTGGCGCGCAAAAATTGCCGCCCGAGAAGGCGGCAGATACTGCCGCCAGCAATACTTATCTGCCGACTGCGCAGTCTGGCGGGCTGCCGGTGGAGGCCATCCTGTTCCTCCAGACCCAGCCAGGTGAGGCGACCGAAAGCTCCGCGCCGACCGCCGAGGACGTGTTCCTCGAGGAGATGAAGAAGACGCCGGCCGAGCGTCTGCGCGAGCAGATCCTCAAGGCGCTCGGCGAGACCGAGGAGAGCGTCGATGCAATGCCGGCTGAACAGCAGCAGGCGTTCGAGGAGAAGGTCGAAGAGATGCTGAAGCAGAAGTTGCGCGAGGCGACCGGCGCCGATGGCGCCGGAAGCGCCGAACCTGCCTCAGCGGCGGGGCAGCTTTTGCAGGTCGCCGTCTAGACGCGCGCTCCCCGCATCACAATTCCGCTGGCAGCGTGAGTTACGTAGCGTCAATAGGGGCGCCTGAGCGAAACATCACTGTCTGAACCCTGCAATCCTGCATATGCTTCTCAAAAGTGCGGGAGACGACATGGGCCGGGCGATGCAGAGACGGAATGCGAAGCGCTGGCTGGCCGGCGCCTGTGCGGCGGCGGTTCTGGCGGGCGCCCTGGCTCCGGCCATGCTCGCCGAAACGCCTGCGCGTGCCGCAGGCCAGCAGGCCGCCATTCCGCGCACGCCGGACGGCAAGCCCGACATGCAGGGGATCTGGACCAACCGGTGGCTGTCGCCCATGGAGCGTCCGGCGGGGGTCCAGAAGCTTGTCCTCGACCAGACCGAGGCGAAGGCGCTGGTGCAGGACATTCTTGCCCGTGCGGCTCACCCCGACCAGCTCGATCCCGAACTGGCCGAGCCGGACGCGGAGACGCTCGCCATCGTGCGCGGCGAGCATCGCTCCTCGCTGGTGATCGATCCGCCTGACGGCAAGCTGCCCTACACGCCTGCAGGCCGCGCGGCGCAGCGCGCCTATATCGGCGGGCTGGATGGCCCCGAGCAGCGCATGACGACCGAGCGCTGCATCGGCGGCGTCGGCTGGGCGCCGCTGCAGATCCGTACGGCCTCGATGCTGCACCGGATCGTGCAGACCGCCGGTCACATGGTGATCCAGACCGAGGCCTATGACGACACGCGCGTGATCCCCATCGGCGCGCCGCACATGCCGAGGCAGGTGCTGCCTGTTGGCGGGGATTCGATTGCGCGATGGGAGGGCGACGCCCTGATCGTCGAGACGCGGCACCCGGATCCGGCCACCTCCACGCACGGTATCATGACGGTGAAGAGCCCGGACTCGGTCGTCGAGGAGCGGTTCGAGTTCAACGGGCCGGACGAGATCGTCTATCGCTACACGATCACCGACCCGGCCTATTATTCGAAGCCCTGGACGGTGGAGTATTCGATGACCCGTTCGGACGAGCGGATGTACGAGTTCGCCTGCCACGCCGGGAACTACTCGCTGACGCACATGCTGGCGGGCGCGCGCCAGGAAGAGCGGGCGGCGAAGTAGGGCCTACCGGTCCACCACAAACCCGCAGGTGGCGTTGACGATGGCGCCGGTGATCGCGCTGGCGCGGTCGGAGGCCAGGAACGCCAGCGTCTGGCCGACCTCGGCCAGCGTCGGCATGCGCTGGAGCGAGGACATGCCGCGGCGCGCCTCCAGCAGCTCCGGTACGGTGAGGCCCGCGCCGTCGGCCATCTTCTGGAATGCTGCCGCCGTGTGGGAGCCGCGGGCCAGTGCTTCGGGTACGGCGTCCGCCATCAGGCAGACGACGCGGACGCCCATGGGCCCGAGTTCGCCGGACAGGGCGCGCGTCATCGCCTCCAGCGAGGCGCAGGCCGCCGCGTAGCCGAGGAAGCCGGCGCCCGCCATGCGCGAGCCGGGCGTCGAGATCATCTGGATGACCCCCGAACCGCGCGCCGCCATGTGCCGGGCGGCCGCCTTCGCGGTCAGGAAGTTGGTTCGGGTGTAGGCGTGCAGGGGGAGGGCGAACTCCTCGAACGACAGGTCAGCCAGCGGCGTGCCCTGGACCTGCGGCACGGCGATCAGGTTGAGGGAGATGTCGATGCCGCCCGCCGCCTCTGCTGCCTCGTCGGCGTGGCGGTTGACCTGCGCCTCATCCAGCGCATCCACCACGGAGACAGACGCCCGGCCGCCTGCCGCCGTGATCTCCTGCGCCGCCGTCTCAAGTGTTGAGCGGGTGCGTCCGGCTAGGAAGACGTGGGCGCCCTCGGCGGCGAACGCCCGGGCTGCGGCCCCGCCCAGCGCGCCTGCGCCGCCATAGATGATGGCCGTCTTGCCCTGCAGGATCATGTGCGCCGTCCCCATGGGCCCGGAACGGGCCGCTTGCGGGGTGAAGACGTGCGGCGGCGGCCCGGGCCGACATGCCAGTCTTCACCTCACAGGTTTTCCGGTCTCGCGGGTCTTGCGTTCCCGTTTTGTTCGCATCAGTGTGCGGGCATGACCTACCGCCATGATCTGACCCCGCCCGATCTCGACGCTGTGGCCGTTACGGTCATCGAGCATGCGATTGCGAAGGCCTACGACATCACGGTCGGCTTCCATGCGACGGTGAACGACCGCTCGGGCATGCCGGTGCGGCGGCTGGCGGAGCGGATTGGCGAGGCGCTGGGCCGGGAGGGCATCCTGCCCGCGCCCACCCCGGCGCCGCTGGATGTGATCTACGCCAGCCTGGTGCATGCGCTAGGGAAAGTGCCGGTCTCCACGCTCAAGCATATCCACGAGGTGGACGCGCGCGAATCCATCACCCGCATCCTGCTGGAGCACGCGGCGCTGAACGGGCTGCGGATGATCCGGGTGGAGCCCTTCGTCTGGAACCGCCACTTCAACCCGCCCGGCCCCGAACAACACTGGAAACCCGGCTTCCGAGCGGACGCGCCTGAGGGGACGAACCGGTTTGATGATGGGTGAGGGGAAGAGGTCGTGAAAGCAGCTGCGCAAACCCGCCAGCGGGCGAAGACCTTACGCCGTGACCTTACGAAGGCGGAGCGGATTCTCTGGTCTCGGCTGAAGGGGCGGCGACTGGATGGCTGGCAGTTCCGGACGCAGCATCCGGTCGAGCCCTACATTCTCGATTTTGCCTGCGTGAAGGCCAGACTCGCCGTGGAGGTGGATGGCGAGACCCATTCGACGGCCAGCGAGCGCGCGCATGATGCGCGCCGGAGGGCAAAGCTGGCCGGTGAGGGTTGGACTGTGCTTCGATTCTGGAACTTCGAAGTCTATCGGAATCCGGACGGCGTCATGCGGTTGATTGGCGAGTCGATGCCACCCAGAACTTTCGCTCCCGAAGAGGAAAGCTGATCACGCGCCGGGACTTCGCCTCCACCAGTCGAAGACTGGGGGAGGTGGCGCGCCACGAAGCGGCGTGACGGAGGGGGCAGGCGGCGTGCGCGATCTGTCCCGTCGCGGAGAGGTTGCTCCCCCTCCGTCTCGCGGGCTTGCGCCCGCGATCCCATGAACGCTTGTCGCGTTCAAACCCCCTAACGCTTCGCGTCATGGGGAGGCGAGCGGCTGTGGCGTCTGCAGCGCTGTGGCTACCGACCCAGAGCGTTGTGGACGGGTGGTGCATTTGCGCCTTCGGCTTCAATGCACCCTACAGGCGCGCCCGTGGCGCCGTCCCTACCGCCCCAGCTCCCGCGTCGCTTCTTCCACGCCCTTCACCGTCATCGGGAACATCCGGTTTTCGCCGATGATCTCGCGGATGAGGCTGGTGGAGCCCTGGTATTCCCAGCCGGAGCGGTGCATCGGGTTGAGCCAGATGAGGTGGGGGTAGACGTCGACGAGGCGCTGGAGCCAGACGGCGCCGGCTTCCTCGTTCCAGTGCTCGACCGAGCCGCCCGGATAGGTGATCTCGTAGGGGCTCATCGCGGCGTCGCCGACCACGATCACCTTGTAGTCGGACGGGTAGCGGTGGAGCACGTCCATCGTCGGGATCTTGGAGACGTTGCGGCGGCGGTTGTCCTTCCAGACGCCCTCGTAGAGGCAGTTGTGGAAGTAGAAGAATTCGAGGTTCTTGAATTCGGTGCGGGCCGCCGAGAACAGCTCCTCGCAGACCTTCACGTGGGGGTCCATCGAGCCGCCGACGTCAAAGAACATCAGCACCTTCACGGCGTTGCGCCGCTCGGGCCGCATGACGACGTCGATATAGCCTTCCTTGGCGGTTGAGCGGATGGTCTCGGGCAGGTCGAGTTCCTCGGCGGCGCCTTCGCGGGCCCATTTGCGCAGGCGGCGCAGGGCGACTTTCAGGTTGCGGGTGCCGATCTCGACCGAGTCATCGAGGTTCTTGAACTCGCGCTTGTCCCAGACCTTCACGGCGCGCTGGTGGCGGCCTTCCTTCTGGCCGATGCGGACGCCTTCGGGGTTGTAGCCATAGGCGCCGAAGGGGGAGGTGCCGCCGGTGCCGATCCACTTGTTTCCGCCCTCGTGGCGCTTCTTCTGTTCTTCCAGACGCTGCTTCAGCGTCTCCATCAGCTTGTCCCAGCCGCCCAGCGCCTCGATCTCGCGCTTCTCTTCCTCGGTGAGGAATTTCTCCGACATCTTGCGGAGCCACTCCTCGGGGATCTCGGCCGTGCCCACGCCCTCGACGCCCTCAAGGCCCTTGAAGACGTGGCCGAAGACCTTGTCGAAGCGGTCGAGGTGCTTCTCGTCCTTCACCAGGGCGGCGCGGGCGAGGTAGTAGAACTCCTCCACGGAATTTCCGATGGCGCCCTTGTCCATCGCCTCCAGCAGGGTGAGGTATTCCTTCAGGGTGACCGGCACCTTCGCGGAGCGAAGTTCGGCGAAGAAGTGCTGGAACATGCCAGGTCTCTTGTTCAGGTCTCGTGGTGCGGGGACGGCTCCCGTCAGGGGAGACTACGCGGGCGCGCAGGGTCCGTCCAGTTTGCCGCCGGGCCTGCTATCCGGCCTACGGGAAGCGGCCCCAGCCGCCGCCCCAGCCGCGCGATCCCCAGACTTTCTCGCCGAGCATGCAGTCCATCTTCTCCTTCGGGAGCTTGAGCTGCGCGCGTTCGAGACGGGCGCTGTCCTCGAAGGGGCTGCCGGGCAAGGGGGCGGGGCTGAGCGGGGCTGCGTCCGGCGCCTCGGCGTACTGGATCGGCGCGACGTCCGGGGCGACCTCGATGCTGGCGATCTCCATCACCAGCTTCTTGCGGATGGTGGACGCGAAGTGGCGCAGGTCGAACACCGGCACGATGAACGCCGCGGCGCCGCCGATCACGCAGTCCTTGTAGTAGCGGTCGAGGTGCTCGATGTCGTAGAATTCGAGCGGCTTGTTCAGCATGATCGGCAGACCGTTGATGGTGATGCCCTGCCTCACCACCTCGTCGCGCGCAGGCTCGACCGGCATGCCGGCGTTGTTCGGCCCGTCGCCCGATACGTCGATGACCTGGCGATGGGAGGAGATGTCGTTGCCGAGGATGGCGGCGGCGGCGGTCTCCAGCGCGCGCGAAATGGAGGTGCGCTGTTCGCCCCACAGGGGCTCGCGCTCCAGCCGGTCGGCGAAGGCCTGAACGGATTTCTGGTCGGACAGGATCGTCCACTCGATCAGAGGGATGGGTTCGAAGTCGCCCGCCCATTCCATGTACATGACGGCGATGCGGCCCTCGGGCCCGGCGGTGATGGCGTTGATGACGTCCTTGTGGCGGAACGCCTCGACATAGCCCATGCGCTGCAGGAGGTGCTCATCCCGGCTCATGGACTGGGAGATGTCGACGGCCAGCACCAGTTCGAGGTCGACGCGGCGCGACTGAGCCGAAGCAGGGGCGAGGAGGGCGAACGCCGCCGTGGCAAGCGCTGCCGCCGTGCGCGCGATGGCGGAGACCAACCTCATGCCCCGAAACTCCTGTCTTCCGCCCCGTGGGCCCGCCTTTACGGCTTTCGCCCTGACTAGCTTGCAGGCGGCAGGAAGCAGAGGCAAGCCGAACCCAATCACGAACGCACGACCTTCCCCGCCGCGAGGGTAGGCGGCAGGCCGTCCTGAGGCTTAGCGGGACTTCTGGACGTCCACCCCGACCAGGAGCGTCGAGGTCGCCGCGCCGGTGAAGGAGCCGGAGATCGGCGTGAGTTCGGCGCCCGAGAGGGCGGTGGCGACGGGGATCAGGTCGCCATCGTCGACGAGGCCGTTGGTGGCGTCGAGTTCGATCCAGCCGGCGCCATGGACGTAGATTTCCGCCCAGGCGTGCGGGGCCAGCGAGCCGGGGGCGGCGTTGGGGGTCCAGACATAGCCGGTGACGAAGCGTGCAGGGCTGCCCAGGGTGCGTGCGGCGGCCATCATCAGCTCGGCGAAGTCGCGGCAGGTGCCGGAGTGCGACAGCAGGGTGTCGCGGGGCGCCTGCACGCCTTCCTCGTAGCGCAGCCGGTAGTCGAATTCGAAGCGGATGCGGGCGGCGCATTCGAGCAGGCGCTCATACTGGCTCTTGTAGACGCCGGTTGCAGCCTGATCGATCCAGGCGGAGACGGCCGCACGATCTTCGTCCGATATGGCCAGATAGGGGGCGAGGGCGCGGGCGTCGTTCTCGGGGCCGATTTCCTGGGATGCGTTCAGCAGCATGCGCCTCTGCGCCTCGCTGCGGGGGAAGGTCTCGACCTTGAGCTCCGAGACGACGTCAAGGCGGCTGGTCTGGCCCGAGAACTGGGCGACTGCGAGGGAATTGCCATAGACGTCATTACGCCAGACCACCGCAGCGGGCGGCGACAGCGTCAGGGAGGCGGTGATGAGCTTCAGCTTGTGGTCGGCTCGCGGCCGCAGGTAGAGCCGGTGCACGCCCAGGCTTACCGGCGCCGAGTAGGTGTAGGTTGTGGCGTGTCGGATCGAGAAGGTGGGCATTGGGGAACAGTCCGCTGGAACTGTCGCCTAACGCAATGCCCCCGCGCACGTTCCGCCTATAGGCGCCGTCTGTCAGTCGTTGGGTCTCAGTAGGCCGCAGCGCCAGGGGGCGACGCGGCTTCGGTTCCCCAGGCCGCGTAGGCGGGCGGTGCAGACCCCCAGGGGTCGGCGCCGAAGGTCAGCGGATCGACCTTCTGGCCGTCGACCTGAACCTCGTAATGAAGGTGCACGCCGGTTGCGTTGCCAGTTGCGCCCATGCGCCCGATGGCTGCGCCCGCCGCCGCCCAGACGCCGGGCTGGACCGCAGGATTGAGGTCGGCCATGTGCGCATAAAGCGTGCGAACGCCATTGCCGTGGTCCAGTTCGACCGCGAGGCCGAGCAGGCCGCGCGGTCCGGCGGTCAGCACCCGTCCAGCCCCGGCGGCGTAGATGAAACCCCCGGCCGCGTTGGCGAGGTCGATGCCGCTGTGCTGGCGCGGACCGCCATTGGCGATGTTGCGGAAGCCGTAGCCCGACGAGAGGCAGGCGCCCTGCGTGGGGTTGCGCATCAGCTGGCCGGCGGGCGTATTGATGTGCGGCGTCCAGCCAAGGGTTTCGTTCGAGACGCTGACCGGACCGGGATTGCTGACACGGCCGCTGCAGAGCCGCAGCGATCCCCAGACCGGCGCGGCGGGGGCAAACGCATAGACGGCGTCGGGTTGCTGAGCGGGTCGCGGAGCGGCGGCTGCCGGCGCATGCGGCGCAGGGGCGGGCCGTCCGCCATAGGCGATCGGGGCGGGCGAAGGGTTCGAAGCGCAGGCGCCCGTGGCAAGCAAGGCGGCGAGGCCCAGAACGGTCCGTGTCGTCATGGTGATCCGTCTCCTGCCCCGTAGATAGCACGAGGGTGCAGAACCCGCGATGAACCCAATCTGAAGGATTGGTTGTCCGCATTGACCGGTGGGTAACCATGACAGCCGGACGGTACTGGTGCAGGTGTAAGGGGGGCGCCGCGTCCCGCCTTGACCTCCCCGCCGTCCCGGTTTATCCACCGCCGCTTCCGCGCAGATTGCACATCTGCGCCTTGACCGGGACGATCCCCTCACTTGCGTGGGGGATGAGCCTGGCGAGGTCCCCCGCTCAGCGCGTTGCGCCCGGCGGGGTGTTTGGCGTTATGCGCGGGGTCTGGCTGTCCGGAGTTTGTTTTCGGGGGCCGCAGCACTACGTTTCCCCTGCGCGTTGCAGCGGAAACAGGAGACGTGATGTTCGACGCGCTTACAGAGAAGCTATCCGGCGTCTTTGACGGCCTGACCGGGCGGGGAGCGCTGTCCGAGAAGGACGTCTCCGAAGCCCTGCGCGAGATCCGCGTGGCGCTGCTGGAAGCCGACGTCGCGCTGTCCGTGGTCAAGAAGTTCATCGATGACGTGCGGCCCAAGGCCGTTGGCGAGAACGTCATCCGTTCGATCAAGCCGGGCCAGCTGGTCGTCAAGATCGTCCATGACGAGCTGGTCGAGCTGCTGGGCGGCGACGCCGAGCCGGAACGCCTGAAGATCGACAGCCCGCCTGCCGTCATCATGATGGCCGGCCTGCAGGGGTCGGGCAAAACCACGACAACCGGCAAGCTGGCCAAGCGCCTGCGCGAAGTCGAGCGCAAGAAGGTGCTCGTCGCCTCGCTCGACACGCGCCGCCCAGCCGCCATGGAACAGCTGCGGGTGCTGGCCGGTCAGGCTGGCGTTGACGCTCTGCCGATCGTTGAAGGGCAGAGCCCCGCCGAAATCGCCCGCCGCGCCATCTCCGCCGCGCGTCTGGGCGGCTATGACGTGCTGATGCTCGACACTGCCGGCCGCACGACGCTGGACGAGCAGATGATGAACGAGGCGGCCGAGATCGCCTCGATCGCCAAGCCGCAGGAAACGCTGCTGGTGGCTGACGCCCTCACGGGTCAGGACGCCGTCGAGACGGCCAAGCGCTTCCACGCCCGCCTGCCGCTGACCGGCCTTGTGCTGACGCGGATGGATGGCGACGGACGCGGCGGCGCCGCGCTGTCGATGCGCTCGGTCACGGGCCTGCCGATCCGCTTCCTCGGCATGGGCGAAAAGCACGACGGGCTCGACCTGTTCGACGCGCGCCGGGTTGCGGGCCGTATTCTGGGTCAGGGCGATATCGTCTCGCTGGTCGAGAAGGCCAAGGCCGAGATCGATCAGGTCGAAGCCGAGAAGATGGCGAAGAAGCTGGCCAAGGGCCAGTTCGACCTCGATGACTTCGCACAGCAGCTGCGCCAGCTGCAGAAGATGGGCGGCCTCGGCGGCATCATGGGCATGATGCCCGGCGCCCAGAAGGCGAAGCAGGCGATGGCCTCTGCCAATCTCGACGACAAGGTTCTCAAGCGTCAGGAAGCGATCATCCTGTCGATGACGCCCGCCGAACGGAAGAAGCCCGATATTCTGGCCGCCTCGCGCAAGCGCCGCATCGCGGCGGGCGCTGGGGTGGACGTGGCCGAGGTCAACAAGGTGCTCAAGATGCACCGGAACATGGCCGACATGATGAAGAAGATGGGCAAGGGCGGCATGAAGGCCCTGATGGGCCAGATGGGCGGCATGTCCACGCCGGGCCAGGGTCCGCAGATGAACGCCGCCGCCATGAAGGGCCTGCAAGGCCTCGGCGGTCCGAACATGGGCGGCTCGAAGTTGCCGGGCGGACTGCCCGGTCTGGGTTCGTCGATGCCGGGCGGTCTTCCGGGTCTCGGTGGAGACAAGAAGAAATGACCCAGCCCCTCGCCGAACTCGCGCGCCTGCGCGCGTCCATCGACAACATCGACGCCGCCGTCGTCCACATGCTGGCCGAGCGGTTCAAGTGCACCAAGGCCGTGGGCGAGCTGAAGGCCGCGCACGACCTGCCTCCGGCCGACAAGACGCGTGAGGCCCAGCAGATCGAACGTCTCCGCCGTCTGGCCAACGAGGCCGATCTCGATCCGGACTTCGCCGAGAAATTCCTCAACTTCATCGTGACGGAAGTCATCCGTCACCACGAAAAACTGCAGGGGAAGGGCTGACGCCTGACCTCCCAACCAACCAGACCAAAGACTGAAAGGTAGACTATGTCTCTGAAACTTCGCCTTGCCCGCGGCGGCTCCACCCACCGCCCGTACTACCGCATCGTCGTCGCCGACTCGCGCAGCCCGCGCGATGGCCGCTTCATCGACCGCGTCGGCGCCTATGACCCGCTGCAGCCGAAGGACTCGGACAAGCGCGTCATCATCGAAGTCGAGAAGGTCAAGGAATGGCTCGCCAAGGGCGCCCAGCCGACCGACCGCGTCGCACGCTTCCTTGCTGAAGCCGGCCTCGTGAAGTGGGAGCACGGCAACAACCCGAACAAGGCCGAGCCGGGCGAGAAAGCCAAGGAACGCGCCGCCGAGAAGGCCGAGAAGGAAGAAGCTCGCCGTCAGGCCGAGGAAGAAGCCCGCAACGCGCCGGCTCCTGCACCCGAAGCCGCCGAAGAGCCTGCTGCGGAGTAACCTGCTTGAGCGGTACGGCCCCGGGTATCATCTCGGTTCGCGTCGCAACGGAGGGGGACGAGGATTTCATCCTCGCCCTCAACGGCGCGTCGGGCCCTGGCGTCGCGGAGATGAGCCGCGACGAGTATCGCCAGATACGCAGATGGGCCGCGCGCGTGCTCGTCGCTGAACTGGACGGGAAGCCCGTGGGCTTCCTGATCCTGATCGAGCCCGGCACAGCCTATCCGAGCGACAATTACGGCTGGTTCGAGGACCGCTTCCGGCGGCACCTCTATGTGGACCGGATCGCTGTAGACGCCTCGGTCAAGCGCAAGGGCGTTGGCCGGGCGCTCTATGATGCGGCGGCGCTTGCAGCGCGCGAACTCGACGAGCCGCGCATCACCTGCGAGGTCAACGAGCAGCCGCCGAACCCCGAAAGCATGGCATTCCACAAGGGCGCCGGCTTCCACCATATCGCCTCCCGGCCTTCGCCGCGTCTCGGCAAGGTGGTGGCGATGCTCGTGCGCGAACTGGGTCCGAAGTGACAGCGTCTTCGCGTCTTGTGGTTGTGGGTCAGATTGCCGGTGCGTTTGGCGTGCGCGGCGAGGCGAAGGTGCGGTCCTACACCGACGATCCCGACGCCTGTTTCGACTATGGGCCGCTGCTGGATGCGGACGGCAAGGTCCTGCTGACGCCGGTCTCGATCCGTCTCCTGAAGGACCTCTATGGCGTCGTCACCGAAGAGGCGCGCACCCGCGAGGAGTGGGAAGCGCTGCGGGGCACGTTCCTGCATGTGCCGCGCGATGCGATGCCCGACCCCGAAGACGAGGACGAGGTCTATGTGGTTGACCTGATCGGCTGCGTGGCCGTGCATGTTGATGGACGCCAGCTGGGCGTTGTGCGCGACGTACGCGACTTTGGCGCCGGCGATCTTCTCGAGATCCAGCCGGAAGGCGGGCCGATATTCTTTCTGCCCTTCACCCGCGAAGTGGCGCCGTCCGTTGATCTGGAGGCGCGCCTGCTGACGATCGCGGCAGATGACGATCTGTTGCCGGAAGCGCTGCAGCGCCCGCCTTCCGGACAGCAGACGTCCTAGCGGCAATCGGCCGACGGCTGCACGAAGTAGTAGTACAGCGTCGCGCCCTTTGATCCGCTCATTCGCAGATTCCGGCGGATCGCGCCTTCGGGGCCGCGGTCCTCGGGCAGGGCGCCGAGCTGCTCGACCAGATAGTCGTGAAGCGCCTCGGGCATGATGGTGTAGTTCCGCCAGACAGCGACGCATGCGCCCTGGATCTGGGGCGCGGGGAACGCTGCGGGCGGCAACGAGGCGTCCAGGACGCGCGCTTCTGGCATGGCGGCGCGCAGGTTGCCGGTCAGCTGGCGGTCCGCGCCGACGATGGTGCCGCCCTCGAACCCGGCCTTGCGCAGCTCTTCGGCCCAGTCCGAGATCGGCGCATAGGCGTCGCAGCCGACCGATTCATCGCAGGTCCGGATGTCCATCTGCCATTCGACGATCCGTCCGCCGAGGACGGCCACGATCGAGATGATGGCGATGCTGGCGTAGGCGCGCAGGGCGATTGGGAATTCGCCGGCGCGCTTCACATGGGCGAACATCCAGATCGGCAGCGTGAACAGGACGGGCAGGAGCCAGTAGGTCCGGTAGCTGCCGACGCCAAAGAGGACGCTGACAAGATAGGGTAAGGCGGTCAGGATGGCCGTCGCCAGCAGGATGTTGCGCCAGGCCGCCTCGTGCGGCTCCTCGTCGGTCGAGCGGCGCCCGAATACGGGGTAAAGAATGGGTAGCCACATGGTCCAGAACAGCGTGGCCCAGAACACCGACAGCGGCAGCGATGCAGAGAGAACGGAGCGGCCCAGCGACATCGCTCCTCCCTGGACGCGTGTGATCCACTCCGGGTTCACTTCCCAGTTGGCGCGGAACTGTTCGAGGGCGAAGACGATGGCGTCGAAGTGGGTGCCGAGCCAGATGGCGTAGGGCGCATACATCGCCAGTGCGATGATGATTGCCATCGCCAGGCGTCCGGGCCGGATGGCGTCGCGGAAGAAGGGCGAGACCGACGTGGCGGCGAGGATCGCGACAGGGAAGATGGCGTAGAAATGATGGGTCAGAAGGCCAACGCCCATGGCAAGGCCCAGATAGACCCAGTCCTTCATGCGCCGCCAGGCGAGGATCCGCGATAGTGCATGCAGCGTCATCGAGAGGGCCGCCATCAGGGCCACCATGCCGATGAGGTCCTCGTGCATGTTCCAGCCGACAACGTAGGTCAGGGCCCATGCGGCGACGGCCGCAGCCGACACGCCCGGCTTCACGAGAACGTTGCGGGCAGCGAGGTAGTAGAGGGACAGGCCAGCCGCCATCAGAACGTATTTGATGGCCAGCGTAGCGGCGACGTACACCTCGGGAATACGCATGGCGCCCGCGTGCAGCCACGCAAGAAGGGGCGGCTCACGGCTGTCGTAGCCCATCTGGAAGGACTGCGACATCAGGAGTTCGCCGGCCTCTTCAATCGTGAAGACCGGCCCCACGATGACACGCACCGCCCAGTGGATCAGGCAGTAGAGGTAGATCAGGAAGAGGACGGCGTTGCGGTCGAGGCGCGTGAACGAGTCGAACGACAGTTCGCGGCGCACCTTCTTCCGGCGCACGGGCGGCTTCTTGGGAGTCTTGCGTGCGGGCTTCACGTGACAGGTATCCGACTACAACTCTACAACGGACCGGACTGTTCAGCGCGATGCGCGCGGATCATTCCACTCGGCTGCAATTCCATAGCCCCCGCGCCGCACAAGCCACATCATTCCGAAGAGGTCCACCACTCCGGCGCCAAGCCGGCCCAGAAATCCGTATTTTGACACCCCATGCAGGCGCCTGCGGTCAGCCACTGGCTCCTCCACCACGTCCCACCCGGCACGTTTCACAAGCGCGGGCAGAAACCGGTGCATGGCGGCAAAGAAGGGCAGATCCTCGAAGGCGCGCTTGCGCACCATCTTGAAGCCGCACCCGGTATCGGTCGCGTCGTCGTTCAGGCAGAAGCGCCGCACGCCATTTGCTACCCGGGACTGCACCCACTTGAAGCCGCTGTCGTTCCGGCTGGTCCGGCGGCCGCAGACGATGCCCAGGGCCTGATTGGTGTTGATGCTGACGACCTGGTCCCAGACACGGCGGGCGTCTGCGGGATCGTTCTGGCCGTCCCCGTCGAGAAGCTGGATCCAGGTCCCGCGCGCCGATCTGAGCCCAGTCATGAGCGCTGCCGATTTTCCGCAGCGACGGATATGGGTGAAAACGCGGACGCGTTCCGGGTTTCTGGCCATCGCTGCAGCGAGTTCCGGAGCCGTCGTATCGCCGGAACAGTCATTGACGCAGACGATCTCGTAATCGAGCCCTGCCATTGCAGCGTGAATTTCGTTCACGAGGGGCTCGATATTCCCGGCCTCGTTGTAGAACGGAACGAGGACGGTCAGATCGCATTTCGGCTCGGCCAAAGCGTGAAATCCCGTCAGATGAGGCGCCAGAACGGCGGGCCGCCCCTCTCCGGAGCGGCTGGTTTACCCAGACACCTACCATATTCCCCGCGCGCCGGAAGCCGAGCCGGGCCGTACGCGTGCAGCGGGAAAAAAAAGCATCTCCTGCCGCCACGTCATCCCTTACGTGTGCGTCACAGCCTGATAGTGTCAAGCTGCAGCTGAGGAGCTCAAAATGGCTGACACCGCAGCACCAGCCCGGCAAGCGGGCGCCAGTGACGATCCCTTCCGGGACAATGGCATCGAGCGCGACGCGCCCATTCCCCCGGCTTCAGAGATCGATCTGTCGACGCTCGACATCACTGATCCTGAACTCTGGCGCCGGAACGCGATGTGGGACCGCTTTGCCCGGATGCGGAAGGAAGATCCCGTCCACTGGTGCCCGGCAAGCCCCTTCGGTCCCTACTGGTCGCTGACGCGCTATGACGACATCTTCGCCGTCGACACCAACCATGGCGTCTTTTCCTCCGAGGGCGGCATCACGGTCGTTGATCCCGACGAGGCGCTGCCATTGCCGATGTTCATCGCGATGGACCCGCCCAAGCACGATGTTCAGCGCAAGACAGTCCAGCCCATCGTCGGCCCGGAAAACCTCAAGAGCTTCGAGGGGCTGATCCGTTCGCGCACCAAGACGCTGCTCGACGGCCTGCCGTTAGGTGCGCCAATCGACTGGGTCGACCAGGTGTCGATCGAGCTGACGACGATGATGCTTGCGACCCTGTTTGATTTCCCGTTCGAGGACCGGCGCAAGCTGACCCGCTGGTCGGATGTGGCCACCGGCAAGAAGAACCCCGAGATCGTGCCCGGCGGCGACGAGCAGTGGCGCGCCGAGCTGTTCGAGTGCCTGCAGTATTTCACGCGGCTCTGGAACGAGCGGGTCAACGCCGAGCCGAAGGGCGATCTCATCTCCATGCTGGCGCATGGCGAGGACACCCGGAACATGTCGCCGCAGGAATTCCTGGGCAACCTGATCCTGCTGATTGTCGGCGGCAACGACACCACCCGCAACACGATGACCGCAGGCATCTACGCCATGGACAAGTGGCCGGAGCAGCTCGCCATCCTGAAGGCTGACCCGTCCCTGATCCCTTCAGCAGTCTCGGAAATCATCCGCTGGCAGACCCCGCTGGCGCACATGCGCCGGACTGCGCTGGAGGATTTCGAACTGGGCGGCAAGCAGATCCGCAAGGGCGACAAGGTGGTCATGTGGTACGCTTCGGGCAACCGCGACGAGGACCATTTCACCCGGCCTGACGAACTCTGGGTCGAGCGCCCGATGGTGCGGCGGCACCTCTCGTTCGGTTTCGGCATCCACCGCTGCGTTGGGAACCGTCTGGCCGAACTCCAGCTGAAGATCCTGTGGGAGGAAATCCTCGACCGCTATGACCGGATCGAGGTTCTGGAAGAACCGCAGCGGCTGCCCTCGTCCTTCGTCAAGGGCTACACCTACATGCCCGTCATCCTGCACCCGAAGACAGCCTGAGCCGATCAGCCGGCCTCGCAAATCGGCGGCAGGCGGCCTTCCTTCGGATCTAGGGATGCGCGCGGCAGGGACAGCAGCAGGGGCAGGGAGAGGCCCAGCCCGACCCTGCGCCCCGGACGTTCGGGATCGGGCCTCGAGTCCAGATGAATGGCGAGGATCTGTCCGGTCGACAGGTCGAAGACCGGTGCGCCGGCCGCGCCGAGGTTCGTGGCGTGGTCGTACCGGATCGCATAGGGATCGGCGCGCGACATCAGGCTGCTGATGTACAGCGTCGCCTGGCGATCGCCCGCATAGGCCGAGCCACCCGCATCCGCGCCGAGCGTGCCAACCCAGCCACCGGCGGCATCCTCCGCCGGTGAGGAACAGGCGATGTCGGCTTCTCCGACAGGCAGAATCCCCTCGGGCAGGGTCTGGCCCTCTGCAACGGGTAGCAGCTCGAATGCCGGAACGCCGCCAAGGTGATCAGGCGTCCGCCACAGGCTCTTGCCCGCAGGGAGCCAGTTGCCCGGCGCTACGACGGGCAGCGAGAAGTGGATGGAGGTATCTTCCGGCCGGGGATCGACCCCGGCGATACGGGTCTGGCGCAGCACGCCGAGGTCGGGGTCCGAGAAATCGACGGTCTCGCCCTCCGGGACCTCGAGCGCCGCCTCACCGTCGGGCAGGCGGGCCGGGACAAGTAGCAGCGGTTGGCCGGTGAGGTCAGAGTTCACCAGTCCCCCGTCGATCAGAAGGCCCGATCCCACCTCGTATACCGTCCCATCCGGGCCGCGCCGTTCGATCCGTGCGACGGCGCCCGAATAGTTGGCTGCGACGGGAAACCAGCCGCCCGGAACGTCGAGGTAGGAGGTCGAGGGCGCCGCCCGCAGGCCGATATTGGCGCTCAAGCGGATGTTGGCATTGGTGAGTTCGCCGTTCAGGTCGTGGGTCGCTTCGTAGGCCTCGCTGGCTTCGCGCGCAGACGCCTCTGCGCGGCCAGCCTGCACGGTCGCCTGGCGCCAGAACAACAACGAGGCGGCGGCAAGAGCCGTCATCGCAATGGCGACGACCGAGACCGCAGACAGGAGGCCGGCCCTCGCCCGCCGGGCCCTGGCTTCGGCTTCGGTTCGCGCGTCGGAACTCGCCTTCACGAAGTCCGCCTGCTGATCGGTGATCGCCGGGGCGTTGGCCGGTCGTCTCGCGGACCATGCGCGGGCGGCGTCGAGTTCCTCGCCCCGCAGAAGCAGGGACGGTGTCCGTGCGCGGCCATCCCACCGCGCCGCCAGTTCGCCCAGCCGAGTGTGTTCGCGGATCCACTCGACGTCTGTCCGCAACGCCGTTGCGAGCCGGGACAGGCCGCTGGCGAAGGTGTGCCCCGCGCCGGAGAAGTAGACATAGTTCAGCTGGCGAAGTTCAGGCGCGACCCGCTCGTCCTCGACCGGGCGCCAGACCACAGGGAGCAGCCGCTTCGACACGCGCAGTGTTTCTGTGACCTCCCATGCGCACTGGGGTGAGGCCGTGCTGTCGGGGGAAATCACGTAAACAACCGTGTCGGCCTGCATGATCAGGCCGGCTAGCCGTTTCGGCCATTCTTCACCTGCGGCTATATCCTCGCGGTCGATGTAGGCCTCGAAGCCGCATGCCGTCAGGCCCAGGACGAGATCGTCTGCGAACGCGCGATCCACGCGCGAGTAGGACACGAAGACGCGCATCCGGCTCTGCGTATCCTGCATGGGGGCGGCGTCCTCCGGCTGGCGACAGGAACTCGAGGCTGGCAGCTTAACCTGTAGCAAGCCATCGCCAAGGGGCGACGGATTGTTGATCGACTGTCCTGCAGGAGAGGGGTGCGCATGTGCCGCCAGCTGGTATTCTCTGCCCGGATTCGCTAGGGGACATGCGCATGCTGCTGAGATCTGTGGCGCTGGGTTGTCTGCTTGCCTGTGCACTGGCCCCGGCGGCGATCGCGGAGTGCCCGCAGGACAGGTTGCAGGTACTGGCGAACCGGTACTTTGCGGTGGGCGACACCTCCCTCGATCCCGAGCCGGTGTCGAAGGCGATCCTTGCCGACGCCGCCGCCTGTCAGGAGGATCCCTACGCCCAGAAGATCGCATCGATGGCGCAGGTGCAGCTCGCGATCCGCACGCAGGCAAACCGCGATGTCGCTCTTGGCCATGCAGGTGAGGCCTACCGGCTCTATCATGACATGGTCCGCGTGATGCCCAAGTCAGCGACTGGCCGGACCGTCGTGAACAACACCGGCAACACAGTCGTTGTGCAGCTCAATGATTCCTACGAGATCATGAAGTCGGCGCTCAACACACTGCTGACGCTGGAGGCCGCCACCGGCAAGCTGTCGAAACACACGCCGCGGCCGCCGAAGCCTGGCGATCCGCAGATTGCCTGCGATGTCTATGTGAACGGCCTTGCCCAGCAGACGGGCTTCTGGATCGGCGACAATGGCGAGACGCCCGGGGCCTCGAACATCCTGAACAGCATTATCGCCAACTGCACCGGCAACGAACACAACAAGATGTCCGCCCGCGCCCATCGCGCCGGAGCCCTGCTCAAGCTGGCGAGGAAGGCTGACAAGTCGGCGCCCGGCACGATGGACCTGATCCGGCGCGCCTATGCGGACAGCGAGGCCGTTTTCGCGTTCAACCCGAAGGGCATTTATTCCAACTGGGACGATACGCGCCTTGGCGAACTGGACACCCTGGCGTTCGGCGTCGTCATGGCGCAGGGGCTCGCGCTTCCTCCCGACAAATGGTTCACGCCGGACAATCTTGGCAAACCGTTGACACGGGTGATGATGGCGGCGGCGATCGACGCTGCGTACGCAAAGGACATGACCATGGCCGGCGGCGCCAATACCTATGCCGCCTACCGCGGTGTTCTGACGCCGGCTTTCAACGCCGCCAAGGCGCTGCCCGAAGCCAAGGCCCGGGAGGCGCGCAAGCTCCTCTACAAGGCGGCCAAGGACCATGCCGACGGCAAACTGCGGTCAGCTGCAAATGCCGGCCTGAAGAAGCCCTATGACTGGCTCTACAACTGGATCGACCCTGACTACGTGCCTCCGACACCGGCAACGCCCGCGCCCGTAGCCGGACAGTAAGCCGATTTCGCATTTACAGGCGGCACGCAGATGATATCGTAATTCGATATCATCGGAGACCTTATGACGAGCCCCGCTTCAAATCCCCGCATGACCGCAGAACTGGTCCGGGCGGATGCAAAGAATGTCGACATCAAGCTGGTGATCGATGGGCAGATGCACCTGCTGGCCTGGCGGCGGCGGCTGGTGGGGGACGAGGTGCTGGTGAACGGGGTTCGCCAGCAGGCTTCCGGGGGGCTGTGGGGGCGGGAGACCGTCTATGGCCTCGTGTTCGGCCGCAACGAATATGGCGAGGGCGGTGAGCGCCTGATGCTGAGCATCGATCCTCGCGAGGACTATTCCGACTGGAGCGGACACCCCCGGCTGCGGGGCGTGCGTCTGGAATCGGCCAACGGCCTCTTGCTGTCGTTCGGCAGCCTGGACCCGGTGAAGTATCGGCGACCGGCGTCCTTCAGCGAGTGGCTCAAGCAGTCGCTTGGCATCCAGATCTGAGGCGACAGGGCCTGATCTTCAAGGACGCAGGCGCGCCACGCATCCTGCGCCTTCGCGGGTGAAACCCCTGTCGCAGGACCAGCCCGTCTCGGTCGAGTTGATGTGGGCGTTGGGGGGCATCTTGAGCGGTTCACAGGCGTCGCGGGTCGGCAGGTAGCCGCGCCTGCAGATCCAGCGGTCGCCGCTGGTGTGGAGGTAGGCGTTGGGCGGGGTAACGACAGGCGCGCAGACGCCGGCCTGACGGACATGGCCCCACTCGCAGGTCCAGGACCGCCCGTCGGGATCGAGGAAGGCGTTCGCCGGAACAGCCACGGCGGCGCAGGCGCCCGCCGCCTCGACATAGCCCCGGTCGCAGGCCCAGCCATCGCCGTAGGAGACGCCGGTGAGGAAGGCGTTCTTCGGCACGGCGATCGCGGTGCAGGCTCCGGCCCGCTGGCGGAAGCCGCGGTTGCATTCCCAGCCCTCGCCATAGGTCTGGTTCGTGGGGTGGGCGTTTGATGGAATGACGACCCCCTCGCAGCGATCGCCGCGCGCGGTCCGGAAGCCGAGATTGCACTTCCAGCTGTCGCCATAGTCGGTGAGGTAGGCGTTGTCCGGGACCGTCACGGTCTTGCAGACATTGCCCTCGCGGAGATAGCCGCGGAGACATTCCCAGCCGCCGGAGTTGGTGGTGGCGAACGCGAACGCGGGCAGGCGCGGCGTATCGGCCTGCCAGGCGTTCGCGTTCATAGCCGGAAGGAGCGCCAGTCCAGTTGCAAGGGCCGCGGTCAGGCAGGCGCGCCGGAAAAGGTTCACTCGGCCGACGACTCGGCATCGGCGGCGGCTTCAGCCTCAGCTTCGGCATGGCGCTTCTTGAGGGCGCGCGTGGCGGCCCGCTTTTCCATGCTGACCTTGCGCTTGTCAGCTTCGACGATGACTTTGGTGGCCTTGCGGGATTCGATCTCGGCGTAGATCTCCGGGAGCATTTCCGAGGCCTGTTCCTGCTTCTTGTTGCCGTCTTCGGCAGAGATGCGCGCGGCGTTGTCGCGGAAGGCGTTCAGTTCGGGCAGGGACATGCTGGCGAGACGGGCGCGCATGGCTTCGGTGCTGCCGGGGCGCGGGGTGTTTTCGTCGCGGATTACAGGTGCTGGCGGCGGGGGCGGAGCCTCGCGCTTCGGGCGGAGGGCAGCGCTCTGGCCGCTACGCGTGCCTTCAGCGTTGTGCTTGGTCCAGGCGTTCTTCATTGGGCAAGGCGCTTTCCGGCGCGCACCTTGGACGTGAGACGTGACATGTCTCCAGCCGGCGCAGCCATGAGGGTTTCGCGCAAAACGGGTATCGGGCGCGATCTATGGGTGCAGCGTAACAGACTTTACCCGGATTACCAATCGCAGGGGTCAGGACAGGCCTATTATGTCCCCCCGGGCGTTCAGGGACATGCCCTCGGCAGCCGGGCGGCGCGGCAGGCCTGGCATCGTCATCAGGTCGCCGCAGATCGCCACCACGAAGCCCGCTCCGGCGGCGAGGCGCACCTCCCGCACGTTGAGAACGTGGCCTTCCGGCGCTCCGAGCGCTTCAGGATCGGTCGAGAAGGAGTACTGCGTCTTGGCGATGCAGACGGGGACATGACCGAACCCGGCCTCCTCCCAGCGCTTCAGCTGGGCCCGGACAGCGGCAGACGCCTGGACGCTGCCGGCGCGATAGATCTGCTGGCCGATAGCCTCGATCTTGGCCAGCAGGGGCAGGGCGTCGTCATAGAGGACGTGGAAATCGTCGCGGCGTTTGGCCAGCGCCGCGAGCACGGCCTTTGCCAACTCCTCCGCGCCCGCGCCGCCCTGCGCCCAGTGACGGCAGACATGCGCTTCGGCGCCCATGTCGCGGACGATCTGCTGCAGCGTTTCGGTTTCCCGGGCCGTATCGGAGGTAAAGTGGTTGATGGCGACCAGGACCGGCACGCCATAGCGCGAGACGTTCTCGATGTGGCGCTTCAGGTTGACGGCGCCGCGCATCAGCGCCTCGACGTTCTCGGCGCCCAGATCGGACTTCGCGACGCCGCCATTCATCTTCAGCGAACGGATGGTGGCGACGATGACGGCGGCCTTTGGGCGCAGACCCGAGAGGCGGCACTTGATGTCGAAGAATTTCTGCGCGCCGAGATCGGCGCCGAAACCCGCCTCGGTGACGACGATGTCGCCGAGCTTCAGCGCCGCGCGCGTGGCGACGACCGAGTTGCAGCCATGAGCGATGTTGGCGAACGGGCCGCCGTGGATGATCGCGGGGTTGTTCTCCAGCGTCTGCACGACGTTGGGGAGGATGGCGTCCTTCAGGAGCACGGCCATCGCGCCGTCCGCCTTCAGGTCTCCGGCTGTGACCGGGCGGCGGTCGCGCGTTTCGGCGACGATGATGCGGGCAAGGCGCGCCTTCAGGTCTTCGAGGTTTTCAGCGAGGCACAGGATCGCCATGACTTCCGAGGCGACGGTGATGTCGAAGCCGGCTTCGGCAGGCGCGCCGTTGGCTGGGCCGCCTAGGCCGGTGACGACCTCGCGCAGGGAGCCGTCATTGATGTCGAGCGCGCGGCGCCAGCGGATGCGGCGCGCATCGATGTTGAGCGTATTGCCCCAGTGGATGTGGTTGTCGAGCATCGCCGCCAGCAGGTTGTGCGCTGCGGTTATCGCGTGAAAGTCGCCGGTGAAGTGGAGGTTGATCTCGTCCATCGGCGCGACCTGAGACAGCCCGCCGCCCGTTGCGCCGCCCTTCTGGCCGAAGCACGGTCCCAAAGACGGCTCGCGCAGGCAGACCACAGTCTTTCTGCCGAGCCGGTTGAGCGCGTCGCCAAGTCCGATCGTGGTGGTGGTCTTGCCCTCGCCTGCAGGCGTCGGATTCATGGCGGTGACGAGAACGAGGTCGCCGTCCGGTTTGCCGGCGAGCGAGCGCAGGAAGTCCGCCGACAGCTTCGCTTTCGTACGGCCATAGGGCAGCAGGTCGTCAGCGGGCACGCCGAGCTTGTCGCCGATGGCGGCGATGGGCAGGAGTTTCGCTTCGCGTGCGATCTCGATGTCGGATTTCATGCGGACCCCGGTGAAGTGTAGCGCGATGTAAGCGGCCACACCGCCCGATGTCACCTCTCGATGCGCAAAGTCTTGCGGCGCGCGCGCAGGGTAGCGAGCCGGCGGTTCAAGCCGCCGGCTCGCCACCTTTCCCGCTATTCGACCTTGCCGGGCAGGCTGAGATCCCCGGATGCGACGTCGAAGACATCCACGACGCACAGGAGCGGTGCGTGGACGCTCTGGTTCACGCGCAGGCCTGCAGTCACGCCGTCGAAGCTGAAGCTCCCGTTGCCGCCCACAGCATTGAGGGGAACTCGCACTTCAACCCTGTCGCCGCCGATCTCCGGACGGAAGCCCGGACTGTCGATGAGGATCGGCAGGCCCGGCCAAGTGCGGGGAAGGCGCGGTTTTGCGCCTTCCGGGATGTCGATGACGCCGAGGGCGCCGGGACCGCAGGTTTCGTTGGGCGCGAGCACGACCCAGTGGCTGTGCCACAGGTCGCCATCGTTGGCCTTGTCGCCGTCCCCGTTTTCATCTTCCAGCGGAGTGTCGTCGAAGTCCGGGTGAGCCGTGACCGCCAGGGCGAGAATGCCGGCCTCGCGCTCAAACCCGGCGGCATAGGAATCGAGCGAGGTCGGCCAGACGTAGGAGAAGACGCCGGCTCCGGCCAGTTTTCCACTGGGCGACGGTTTGGATGCGCCGGCCTGCCCAGATACGCCCATGTGGAATACGAGCTTGCCCGAGTCGGTGGAGACTTTCGCATGCACGATGTCGAAGGCGGTGTCCGCCGCAGAGGTTTTATCGGCGGCAATCCCTCCGGTGTGTGTATGATTGCGCGCGTCAGGAGCGCTGGCCGGTTCGGCGGCGCAGCCGCAGGCGAGCAGCGCCGCCGTGCCGAGGATGATCGTCCTCATGGTCAGCCGCTCCCTTTGACGTCGGCGAGAGCGGCGCCGAAGTTGATGTGGAAGGGGGCGCCGTCGATGACGAGCGCCGGCACGGATCTGACGCCGGCTGTTTCGGCTTCTCCGAGGCGGTCGGGTTGTTCGCCGAGGTGGACAATTTCGACGGCGAAGCGCGCCGGGTCCAGGCTGGCGGCGACGGTTTGTTCCGCGCTGACGCACACCGGACAACCGGCGTGGTAAAATATGGCCTTGCGTGACATACTGGGTAGTCTCCTGAGCTTTTCCGAGTGAGGGTCGACAAAAGGACGCTTCGGCCGTTGGCGCGGCTGGAGCGTCCGCTCTTTCAGGTCGCAGCCCTGGCCGAGAATGCGGACCAGGCGGTCCTCTCGGTTTCGGCGTCGGCCTGTTCGTGTTCGCCGCAATCGACCCGCAAGGAAGCGTCGCCGAAAGCTGCGCCCACAAACGCGCAATGGTGGGGATTGGCCGAATCGCTGTGAAGGTTCGGCCGGAAGTGAGTGCAGGTGACGCACATGCGCTGGACCGGGATTTCGCCAGCGATCTGAAGGTGGCGGATCAGGCCGGTAACGCCTCGCATCAGCCCCGTACGGTCAGCGTCCGGCAAGGCAGCCACGGCGTTTGCGAGAGCGCCGTTGCCGTGACCCAACTGAGCGAGACGCTGACCCTTCCTGTTGATTTCGAGAAGCGTGACTCGCCGGTCGTCCGGCGACGGGCTGCGCGCGATGAGCTCTTTCGCTTCGAGGGCGCGAGCGGCGTCGCTGAGTGTCGGCTGGGTCACGCCGAGGTCGTCGGCCAGCTTGCCGACCGTCTGCGTCCCGCGCGTATCCAGCGCTTCGAGTATGCGCTGCTGCGTCGGGGTCAGCTGGCGCTCACTGGCGGATCGCCATTCAGCCGTGCGCATCCATGCGGCGATCCGCTCCAGCCCCGACAATATGTGTTTCGTCCCATCCATCCCCGACAAATAGGACTCCTATATAATTAGTCAAGAGCCGTCCAACGATGGTCCCCGGCCCTTCAGCGCTTCGCGCCTGCAGCCGGGATGACAGCGGAGGTGAGCATCTCAGGACTGGGGCGCGTCAATTGGCTCATCCATCGCACGGTTCGGGAACAGGATCGTCAATCAGCGGAAACGCCTCTTCGATTGGGTTGAGCGTACTCAGCAGAGCCAGAAGAGAGGGTGGTTCTTCTGACGCGGGCGGGTCTGCCGGGTTCTGATCTCTCGTGCCGGTCAAACCGCCTCGCCTGCAGCCGCCTTCCTCGCCAATTCCCGCCCGATGATCATCTGCTGGATCTGGGTCGTGCCCTCGTAGAGGCGGAGGATGCGGACGTCGCGGTAGAAGCGTTCGACGGCGTAGTCGGCGATGTAGCCGGCGCCGCCGTGGACCTGGACGGCGCGGTCGGCGACGCGGCCGACCATCTCGGTGCAGAACATCTTGGCCGCGGCGGCCAGAAGTGTGACGCCTTCCTTGCGGTCGAAGCGCTGGGCGCCGTCCAGCACCAGGGCGCGGCCCGCGCGGGCCTCGGCGTAGCTGTCGGCGATAAGCGCCATCACCAGCTGGTGCTCGATGATCGGCTTGCCGAACTGCTTCCGCTCGGAGCCGTATTTCACCATCTCCTCGATCAGGCGCTGGGCGATGCCGCAGGAGAGGGCGGAGATGTGGAAGCGGCCGCGATCCAGCACGGACATGGCGACCTTGAAGCCTTCACCTTCCTCGCCGAGGCGGTTGGTGATCGGCACGCGCACGTCGTCGAAGATCACGTCGCAGACATTGGCGCCCTGCTGGCCCATCTTCTTCTCGGGCTTGCCGACGGAGAGGCCGGGCGAGTTGCGCTCGACGATGAAGGCGGAGAGTCCCTTGGGGCCCGAGATGTCGGGATTGGTGCGCGCCATGACCGTGAAGAGGTCGGCCTTGTCGGCGTTGGTGATGTAGCGCTTGGCGCCCTTGAGGACGTAGTGATTGCCGTCGCGCGTCGCCTTCGTCTTGACCGAGCCGGCGTCGGAGCCTGCGTCGGGTTCGGTGAGGGCGAAGGAGGTGATGGTCTCGCCCGAGGCGATCTTCGGAAGCCATTCGGATTTCTGGTCGGAATTGCCGAACATCACGAGCGCCTGGCTGCCGATGCCGACATTGGTGCCGAAGGTGGAGCGGAAGGCGGGCGAGGTGCGGCCCATCTCGAGGATGACGAGGGCTTCCTCTTCCATCGTCAGGCCGAGACCGCCGTAGTCCTCGGAGATGGAGAGGCCGAACAGGCCCAGCTCCTTCATCTGCGCCACGATCTCCGCCGGCATGGCGTTGTCTGCCGAGACCTTGTCTTCGGCGGGGATGCAGACCTCCTCGACGAAGCGGCGAACCGTGTCGATGAGCTGCTGGCGGGTTTCGAGGTCGAGGGCCATTGGTCTTTTTTCCCGAGAGTTTTTCTGAGCACTAGTTTCGCTGGGCTCGGCGTCAATACGGCAGGCGGCGCGGGCTGGATTTGGCTTTGCGTTCGGACCGGCGCGGGCGCCGTCCGTTGTGCTGTCGTTCTGCCTCCTGAAGACAGGAGGACGGGGCGCGCAGGAACGCGCCATTGATAGACAATTGCCAGTCTTGCGACTGGCCGGTTGCGTGTTCCCACGCGCCCCGTATCGGACGTTTGGCCCGGCGGTTGGTGCGCACTTTTTAGTGCTCATCCCCGTCCCGGTGTCACGCGCATGAGCGCCGACGCCCATGGTCACCCCCGGTTTGGATCAATCCCGGGGACAGGTGTTTCAGACCCTCGTTCCGGGCTGCCCGCTCGGGCTCGTCCTTCGAGACGCGCCCTTTCGGGCGCTCCTCAGGTTGAGCCGCTCGGGAGCAGCCGGAGCGGTGGTCGCCGCGCCGTCCGTGCGGCTGGCATTCGATGTTTCGGTGCGCACCGAACCCTCCCTTGCCAGACGCGAGGGGGAGATTGCGGCATGCCGATACCCGGTCGAATTCGAGGGCTTGGGGCCAACATATCTTCGGAGCGTCATCCCGGACGCGACGTCCTTCGACAGGCTCGGGATGAGGCCGCGATCCGGGCCGTCCGGATCGCGGCTGGCCGTCTACTCGAAGCGGATGTTGTCGAGTTCGAGCCAGGCGGTGGAGCCGCCGGGGCGGCGGGTGATGAAGGTGAGGGCGAGGAGTTCCTTCGGCGAGAAGGCGAGTTCGCCATTGTCCGCGTCCTCGGGCTTGAGGGCCGAGAAGGGGATTTCGACCGTGCTCCAGCCGGGACCGGCGCTGAAGGCGGCGGTCCAGGTGGTGTCGACCGCATCCAAGTCGAGCTCATAGGCGCCGTCGCCGCGCACGTCGAACTTCAGGCCCTTGAAGGCGCTGGCGTCGGCCGGCTGGATGCCGCCCGGCTGCAGGAAGAGGACGGCCGCCGTGCGTGCGTCGGACTTGTGAGCGAAGCGCGAGGCGACATCGAGGTAACGGTTGCCGTTCGCCGCCGTCTCGATGGTCATGATCTGAAGGCTGCGGTCGACGCCGCCGTCCGGATTGGCGACGGGCAGGACGCCGTTCGCCGTGCGGCCATCGGCGCGCTCGAAGTCCGCGACCAGACCGGAGGTGAGGACGGCGGCGGGCGCTGTCGTCTTCGTATAGGGTTTGGGCGCGCCCTTGCCGAACATCACCTTGCCGTCGACGTATGTACGCTCGGTCTTGTAGAGGTCGGCGATGGTCTCCCAGGGCTTGCCCTTGATGAGCACCATGTCGGCGCGCTTGCCCGGCGCGATGACGCCCCGGTCGGTCTGGCCCATGGCTTTGGCGGAGGCGCTTGTGCCGGCGACCAACGCCTCGACGGGGGTGAGGCCCGCCTCGACCAGAAGCTCCATCTCGCGCAGGGTCGAGACGCCGTGGACGGTTCCGGGCATGCCGGCGTCGGTGCCGAGGACGACGGGGACGCCCGCGTCGTGCAGCGTCTTCACATTGGCCATGGCGACCTTGAACTTCGGCAGGCGCTGCTGCATCTGCGCCGCAGTCGGCGGCGGCTGGCCGGGCTTGGCGGGTTCGTAGACGGCGAGCGTCGGCGCGTAGTTGGTCTTGTTCTGCAGCATCAGGTCGATGGTTTCCTGATCGACGGGCACGTCCTGCAGGGCGTGGACGATGATGTCGACGCCGGCCTTCGCAGCGATCTTGCCGCGCTCGACCGTGACCGTGTGGGTGCCGACCTTCAGGTTGTTGGCGTGCGCCGCCTCGACGAGGGCGGTGAGCGTGGGCAGGTTCATGCTGGTGTTGTCGATGCCGGAGCCATAACGCCAGCCATCGGTGAAGGCCTTGATGAAGTCCGGCTTGTAGGGGACGAGCTCCCCGATGGCCGCCTTGGCGGCCTCGGGCGTGTTGATCCAGCGCGTGGTGTTCTGGTCCGCCCAGTCCGCGCCATGGCCGCCGGGTGTGGACGTGCGGGCGGTGAGGTTCACGTGCGGGCCCGGGAAGGTCTGCTGCCACTCGCGGCGGAAGGCGAACGCTTCCGGCGGCTGGTGGAAGTCGTTCACGGTGGTGACGCCGGCGGCGACGTAGGCGGCGCTGATCTGGGGCGGCGAGCCGGGCGCGCCGTTGGGCGTGTAGTGGGCGTGGACGTCGAAGAAGCCGGGCAGGAGAGACAGACCCTTCGCCGAAACCGTCTTGACGCCGCGCGGGGCTTTCGTTCCGGGGATGACGCTCTCGATGACGCCGTCATTGACGACCACGACCGCCTGGACGGGCGCAGCGCCCGTGCCGTCGAACACGGTTGCGCCCGTGATGGCGAAGCGTTCGGCCAGCGCGGGGGAGGCCGCGACAAGGACCAGCGACAGGCAGGTTATGAAACGGCGCATGCGCAATGTCCCTGATGCGGGGCCCAACCGGAGCCGGGATGGCGCGGCCTGACGTGCGAGGCAAGCCGATCCGCTCCCCGGCGAGGGTTCCTGTAGCAGACGCACAATATTGAAGCGAGGTCGCAGGCTCAGGGCATGCCAGCCGGTCACGCCAGCCGGTTACGCCGCAGCGGGCGGCCTACTTGATCGTGACCTTGAACTCGCCGAGCACGTCGTTGGTCAGGGTGAAGCTGTCGCCGGAGGTCTTGTCCTTCGGATAGACATCGCAGGTGTTGTCGGTGAGGCCGGGGCTGGACCAGCAGAGCTTGTCGCCGTCGATCTTCCAGGAGCCGGCAGGGCCGCCCGTGGAGGTGTAGGTGCCGTCCGCGTTGAAGGTGATCTCGGTGGGCTCGCCCTGGATCTCCATGATGACGCCCTTGGTGGTCATCGTCTTGAGGGTGTCGGCCATGGCCGGGGCGGCCAGAAGCAGGGCGGCGGAGGCGACGATCAGGATGCGCATGGGATATCTCGTGCTCGGGTCGGTTCGGATACGAAAAGGGGCAGCCGCGCAAACGGCCGCCCCGATCCAGTAGCCGTGGATTGTGGCTACTCGTTGCCGCGCAGCTGCGTTTCCTGGAAACGCAACGCGCTCTACTCGTTGCCGCGCAACTGCGTTTCCTGGAAACGCAACGCGCTCTACTCGTTGATCGTGATCTTGACCGGCGAGCCGTCATCGCCGGTGATCTCGAAGGATTCGCCGGGGTTCTTGCCGTCCGGGTATTCCGTGCAGCTTTCCGGCGTGAAGTCCGTCGAGGCGCAGAGTTTCTTGCCGTCGATCTTCCAGGCGCCGCTGAAGGTCTGGCCCATGGCTTCGCCCGAGAGCGTGCCGTCCGGATTGTAGGTGATCGGGATGGCCATGCCCTGGATTTCCAGGACCACGCCCTTGGCGACGACGTTCTGGAGCGTGTCGGCCATCGCCGGAGAGGCGAGGGCTGCGGCGGCGGCCAGAACGATTGCAAGCTTCTTCATGAGGTTCCCCTGGCCTGACGGCCTGTCCTACTTGTTGATGGTGATCTTGGCCGTGCCCATGGCGCCGGCGATTTCGAAGGAGTCGCCCGGGCCCTTGTCGGCCGGGTATTCGGTGCAGCGCTCGTCCGGAGCCATGTCCGACGTGGTGCAGAGTTTGGCGCCGTCGATCCGCCACTTGCCGGAGATGGCCGTGCCCATGGCTTCCAGGGCGAACGTGCCGTCCGGCTTGTAGGTGATCGGGATCGCCATCCCCTGGACTTCCATCACCACGCCCTTGGTGGTGACGTTGGCGAGCGTGTCGGCCAGAGCCGGAGCCGCCAGAAGAGCGGCTATCGCCGTAACTGTGATTACTTTACGCAGCATTGAATCAGCACCCCGAAACTAGTTGGTTTCCGGGCTGTATAGCAGCGTGTTTGGCGGTTCGGAACCGTTTCCAGCAGTCGTCCTCCAGCCTTTTTCTCAGGCTTCCGGCAAGAGCCGGGCGGTCGGCCAGGCCGTCATGCTGGCCGGCTGGGCCATGCGGGGCCAGATCATCGGAGAAGACAGCAGCCCGACGCCGTCGGCTGCGAATCGCCGGGCTGTGGCAAAGCTGAAATCGCCGTTGGCGAAGACCTGAACGCCCGCCCGTTTGGCGCTGGCGGCGGCGGTGCGGATGCGGGCGTGAACCTCCTCGCCGGGCTCGAGCAGGCCCCTTGCGTCGTGGTGGAGGGGGAAGCCGATGGACATCGGCTTCAGGGCCAGGATCGAGGCGATGTCCGGATCATTCCACTGCAGGCCGACCGTGATGTTGGGGCAGAGGGGACGGATCAGGCGGAGCGTCTCCTCGAGGTACATGCGAGGGAAGCCGGGCTCGACGCCCGCAAGCCGCAAGACGCGGTAGCGCCGCAGCCGGTCGTCGAAGCGGCCGAGGACGCCCAGCAGCCGTGTGCGGTCGGCATGGCAGCGCAGGCTGGTGACATGGATCGTGACGCCGACCAGGGCCCGTCCGCCGCCGCCGAACAGCTGCTGAAGTCCGGCTTCCGATACGCGGAGCTGGATCTCGTCAAGGGCCAGAAACGGCGTCGGACCATCCGGCAGCGGATCGAAGTGGTAGCCGGGGATCCGGCCGCCGCGACCATCAGTGGGGGTGACGAAGTAGCTGGTGATCGCCTGGTGGGCTGCGGCCCATACCGGCTGGTAGAGGAAACGGACCCTTGTGGGGGGTGAAGGTGCAGCGGCGCCGGGTGAACGCGAGGCCGGGATGGAATCGGCCAGCGAGACGAGCGCGCCGGCGTCCATGAAGTCGATCCGGGCTGCGCAGTTGATCGATGGTCCCCGTTCCCCGTCCAGACCGTCGAACTCGTCGCCCAGAAAGAAGGTGTTGAGCGCCTCTGAAATGGAGGCGACCGCCACGCGGGCCTCATCGCTGTCGGGATCGGCGAAGACCACGAGGAAGCCGTCCGCTCCGCCAACGACGACGTCCGCCCGCTTCAGCCGGCGGGCGATGAACTCGCGCGCGATCTGCTGGACCCGCTTCTGCTTGTCCGGCCAGCGGGCGCCATAGCTCTTGCGGATCTCGTCCAGCCCGATGAAGCGGAACTGCGCAACCTCAAGACGGGGGGAGACGTCTGCAAGCGCCCGGATACGTCCGGCAGGCGACATATCCCTGCGGGCGGGCGCGGCAGCGGAGATGTGTCCGTCAGGCATGCGCGTTTCCTCAAACGGAAATGTGCCAGCCGCCTATGGCCAATTCGTCATCTGCCAGCATTCAATTCTCGGTCGCGCATTAACCTGAGGCCCGGATGGAGAGCGAGTCGCGCTGGCCCCGGGGTCATACAGTGCGCGGCAGCGTGCCGGCGTCCTGCGCCACGGCGGTCAGGAGGTCCTGGAGGCGCAGGGATTTGGTGGCGAGGTTGAAGTCCCTGAGGGCGAAAGCGCGGCCCGCTTCGCCCATGCGGCGGGTCATCTCCGGGTCGGCGAGCATCCTGCCGATCCGGTCGGCCAGGGCCTCATCGTCGCCCTCGTTGACCAGATAGCCGGTCTCGCCGTCCTTCACGCATTCGGGGATGCCGGCGTGGTAGGTGGCGGCCAGCGCGCAGCCCGACAGCATCGCCTCGACGCAGACCAGCGGCAGCCCCTCGGCATCGCCCGAGCTGGCGCGTTTCGAGGGGACGCAGACGATGGCGGCTTCCGCGAAATGCTTCGGCATCTCGTCGGCAGGCACCCAGCCCGGAAGCTCGGCCTTGACGCCCGCGGCCTCAAGCTGGGCCACAAGCGGCGCCTTCAGGTCGCCGTCGCCGATCAGTTTCACGCGCCAGCCGTCGAGTTTCGGGCCCAGCCGGGCGAGGGCGGCGATCAGGGTGTCGATGCCCTTCTTCTCGGTCCAGCGGCCTGCGAACAAGAGGATGTTCGACTTGGGCGCCGGCTGGAAACGGTCCGGGTCGGCGGTGTTGTGGTGAACGACCATCTTCTCCGGCGGGCAGCCCTTGGCTTCCAGCTCGCGGCGGATGAAGTCGGAGCAGGGCAGAATCAGCTTCGCCGTCTGCCAGAGTTCGGCGCGGCGGCGGTTGTAGACACGGAACGCATTGTTCTCGGTATTCTGGGTCTTGGTGGCGTCGCCGCCATAATAGGTCACGACCAGCGGCAGCTTGAGGGCTTTGGCCAGCGGCAGGGCGTAGGCGCCGGATTTTCCGAAATGGGTATGCAGGACGACGGGTTTTTCCTGCGCCAGCCGGGCGCGGAGCGCTTCGGAGACCAGACCGAGCTGCTTGAACCCGGCCTCGCCCATCGGGCCGTGGAACGGCCCGATTTCCAGCGCCTCGATGCCCGCCGGCGGCTCGCCGCGCTTTTCGGAGCCCGCAAAGAAGGGCTTCAGCGTGTCGAACGACCGGTAGGACCGCTGGATGAAGCTCTCCGACGGCGTGAACATCTTGTCGGCGTAGGCAAGAACAGTGGCAGGCATGGTTTTTCCCTGTATTTGCGGCGGTTAGCCGTTTCGGCGACGCGACGCAAACGCCTGTTGTGACGCGGGGCGGGTAGAGATAGGTTCCGGCCGCATTCGGAGACATGTATGACCGCCACCTACCGCCTGTTCGGCGCCGAGACGTCCGCCTATTCCACGAAAATGCGGAGCTACCTTGCCTACAAGGGGGTGTCGTATGACTGGATGCCGCGCAACCAGGACAACGAAGAGCAGCTGAAGGCGCTCTCGCGTTTCCCGACGCTGCCGGTGCTGGTCACGGCCAGCGGCTTTGCGGTGCATGACACGACGCCGATGATGGAGGCTCTCGAGGCCGACAGCCCCGAGCCGAGCGCGTTGCCGGCGGATCCCACGCTGTCGTTCCTGATGGGCGTGCTGGAAGAGTACGCTGACAGCTGGCTGTCCAAGACGGTCTATCACTACCGCTGGACCCGCAAGAAGGACCAGCGTCTGGCCGCCCAGCGCGTCGTCGACGAGTATTACACGCAGGGCGCTCCGGACGACCGCAAGGCGGTCGAGGACCGCGCCATTGTCCGAATGCTCGACCAGCTGCGCTCGGTCGGCCTGGAGGGTGAGTTCGGCGCCTCGCTGGAGAAGTCGTTCAAGCGCTTCATCAAGCTGCTCGACGACCACCTGAAGAAACACCTCTGCCTGTTCGGCGGCCGTCCGTCGGTGGCCGACTTCGCGATCGCCGGCCAGCTGATCCAGATGATGAAGGACCCGACGCCGGCCAAGATCATCGAGAAGGACGGCGAGTTCGTCGCCAAGTGGTGCGAGTTCATGGCCGCGCCGACCGCGACCGGTCCGTTCGCCTCGCTCGAGGACCTGCGCGAGACGCTGCTGCCGATCTTCTCCGAAGAGCTGGCGGCCGGCTTCCTGCCGTGGGCGGCCGAGAACCTCGAGAACTCGCTGGCTGGCAACGACACCTTCGACATCACCTTCGGCAAGGAGCAGTTCACGCTCGCGCCGCTGCGCTCGTCGGCCCGCTCGTTCCGCGAGCTGCGCCGCAAGTTTGTCGGCGGCCAGGAGATCCCCGAACTGCGCGCGTTCACGGACGCCGCCGGGATCACCCTGCCGCTGATGCGCCCGCAGGACGCCGAGCGTCTGGCCCGCCGCCTCGCGGAGGAAGCTGCCGCTGCAGAGGCGGCCACCGCTGCACCCGAGGCCCCCGCCGAGGCCGCCCCGGCGGTCGAGGACGCGCCCGTCGAAACCGGCGTAGCCGAAGCCGCTCCGGTTGAGGCTGAAGCGGTCGTGGAAGTTGCGGAAGTGGCCGAAAAGCCGGCTCGCCGCCGCCGCGCCAAGCGCGAGGAAGAGCCCGCCGCTGAAGCGGTCGCCGAGGCGCCTGCGGAAGAGGCAGTGGCCTCCGAGGCTGCGCCTGAGGCGCCTGCCGAATCCGGCGAGCCGGGCGATGCGCCGTCCGACGTCGAAACGGCCGCCGTCGCCGCTGAACCGGAAGCCGAGGCCGCCGGGAAGACGCCAGAGGCCTGATCGGTCGCTGCAGGGCCGGGTCCGCCAATGCTCCAGATGCTGAATGCGCCTGCAACGCTGCTGCTGCTGGCGGCCAACATCGCGATCAGCATCGTCGTGTTCAACAATCCGCGCCTCGCGGACCGGCTGCTGCTGCATGTCCGGCCCCTGTTGCAGGGCAAGGAGCTGTACCGGATCGTGACGTCCGGCTTCATCCACGCGGATCCGTTTCACCTGCTGGTGAATGCGATGTCGCTGTTCTTCTTCGGGCCTTCCCTCGAGCAGATGATCGGCACGCCAATGTTCGTGGCGTTCTACTTCCTGTCGCTCGCCGCCGGATCGGGATGGGCGATCGCGGAGAACCTGCGCAATCCGGATTACCGGGCGCTGGGCGCCTCCGGGGCGATCTCGGGCGTCACGACGGCGTTTGCGATGTTTGCGCCGTTCGACATGATCTACGTCTTCTTCGTGCCGATGCCCGCGATCCTGTTTGCGTTCGCATTTGTGGCGTACTCGGCGTTCGCGTCCGGGCGTCTTCAGGACGGCATCGGACACGGCGCCCACCTGGGGGGCGCGCTGATGGGCGTCGTTCTGGTGTGCCTGCTGTACCCGATGGCGGTGCGGGACACCTGGTACCAGATTCTCTCGCGGATCGGCCTGGCGTAGGCGAGCGGGTCGCGGGAAGGCGCAGATCCGGCTGCAGTTCACCGGTTGTCATCCCGGGCGAGCGCAGCGAGACCCGGGACCCATTTCCCGGCAAACCCGATTGCGGATGAATGGATCCCGGCTCTCCGCTTCGCTGCGGCCGGGATGACAATCCGTGGATCGAAGTCGATCGGTGAGTCTGGAACCTGAAGACGCCGGACGCGCGAAGGCGCGCCCGCCACCCTTGAAGACCAGGATGCCGGACGCGCGAAGGCGCGCCCGCCACCCTTGAAGACCAGGATGCCGGACGCGCGAAGGCGCGCCCGCCACCCTTGAAGACCAAGATGCCGGACGCGCGAAGGCGCGCCCGGCGGGGGGGAGACCGGGCGCGCCTTGCTGGGCGGACGGGACGAGGGGGAGGGGCCCCGTCCGCCTTCGATTGTCAGTGGCTATGCGGCGCGTTCGCCCTTCGAGCCCTCGATCACCTGCGGACGTGCAGCGGCGTCGCCGATGGCGATCTTGCGGGGCTTCATGGCCTCGGGCAGTTCGCGGCGAAGCTCGACGCGGAGCAGGCCGTTGACGAGGTTCGCGCCGGTCACCACGACGTGGTCAGCGAGCTGGAAGCGGCGGATGAAGCCGCGTTCGGCGATGCCGCGATGCACGAAGCGACGCTTGTCGTCGGCGGTGTCTTTCTTGCCGATGATGATCAGCTGGCTTTCCTTGACCTCGAGTTCGAGATCCTTGTCGCCGAAGCCGGCCACCGCGAGTTCGATCGCGTAGGCGTTCTCGTCCTCGACGGATTGTTCGATGTTGTAGGGGGGATAACCCTGTGCGCCGTCGAGCCGGGCCGCTGTGTCGATCATGCTGGCCAACCGGTCAAAACCAACGACGGTGCGATAGAGGGGGGAAAAATCAAAAGAGCTCATGGGTCTGTCCTTTCAAGCAACAGGTCACTCTGAAGGCGGCGACCCCATTTGGGTGTCGTTTGCGGGCGTCGTCGCCAGTTTCGTCTGGCCGTGCGGCCAGTCTTCCCGGGCCCGATGCCGGCGCCCGTTCCAAAGACTTGGGACGTCTTTGGCGCTGTTCAAGAGGGCCTGAATCGATACTGTTGCGGTGTCCCTGACCGCTCGCGGCCTGCCCTGGAGAGACTGCCCATGAAGCTTGCCAGCCTGTTCGCCGTTGCGGTCGCTGCTCTTGCACTGTCAGGGTGCGGCAAGGGCGAGGGCGCCCCGGGAGCGGACACGGAGGCTGCTGCGGGCGCATCGACGGGCAAGGCCGGCACGCTGGAATGGGCGGTGGCTGGCGAATGGCGCCCGGCCGATCAGAAGGCGCGCGACGTCTGGCGTCACCCGATCGAGACGCTGACATTTTTCGGTGTCGAGAACGACGACACCGTCGTGGAGCTGTTTCCCGGCGGCGGCTGGTATACCGGCATTCTCGGGCCGTACCTGAAGGCCGGAGGCGGCGTGCTCTATGCAGCGATGCCAGACCCTGCGACCTCCGATTATGCGCGCGAGAATGTCGAGGCGTTCAAGGCGGCGTTCGTCGACCGGCCGCAGAACTACGGGGATGTGCGGATCACGGTGGCTTCACGCGATTCGGCTGCGGGGATAGCGCCCGACGGATCGGCGGACGTGGTTCTCACCTTCCGCAATGTCCACAACTGGATGGCCGGAGCCTATGCCGACAAGATCTTCCGCGACGCCTATCGCGCCCTGAAGCCGGGCGGCGTTCTGGGTGTGGAGGAGCACAGGCTGCCATCCTCGGAGGACCAGGACCTGCTGGGGGCGTCCGGTTACGTCCAGGAGGGGTATGTGATCCAGCTGGCCGAGGCGGCGGGGTTTGTCTTCGAGGAAGCCTCCGAGATCAACGCCAACCCGAAAGACACCAAGGATCATCCGCTGGGGGTCTGGATGCTGCCGCCGAACCTGCGGGCGCCTGAGCCCGGCACGCCTGAGGCCGAGGGCTACAGCGCCGAGACCTACAAGGCGATTGGCGAAAGCGACCGCATGACATTGCGGTTCCGGAAGCCGGCGTAGACGCGGCTAGTCGAGCCCCGCCCAGTCCTTCAGGCGGCGAATGTCGGCCAGCCAGGGTTCGCCAGAGGAATCGCTGGGCGCACGCCAGTCGGCGCGGGGGGACAGGGAGCCGCCGGACGTCGTCTTGGGGCCGTTTGGAACGGCGGACCGCTTGAACTGGCTGGTGACGAAGAAGCGCTTCGCGAAGGTCTCGAGCCATCCGACGATGACGGGGAGCGGGTACTCGGCCTTGCCCTTTTCGGTCATGTGCGGCGGCCAGAGGCCAGCCTCGGCGTCGGCCCAGGCGGCCTCGGCGAGGAAGGCGATCTTCGAGGGCGCGAAGCCGTAGCGGATCGTGAAGTAGAGGAAGAAGTCGTGCAGGTTGTAGGGGCCGATTGTCCCCTCCGTGCTCTGGATCTTGCCGTCTTCGCCGGGCGGCACCAGTTCGGGTGAAATCTCGGTGTCCAGGATGGCGCGCATCACGGCGCCTGCAGCATCGGGGTAGTTGCCGCTGGCCGCGCTCCAGCGGATCAGGTGCTGGATCAGCGTCTTCGCCACCGAGGCGTTGACGTTGTAGTGGCTCATGTGGTCGCCGACGCCGTAGGTCGCCCAGCCGAGCGCCAGCTCCGACAGGTCGCCGGTGCCGACCACCATGCCGGATTCCTGGTTGGCGAGGCGGAACAGGATGTCGGTGCGCAGGCCCGCCTGCACGTTCTCGAACGTGATGTCGTAGACCTTCTTTCCCGCGGCGTAGGGATGGCCGATGTCCGACAGCATCTGCTTCGCGATCGGCCGGATGTCGATCTCGCGGGCGTCGATCCCGAGTTCCTTCATCAGGGCGTGGGCGTGGGCCTTTGTGCTGTCGGAGGTTGCAAAGCCCGGCATGGTGACGCCGACGATGTCGGTGCGGGGGCGGCCCATCAGGTCGAAGGCGCGGACGGTGACCAGCAGCGCCTGTGTCGAGTCGAGCCCGCCGGAAACGCCGATGACGGCCTTGCGGATGCGCGCGGATTCAAGGCGGCGGCGCAGGCCCTGAACCTGGATGTTGTAGGCTTCGTAGCAGTCATGGTCGAGGCGCGCCGGATCGTCGGGCACGTAGGGGTAGCGGTCCGGCGCCTTCAGCAGGGGACGCACGGCCTCGCGGTCCGGGGCCGCCGTGAAGACGATGTGACGGAAGGCCCTGACTCGGTCTGCGTGGATGCGGCCGCAGTCGCGGAAGGTCGGCGTGCGCAGGCGCTCCTGGACGATGCGCCCGGTGTCGATGTCGCTGAGCAGCAGGACGGGCTCGTCCGGGAAGCGGGTGGACTCGTCCAGCTTGGCGCCGAGCTGCCAGACCGAGACCTGGCCGTCCCAGGCTGCGTCGGTGGTGCTCTCGCCATAGCCGGCGGCGGTGTAGATGTACGCGCAGACGGCCCGGGCGGACTGCGAGGCGCAGAGGATGTCGCGGTCGGCGGCCTTGCCGATGGTGATGTTGCTGGCCGACAGGTTCACGATGACGGTCGCGCCCGCCATGGCGGCGAAGGAGGAGGGCGGCACGGGCGCCCAGAAGTCCTCGCAGATGTCGATGGCGAGGCGGAAGCCGGGAACGTCGGCGGCCTCGAAGATCAGGTCGGTTCCGAACGGCGCCTCGTGCCCGGCGATGCGGATCGTGCTGGAGATGGCGTCGGCGGAGGAGGCGAACTGCCGCTTCTCGTAGAACTCGCGGTAGTTGGGCAGGTAGGTCTTGGGGACCAGTCCGAGGATGGCGCCGCGATGGATGACGACGGCGCAATTGAAGATGGCGTCGCCATTGCGGACGGCGGCGCCGGCCACGACAACCACGGCCAGCGTGCGGCTGGCCTCGACAAGGCGGGCGATGGCCGCCTCAGTCGCATCCAGCAGGGCGGTCTGCATGTGGAGGTCGTCGAGCGAATAGCCCGAAATCCCGAGTTCCGGGCAGGCCAGCAGGGCGGCGCCGGCGGCGTCGGCCTTGCGCATCAGGTCGATCGTGGAGGCCGCGTTTGCAGACGGATCGGCCAGAGCCACCACGGGCGAGCAGGCCGCAGCGCGGATCATTCCGTGGTTATAGAGGTTGCGAAACTCGGTCATGCCGTCCACCGCGCCCGGTCCACCGCGCCTTTGGGTGGCCGTACCACCCGTATATCATTGAAACAACTAACGTCGGGCGCCCGCCAAATGTGAAGCCGGACGTTCGGCGGGGTTTAACGCTGTCGGTGTAGGGTGCCTGTCAGGCTTGCGGACCGGGCTAGATGCACGATTTCGACACCATCATCATCGGGGCGGGGGCTGTCGGCCTTGCCTGCGGAGCTGCGTTCGCCCGCAATGGAGCCAGTGTGCTGGTGCTGGAGGCGGGTCCGGGCATCGGGATGGGCGTCTCCTCGCGCAACAGCGAGGTGGTGCATGGCGGGATGTACTATCCCACAGACAGCCTTCGCCGGCGGCTCTGCGTCGAGGGCCGCAGGCGGCTTTACGCCTACATGGACCAGCGCGGCGTCGCCTACCGCCGGACCGGCAAGCTGATCGTGGCGACGACAGATGCCGAGACCGCCCAGATCGAGACGATCTACCGGCGCGGACTGGCCAATGATGTCGAGCGGCTCGAGCTGATCGACGGGGCGGCTGCCCGGGCGCTGGAGCCGAACCTGAACTGCACGGCGGCCATGATCTCGCCGGAGACAGGCGTCTTTGACAGCCATGGCTACATGCTGGCGCTGCAGGGCGAGATCGAGGACGCCGGGGGCTTTCTCGCGCTGAACACGCCCTTTGAGGGGGCCAGCCCCATGCCGGGCGGCGGTTTCCGGATCCGGACGGGCGGGGCGGAGGCTTCGGCTGTGACGGCCCGGCGGCTGATCAATTCGGCGGGTCTGCATGCCCAGACTGCGGCGGGCCTGATCGAGGGGCTGGATGAAGGGCTGATCCCGAAACAGACGCTGGCGAAGGGTAATTACTTCGGCTGCGCGTCGAAGCCGGCGTTCAGCCGCCTGATCTATCCGGCGCCCGTGGAGGGCGGCCTGGGGGTCCACCTGACGCTGGATCTGGGCGGCCGGATGCGGTTCGGGCCCGATGTCGAGTGGTTGCCGGGCGTGGGGCCTGACGCGGTCGACTACCGGGTGAACGCGGCGCGCGGCGACAGCTTCTACGCGGCGATCCGGACCTACTGGCCGGGCCTACCCGATGGCGCGCTGATGCCTGACTATTCGGGGTGCCGGCCCAAGCTGTCGGGCCCGGGCGAGCCTGCCCGCGACTTCATGATCCAGACGCCCGCCACCCATGGCGTCGAGGGGCTGGTCAACCTGTTCGGGATCGAATCGCCGGGGCTGACATCGTCTCTGGCCATAGCCGAGGACGTTCGCGCCGCCCTGGCGTGACGACAGGAGCATGGGCGATGCACGTCCTGATGGCGGCGCTGTTTCCCGCTCTGTCGTCTGCCGCGCGCTGTGCGCGCCGTGCGCGCGCATGAAAAAAACAGGCAATCGTCCATTCGGCGCCGCCCCGGGCATGGCACGGAACGCAGAGGGCGCGAGGCCGGCATGTTTCGACTTGAGTATTCAGGGTGTTAGCGTGGGCGCGCGCTGATCCAAAGCGTCGGTGCGACGCCGACAAGGCGCCGGAAACAGCGAATTTGCGGCGGCCGAACAGGGAGTCTTTCCCGCAAAACAGGGATTGCAAAACTTCCCGTGCAAGACCGAGCTTCAGGGGCGCGTTCGTCACCGGTGCGCGCAAGGCCCGCGGGCCAGAGCACCGGGCGGCAGCGGCCGCGAACGCCTGTTCTGTGGCAAGAAGGGCGTCGGTCCCAACCAGACGATCACGCGCGGAGGGAGATCTGCGAAACCTTCGGCGCGGCGCGGTGCGTGGCGACCGAGCGGGAGCTTGAGCAGCGAAAGGTGCGAGCGGGATGGCGCGCCGTACGAACGACACGGAATGGGCGCGGTCAGCCGCCGAGACGGGTCGCCTTTTGCATTAGTGGTTACGTACATTAGTGGTGACACAGATAGCCCGGCTTCCTGCGTCGCCGATTTCGGCCGGTCGTGGTGTGCGCCTGTCCCGTGCGTATCATCGCGAGCGGTCTTCCTGGTCTCTCTCCGCTCCGTCTCGATCCCCGTTGCTGTCTCCGTCTCCACAACCGCCTCCGTGCCCGTCTCCATCACCGTTTCTGTCCGCTCGTGCCTCTTCCGGTTGTTATGTTGTCCCGCTGCCGGTTCTGATGCCTGCGCTGATGCTGATCCTGCTGACCCGCTGGTCGAGCGACGGGACGCGTTGCTCGCCCCCCGGAGAGCGCCGCTCTTGCCCGAAGCGTCCGGCGGCGCGGCAGAGCAGAGGAGCAGAGGAGCAGAGGAGCGGCGGTGACGCGCCCTGTGTTCGATCTGCAAGGAAGTGGTCGGCTGGACAGCGCCGCTACAGCCTCGCCGACCTATCCGAGCCGACCGCCATGACCGGGAAGGACAATTCCATGGATGCCGCTCAAACGCGGCGCCCAAGCAAGCTGCCAACGCAGGACGTCAAGGCAGGGCGTCAACGCATGACACCGGGGCAAGGCCCCGCGACAAGGCCTCCACCTGAGCCTCCATGAAAGGCCGCCAAGACAGGGTGAGGCGATGCCAATTATCAGCCAGGACAAATGAATGCCCGGGAGAGAATCGAAAAGATGATACGACCAGGCCGCTTCGGGATCGACTGCTCGCGGTCTGCCGACCAAGCCAGAACCGCCGGACGGAGATATCCACAAGATATATTGATCGCGCCAAACGCGGCCTATTCGGGAACTTTATGTCTTACCCGGTTTTTTGTCAAGCGATAGAGATATTAAAATAACTTTCCAATACAGTACCTTACGTCTGAGCGTGTGCGAAATTTGCGGCCTGGCCGTCGACCATCAGCGATGATCTGCTCCGGCGTCGCCTTGAGGGACGATGATTTGCGATTGATCGGCGCAAAAACAGTGTCTTGACCATTGGCTCTGGCAGCGGCCTGCTTCCGGTTGTGGCTGCGACAGGATCCGCGCAGGTGAGGAGTTTGCATGTCTAAGTCTGTGTACCGGGGTACTCACGCCTAGGGTGGGGCGCCCTACGGCAGGTGCAAGCAATCACATCGCAACATCATTCTAGCGCCGCGCAGACATCGCGGTGAATGGCCAGGTTTTGCCTATCGAGGCAACGCGATCCGACACGTCGCGCAACAATGAAATAATGGAGAGGGCCAAATTATGAAGGAGCAAAACAGGATCTCAAGGCGCAGGCGGCGCAATGTAGGAGGTGAATTGAGTTCCCCGCGCAGCGGTGTGGCTGGGGGATCTGTCGGCCACGCTGAGGGGGGCCACGTCTTGTTGAGCGGACCCGCAGGGCGGAACGGCGGGTCAACCGATACCGGGATGGAAACGTCTCGCGTCAGGCTGGCCCGGCTCGCGGTTCAGTACGTCTCCCCGCATGCATTGCACGTCGCATTTCGGACGTTGCGAAAAGCGGACGCAAAGCGCCTTGCCAATCTGAAGGCGGCCATCAAGCGCTTCGGCGTAATCATGCCGATCGTGTTGGATGGCGGCGAGCGTGTGGTTGCAGGTGAGCTCCGGCTGGCCGCGGCCCGGGAGCTTGGCTTGGCGGAGGTGCCGGTCATCCGGCTTGAACATCTCAGCGAGGCCGAACTCAGGGCCTACAGGATCGCCGACAACCGTATCGCTGAACGTGCGGTCTGGGACCTCGAGGCTTTGCGAGCGGAGCTTGCCGATATCCACATTCTGTTGCCTGAGCTGTCGGTCGAAAGCATGGGCTTCGAGATCGGTGAATACGAGGTACTGGTCGACACCGGCGATCTGTCGGCTGGCGTGGACGAGCAGACGGCCCCCCCTTCGACCAGCCTGCTTCGCGAAGGGGACGTCTTCTGCGGCGATGGGCACATCATCGCCTGCGCGAATGCCTGCGATGCCGGGGGGCTGGCGGCGCTTGTGGGATTGCGGTCAGGGGACAAGCGCGTCGGGGTTGTTTTTGCCGATCCGCCCTATGGCGTGCCCGTTCGCGGCCACATGGGCGGCAAGGGGCGAGTGCAGCACCGCGAATTCGTCATGGGGTCGCGTGGCTGGTCTGCGACCGACATGGCGGCGCTGCACGATGCGTGGCTGAGGTCTGTCCTGCCGTTGATGGAGCCGGGTGTTCTTGCCTACATCTGCATGGACTGGCGCGGCGGCTGGGAGCTTGAGGGCGCCTTCCGGAAGACGGGACTGGAGCACGTTTGCACCTGTGTCTGGGACAAGCAGGTCGCGGGCATGGGCTCATTCTATCGCTCGCGCCATGAGCTGGTGTACGTCGTCCGAAAACCGGGTGCGCCTCATCGCAACAACGTCCAGCTCGGGCGGTTCGGCCGCAGCCGCGATACCATCTGGTCCTATCGCGGCATGGCCGGGTTCGGCCCTGAGCGCGATGAGGCGCTGGCGATGCACCCCACGGTCAAACCCGTTGCGCTTGTCGCTGACATTCTCCGCGACAGCACGGCGCCCGGAGATGTGGTGCTCGATCCGTTTGGCGGGTCGGGAACCACGCTGATCGCTGCACAGCAGACCGGTCGCAAGGCCATCATTCTCGATCTCGATCCGGTCTATGTCGAGACCATCTTGCGCCGTTATGAGCGGGTGTTCGGGCGCGCGCCGCTTCATCGTGAGACAGGTCTGTCGGTCGACGCGCTCTGCGAGCGGCGTTCGCGCGCTGCGCCCGCGGCGAGCCCGGCAGTCCTCGCAACCCCCGCAACCACCGCAACCCCCGCGAGCGCTGCGGCCACCGAGGCGGCAGAGACGGCTTCAGCGCAGGTCGCCCGCCGTCGACGGCGGTCTCAATGATGCGATGCTGGCCTCCCTGTGTTCGAGGCTCCACCCGCGGTCCTCCGTCAGCCCGCGGCCCCTCTTCGGCTTTCTCATTCCTGATCCCTCTTCCCACCCTGCCTGTCACCCCGGTGCTGCTCCATGACATCTGATACGTCCCGTCCCTCCCGCATCACTCCGGCTCCCAAGTCGGGAGCGCGACCAAGGCGTCGCGTCCGGACGGGCGCGCAGCCCGTTCCGGAGGTCACGCCGAAGACAGACTTCACTGAAGAGAGCCCGCCCGATACGGTAACGGAGCCCGCCTGCCTCGAGGGTGCGTCGTGCGCCGGCGATGAGGTCACGCCCTATGAGGTCGGCTACGGCAAGCCGCCCCGGCGTACGCGGTTCCCCGCCGGGGTATCAGGCAATCCGAGGGGCAGGCCCAAACGGCGTCCGATGCCGTTGTCGATGGATCTGGCAGCGGCGCTGAGCCGCCGCGTGACGATTGTCATGAACGGACGCCGGAAGAAGGTCACGGTCCTCAGGGCGATTGCCGAGCAGCGGATCGCGCGCGCCAACCAGAACGATGAAATCGCAACGCGTGAGCTGTTCCAGCTCATCCGGCTTGACGCGGAACTGACACGGCGGGCGAACGAGGCGGTGGCCGTCGAGGCGCGCAGCCGTGAGCGGGACGGAGGTGATCCCGTGGGTCCGGACCCGGATCTTGATGCGATTCTGGAGGTGTTCGAGGCAGACATACGCCGCCAGGTCATGGGCGAGCCGTCGGACGTTCGCCGAAAGGCGAAGGAATGAAGGGATGAAGAAACAGGTCGTCGAGCCATCGGGCGCCGTCGAGTTGCTCAAGAGGAGCCATAACGGATGACAAATCCGACCTCCGGCGGGAGTCTGTCGGCGCCATCGGCCGGACACCCAAGGGGACGGTCAGCGGGCGTTTTGCGCGAGCCCATCGGACAGCTGGCGCCCCCTAGCGGCGGTGAGTGGACCTCGGCGCGCCGCGCGCCTCTGGCGCGTGAGATGGCCCGGGGAACGCTGTTCGCGTTTGTCCTCTACGCATACCGCAAGCAGCGGCGTCAGCCCGCGCTGGCAAGCCATCACTATCTCGAGGCGGTCTGCTGGGCGCTCGAGCAGGCAGTGGAAGGCGTGCACCCATGGACCGTCATCAACATTGCTCCGCGGCACCTCAAATCCTTCATCCTTGTTTGTCTGGCTGCCTGGCTGCTTGGACGACGACCGGACGCCAAGATCCTTGCGGTCTTCTATGGCGAGGATCTGGCGCGCACCCACGGCCGTGTCTTTGACTCCATCGTCCAGTCGCGCTGGTATGAAGACCTCTTCCCAGACATGAGGCTCGAGACGCGCGCATCCTCGCGATGGGAAGAGAGTCGCACCACACAGGGCGGATACCGAAGAAGTCTGACTGTCGGCGGGGCCATCACCGGCTTTGGCGGCGACTACATCTTCTGCGATGACCTGACCAAGGTGCAGGATGTCAACTCCGCGGCGCAACGGGAAACGGCGCGGCGGGTCATCGACGAGGCGGTTGTTTCGCGCTTCAACGACCCCTCTCGCGGCGTTCTGGTCGCGATGCAGCAACGCCTGCATCCGGAGGATATTGTCGCTCACCTCCTAAGCCTTGGACGTGTGCGCCATATCAACCTGCCACTCGTGGCGACGGTCCCCCAGACACTGGATCTCTATCGCGGCCGGGAATGGGTGAGGCCTGTTGGCGATGTCCTCGATCCAAGCCGGTATCCACCCGATGAGGTCGAGGCGCTCAGGCGCCGAAATGCTGCTGTGTTCGCGGCCCAGTACCAGCAGGCCCCCGATTTCGCATACACCGCGATGATCGACATGGAGGCCCTGACCGTTGTCAATGTCTGCCCGCCAAGACACGAGTTCCGTTGCATGCTGCAGTTCTGGGATACGGCCGAGGGGATCGCTGAGCACAACGCCTACTCGGTCGGAACATCCTGGGGCCTGCACAACGACAGGTGGATCATGGTGGACATGATCCGTCGGCGGCTCCTCTTTCCGCAGCTCAAGGCGGCGGCGCTGGCCTTCGCCGACCGCTGGCAAGCGGACCGAGTCATTGTCGAGGCCGCCTCATCCGGGCCGCAGCTGGTACAGCAGCTGCGGCACGAGAGACAGCTCCGATTCCAGACATTCCACGTTCACGAGAGCAAGGATATCCGCCTTTACACCCAGTCGGATTTTCTGACGTCGGATCGGGTCGCCTTCTACGATGATGGCGGGTCGAACATGCGCGAACTCATGTTGGAGTTCGCCGCCTTTCCCGAAGGACGCTTCGCGGACATCGTCGATTCTGTGACGCTGTTTGCCATCACGGTCCAATCGCGCCGGGGAAGAAGCCAGATCGAAACCATACTTAACGGCGGAGTGCGTGTCCGTCGCTCGGCCTCAGGGCCGCGACCCTGGTAATCCCGGCAAGGCTGGCGGGGACCGAGGCGTTTCAACCTCTGTCGGCGGTCATCACTGGCTCCCGCCTGGGCCGGGCGGCAGGCGCTGGCCTGGAGGTCCGCCTGCGCTCCGCCCCTGAAGGAACCGGTTTTCCGCCTAGGCTTGCCGCCTCCAGGGTGGGGTGAAGATGCGGGGCGCGTGACCTTGCGAGGTTGCTAGCTGCAGCGGGCGGCGATTTGGGGCCAGGCGGTCCTGCCTGAGGCGAGGATCGCTTTCGCTTGCGCCGTCCGGGCCGGGCGAAGGAGAGCACGTACAGAAATTCCGGGGGTTCGGGCAAGCGCGTCAAGGTGACCTCTGATGTATCAGGCGGAGTGTTGGGGGGCGGGTTCGAACCGCCGGGCGACGGCAGGCTGGCCGCCGGAGCCACGCCTGCTGGCGTTCCGGCGGAAGCCGCGCGAGGCCGCGGGGCAGCTACCGGAAGAGCCAGGAAGAGCCAAGGAGCGTCGATCTCCGAGACTCACATGCTCTTCAGGGATGAATTGACGGTCCGCCCTGCCGCCATTCCGGATCGTCGTCGTGCGCTCTTGGGGGGCCGTCGCACCACTTCGCCGTTGAGCTTGCGCTTGAAAGGCGCATCCCGATTGGTGAGGAACGAGGGCGGCTTTCGCCCGATTCTTCGCATCGCACGGCGGCGCTGCTGGCCTGTCTCGGCGCGTAATCTGCGCCCCTTGGCGAGGGCGGCGCGTTCCTTTGCCGATTTGGCATCCGCACAGGACCGGCAGAGCAGGGCACGGTTGCTCATGTCGTTTGAGCCGCCCTGATCAAGCGGAACAAGGTGCTCGTCGACAATGGCGTCCGCCTTCAATCGGGCCTTGCAGACGTGACATCGCCCCATTTGCTCCAGGATGAGGGCCGCAAACGCCTGGCGGGTGAGCGGCTTCCGACGCTCTGGCGCCGCGGGTGCGGATGCTATCTTGCGGGGCAGGGTCATGACGTCTCTCCGGTACGATCCCTGTCGCGGGGCGCCTGGGTCTCGATAGCAGGACGTGCGGGCCGCGCAGGCAAAGGTCGTACACGCGCCGCTCGCCTTGGTGCGGCCGGCGGAGCGGCGCGTCGGGCGGCTCTGCGAGCCGCCGGCTTGTCGGGCATGGCATTGGCGGGCGCCTGACCCTTTTGCGCGGGGGCGTGATCTGTCTGCCGGCCCTTCAGCGCCCTTGCGTCGGCCTGCTGACGGTGTTGGGCAGCCTCTATCCAAACGGCGGCATCGATTGCTGAGCCAGGGCCAGCCGCCCAGCGGGCGAGAGCCGCGCCATGGGTCTCACAGAGCGCTTCTCCGGGCCGGATCAGGGGTTCGGTCTGGACAGGGTGCTTGATTGCCATCGCTTCCCCTGGCCTATCCGAGGCCAGGGTCGGAACGCCGGCGGCTCCGGGCCGCAAGAGGCAGCCCAATGTCAGCTCATAGAGAAACTCAGGCCCTGCTATGGGGGTGAACCCCATATCCACCGGATCAGCCTCGCCTGGCTCCCGCGGCGCCCGGGTTCGCTCATTGGCTCGCATGCAGACGATGAGATGACAGTCAAGGTTGAGCAATGCGGCCTGTAACCGCCTCCGGGCGAGCCTCGGAGCCCGCCAGGCCGCCTGGGTAATGCGATGCGGGGGCATGGCATCGTGCGGGGCCAGCCGCTCAAGCTCGCAGGCCTGAAGATCAAGGAACCCGCCTTCGCCTTCGTGCTCGTGGCTGAAGGAATCGAGCACGATCACCGAAGGCTCCAGACCGGCCGCCGAGCGCAGGGCCTCGACATAGTCCTCCGATCCAAACGGTCGGTCGAAGGGCAGGTGTGTGAACGAAAACCGGTCAGCATAATGGAGGGCTCGCCCGTTCTCGGTATCGATCACTACGATGGGGCCGGGGACCACCGAGCGGATACCGGTAGCGAGACGCAAGGCCGAGAAGGTCTTGCCGGCTCCGCCGGGCGCTGTGAGCCCGATCATAAGGCGCACAGGGCCCCGGCGAGCCGGGACGGGATCAAACATCCGGCTCATGACGGTCGCCCTCCTGACAGTGTCTCAAGGACGCGGGTCTCGATCAGGCCCTCGCGTTCTTCCCATCGGTTGAGCTCCCAGGGTGGGGGGCAGGCCAGAAACCGGGCCGTTCCGTAGGCGGGGAAGGTGTTCTCCCGGATTGCCGCATCCCAGAGAGCGCCCGCCGCCCGCCACTGAGCCTTGCCCAGGCTCAGGTAAGCCTCGGACATCTCGATGGGCGGGGAGAGGGCGTAGGGCGGCTTCTGCTCTTGCCACTGGAACACGAACCGCACACGCCCCATCAGTTCGGGGTGCAGGCTCTCGACGGCGTCGACATAGGCGGCGGCCTGAATCTGGAGACTCAGCTCGGCGATGCGCCGTTCGCAGGCGTGCGCATCGACCGGCCCTTCCGTGGTCTTGTAATCGACGATCAGCCGCCGGTCTGCCGACAGGGTATCGAGACGCGCCCTGCGCCAGCCGAACGAGTCTGAGCGCCAGAGCGCGCTTTGTTCAACGCTGTATGCGCCGCCATGCAGGAGAGGCATGCGCTCATGGGCCAGCTCAACCATCGCGTTGATCGGCTCCAGCTCCCTGGCGAGCAGGGGTACGCGACCTCCGGCTCGTGCGTCATCGCGAGCCTGTCGAGCGGCCTGCGTGCGATAATCATCGGCCTCGATCACGCAGAGACGATCCTCTCCAAACAGAAGGGCATGCGCCGCGCTGCCACGATCAGCGGCGGCGGATACCGCCGGTTCCTCGGTCCGGCCCAGCCGTGGGTGTTTGCGGAAGGCGTGCGCCAATGACCGCGTGATGACGGTGATCGCCATGTGCGAGGAGAGTGAGGGGGTCGGGGCCGGATCTGCGTGATAGGCCTCTGCGGACAGCTCGACCCATCCCTCGCCGTCGCGGGGCGACAGCCCGGTTGCAGCCGCTGACACCTCGGAGCTCAAAGATGCGGCCGCCAGGTCCGAAGCCGGGTCCGACCCGGAGACCGGGGCGGGTGCCGCCCGACCTGATCCTGTGTCTGTCTCAACTGCGCGTCGTCGTGCGGTGCGCCTCAAACGCGCCACGCCTTCGATCTGGTCCTTGACCCGGCGCGTGCGCGAGCTTGGAGGCGGCGCTGGGGAAGCGGGTGCTGCTTGCGCAGCGGCTGCGTTCGCGCGGCTGGGATGCTGTGCGGAGAGGTATTGGGTCATGCGCCTGTCCCCCGGTTGGAGGGCGCGGGGCGGCGTGACACTCGCCGGCTCAGTCGGCGATCGAGCCCGCGAATGACCCGGGCAGCTGCGAGGGATAGCCGCACAGCCTGGGTCCGGGAGGGCCTGCGCGGCGGTGGAGGCGCTGAAGGCAATGTAGGGGTAGGGAAGGACATGAGGATAAACTCCTTGGCTCGCCTGAGGCAGGCGGCGACCATCGCCGCCACCGAAGCGAGCCCGGAGTGCTGTTGCCGGGCGCGAAACAACCACCGCTCCGTTCAGCGTCGATGTCCAGTCGAATGTGCAAAAGATCAGCGCGTGCGCACCTTTTTGGTCGCTGACGAGCACGATGCCCACGGGGATCCGTCGCGGACTGACCGACACACTCAGTGCCGGTTATGGGCGCGCATCAGCGGAGAGCGCCGTTGGTTGTTCGCCGAGCCATCGGCGCTCTGCTGAACCGGATAGATGGCCTGGATGCGGGCAAGCCGCGCTACAGATTCAGGAGCGTCCGACAAGGCCATGCGGGGCTAGCGCAGGGGTACGCCAACACGAGCCTTCGAATTCGCACGCTTTCTCCAGAGCGATGTCACTCATCGAGCAATGAAGAACAGGAGCGAATAGCTGATCCTTACGTCGCAGGCTGCCAGGGCGGAAATGCGCAGCGAACGGTTGCCGCGGTATGAGTGTTGCAGCGTCGTGGACCACCGGCGGACCCGGACTTTTGGGTCCCATGCAGCGGGCGGTGTGAATCTAGCCGCTGCGGTCCATGCGGAACCTGCCCCGGCCCGCGTGCATTGGAAGCTCATGGATCAGAATATGCCGAACCCGAAGCTCCCAACCTATTTGGATCAGCGTCAGCAGACGGCGGTGGCTATGCTGATGTCTGGCGAGACCTGGCAAGACGTTGCGCGATCGACCGGATTGTCGTTCGGCGAGATCCAGCAAGCGTGGACTCGCCGTGGCGGCCGTGGTGGCCTTACCCAACTCGTCGAGCGCTATCTGACACCCAAGGTGGATTGGGTGTCCCGTCGACTAAACAACTAGCCAGGCGCGAACTGCCCATCGTCCCGAAACCAAATCCGGGGCATTTTGTGCCTCTGGCAGACGAAGGGCTCCTTTTAGGACGAGCCGTAACGACGGCGCCGTCGGCTATGCCACCTGACCGAGCGACTCCCCCGCCGCGTCCATCCGTATCATCCAGCAATTTCGGCAAGTTCTGGCGTGTCCTCTTTTGGGAGCGCCCAATTGCTCAGCCGTGACAGCGCAGATGTCGCGTCAGCGCGGAATCTTTCTTGCAAAGGGGGATATCGTTCCGATTCAACACACGGGAGGAACGAATATGGCGGTTCATGAATCCGGCGGTGGTCGCTTGGCAGCGCCATATCGACTGATCGGGCTGGTCGCCGCGGCTTTGGCTTCTTCGCTTCCCGCGCATGGCCAGGCGCTGGTCTACAAGCCCACCAACCCGTCGTTTGGCGGAGACGCGTTCAACTCCTCTCACCTGCTCTCGATCGCGAACGCCCAGAACGACTACAAGGCGGCAGCGGCTTCGGCCAGTTCGGCCACCGACCTCTTTGTCAGGCAGCTGCAGAGCCGCCTGCTCTCCTCGCTGGCCAGCCAGGTCAACGATGCGATCTTCGGCGAGAACCCGCAGGACAGCGGCACCATCACATTCGGCGAACAGGTCATCAGCTTCGAGCGCGGCCTCGACTCCGTCCAGCTTGTCATCGTCGACAACGCAGCGGGCACCCGCACAGAGATCGAGATCCCGCTCCTGGGCGCCAGCACGAACGCGGCCTCCTCCCTCGGACTCGGCGGAACGGGTCTCGACCTGGCCCCGGCGACAACGTCCGGCGGCGACCTGACCTCAGCCGTGGGCGGCTTCTGACATGGCCCTGATCCGCACCACCGCCCTCGCTGTACTCGGCCTGCTTGCATCGGCATGCGCCACGCCGGACCAGGCCCTGTCGGGACTGGTCCAGACCCCTGCCTATGCAGGCGCTGCAACAAGTTCGCAGTCTGATCTTCTGGCGCTGCCGCCCCCGCGCGAGAAGCTGGCGGTCACCGTCTACAACTTCCTCGACCAGACCGGCCGGTTCGAACCCACGGAAGGCGTTCAGTCGCTGTCCAAGGCGATCTCGCAGGGCTCCACATCGATCCTGGTGAAGGCCCTGCAGGACGCCGGGAACCGCACCTGGTTCACCGTCCTCGAGCGCGAGAACCTCGATAATCTCCTGAAGGAACGCCAGATCATCCGCGAGATGCGCAAGCAGTACCTTGGCGAGGAGATCATCAACCCCGAAGCCCTGCCGCCCATGCTGTTCGCCGGGATCATCCTCGAAGGCGGCGTCATCGGCTACGACACCAACACGGTGACCGGCGGGGCCGGCGCACGCTTCCTCGGCATCGGCGCGCACACCAGCTACCGGGAAGACACGGTGACCGTCTATCTGCGCGCTGTAAGCGTGAAGACAGGCGAGGTGATCACGACGGTCGTGGCGTCCAAGAAGATCGCTTCGGTCGGGATCTCCGCCAATGCGTTCCGGTTCGTGAGCTACAAGGAGCTGCTCGAGGCCGAGACAGGCATCACCACCAACGAGCCCGATCTGCTGGCGCTGCGCCAGGCGGTCGAGAAGGCCGTGGAGATGCTGGTCGTGGAAGGCGCCGAACTGGGCGTCTGGAGCTTCAGCGACAAGGCCGCCGCAGCCGCCCTGCTGGACAAACACCGCACTGAAAAGGGCGATGTGTTCGCCAATGCAAAGACGCCGCCTTCGACCCTGAGTCTGCCAAGCCTGTTCGGAGCGAAGGCGCGCTGAGCAATGTGGCCGGGAGAATATGCGTGAAGAGAGTCTGTGCGGTCATTGCGATGTGTCTGGCCAGCAGCCCCGCATGGGCGGAGGCCGGCTGCCGGCCGCCCATGGAGGTATGGTCGATGTACGGCGACGGCATCATCAGCGCCAACGCGCTCATGGGGAAATGTCTCGAGGGCGAAACGCAGGCCTGCAGCGCGGCTCGCATGAAGGTGCATCAGAAGGCCTACCGAATGTCCTGCTTCCGGCAGGTGGCCGATCTCACGCCCCTCACCGGCGCTGAAGCGATCGCGAAAAACATGACCATCGAATTCTTCAACAAGGCGGCCGCCATGCGGCATGTACGGCTTTTGCGCGCACAGCCCTCCGCCGATCGGGGCTGATTTCCCCGGGGCGGGTGCATGCTGGCCGCCTGTTACAGGGGCGCCGAGAAGGGCCGGTCTGCGCCGGATGTGCGGTCAGCAAGCCCGCCTCCGGCCTGCAATGCCCGGGTGTGTTCGCAGCCGTCGAATGGACAAGCGTGGGCGCGGCGCCTAGATTGCGCGCGTACACTGTCCTGCGAGGTTGCCGCGTGAATCTTCGAATTGTCCTGGCCGCCTGCGCCGCCCTTGCCACGTTAGCCTGCGGGGAAAAGGCCCCGGAGCCGGGGACAGTGCCGCCCGCGACCGGTGCGTCTATGGTCGAATATTCGCAGAACATCACCGATATCTCGACCCGGGCGAAGGATGCCTCGCTCTACGAGTATTTCTGCAGCACCGCCCTCGAAGGACCGTGCCCTGCCGATATCGATGCCAAGCTGAACAGCTACAGGTCAGGGCAGGGCGAATCGCGCGTTGACGTCGCCGATGCCTTCATTCGGATGTACGCCGAGATGCACAAGGATCCAGAGACCGACTACATCACGGATGAGGAGTACCTGAAGGCGGCCTACAAGGTTGCCTTCAATCGTGAGCCGGACGAGTCGGCCTACACGGACCACCTCCCGTTCCTGCAACAGACGGGTGAGCGCAAGCTGCTACTCAAGAACATGTTGACGTCGCAGGAATTCCAGTCGCGCTAGGCGAGGTCGCCGCACGCGGATTATTGACCGTGGGCCCGGTTCGCGGACCCGCTCACCGGAGCCTTGCAAGCCAAACCAGCCGTTGACCTGCATGCTGTCGCCACCGGCCCGGAGCTTCCGGAAAGACCGCTTTGACCGCTCAATGATAGCCGGTAGGCTATCGCCGCTGGGTCACGCGACTCGGCACGGCGATAGGGGGCTGACGTTTGGCCTATCTTGTTGGTTCATCAGAGCGGCTTGGCCCGGCGTATGGACGCGGACTAGCAATTGTCAGGGCGGTGCTTGTCGCCGGCCTGATGGGCGCTGCTACCGCAGGTTGCGCGAGTGGAGGGGGCGGTGGTTCCTCTCCGGCCGCCCCTCCGGTCCTGCCGCCATCGCCCCCTGTGTCGCCGCCCCCGCCGCCGCCCGCTGCCCTGCCGCCGGCCGCATTCGAGACGCCCGAGTATTTCGGGTCAGGATTCACGACCACTTACCGGAGCGGCCTCGGGGCCATCAAGGCGTCGACCGCCTACTCACGCGGCGCCACCGGCGCAGGCGTCACGGTGGCCGTTCTCGATTCCAATGTTGACGCGTCGATCAGTGAACTGTCCGGCCGGATCGCAGGTACACACGACGTCTACGCGTCGACACGCTCGGCCGACGACCTTGATCCCGATGGGCATGGGACATTTGTCTCAACGGTCATCGCCGCCAACAAGGACGGCAAGGGCGTCCATGGAGTCGCCTATGACGCGCAGGTTCTGGCGATCCGGATTGATCGTCCGGGAACCTGCCAGGAGACGGGCGAGGATGCCGGATGCAGCCTGTCGGGGCTTGTCGCGGGCATTGATCATGCAGTCTCGCAGGGCGCGCGCATCATCAACCTGTCTCTGGGCGGCGACGGAACACAGGTCCCGCAAAGCGTTCAGTCGGCCCTTGTCCGGGCGGTGAATTCGGGCGCGCTGATCGTTATCGCGGCAGGAAACGACAAGACAGCCGCGCCAAACTGGCCCGCCAGTTTTGCGGGAACCATCGGGGCCAACCGCCAGGTTGTCGCTGTTGGCTCTGTCGATCCCGACGGCCGGATATCTGATTTCTCTAGCCGAGCCGGACCTACACAGAATTTCTATCTTCTCGCTCCGGGAGAAGACCTTTTGCTTGCCGGGCCTGATGACAATGTTCTCACACCCGAACGTGTCGCCTGCTCGGGTTCGGTGACCACCGCTTGCAATGATCTTGATGATGAAGGGGACTACTGGGCGCCCCTGGGCGGCACGTCATTCGCCGCGCCGCAGGTGTCCGGGGCGCTCGCCCTTCTGCTTCAGGCGTTTCCAAACATTACCCCGCAGACCGCTCTCGCCTCGCTGCTGATGACAGCAGATGACTATGTATCTGTCGGCGCTGACAGCGTCACCGGCACGGTTGCAGGACCGGGCACGGATGCGGTCTCCGGTGTCGGGGTCTTGAACCTGGAGCGCGCTTTCCAGCCGATTGGGACGTCCAGCCTGTCATTTGGCGCGACAACCGTCAGCCTCGGGGCCGCCCTCGCGCCTGCGAGCGGGGCGCTGGGTGACTGGGTGACCCATTCAGGCGCCCTGACCGGGCTGGTGTTCCAGGACAGTCTCGAACGCGGCTTTCAGCTGGGGGCCGGCGCCGCCGATGTTGGTCGGCCCAGTTTCTCGGACATGGGCCAGCGCGCCCGCTATGCGCTGGCGGCAAGCCATGCCGTCAGGCTGGGGCAGGCGAGGTTGTCGTGGCTGCAACCGCTGCCCCTGGCGGCGGATCCGCGTCAGCCATGGCGACTGGACGAGGAACCGATCTTCGAAGTCGGTCTGGAAATGGGCGACTTCAGCTTCCAGGCAGGCCGGGGAGGCGGTGGACGGAATATCGGGGCCGACCTGCGCCTTGTCAGCGACGCATCGGGTCCTGCGGTCCTCGAGACCGGATCGACGTGGAGCGAGGCGAGAGTCACTCTGGGCCCGGTGATGCTCGATCTGCGGCAAGCTGCAAGCTCAGGCCGGGATGCAGCGGGTCTGGGCATCGGTCACGCAGACGAAGCGGGCGAATGGCGGCTGGGCGTGTCGCGCAGCGATGACCGGACCAGCGCATTGGGCGGTGCGCTTCAAAGTCGCTTTGGAAGCACGGATTCGTCCACAATGTCCGCAGTATCGTTCCTGTGGTCCCGGGATCTTGGACGCTGGAGGATTGCGGGATCGACGGAGGCCGCGCGCGCGCGCCTGAACGGCGCGGACGTTGAGGGGCTCTGGACCAGCGCCTGGACCCTGAGCGCAAGCCGGGAAGTTGGCGGGGGCGATCTGAGTTTTGCCCTCATGCAGCCAAGGCGAGCCGAGGGCGGGGTCATCCGGTTCGAGGGCCCGGTCGCCGTGCTGAAATCTGGTGCGCTGAGCTATGAGGAGCGAACTGCGTCTTTGCAGCCGTCCGGGCGGGAACTCGATCTGGAGGTCTCGTGGTCCTCGATGCTGGCTGGCGGCATGGAGATGGATCTCGCCGTCGCCCTGTCGACGCAGCCCGCGCATGTGCGCCAGGCGGACGCCGCCGCCGCCTTCTGGGTGGCTCTGCGGCGCGACTGGTGACGGACAGAAAGGACAGGCGGACGGTCTAGCCCACCGTCCGGTCCAGCTGCTGCGTGCCAGCTGCTTCGCTCAATCTTCGCGGAAGGAGCGCCACAGCGCGTCCTGGAGCGGGTCGAGCAGGTAGCCGAGCGCCGTGCGGCCCCGGATCGGAATGACCACGTCGGCGGGCACGCCGGGCCCGATGTCGGCCTTACCCTGAACAGCTGCCTCCAGCTTGGAGATCTCGGAGGGCGGGAGCTCTGCCTGGATCTTGAAGTAGGCAAGGCCGGTCCGCTCGTCGACGAACTGGTCGGCGGAGACGGAGATGACTGTTCCAAACAGCTGTGGCGCGCGACGGGCGTGGGCGACGTTGAAGCGGATCTGCGCTCGCTGGCCGGGACGCACGTTCTCGGCGTCCTGGGGCCGGATCTGGGCCTCGATGATCCGCGGCGCGTTGTCGGGGACGATCTCCATCAGGGTCTGGCCGGGCGATATGACGCCGCCCTCCGTGAAGATCGTGAGGCCTACCACGCGTCCGCTCGCGGTCGCGCGGACCTCCGCCCGCCCGATCTGCGCGCGTGTCGCGATCAGCTTGGGTTCGAGGGTCAGAAGCTCGGTCTGCACCTGCCGGAGGAGTTCGGCGTTGGAGTCCGTGCGCCCGGCGCGAAGCTCGCTTTGTTGCTGGTTGAGTTCGAGCTTCATGCCGAGGGCGCGATCGCGGTCGGCGGTTGCGGTGGCGAGGCGTCCCTGAAGCTCGGCAGCCGAGGATTCCAGGCTGCGGACGCGGGACAGCGTGGCGAGGCCCTTGTCATAGAGCTGACGGATATCCACCAGCTGGTCGCGGGTGATCGTGATCTGGCGGCGCGCCGACTCGATCTGCCCTTCGAGCCCTTCGAGCTGGGAGTCGGTCTGGGCGATACGCTGGTCGACCACTTCCAGCTGGGCGCCGAGCGAGCCCGCGCCAGACCGGAACTCGGTCAGCTGGGACTGGTAGGTCGATTCGGCGTCGGCCTTGTCCCGTTCGGGCAGGCCCGCCATCCACGCGGGCCGCGCGAAATCCTCCCGGCCTGACATCTGGTTGACGAGCCGAGATTCAAGCATCCGCGCTGCAATGGTCTGGCGCGAGAGCACGCGCTCCTGCGAGGTCAGCTCGTTGGTGTCGACGCTCAGGAGGATATCTCCCGCGGCGACAATCTGGCCCTCGCGGACCGTCAGCTGGGCGACGATTCCGCCGTCGCGGTGCTGGACGGCCTGGCGGTTGCCGGACACCGTGACCCGGCCCGTTCCGACCACCGCCGCGTCGAGCGGCGTCAGCGCGCCGCCGACGATGAAGATCAGGACGAAGGCGCCCAGGGCGAGGCTGCCTCGGCGGATTTCAGGGCCGGCGTCGTCGTCAGACGACTCACTGGGACGCAGCCATGAAGAGATCGAGGATGTGAGGGCGGACATGTCAGGTGCTCCCTCCAGCGGCTGCGGCGGGCGGGGCGGCCTGCGGCGCCAGGGTGGGGCGGTTGGCGCCGGTCATGAGGCGCGAGAGGACCTCGTCGCGCGGGCCAAATAGATGGACGCGGCCGCCTGCGAGGCTGAGCACCTTCTGGGCCGTGCCCAGAAGGTTGGCGCGATGCGTGACCAGCACGACTGTGCAGCCGTCATTCCTGAGCTTGTGCAGGGTCGCGACAAGCGCGGCCTCTCCGTCGCGGTCGAGATGGGCGTTCGGTTCGTCGAGCACGAGGAGCTTGGGAGACCGGAAAAGCGCGCGGGCAAGTCCGATACGCTGCTTCTGGCCGCCCGAGAGCTGGAGGCCGCCTGCCTCGATGGGCGTGGCGTAGCCCTGAGGCAGGCGCAGGATGTCGTCGTGGACGCCCGCCAGCTGGGCTGCAGCTATGACGGCGGCGTCAATGTCGTCTCCGGGATGCTCCGAATCCGCCTCGAAGCGCGAGATGTTGTCCCGCACCGTTCCGGGTAGAAGCGCAACCTCCTGGGGCAGATAGCCGGTCATGCCGGCGAGCGTCTCACGCCGCCACTGGGATAGATCAGCGCCGTCGAAGCGCACGGCCCCGGCTGCGATCGGGGCAAGGCCCATCAGCGCGCGAACGAGCGTGGACTTTCCCGCTCCGCTGGGGCCGACGACGCCGACGGTTTCGCCGGGCTGCAGCGAGAAGCTCACGCCGCCGAGGATGGGCGGCGCGCCGGGCCGGCTCGGAACAACGATGTTCTCGACGTCCAGCTTGCCGTTGAGCCGCGGCAGATCCATCAGCGCCTGCGGCGCCGCGCGTCCGGCGACGGCAAGGGCGGCCTTGAGGCGCTCGTAGTTGTCGGCCGCCGTCATCAGCGGCTTCCACGCGCCCACGATCTGTTCGAGCGGCGCCAGAGTGCGGCCCAGAAGGATGGACGAGGCGATCATGGCGCCCGGAGCGATCAGGCCGTCGATGGCGAGCCATGCGCCAAGGCCAAGGGCCAGGCTCTGCCACAGCAGGCGGAGGAAGCGGAGAAGGGCTGTCGCAACCGAATTGTCATAGGCGGCGCCTGCGGAGAGCGTGCGGCCGGATTCCCGCCGGACGCCAAGACGCCGCTGCAAGGGGCCGCCCATTCCAAGCGCCTGGATCGGACCGGAAAAGCGCAGGGCGCCTTCAAGCGAGGCGTTGATCTCGGCGGTCTGTTCGTTCACCCGGCGCGTCGGCTCGCGCATGCGGGTCTCGCTCCAGCGCGCGACCACGAAGAAGAGCACGCCGCCGAGCACGGCGAGGGCCGCCAGCGACCAGTGGATGATGAACAGAACGACCAGATAGAGTGGCGCCCAGGGAATATCCAAAAGAGCCAGCGCCGGCTGGCCGGTGACCACGCCCCGGAACTGGTCGGTGTCGCGCAGCATCTGCTGGGGCCGCGTGTCGCCCATGGCTGCCTGGCGCAGAACGGTTTCGATCACGGGCCCGGAGAGCTTGCGGTCGAGCCTGACGTTGGCGCGCACGAGCAGACGTCCGCGCGTCATGTCTAGCCAGGCCAGCGTCGCCAGGGCGGCGGCGAGGGCGATGGTCAGAACGACGAGTGTCATCCGGCTGCCGGAGTTGAGCACCTTGTCGTAGACCAGCATCATGTAGAGGGACGATGACAGGTACAGAACACTGACGACCGCGGAAAAGCCGGCGGCCCAGATATAGTGCTGCCTGACCGAGGACAGCGCTTCGCCGAGAGGACCGCCGATGGCGGCTGCGGCGCGGTTGCGAAGGAGATCCTCGAGCCAGCCGAACATCCGCTGCGGCGCCGGAGCCGGGGACCCAGGATTGCCGGCCTTGTCCCGGTGTGTGGTCATCGGCAATCCCCCGGACCGGCTTGCGTTGGTGTTGCTCTGGATGGGGAGGTTGGCAGCCCGAATTCGCGTTTGCGCCGCTGACCGGCCTGCGCGCGACTTGGCGCTGTCGGCGCCGACGATGCCGGTCGGTGCGCGTATTCATGGCGGAGGCTGAACGTCAGCTTTCCGGGAGACAAAAGGCTGGTTGCCGGCGCGGAGAGGTCATTAGACGGCAAGGCAAACACCCTCCTTCGAGAAGCGGGACTAACCCTGCCGCCAGGGCCCTGAGAGGCCCATACCTGTATTCGTTTTCGCACAGTTTATCTAAGGGCGCATGAATGACCCAAATGTGCTTATAAAACTCTCAACGAACAAGCGGCCCCAGGAACCACCAGCATGTCCAATTTCAAAGAGCGCTGCCCGTAGCCCCTGATCAGGGATTGCGTACGGCCTATCGCTTCGGTGATCCGTTGAATTCGGCCTGCCAGTGAAGTCTGCAAAGGCTGTCATACGCGTCCCGATTCACGTGCACCTGACTTCCCGTCCGCAAGACGGCGCCTCGACGGTTGCGCCGGATGGACATCATGGCCTTGCGGCCACAGTGGCAAACCGAGCGAATTTCCTGGAGCCGGTCCGCTATCGCGAGCAACGCGGCTGACCCTTCAAACAGCTGGCCGCGGAAGTCGGTCCGTAGTCCGTAGCAGTGCACCTTGATGCGGAGCTGATCGGCCACGCGAGCGAGTTGCCAGACCTGCGCCTTGCTCAGGAACTGGGCCTCATCAACGAGGACACATCCAATCGGCGTGCGGGTGTGGCTGCGGCTGATGTTGCGGAAGAGATCCGTCGATTCCGTGTAGACGCGCGCGGGCGCCGAAACCCCCAGACGCCAGACGATGCGATGGTCGTCCGCACCCGTGTGATGCTGGGACGTGTACAGCAGCGTCCGCGTCCCGCGCTCCACGTAGTTGTGTGAGGTCTGCAAGAGGTGAGTCGATTTGCCAGCGTTCATCGCGGCAAAAAGAAGGTCAGGTTTGCCATGGCGCGCGATCAGATCTCCCGGTCTGGCCGGGTGTTCAATGGCGCCCGGCGCCGGATGTCTGGACGATTAACCGTATGTCCCGGTCTTGTCCCGCAAGCGCAACCGTGGCGGGCAATTCGACCCGTTCGCGATGGGCTTAAGCGCCGCGCGGCTGCGCTTAAGGAGGGTGACAAGCGAAACGACAGGCGCCATTTGTGACGCCATGTCAGAGTCGACCGATATTCGCATTGCCCGCCGCGTTCTTTCCATGGAGATCGAGGCGCTGTCCGCCCTGTCCGACCAGCTGGATGGCCGGTTTGACGACGCCGTCTCAGTCATTTTGCGCGCCAGAGGGCGCGTGGTCTGTTCAGGGATCGGGAAGTCCGGCCATGTGGCGCGAAAGATCGCCGCCACGCTGGCGTCCACCGGCACGCAAGCCTATTTCGTCCACCCCACCGAAGCCAGCCATGGCGATCTCGGCATGATTTCGCCGGACGATGTGATCCTGGCTCTTTCGCGATCTGGTGAGACGGCGGAGCTGTCCGACATCATCCACTATGCGCGACGTTTCGCGATCCCGCTCATTGGCATGACGGCCAAGCCCGCCAGTGCGCTGGGAGCGGCGGCAAACATCCAGATGATCATTCCCGATGTAGCGGAGGCGTGCGCAGAGACCAGCGCGCCTACCACCTCGACCACCCTGATGATGGCGCTGGGGGATGCGCTGGCGGTGGCGCTTCTGGAGCGGCGCGGCTTCAAGGCGGAAAACTTCAAGTTGTTCCACCCTGGCGGCAAGCTCGGCTCGATGCTGCGCGTCGCCTCCGACATGATGCATTCCGGCGACGAACTGCCGCTGGCGGCTTCCGGGACGGCGCTGCGCGAGGCGATCGCGGTCATGACCGCGAAGGGGTTCGGAATACTGGGGGTGACGGCCCTGGACGGCGCGCTTGCCGGGATCGTGACGGATGGGGACCTTCGACGGTATCTTGCCTCGGGCGCGCAGGCTGGCGTCGTTGACGAGATCATGAACCGCACGCCGCAGACAGCGAGGGAAGGGGCGCTGGCCGCGGACCTCTTGCGGACAATGAACGAGCGCAAGATCACGCAAGTGTTTGTGGTCGCAGAGGGAAAGCCCGTTGGGCTTGTTCATTTGCACGACTTACTCAAGGCGGGCATTTTATAGTTAACTGGAAAAAAGTAAATTCCGGCGCGCCTGAATACAATGGCAACGCGGTTTCAGCGCTAAGAGAACGTTGCGTGTCCGTCTGGTCCGATCGCTTTCTTTGCCTAAGCGGGTCGCGACGTGTCCGATCAGGAACGCCGAAGACGCCCGGAATCATCGGCCGCGCTGTCAAGGGGACTCGGTTCTATATCCGGGCCGAGAGGTGCAAAGACGCGACCTCAACCTCTTTGCAAGCCGTTAAGATGGGAAAAAAGGTACATGAGCCTTCGTTGGCTCGTCATACTGCACCGAGTAGCCCGGTCCTTGGAGTGAACCGTTCTGTAACCCGGCGGCGATTGGACGAGTCGATCCATTCGAGCGTGGCGTGCACTGCTGTGTCGAGGGAGGGTCCGGTCCCCTTCGGCCATATCCCTCCGGCCCTGTTGGCGCCGTTAATGCTCTCCCCTAGGGCACTGTTGCCGGCGCTGAAGACGAATGGCTCGAGGCCTTCCCTGGGCGAGCCGCTCGGTGGACCCTCTGGATACGGATACGGGCTGCCATCCGTCTCGCTGCGATGGACCAGTTCGCCGCCCAAAGGCAGCCTGCGATAGTGCAGTGCCTGTTCAAGAGCACCGAGAACGAAGCTGGGTGCGCCGGGCGCGATACGCCACCACCAATGATGCTGAGAGCGCTCGAATCGATGAAGAGCGCCAAGTAGACGAACCCGATCAGGCTGCGGCACAGGTAAAGTCGGAGAAACGCAGCACGCTCCGCCTAGGCGTGGAACCTTGGGTTGACCGAATCGAGCGGGCGGGGCGCTGCATCGCCGGTCAAGTCGTCAGTTGCGGCATCCTTAGACGTCGCCTTTGACCCCGGGCGACTCATCACCCTTGATCGAGCGGAGAGCGACATCGACGCATTTCTGCTTGAGCCGCCGCCAAACCATGTGATCGCTATCGCCCTGAAGTTTGCAGTTGAGGCCTAAAGATAATGAGGCTTCTGATCATTGTCACGCCGAACGGGGCAATGTTCAGAACCCAGCAAATTGGCTCGACCACGTTTGTACGCAACGCTCGTTCGTGAATGCGATTATGCCAAGTACTGATTGGCTCCGGCTGGGCAACATACGTGCTGGGCCGGCGATGAATTCCGGTGCTCAGGCACAACTGCCCGACATCGCGCTCGAGCGCCTTGATCCGCTGGTACTCCTCGGTAGGAGGATCGCACTGCGTGCCCTGATCCCGTTCCGTCTGCGCGACCCAGTTGTGCAGCGTCTGCGCCGAACACCCTCTCTTGTCGAGGCGATCACCACCCGCTGCGAGACGTGACCCGCCTCGTGTTCCGCCATCATCCAGACCGCCCGTTTTCGAGCGTCAGGCCAATACCTCGGTAGTCTGTTCCGCTCCGACGTGGCTCTAAACTCTCTGAGAGCGGAGCCTCCAGCAGACCCAGGACTGCTTAAGGGTGGTTGCACGAGCTTTGCTTGGAAAGTCTCACAATCATCCAGGGTGCCACGCAGGCGACCCAAATTGAGACCCCGGCACTTCGATGCCCGCAAACACGAGGTTGAATGACTTCAATGGGTACATGGAATCCGGGACCTGGCCCTACGGCAGGGAATGATACATTTACGGGTGATGATGCCAACGAAGTCATAGACGGCGGTGCAGGCAACGACATCCTCTATGGTGGCGGAGGGAATGACTCGCTGGACGGCAGCGTTGGCGACGATGTGCTTTATGGCGATGCGGGCAACGATCAACTGAATGGGACCGTCGGTAACGACGTGCTGTATGGAGGCGACGGAAATGATCGCCTCACCGGCGGAATTGGCGACAATCGCCTTTTCGGGGAAGCTGGCGACGACCGCATCCAGCTGGGTGAAGGAACTACCCGGGTCGAGGGAGGCGACGGAAACGACACCATCCAGGGATTGTCTCAGCGCTCTCCGATTATTCTGGGTGGCGCCGGCGATGACAATATCGAGGTCGGCAGGCACTCCGTAACGGTCGATGCCGGAAGCGGCAACGATACGCTATACATCTCGATTGGGGGAAGCGGGACGCTCGACGGGGGCGACGGATTTGACACGCTCAGTGCAAACCTTAGCAGCCGCTTATTCGCACACACCGTCCGGAATATCGAAAGTTTGCTCGTCGATTCGGTAGGCGTGATCGGGACGCCGGACAACTTCAATTCTTTCCAAATTATAGACGCACCAAACTCTCCGACGGTTGTCCTGACCTTGAGCCAGGGAGGGATTATCGACCTATCCGCCAGTCTGGCCCGGTCTGCGACGATCAACGGGTCGACCTTGTCTGATGTCATCGTCGCTGGAGCAATGAACGACATTTTGCGAGGCGGCTGGGGCAATGACACGCTCGACGGCGCTGGCGGGATCGATCGAGCAAGCTACGATGGCGGCAATGCCGGGCTTGTCGTGGCCCTGCAAGACAGCGGCGACTCCGTCGCGACAGTGGGCGGTGAGGCGGACATACTCCGAAATATCGAGGATATCGCGGGAACTTCGTATTCGGACACCATCTCTGGCAACAGCCTGTCGAACTGGCTGTTCGGCGATGGCGGCAATGACACGCTTAACGGCGGCGGCGGGGACGATGTTCTCGATGGCGGCGGAGGAAACGATGTCCTCGACGGCGGATCTGGCACGGACACGGCCTCCTACGACAACAGAATTGGCTACAATGTTGCGGTGACTGTCAGCCTGGCAGTGACTACAGCGCAGAACACCATCGGAGCCGGTGTCGACACCCTGATCGGCATTGAGAACCTGACGGGATCCAGATGGAGTGACACTCTTTCAGGGAACGCCGCTGCCAACGTTCTCCAGGGCCTGGACGGCGACGATCAGCTGAACGGTCTGGGCGGCGACGACACGTTGTATGGCGGTGCGGGCAGCGACCAGCTGGATGGCGGCCAGGGGAACGACGGAATGTATGGCGATCAGGGTGAGGACACCCTGATCGGCGGCGAGGGCGACGACCGACTGGTTGGGGGGGCGGGCGCCGATACTCTCGCCGGAGGCGATGGCTTCGACTTAGCATACTACTACGCTTCAGGGTCTGGCGTGACGGTCCGGCTGGACCTGGGCACGGGCTCTGGCGGCGAGGCGGCCGGAGACACGTTCACGAGCATCGAGAACGTGATGGGCTCTGCCTTTGCCGATGTTGTGTATGGCGCCGATGGCGTCGCCAACGTTCTCCAGGGCCTGGACGGCGACGATCAGCTGAACGGTCTGGGCGGCG
>CAYOWK010000019.1:0-1848 GCA_964407665.1 uncultured Rhizobium sp. | reverse complement strand
CGTGATGGGCTCTGCCTTTGCCGATGTTGTGTATGGCGCCGATGGCGTCGCCAACCGCCTGGATGGCGGTGCAGGCAACGACTATCTCGAAGGTCGAGGCGGGGATGATGTGCTGTTTGGCGGCCTGGGCGACGATCGCCTAGACGGCGGTGGCGAGAACGACATATTGCGCGGCGAGGATGGCGCAGACTCCCTTTATGGCGACGCCGGGATCGACACACTTGAGGGCGGCGTCGGCAATGACAGGCTTGAAGGCGGCATTGGGGCGGACGTGCTCAATGGAGGCGACGGCGTCGATACAGCATACTACTCTGCTTCTGAGTCTGGTGTGACGGTCCGGCTGGACTTTGGCACGGGCGCTGGCGGCGACGCCCAGGGCGACACGCTCATCAGCATCGAGGGCATTTCGGGAACATCCTACAACGATGTGTTGTACGGCGCAGACGGCGTCTCCAATCGACTGGAAGGCGGGGATGGCGATGACTACTTGAACGGCCTGTCAGGCGACGATGTCCTGATTGGCGGCGCTGGTGCAGATACGCTCGTGGGTGGCGTTGGGAACAACTACATGGACGGCGGCTCGGGGGCCGATGCGATAACCGGCGGCGACGGATATGATACCGTCACGTACGATGGTTCCGACGCTGCGGTCACGGTTCACCTGGATGGAAACGCCAACACGGGAGGGCATGCCGAAGGGGATACGTTGTCGGGCGTCGAGAACCTGGTGGGCTCAGCCCACAATGATTATCTCTACGGCTCCGACACGACGCCCAACCGACTGTATGGCGGCGATGGCGACGACTACATCAATGCGGGGACAGGTAATGACTACCTGTCCGGCGGGGCGGGCAACGACAACCTGGTCAGCTCGGGCGGCAACAACACATTCGACGGCGGTGCTGGTGCGGACACCCTCACGGGTGGAACGGGCTACGACACGGCGACCTACGCCAGCTCGTCGGCAGCCGTAACCGTCTACCTTGGTGGACAGGCAGGCATTGGCGGTGACGGCGCTGGGGACGTGCTGGTCAGCATCGAGAATCTGGAGGGATCGTCCTACGATGACTTCCTGTACGGAGACGGTTTGTCCAACCAGCTCTCCGGTCGTGGCGGCAATGACCAGTTGAGCGGCGGCGATGGCGACGATGTTCTGTCGGGCGGAGCCGGCGTCGACCGCCTGCTTGGTGGCATGGGCAACGACACGCTCGACGGCGGGCTGGATGCAGATGTGATCGACGGTGGCGATGGTCTGGATACAGTCAGCTACCAGACGTCCACGGCATCGGTGTCAGTCTACCTCACCGGCGCGCCAAACGCAGGTGGAGATGCCGCAGGCGATACTTTCACAAGTATTGAAAACGTCACAGGTTCGGATTTTGCCGACACCATCCACGGATCCGACGACAGCGCCAACCGTCTAACCGGCGGGGGGGGGAATGATGTGCTCTACGGCCTTGGCGGCGACGACACATTGATCGGCGGCGGCGGCGGCGACATTCTCGCAGGAGGCGCCGGCAATGACAACCTGACTGGCGGAGACGGGGCTGACACGATCCTGCTGCGCGCAGGTGGCGGCCAGGACCGCGTCTACGATTTCAGCGCCGCGGAGGATCGCTTTGACCTCGGGGGAGATGTCTGGACGGCCGTTTCGGTCGGCGACTACGATGCTGATGGAGCGGCTGATGACACGTTGATGTCCTTCTCGGGCGGAAGCGTGGCGCTCCTTAATGTGACCGGTTTGAGCCTGGGCGACTGGAACGCACTCATTACAGGCTAAATGCAGCCGTTGGCCTGCTCCAGGATTTTCGGATCAGGAGTTGCTTGGGAGGAGGCCTTCTGAAAAGA
>CAYOWK010000018.1:0-68472 GCA_964407665.1 uncultured Rhizobium sp. | reverse complement strand
ACGAGCCGCCGACAGACGACGAGATCCTGAAGGCGATCGAGAAGCTGAAGCCGGCTGCCAAGGGCAAGGCCGTCAACGAGGCGCTCGGCGCCCTGCGCCGGATCGCCGAGACGGGCGAGGACGCCCTCGCCAAGCGCGCTGCCGCCCTGCTGTCGACGTTCGGACCGAAGGGCTGAGCGATGACGTCCCCCGGCGCATCTCTATCCCAGCAAGCCAGCCCCGATGCAGGCGGCCACAATCGTAGCGACCGCCGAGATCGTCGCGGCAACGAGGCTCGCCGGCAAATCCAAAGTGATAACCTTGACGTGTCTTCTCATGTCTTTCCTCCAAGTTTTGGGCTGCACTCCACAGCTCGGGGAACGATGCGGTCTGCTCGTAAAACCCGCGTGAAAACGGAAGTCTTGAGCCCGTGCCGCAAGTATTCGCGAAGCACTGCAAATAGGCAGTCCAAGCGATGAGCAGCCCAGCCCAGATCAAACAGTCGATTCACTGGTTCGAGAACCAGGTGCTCCCGTCCCTCAGGTCGGCGCCCAATCCGCTCGACTGGCTGGTCGCAAACCGGAACCAGCTCGTCCGCGTCGACAGCGAGGTGCCCGGCGGCATCCTCACCATCCGGGCGATCGTCGCCGAGTGGCAGGAGGCGTCCTCCCCATGAGCGTCCTGACACCCCACCAGCTGAAGCAGTTCCGATACGCCCTCGGCCGCGCCGCCTATTCCGGGATGAAGTCGATCGAGATCGATCTGCCCGACCTCGAAGTCCTGGTCGCGCACTGCGAGCGCACGATGGCGCCGACGCCCCTGACTGAGGGGCAGCTGCAGGCCGCCGGCATCCCGACCGCCAACTCGACGGAGACCGCATGACCGGCAGAGGAAGAGGAAGAGGCATCGACTTCCAGAACGACTGGACGCCCGACATGATCAGGACGCTCCGCGAGCGGGCCGCGAAGGGCGACAGCGCGGGTGTGATCGTCCAGGCCCTGGGCGGCCGCGTGACGCGGAGCGCCGTGCTCGGGAAGGCCCACCGCCTGGGCGTAAAGCTCGGCGGCTACCAGATGCGCTCGAGCCTCCGGCATATCGCTGCACGCGTCGCGGCGGCGCCGAAGGTGCGGTCCGAGCGCAAGGGACCGATCCGTCCGGCGGCGGCCGGACTGGAGACCGAGGCCACCTCCAAGCCGCTACCCCCAGAGCCGCCCCCGCCGCGCGACCCGATCCCGCTGCACCAGCTGCAGGGCGAGGTCTGCCACTACCCGTTCGGAGATCCGCGAGACCCGGCCTTCGGCTTCTGCGGAGCGCCTGGCCACCCGTGGTGCGCCGAGCACCGCAGGGTGGTGTTCACGCCGCATCGGCCGAGGCCGGTCTCGGCAGGGCCGGAAGTCAAACGCACCCGCTGGCCCTCGCTGGGCTGGGGCCGTGGGAAGGGAGTCGACTGATGGGCGCCGACAGCAAGATTGAATGGACGGATCACACGTTCAACCCTTGGATCGGGTGCACGAAGGTCTCACCAGGTTGCGATAACTGCTACGCCGAGAAGCTCGACGCTCGGTTCGGCAATGATGCATGGGGACCGCACGCCGAGCGCCGGATGACGAAGCCCGCCTACTGGGGTCAGCCCCGGATCTGGAACGATCGCGCGAAGGCCGCCGGCAAGCCCGCCTTCGTCTTCTGCGCCAGCATGGCGGATGTGTTCGACAACCAGGTCGAGGACGGCTGGCGGACGCAGTTGTTCACGATCATCGCGCTGACGCCGCACCTGCGCTGGCTGCTCCTGACGAAGCGGCCCCAGAACATCGCGAAGATGCTTCCCGTCCAGCCGGATGGCACACCGCTGCCGAACGTCTGGCTTGGGGTCTCGGTGGAGAACCAGGCCGAGGCGGACCGGCGGATCCCGCTGCTGCTGGCCGCGCCGGCCGCAAAACGGTTCCTGTCGTGCGAACCGCTGCTTGGACCGTTGAACCTGGCGGACGCATTCAACCCGCCCTGTCAGCACGAACACGCAGCAGGATTGGACCCTGAGACGGGCTACTGGGAATGCGAACGGTGTGACGACGGAGAATTCGAGACAATCGACTGGGTTATCGCCGGCGGTGAGTCCGGGGCGAACGCGCGCGCCATGCATCCCGATTGGGCGCGTAGCCTTCGCGACCAATGCCAGGCCGCTGGCGTCCCGTTCTTCATGAAGCAGATGACCAAAAAGGCAGAGATCCCTGCCGACTTGATGATCAGGGAGCGTCCCGATGCCTAAAGGGGTGCATACGAACCATGCGCGCGCATCTGCCCAGCACCGCTGGAAGGCGACTGAGAAGATCATTTCGTCGCATGGCTACGTGAAGGTTCGGGTCGGCGTTGGTCACCCTCTCGCGGATCCCAACGGCTACGCTTACGAGCACCTAGTTGTGTGGGTCTCAGCAGGCAATCCGCGACCAGCGCGCGACGAGCTCCTGCACCACAGGAATGAAGATCGGACCGACAATCGTCTGGGCAACCTCGAATGCCTAAAGCGGTCCGAGCACAACGCTCACCACTTGAAAGCACGGCGCCGGGACAAGGCTACCGGCCGCCTCCTCGACGGCGTGGAGCACAACGGGAGGCCCGAAGCCTGATGATGACCCCACGCCAGCGGGACGCCCTCGCCTTCATCGGCCGCTACCAGGAGCAGCACGGCGGCGTGTCGCCGACATGCAAGGAGATCGGCAAAGGGCTCGATCTGTCCTCCACCTCGGGGGTGCACCGCCTGCTGACCGAGCTTGAGGAGCGTGGACTTATCCGCCGCCTTCCAAAGCACAGCCGGGCCATCGAGATCCTGAAGCCGGCGTCACCTGGCCGCGGCGAACTGGTGGAGGCTGCCACACGCCTCGTCGATCGGGACGCCAGCTACGATGGCGGCAGGGTCTCGTTTGAGTTCGAAAGCCACGGCGATGCGCTGAGGGCCGTCCGGGCCCTGCGGGACGCAATCGCGGGAGCGACATCATGACAGCGATAACGAAACAGACCCGGCAGTCCCGGGCGCCGATGCAGGCCGAGCTCGCTCGCCTGCACGCCAAGCGCGGATACCTGACGCCGGTGCAGGTCGTGAACGCGGCGAAGGACCCGAACTCGCCGCTGCACCGGCACTTCCAGTGGGACGACAGCAAGGCGGCCCACCAGTATCGGCTCTGGCAGGCGCGCGAGTTGATCGCCAACGTCACCTTCGAACCGACGCCCGACCGTCCGGCCTTCCGCGCGTACGTGAACCTGCGCGAACCCGGCGAGGTCGAAGGCCGATACGTCAACACCATTGATGCGCTCAGCGATCCGACCACCCGCAAGGCGGTGGTCTCGCGAGCGCTCTCCGAACTCGAGCGGGTCCGCGACCGCTACGAGCAGCTGTCCGAGCTGGCCTCCATCTGGAGAGCCATCAGGAAGGCGGCTGAATGACCATGGCGGGCGATGCATGTCTACGTCGCGCAACGTGGGTCCAAGCATGTCGGGGCGGTTTAGGCACGTCCGGGCAACGTTCGGCTCCGCGAGGCGAGGCACGGCGGGCAATGCGGCGCCTGGCTAGGCCACGCACGGCTGGGCAGGAAAGGCACGGCGGCGCTTCGCCTGTCTCGTCCTGGCTCGGCGGGCACGGCCAGGCCAGGTCTGGCGTCGCACGTCGAGGTACGGCGGGCAGCGCCAGGCTACGCACGGCTGCGCCCGGAAGGGCCAGGCAAGGCGGGCTAGGCAAGGCGTGGTGGGTCCGGGCGCGTCGTCGCAAGGCGGGCGCGGAGCGGCAAGCCCTCGCTAGGCAGGGTTCGGTGCGGCACGGCGGGCGAGGCGTGGCATGTCCTGTCCCGGCAAGTCCGGTCACGGCGGGCAACGCGAGGCGCGGCAGGGAGCCGCGAGGCTGAGCAAGGTCGGGCGACCGACCACTGAACTAACCACCGGAACCCCAATCCCGGGGCCAACGGATCGAAACGCCAACGGAGGCAACCATGGCGGACGGCACGATGACGGCGGCGCGCAAGCGCGGCGAAGGCGCAACGAAAGAGAAGATGAAGGTCGCGGCGGGGATCGAACTCCGGCCGATCGACCTGGTCACGATGAACGTCCGGCTGATCGGCGACTCCCCGCTGATCGTCTCGCGGTTCTCCGAGAAGGCCAAGCGGATGATCCTCGAGTCCCACATGAAGAAGGCGAAGAAGGCCCAGGAGGCGAAGGACCCGCAGGCGATCTCCGAGGATGCCCGCTACCGCATGTCGGGCGAGCGTGACGGCTTCCCGGTGATCGCCTTCAAGGCCGCCGCCGTGCGCGCCTGTACCTCCGCCGGGATGGCCATGACCGAGGCACGTCAGGCGTTCATGGTGACGGGTGAGCACAGCGATCTGGACGGCGCATTCGAGGGCGCGGTCTCGTCGATGGAGCTGACCGAGATCTTCGGACCGCCGCCGCAGATCCGCGAGGACATGGTGCGGATATCCGGCAAGACCGCAGACATCCGCTACCGCGCGCAATACTGGCCGTGGGCCGTCGAGGTCCCCGTCACCTTCAACGCGGGCTTCATCAGCGCCGAGCAGCTCCTCGACATCTTCAAGGTTGCCGGCTTCGCAGTTGGCATCGGCGAGTGGCGGCCGGAGCGCAACGGTAACAATGGCCGCTTCAGGCTGGCGACCGCGGCTGACGTCTGGCCGGTCGGCGGCGGGTCAGAAACCAAACGCCGCCGGCCTCCGAAGGCGGCCCGGGGATGAGTCACGTCGAGCAGTTCATCCGCGAACTCTCGGCCAGTCTCCGGCGGCTGGAAAATGCCGCCGGGGTTGAGCCGTTTGTCGGCCACCCCATAACTACGGGCGACGACATCTTCTGGGCGCTCCGAACCCTGCGGACCTTCATCCAGGACGAGATCGAGACCCGCTCGTCCGTTGGCGACGACCAGGCGGAGTACCGGGACGCGCCCCGCGAAGCCTATGCGGCCTTCACCCTGCTCCGGAACCGCGTGCTGCGGGATGCCGAGGACACGCTGGGAGGTCCGCCCGGATGACGGAGAATCCAGTGAGTAAGTCCATCGTCGGCGACCGCCTATACACGCTCGCCGAGGCCGCCGAGGCCTTGCAGGTGACGGCGTCTGACGTATCGCGTCCGGAGCGGTGGGTCCGTGACCAGGTGCGCAAGCACGGTCTGGACGTCGTGAAGCTGGGACGCACGCCCAAACTGCCGGAGCGGTCGGTCAGGGCATTGAGGGAGTTTTTGACATGTCGCTCCGGCTCTGGCGCAGGGACGACGGCCGGTCATCCAACTGGCTTATCATTGGAACGGTACCTGTCTGGCGCGACGGGAAGCGCCGCAACCTGCGCGTCAACCAGAAAAGCACTGGCACTTCTGACAGAGGCGAAGCTGAAGGAATCCTCATCCAGGTCGCGAGCGCCCTCCAGCGGGGCAACATCACGAACGGTGAGGCGCCCCAGCCTTTCAGTGATCTCGTCATCGCCTACTACAACGCCGGCAAGTCCAGGCGCTACCTCGACAGGATCACGCAGGCGATAGGCCCTGTCCCGGTGACCAGCATCACCCAGGCCCTGATCGACGCCGAGGGACGCAAGGCCTACCCAAACGTCAAAGCCCCCACCCTGCGCCGCCAGTGGCACGGCCCGATCATCGCCGTCCTGAACCATTCGAAGGTGCGGCTGGATCTGGAGCGGCCCGAGGCGTCGAGAAAGACGACCCGCTGGTGCACGCCCGCCCAGGCCGACGCGATCGTCAAGCAGTGCGCCGCCGGCCGCTACCGGGATCCGTGGGCGCCGGCCATGGCGGAGTTCCTGTTCGGGACCGGATGCCGGGCCGACGAGGCCTTCACCCTCCAGACGCACGACCTGTCGATCGAGTACGGCACGGCCGTTATCCGCGACCCGAAGAACGGCCACGAGCGGACCGTCCTGCTGCCCCAGCGGTGCGTGGCCGCCCTCTCCCGCCTGCCGAACGTCGGGAAGCCGGGTGCCGTCTTCCGCAAGCCCGGCGGGCAGGAGTACGCTCCGAAGACTGCCAACGAGGGCCGCTCCCTGACCTTCCTCCGTAGCGCTGCCGCCCGGGCCGGGGTTCCGGTCTTCAACCCGCACATGACCCGCCACAGCTGGGCGACCTGGTTCCACGTCCAGACGAAGGACCAGCTGCGCCTGCGCGAGCTCGGCGGCTGGCGGACGGCCTCGGCCATGGAGCGCTACACCCACACCGTCCCCCGGAAGGTCGGCGAGGACGCGATCGCGCTGGGCTGGGACTTCCGGGAGGGGATGGATTTGCCGGCGACTGAAGCTCACCCGCAGAGCTGGGCTGCCGTGGCGCGAGGATGACAGCGGCGTCATCTTGAGTTAGGCCCCGATGTATGGGGGAACCATTTATTCGACTGAAGCTGAACACAAAGGCGCCTATCGAGCTGGGCGACTTTGTCGGTGCGTTTACTGCTCTAGCTTCCGAATACGAGCGCAACGCTCGTTTGCAGCACCCTGAAACCGAGCCCTACGCCAGGCTCTTTGTCAAAGAAGTGCGATCCGGCAGCGTCGAAGCGCTAGTGATTCCCGTCGTGATGGGGGCGCTACCGACACTCATGCAGAATGCGAATGAGCTTGCCGATTTCGTGCGGAACTACGGGGCGGTCCTGACGGGGTATCTCCAGCCGCCGACCGCCGATGACAGGAGCACGGAGCCGCAGCTCAGAAACTACCTCGACCAAGTCGCCGCTATCGCCAACGAGCCTGGCTCCAGCCTCGAGGCGTCTGCCCTGATGGTGGAGAATTCCGAGACCAAGGTGCTGGCTACCTTCAAGTTCGATACTCGCCAGGCGCGCTCTATACGCAGGAACGTCGAGGCCCGACGCGCGCAGATTACAGAGACCACGGCGGCACCGTTCAAGCGTGTCGTGATGACATTTACCCGCTCTGACACTGGCAAGGCGTCGATTGGAAAACGCTCCGGCGAGCGAGTGCGGATTGACGCGATCGCCGCGGGGCGGAGCGTCTCGCTTGTCTACGCCTCCGAGATGGCCGAGGCCCAGATCAAGCACGAGATCAACGAGGCGGACGATAACGTTTTCAAGAAAGCGTTCCTGGTCGACGTCATTGCTGATTTCCGGGACGGGCGCCCCATCACGTACAGCGTCGCCCACGTCCATAGCATCGTCGATATCGACGACGAGTAGCGGAACAGCACCGGAACATCCTCCAACACGACTCCAACCGATTTGGGTGTTTGTTCCCGTCTCGTTGCGGGTCGAGGCGTCACGAAACGCCACCCCGGGGAGGCCTTAGCCGCCCTGCCGACCATCAAAAAGCGCCGTGTTTCCGGGGGTTTCTGGCGGAGAGGATGGGATTCGAACCCACGATAGAGTTACCCCTATACGCCCTTAGCAGGGGCGCGCCTTCGACCGCTCGGCCACCTCTCCGTACAGGGTGTGGGTCAGGACGGGGGCAGTCCTAGCGAGATTTCGGCGGCGCGCAAGCGACAATGCTAATGCTCTGAAATCGCTACGCCATCGCCCGCCCGGCGCGCTCTTCGTCTGTTAGGGGGCGGATGTGCCCTTAACCCGGGCGGCCAGACACCCCGGCAGCCTAGCGCGGGGCTCTCTTGAAGACGCCGACGTAGCCGCAGCCTGACGGTCGCCGACCGGCCCAAACATCCCAAACTCATATCGAATTCCGGCGCATGGGATCCGCCCTTTCCGTTAGGAAACATACCGCTACGGAATGTTAACCTGCCGGAGAGATCGTCCGCCCGTTCTCTGAGATTCGGAGCGGCCTACCGTCGCGTGATCCAATCGCAACACCTAGCAACTAACGTCGCGGACTTGGATCAAAACGGGACATACACTTATTGACGTTAAGTTAGGCCGACGCGCACGTATTCTGGTCAGAGAGTCAAAACGGCTCGTAGGGAGGTCATTGTCATGAACTACACACTCCGCGGCGCCTCTGGCGTTGCGATCGCTGCAGGTTTGGCCGCATTCGCCATGCCGGCATGGGCCCAGCAGGCCCTTGATGTTGTTCAGACGGCTGGGCCGCAGGAAGCAACCGCTCCGGCCGAGCAGGTTGTGGGTGCGCCTGCCGCAGTCGCTCCGGCGCCGATCGGGGCAGCCGAGCGCATTGTCGTCACCGGCTCGCTGGTTGGCGGCGAATCCGAAGACGCTCCCTCCCCCGTCGAAGTCTTCGACCTTGAAGCCCTCCAGGAGCAGGGCGCGCCGACGGCGGCCGAGTTCCTGCGTTCGCTGTCGATTGCCTCGGAAGCTGCAGGCGAGGCCGATTCGCAGATCGCCGGCGCCAGCGCCGGTCTCGCCACGGTCAACCTCCGCGGCCTAGGCGCCAACCGCACCATGGTCCTGCTGAACGGCCGCCGGTTCGCGTCGAGCGATGTCGCCGACATCAACACGCTGCCCATGATGGCGGTCGGCCGCGTGGATGTCCTGAAGGACGGCGCGTCGGTGACCTATGGCGCAGGCGCCGTTGGCGGCGTGATCAACTACATCACGCGCAAGAACTTCGAAGGCTTCGAGATCAGCGCCGAAAAGCGCGTTTATGACGGGTCTGATGGCGAAGAAAACATCGAGGCGCTCTGGGGCCTCAGCGGCGACAGCTCAAACGTCATGGTCGCGGCCTCCTACGGCAAGCGCCACGAGCTCGGGATGTCTGATCGGGACTTCTCCTCGCTGCCCTATGCCGAACAACCTGCCGGCTGGACAACGGTCGCGACCAACCCCAGCGTCTACCGCAATACCCTGTTCCAGCAGGTCCACGACTATGATCAGGCCAGCTGCGAGGCCATCGGCGGCAAACTGTCGGGCAGCCTGAACCCGGCCATCAGCTCGTTCATCGCGAACGACTGCGCCGTGCCGCTGGCCCCGTACTTCAACCTGATCGATGAAGAAATCTACACGCGCGGGTACTTCGAGTACAACGCCGACTTCTCCGACACGATGGAGTTCCACGCGGAGCTCGCCTACGCCAAGACCGAGAACCCCAACATCAAGACCGGCGCCTCGATCCCGAACGGCGGCAAGCGCGCCCAGGAAGGCATTCGTTCGTTCCAGAACCTGGGCTGGGGTCTCTACCGCATCCCGTATTCGCAGGCGACTTACAACGCTGCGGGCGTAGCCACGGGAAGCACCTTCCTCAACCCGTTTGCGGTCGACTTCTACAACCGTAACCCGAGATCCTCCACGGCTGCGCTCGGCACGGGTATCGGAGCGGGAGCCACCGCCAGCCGCACCGACCTCTACACGCAGTACGGCTATCAATGGCGTCCGCTGATGTTCGGCGGCCACCCCCTCTACGAAGACAATCACCGCCAAGAGAAACAGCAGCGCGAACGCTTTGGCGGCTCGATGTCGTTGTCCGGCGAATTCAGCGAAGATGGTCTGATCGGCCGTTTCCTGCCGGAAGGCACGACGTTCGACTACTCGGCGACGTACAACCAGTACACGAACGAAGCGACCCGCCCTGACTGGATCGTTTCACGCCTTCAGAACGCGCTGGCCGGATATGGCGGCCCGAACTGCGGCGCCATCGACCGCGTCGCCACGGACTACAGCTCGGCCGCCCGGTACGACCAGACCACCGGCATCCAGTCCGACACGGCGCCCGGCACGAACGGTTGCGAATACTTCAACCCGTTCTCGTCGTCGTTCGCCTCGAGCTTCGTGAATGGAGTGGCCAACCCCGAGTTCAACGCGGGCAATCCGAACGCGATCCGGTCGGGCCTGACCAACACCAGCTACATGAACTCGGTCGGCCTGCTGGACTGGATCACGCACGATCGCGCGCTTGAGACGACCAACACCGCGCTGACGTTCGACGCCACGTTCACGGGCGAACTGCCCTGGCTCGAGCTGCCGGGCGGTCAAATCGGCTGGGCGCTCGGCTCGCAGTGGCGGCAAACGGAAGAGCGGACGCTGCCGCTGGGCGATGAAGACGAAGTTGCAATCGGCCAACTGGAATGCCCCTGGGGCAACCCCGGTCTGGCCGCAACAGCGCCCGGACAACAGGAGTGCAACGGCGATCTGGGTCCGTTCTTCGGATCAGGCCTCGGCCCGCTTCGCGCCACCAAGTTTGACCAGCAGACCATCTCCTTCTTTGGAGAAGTCCAGATTCCGGTTCTGGACAATCTGAACTTCCAGCTGGCGCTGCGCCACGAGGACTTCGGGACAGCTGATGGCACGATCTACAAGGTTGCCGGCAAATACGACGTCCTGCCGGAGCTGTCGCTGCGCGCCTCGTATTCGACGAACTTTGCTGCGCCCCCGCAGGATCTTGATCCGAGCCGGGTGGAGCAAGGCGGCGTCTACACAGGCTCGCTGTTCCGGACCATTCCCACCACGGTCCGCACCGTTTCGGGCATCTCGCCCGAGGACGACGCCTCGCTCAACCTGGGTGTGATCTACACGCCGGAAGTGTTCGGCGGCGACCTGCGCGTCAGCGCCGACTTCTGGGAAATCAGCGTCATCGGCGAAATCGGGACCACACCGACGACTCAGGCCCTGGCTGGAATCTTCGGGACTGCCAGCCCGGCCGCCAACCGTGCAGCGGATTGCTCTTCGCGCTACATCTCGCTCGCGAGGTTCGAAGGCGGGGCCTGCACTACCGGCACGACGACCGCAGCCCAGTTGTTGAACCTCGACCAGTATACACTGAACACTGGCGGCTACGTCACCAACGGCGTCGACTATGCCGTGGATTATCGCCTGCCCGTCGGTCCCGGCGATCTGTTTGCACGTCTCGCGGCTACTCAGGTCCTTGTCTACAAGATCAAGGGCTACGGAATCCCGGGCGTGCTCGACAACTACCTGCCGAGCTTTGACGGCCTCGGATCCGCAAACCTGGGGCGCGGCGGCACCATCATGCCTGACTGGCGCGGCAACTTCACGCTGGGCTACAACATCGACGCCCACCGGTTCGTTCTCCGGGCCAACTACATCGCCGGCTTCGAAGACGACCTCGGCAGAACCACGCCGACCGGCATCGATCCAGTCACCGGCGCCCTGACCTACCCCACCTATGGCACCCGGGGCGAGAGCTACGCCGATCTCGACTTCAACTACATCTTCGAAGCGCCGTTCGACGATGGGCTGCAGCTGAGGTTCTCGGTTCTCAACCTTACGGACGAGGCCCCGATGGAGGCGCAGCACACGAACGCGGGCGGTCCGTCGGACACCCGGACGGGATATTATCCGGGATACGGCAACCCGCGGGGCAGGACGCTCGAACTTGGAATCACCAAGACGTTCTGATTGTCGCAATCCTGACCAAAAAACGCTCGGGCGGCCCAAAAGGCCGCCCGATTCGTTTGCTGCAGGTCAAATCTTGCCCCCCTATCTGCGCGTAAGTCGCAAGAGAGGCGAATTATTGGGCAAAAGTCGGCGGAAGTGATGCGCAATGGCAACAATGCCGTTACGTCAACATGTTACCGTACTGGAAAACTTGCCGTCGCTCGATTGACCTTGCGTCCGACCGCGACAAAAGTGCCTTCATCAAAGAAGGAGCCGCCAAAGGCTCCACTTGGGGAGGTACATTGTTATGAAGTTCACGCTCCGTGGCGCGTCAGGCGCCGCGATTGTTGTCGGTTTGGCGGGCGGGTTCTTCCCGGCCTACGCACAGAGCGCCCAGGACACCGTCCAGCTCCGCTACGTTTCCGGACCGCAGGAATCTGCCGGCCCGCAAGCGGTCGATCAAACCGCCGCCCCTGCCGCCCCGGCTGCACCGGCCGAGCGCATCGTCGTCACCGGCTCGCTGATCGCCGGCACGGCGGAAGACGCCGCCCTCCCCGTCGAGGTTTTCTCGCAGGCTGAACTCGAAGAGCAAGGCGCTCCGACCGCGCTCGAATTCGCCAAGGACCTCACCTTCGGCGGCCCGACCCAGGGCGAAGCCAACTTCCAGGGCGGCTCTGCCCCAGGCGCCGTCTCGTTCAACCTTCGCGGCATCGGCGCTGACAAGTCGCTGACCCTGCTCAACGGCCGCCGCGTTTCCGAGGTGACCTCCTTCATCCCCGGCGCAGCTCTTGCCCGCACCGAACTCCTGAAGGACGGCGCGGCCGTGACCTACGGCGCCGACGCCATCGGCGGCGTTGTCAACTTCATCACGCGCTCCAACTTCACCGGCCTCGAAGCCCAGGCTTCGTACAAGTACATCGACGGATCCGATGGCGACTACACCGCCAGCATCCTCGGCGGCATTGGCGAAGGTGATGTCAATTTCATGTGGTCGGCCGAGTACGAGCACCGCTCGGAACTCTCCCCGGATGACCGCGACTGGGCCATCCTGCCCCGCTCGATCAACCCGGCTCCTTGGTCCGGCCTCAGCAGCCTCGGCGTTTACACGCCGCGCGGCGCGCTGCCCTCGACGGTTGCCCTGACTCCGGGCGCAAGCCAGTTCACCCTCGCGAACGAGTTCGGCCCCGCACTCGGCGCTGCCGTTCGCGACAACGCCAACGCCATCGGTACGGCTGCGCAAAACTGCGCGGCGGTTGGCGGCGTATTCACGACAAGCTGCCAGTTCGGGTATTTCCCGTTCTACGCGCTGGTAGAAGAGCAGGACGTTTACCGCGCCTACGGTCAGCTGAATGCCGACATCACCGACAACATGGCCTTCCATGTCGATGTGGCCTACGGACAGGTCCGCTCCGCGACCCACGTTTCGCCGTCGCTGCCGTCTTCGCGCGGCCCGGCGCAAAACCTCGCCGAGGCGCAATTCTACATTCCGGTTGCGAACCCCTATGTCTCGCGGTTCATCTCCGACGCGGGTTATACCGCACCGGCTAGCCTCGCCGGGTTCAGCCTCGCCAATGCCGGCTCGTTCTTCCGTACCTTCTCGTTCGGCGGCACAAGCGCCTTTGGCGACGACACGACCCTGAACGAGTACGATTCGCAGGGCTTCCGCGTTTCGGGCGGCCTCAAGGGCCAGCTTGGCGAGTGGGCTGGTCCGCTCAGCGAGATCAACTACGACCTCGGCCTGACCTACAACCAGACGATCACGCGTCTCACGGCCCCCGATCTCCTCGGCTTCCGCGTCCAGGAAGCCCTGCAAGGCTTCGGCGGCCCGAACTGCAGTGCGACCGATCTGGATCCGAACCGTTTCGGCACCCAGAACGCCGCCGCAGCCGGCAAGAACGGTTGCCAGTGGCTGAACCCGTTTGCGACCTCGTTTGCGATCAACCCGGCTCTCGGCCTTCTCAACCCCCAGAGCGGCGCCAACCGTGGCCTGGCTGCTCCGACCGGGACGACCGGCTGGGAAAACTCGACCGAGCTGCAGCGCTGGCTGTTCGACGACCGCGAAACGGAAGACGTCAACACCAGCCTGACCCTCGACCTGGTGTTCAGCGGCGAGCTGCCGTTTGAACTTCCGGGCGGCGCGCCTGGCTGGGCTATCGGCGGACAAGGCCGTCAGCTCGAGAACCGCGACGTCGTCAACAGCCAGTTCCACAACGGCAACACGCCTTGCGCGTGGCCGGGTCAGGACCCTGGCAAACCGGGGACTGCCGGCTACACGGGCTGCACGGAGGACCGCCCCGGCCCGTTCGTGTTCTTCTCGCCCGATCCGCCTGCCCAGCAGGACCAGCAGCAGTACGCCTTCTTCGGCGAGGTGCAGGCCCCTGTGTTCGACACGCTGAACCTCTCCGCAGCCGTTCGTCGTGAAGAGTTCTCCGGTGGTCTCGGCTCCACGGTGTACAAGGTCTCGGGCAAGTGGGACATCTGGGGTCCGATTTCGGTCCGCGGTTCCTACGGCACCAACTATCAGGCGCCCCCGATCGACCTCGTTCCCGGCGACGTGAACAACGGCGTCGTGAACTACACCCTTGCCGGCAACCAGTGGCTGCCGTCCCAGGTCATCACCCGTTCCGACGTTGTGCCGGCAACGGCCACTGCTTACAACGCCGGCTTCATCTGGCAGTCGGAAGGTTTCGGCGCCGACCACGACTTCAACGTCATCATCGATTACTTCAATATCGAGACGGAGAACGAGTTCCGGCAGCTGGCCACGACCAACCAGATCCTGGCGGCCGTCTACAGCACGACCGACACCTTCACCAACTGCAACCATCCGCTGGCTGGTCGCGTGCGGTACCAGGCGACGGCGACTTCGCCGGGCGGCAACTGCGCCTCCACGACGAACCTCGTCACCGACCTGGCCGGCGTACAGACCGAATTCGGCAACGGCCCGGGCGTCCTGACGAGCGGCATCGACTATCAGATCAACTACTCGATGCCGATCGGACCGGGCGAGTTCAGCATCGGTGCCACGGGTACGCAGGTTCTGGAACTCGAGGACACGCCTGCCCTGCTCGACGGCTTTGTCGTGACAGCTGGTGATGACCGGCTTGGCGACCTGAACTTCAACGCCGCTCCGGTTTCGGCGCCGGAGTGGAGGGTCAACGGCTTCTCGAGCTACCGCATGGACAAGCATGTCCTCCGCCTCCAGGCGTCCTGGACGTCGGCGGTCTATGACGAACGTACGGGCATCCAGTACGAAGAGTTCGGCGAAGATCCGGTCTATATCGACTTCATCTATCTCTTCGACCTGACCGACAACCTGCGCTTCACGGCTGCGGTCGAGAACGTCTTCGATCGCGACCCGCCGAAGGGTCAGATCGAATACGGCTACGACGCCCGTCTGGGCAGCGCGCTTGGCCGCACGGTCGAGTTCTCGCTGAAGTCTACGTTCTAGTTGGCCAGGTCCGGTCTCAACCGGATTTGAACTGGAATTGATCTGGAACAGGCGGCTTCGGCCGCCTGTTTTCTTTTATATGGAGCTGGCGCCGCCGGGCTCGCGATCTGTTGTGATCGTCAGGCCTTGAACGCAGCTCACGATGGTTCAGGATGCTTGGTATGAAAGCTTACACGTCAGTCGTCTCCGTGCTCGCCGTCGCCCTTGCCGCGGCCTGCTCGCCCGCCCCCGCCCCTGAAACGGCCGAAGCGCCGCCCGTGACGACCACGGCCGAGCCTGTGGTCGCCACGATCAAGACAGTGTCCGACTTCGAGCTGAAGGATCAGAACGGCGTTGCGCACCGCCTGCACGCCATGGGCGACGCCAAGGCCGTCGTCATCGTCATGCAAGGTGTTGGCTGCCCGATCGTCCAGAAGCTGACGCCGACGCTGAAGGAGATCCGGGCGGAGTACGAAGCCAAGGGCGTGACGTTCGTCATGCTGAACCCGAACATCCAGGACACGCCGGAGAAGATCGCCGCCGAGGCCGAGAAGTTCGAACTCGACCTTCCGATGCTGAAGGACGTCAACCAGACCGTCTCGAAGCAGCTTGGCGCTGTCCGGACAGCTGAGACGTTCGTGATCAATCCGGCGGACTGGTCGGTGGTGTTCCATGGCCCGATCGACGACCGGCTGACCTACGGGCGTGAAAAGGCCGAAGCCACCAACTTCTACCTGAAGGACGCGCTGAACGCCGTTCTGGCCGGCCAGAAACCTCCGGTGGTAATGGCCGAAGCGGATGGCTGCATCATCAACTACTTGACGCCGGAAGCCGGCTGAGGCCGCGACCGCGCCAATCGATGAAATTCGATTGAAAGTGCCGCGGGACCTCTAGGCCGATTTTGACCCTGTTAAGTTAAGCCAGACCGGTAACTCCGGATCCTGGCCATGCGAGCCCTGCGCACCCGTCTTACCCCTGTTACGCCGTTGGACACCCGTCCCGCGGCGGAGAGCAGCCGCATCCTGGCTCAGAGAGCCGCACCCGCCCGTGCGCGCAAGCGCCTGCTCTACCGGCGCTATCTGGGGAGAGCCGCCGTCGCCTCGGACGGCCTTCTGCTGACGGTTATGGCGTTCGTCGTGGCCGCGGCGTTCGGGTTGGACCTGCTCGCCGCATCCACGCTGTCGGCGGCGCCGTTCATCGCACTGCCGCTGGCCATTGTTGCGGGCGTCGCGCGAGCCGGCGGCTACCGTTTCCGGTACAGCGGCGGGGCATTCCGGCGGCTCGCACGCACGCTACTGGGAGCGGCCGCTGGCGCCGGGATCGTCGTTCTGGCGGGTAGCTTCCTCGCCGTAGCCGACGGCGCCCACCTCCTCCGGCTGGCGCTTCTGGAAGTCGCACTTCTGGCGGGCCTGCATGTTCACTATCAGGCCGCGCTCCATCTTCTGGGACGCGAGGGCTGGCTGTCGGACAATGTGATCATTGTCGGTGCGACGCGCAGCGCTGCGCGAATTGTGGAGCGCAACGCGGCCGAGCGCGAGATCAACATTCTCGGCTATTTCGATGATCGCGCGTCCCGCTCGCCGCAGAGCATGGGCGAGACCGCCTATCTCGGCGGCATCGACGAGCTTCTGTCCTGGCCTCGCCTGCCGGAGGCGGACCGGATCGTTATCACGGTGCCATTCGCGGCGCAGGCGCGTGTGCGCGACCTGATTTCGCGGCTTCGCACCCTGCCCCAGGAAGTTATCCTGGTCCTGGACCTCGAAGGCTTCACGCCCGAGGAGACCTCGCTCGCCCGGGTTCTCGACGCGCCTGCGGCCTACGTTTCTGGCGCGCCCCGCAGGCTTGGCTACGAGACGGCCAAGCGGCTGATGGACGTTGTGGGGGCGTCACTCCTGGGACTGGCCGCTTTACCGGTGATGGGTCTGATCGCTCTCGCCATCAAGGCGGACAGCAAGGGCCCGGTGTTCTTCCGGCAGAAGCGGCACGGCTTCAACAACGAGATTATCCGCGTCTGGAAGTTCCGGACGATGCGCCCGGACCGGCTGGCCGAAGATGGCGTGATCGTTCAGACGCTTCCCTGCGATCCGCGCGTCACCCGCGTTGGCCGTTTCCTGCGTGCGACCAGCCTCGATGAACTGCCGCAATTGCTGAACGTCCTGGCCGGCGAGATGTCGCTGGTCGGTCCGCGCCCGCACGCCATCGGCATGACGGCCGGCGCGACGGAGGTTGGACGCTCGGTCGCGGAGTACGCCCACCGGCATCGAGCCAAGCCCGGCATTACCGGCTGGGCGCAGATCAATGGATCGAGGGGTCCGGCGCATACGCAGGAGCAGGTTCGCGAACGCGTGCGGTTCGACCTGGACTATCTCAAGCGTGCGACTGTCCTGTTCGATCTCTACATCCTTGCGATGACGATACCGAGCCTGATCGCCGGCCGCCGGAAGGCGCGCTGACCATGCACGCTGTTCGCCTGATCCGATCCGCAACGGCCGCCTCGCTGACGCCCATGACGTTGGGCTCTGACGTGTTCGACAACGCGCACTGGGCAAACGCGAAGCCTCGCCTCAGCGTGGTCGTGCCGACATTCCGGTTCGACTGTTCTGCCCTCATCGCGTGGCTGAAGGCCAATCCGGCCGACGTCGAGCTGGTCGTGTATGACGACGGCAGCTGCACCAGCGAGCTGACTCAGTCACTTGTACAGTCGGCGCGCCAGGCGACTCTGGCCGTGAGGATCGTGTCCGCACGCCGCAACAAGGGGCGCGCCGGTGCGCGCAATGCGGCCGCGCGCCATGGACGGGCCGATTGGGTCCTCCTGCTGGACTCGGACATGCTGCCCGACGATCCGGACTTCATCGCCCGCTATCTGGAAGCGGCTGAGGCCGCCAGTGGGCCGTGCCTCGTCGTGGGCGGCTACTCGCTCGACCAGTTGCCTGTCCGGGCAGGTACGGAACTCGCGCGTCGCCAAGCGCTGACCTCGGAGTGCCTGCCAGCCAGCGCGCGGTCGCGCGCGCCCGGCCGCTACGTCTTCACCAGCAACATGATGGTCCATCGCGACATCCTTGCGGCCTGCCCGTTCGATGAGAGCTTTGCAGGCTGGGGCTGGGAAGACACCGAGTGGGGGCTCCGGGTAGCCGGGCGGTTCCCTGTCTCCCATATCGACAATACCGCGACCCATCTCGGCGTCGATGACGACGCGGTGCTGATGGCGAAGTACGCCCGCTCGGGCGAGAACTTCGCGCGCCTTGTTCGCCAGCATCCCACAGCGATGGACGGCGCGCCGTTGCTGCGCGCCGCACGCCTCGCCCGCCGCCTGCCGTTTCGCCGCACTGCAACCGCGCTTGCGGCAGCGGCAGCGCGCGGACCGGCGCCCCTTCCCGTCCGCGCAGCCGCCTTGAAGGTCTGGCGCGCCCTTGTCTATGCGGAGCACCTATGACGCCTGTAGACTGGACCTATTCTCCCTCGCGCTCGCTTCTGGCCAAGGCGGAGCGACGGCTCACCCAGCTCCGCCATGCTGCGAGCGTCAGTGTCCGTCCGCCACGGCCGCTCGTCTCGTTCACCTTCGATGACTTTCCGATGTCGGCGATGAACGGCGCGGATGTCGTCGAAACCAACGGTGGGCGCGCGGCCTTCTACGCCTCGACCGGCCTGATGGGATCCACGCACCCGGTCTATGGCGAGATGTTTGACGCCGCAGCGCTTCGCACCCTGGATGAGCGCGGCCACGAGATTGGCGCACACTCGCACGGGCATGCCGACTACGCCCGGCTGAGCCGTGGGGCGGTGAAAGCCGACCTGACCGCGTGCATTTCGCATCTGGCCGCCGCCGGTGTCGGACGCGCCCTTACGTCGTTTGCCTATCCCTATGGCGAGACCAGCCCTGCGGCGAAGCGCATTGTGGCGGATGTGTTCGGTACGGCGCGTGGCGGTCTTCCCGGCGTCAACCTCGGCGAGTGCGACCGCGGGCAGTTGCGCGCCGTGCCGCTCTACCTGACGGCTGCCAGCCGCAAGCGCGCCATCGAGATGCTGGACCAGTGCCTGAAGACGAATGGCTGGCTGATCTTCTTCACACACGATGTGACCGCTGTTCCGTCCGAGTACGGCGTCCACCCCGGCATGCTGTCGGAGCTGGCGAAACGCGCGGTTGCGGGCGGCGCCTCGCTGGTGACGCCGCGCGAGGCGGCGACGATCTGCGGTTTTACGCAGACGCTGCAGGGCGATGTCGATGGCGGACAGGGCGCTGCACCTGTCCTGAAGCAGGCGACAGAAGAGGCGCCTCGCGTGCGAGCTTCACGCTGATTGCGGCGTAGGTCGCCCACACGATGCTGTTCTGCTGAAGCAGGACGCTTTCCGATATCGAGAACAGCGCAAGCTGCGCGAGTATACCGATGCTGAGGACGCCGGCTGGCGAGGTCAGCGCATGGCGGAGGGCTCGGGCGCCCGTCAGCGCGAAGTCCAGCGCGAAGATCGCAACACCTGTCCACCCCAGCGCCGCAGCCAGATCGAGCCAGCCATTGTGGCCGGTGGGCACTTTCCACTCGACCACCTTCTGCATCCAGTAGCGCGGCTCGCTCCCGGCGGCCCAGAAGGCCTGGTAGCCATGGCCAAGCCAGGGCCTCTCTCCTATGGCGGACAGCAGGGCGCCCCAGATCTCCGTCCGCCCGGTCAGGGTGACGTCGCGGCCGATCAGTCCGGTCAGCAGGGATGGCGCGAGCACAGCCAACAGGGTGGCCGCAATGATCGCGACGCCGCTTGACCAGAGCAGCAAGACGGATCGGCGGCGGCCTCCCAACATCCACCCGGCCGCGGCAAGGATGCCGAGGCCGAGCATGATGCCCGCAAGCGAGGTGGCCGACCGGGAAAGGATCACCATGAGGACGGCGAGCAAGGTCGCGGCGACCCAGAGCCTGCGCTTCTCGCCGTCGCGCCATGCCAGGAATGCGAACAGAATGCCCGCCCGGGCGGCGTGTCCGCCTAGCTGGTTCTTTTCCCACCATCCGCCGCTCCATGCGCCGGGGTGGACTTCATCCATGACTGCGAACGAGGGCGCGATGACGCCGGAGACGAGAGACGCTGCGAGCAGCAACAGCCAGACCGACGCCAGCAGGCGCAGCAGGGACAGCCAGTCAAAGCGGACAGCGAGCCACACGCCCAGAAGGGTCGTCATCAACACGGCCAGCGACCGCCGGGCCGTGAGGTCGGGATCGATCGACCAGAGGGTCGAGGCGAATGCGAGGCCCACCAGAAGCAACAGAGGAGCCGAGCGGACCAGAGCATCGAGCGTTGCCATACCGCCTCGAACGAGGCCGGCGGCGATCAGTCCGTAGAAGGGCAGCCACAGATAGCGCAGGAGCCATGGCTCCTCGCTGGATATCGCAGGGTCTGGCGCGAGCAGCTTCGGCAGGAAGGCTTCGGCGAACATCAGCAGGGTGAGGCCTGCAAGCGCAGTCTCGATGCGGCCGGGCCGGGAGATGGCTGTCAGCGCGCCCATCGGTCGGCCAGCACGGCATCGCCGCGAATGCGGTTGAAGACGACGCCGGCGACGGTTCCGCCGTGGCGTTCGATTTCGGTGCGGAGGGTGTCCGCCTGGGCGGGTGTGGTGCGGTCGGCCTGTACGACCAGGAGGACGGCGTCGGCCTGGGCGGCGATGGCGAGGCCGGCGTTGGCGCGGTCCAGGGCGGGGGCGTCGATGAAGGTCCAGTCCGTGGCGCGGCGCACGGCGGCCCAGTAGTCCGGTCGGGGGCGGATGCGGATGCTGTGGCCGGCCTTCAGGCGAGACGTGTCAAAGTGGGTGACCATCAGGCGGGTCTCACCCACCCGATGGGCGGTGAAGATACCGGAGGCGATCTCTGCCTCCGGCTCCGGATCGATGGAGAAGAAGGGCTGGGTCTTCAGCGCCGCCGAATAGGGGGGGCCCACCCCGCCGAACTGCGCTGCGAAGCTTTCGATCGCGAACGCGTTGAACACATGGTTGCGCCGGAGATCGAGATCAATGAGCCAGGCGGGCTTCCGCGCGTTCTCTGCGGCGATGAGAGCGAGAGACGCTGCAACACTGGAGACACCTTCGCCGGGCAGCGCCGACATCACCAGAATGATGCGGCCGCCCTCCTGGCCCTCGGTGCTGGCGAGCTTGCGGTAGACGTCTCGAAGATCGGAACGGAGGTCGTGCACGATTGGCCTACCTGTTCCGGACGCTGACGAGGACGGGAACGCCGAGAGTGGCTTCCACGGATGACGCCGTCGGCAGGGTGCGCACCATCCAGACGCGCAACAGGCCGAAGGCCAGCGCAGTGATGAGACCAAGGCCGGCGGCGGCGATTGCGATCAGGCGGCGCGGTGAAGCTCCGTTGATGGGCGTGCGGGCGGGTTCGTAGACCGAGATGTTGTCGGCGCTGCGCGTGGCGAGCTGCATCCTTGCCCGTTCTGACAGCTCACGCTCGGCGAAGCGCTGGGCGGCGGCCGTCAGGGCGTCGCGCTCGCGGACCAGCTTGCCGTAGGCAGGTTCAAGGGTCGCAAGACGCGTCCGGCGTGTCTCGGCTTCGGTCAGCTGGCGCTGGAGTTCGGCCGAACGGCTGGCGAGCGCAGCGGCTTCAGCGCGGGCGGTGGCCTGATCGCCTTCAAGCGCCTGGAATGTGGGGTTCGGCCCGACGCGCTTTGCGCCGGCGGGTGGATTGTTGCGCACGAACGCTTCGAGCTGGGCGATTTTCTGGTCGATGTCCTGGATGACGCGGCTTTCGGGGCGATAGCGGGTGAGCAGCTGTTCACGCTCCACCCGCAGAGTCGCAACCTGCTGGTCAGCGGTGGTGTCGACGTAGAGATCGATGGCGCGCGGCGTTGAGGCCAGCTGCTTCTGCAACCCGCCTGCCCGGCCTTCGGCTTCGCGCCGGGAGGTCGTCGAGGCTGCAAGCTGGTCGTTGAGATCACCGATGAGCTTGAGGACGGACTGTGTCTCGGCCTCGAAATCGGCGATACGGTTGGCGGCAAGGAAGGTGCGGACAGCGTCGTTCGCCGCGGCAAGCCGGGTCTCGATGTCTTCGCGCTGTTCGGAGAGCGCCGCCGCCGAGCCGCCGCCGAAGACTTCCTGCCGGTAGGCCATGTAGACGTCGACCGCGACGTTGAGTGTCTGGGCGGCGATAGCTGGGTCTTCGTGGCGATAGGTCAGGCGCAGGATCGACGAACGGGGACTGGCGGATGCGCTGAAGTCTTTTGCGAACGCTTCGATAGCGCGCCGTTCGGCCTGGCCCTTGGCCTTGAAGGGGGCTTTCGCAATGCGCGGGTACAGCGTTTCGAGGCCGACGGCCTCAATGACGCGTTCGGCGATGACCGGAGACGCCGCCAGTTCGGCCTCGGCCTGGAGCATTTCGTCGGACTGGGTCGCCACGCCTCGTCCCGCCTCGCCGAGGATCGGGTCGAAGACGTATTCTTGGCCGATTTTCACCAGCAGCCGGGTCGAGGCCGGGAACTTCACCGGCGTGAGCAGCGCGATTGCGATGCCGGCCAGGAAAATAGGCATGAAAATCAGCAGCATCAGCCACTTGGCGCGCCAGAACGCGAGTGCCGATCCTGCGGCCCCGAGCACCGGACGCAGCGTTTGAGGCGGCAGCTCACGACCGGGCGCTTGCGCGCCCGCGGCCGTCCGCTCGCTCCAGCTGTCCACGCTCACGTCATAAGCCCCAGTCGTTAACACAGCAGCCTTGAACTGCGGCGCTTAACAACCCATTGACCATTCCGGACCAACACATGAACGCATGCACGCGCGCGCTACATGGTCGTCGACGTCCCTGAGGTCCGCCCCGATGTGGCGAACGTCGTTCGCAAGCGCTTTTGCCCTGTTAAGCCTGTCAGGCTGCATGGGCGATCCGGTTCCGAAATCTGCGCCGGCTTTCCGGCCTGAACCCTTCCCGACCTGGACCGCGCGTGACGCGGGCTATCGCTACTATCCCGGCGACCAGCTGCGCATCGATGTGCGGACGGCGCCGGAACTGAGCACGGATGTGACGATCGCGCCGGACGGGCGGATCACGCTGCCGACGTTCGGCCCGGTGATGATCGCCGGCCTGTCGAACGACGGCGTCCAGACGCTGGTGCAGGATGTCTATGGCCGCGAACTGATCGATCCGTCGCTGACGGTGACGCCTGTGAAACTGGGCTCGCAGCAGATCTTCGTGGGCGGCGAAGTCGAGAAGCCGGGCGTCTATGACCTGCCCGGCGAGATCAATCCATTCCAGGCCATCGTGCTGGCGGGCGGCGTGACCGATGACGGGCGCAAGACGCAGGTGGTGGTGATGCGGCGCGACGCTGAGGCCGGCGTACTCACCCGCGTGATCAATCTGCGCAGCGAACTGGCCAAGGCGACGTTCGACGAGATCGGGCCGTTGCGGCGCTTCGACGTCGTCTATGTGACCCGCAAGGCGATCTCGGACGAGAACTTGTTCGTCCGCCAGTTCATCCGCGAGGCCCTGCCCGTGGACTTCGGGCTCTACTACGACGTGACCCGCTTCTAGCGAGCGCCGCGAAGCGGCTCTCCGGACTCCAGAACGGCGGCGACGTTGAGGGAGTGTGGATTCCGGGTAGGCGGACCTTTGGTCCTTGCCCGGAATGACATTCCGCAAGCTGTGGCTTCTGGCGCCTAGTTGGCGCGCTTCATCCATTCGCGGGCGGCGCGTTGCGCGATCCGGACCTGGGCGGCGTCGAGCAGGTCGGCCATTTCCTGGCGGCAGATCTTGGCTTCGCCATGACCGCGCGAGGCGGCCAGGTTGAACCATTTGTGGGCGGCGCAGTAGTCGACCGCCACGCCCATGCCGTTCGAATACAGCAGGCCCAGACGGTAGAACTCTTCCGCCGGAGCGGTAACGGCAAGACCCGTTTCCGGGGCCTCGAGCATGATATCTGCGTACGCCATTCTGGCATCCCCTTGTTCGCGAAGCCCGCCATTCACTGAGGGGTCTTCGAAGCACCCGCCGCATCACCGGCTTGAGTTCATTCAATCGAACAAGCTTTTCTGCGTGGTTAATACTGCAGAGATTTCGCACTTAATTTGAGATTTATTTGGGTTTACATGAATTCATGAGTCTGAATCGAAAGTCATCAAGCGCTTATCAAGTTGTCACCAGCGTCATGGGAATCGCGCGGATAACCCTTTCGAGCGGTTGACAGACGGTCGGCGGCTGGCCAGTTCCATAAAGGAACTGTTTCGATCTGCCTGAGGCCGCATGCCATGAACCCTGCCGACCTGACCGGACTTGAACTGCTGCAAGCGGCCATCGACGGAAAAATTCCGCGGGCGTCGATTTCGGGCACGATGGGGATGGGGCGGATGGAGGTCGAGAGAGGCCGGGCGGTTGTCCATGCGCGCGCCGACGAGCGGCATCTCAATCCGATGGGCGGTGTCCATGGCGGGTTTGCCGCCACCGTTCTCGACTCGGCCACCGGGTGCGCCGTTCACACCATGCTTGCAGCCGGCGAGAGCTACGGCACCGTCGATCTGGGCGTGAAGATGCTGCGGCCCATTCCGCTGAATGCGGACCTGGTAGCGGAAGCGAAGGTGACCCACATCTCGCGCACCATCGGCGTCTCGGAGGCCAGCTTGCGCGATGCCGCGGGCAATCTTCTGGCGAGTGCTTCGGCGCCCTGCGTGATCCGGCGGCCGCAGGGCTGAAGCGCGCCTCAAATCCATAGCTCGGTCGTCGGCGCGAGAAAGACGGACGGCCGCAGATCGTCTGCAGGCGCGAAGGCCCGCGGTTCGCCATTGCCTGCGAACACGGGGCGGACGGACGGGTGCTCCTCGATCCGTATCGTGAAGCCGTCGTCGAGCACGATGCGCATGGCGTGCGGCTGGACCTCCAGCTTCGCGAGGCGGCGGCCCTCCAGCCTTGGCGTCAGCCAGTCGCCCTGCTCTGACACCCACGGCAGAGGGCGCTGATGATCGGTGTGGAACATGTCGGAGAGCAGCCTGCCCTCCGCTGTCATCCAGTCCATCGCGCCCCACAGCGCGACGACCAGCCAGCCCGCATCCAGACGCAGGGCAAAAAATCCGGGGCCGCCCATGCCGTACGTGCCGGCATTGTCCCAGCCGTGGATCGCCATGCCCTCCACATGCTCTGGCTTTACAGGCGGCGGACGGAAGGGGCGCAGCTCGCCAGACGGTCCGAAGATGGCTGCCTCGATGGCGACGTCCGGATCGGGAATTTCGAAGGTGGTGTAGAGTTGCGCGCCGCTCATGCCGGGGTCCTGTGCTGGTTTTCCAATAGCAGACATGGCTGCTCGCTGGGACCGGCGTGAGCCGTCCGTTTTGCTGTAGCTCACCTCCCTGTTTGCCCCGTTGAGGCATGGGAGGCCGGGGCGCGTGGAAACGCGCCATTGGTAGACAATTGCCAGCTTTCGCTGGCCGGTGCGTGTTCCCACGCGCCCCGTTCGGACGTTTGGCCCGGTGACGTCGACGGAGCCTGTTAGGCCCTGGTCCGCATCCCGGTGACGCGCGCATCAGGGACCGATCCCTGATGGTCACCCCCGCTTCGATCGCAGGGACAGGTGTTTCAGACCGCCGCTGGCGGACGCCCGCTTGGGTCTCGCCCCTTCACGGCCCGCCCTTCGAGACGCACGCTTGCGCGTGCTCCTCAGGGTGAGCCGATCAGGGGCTCGGCTGTCGCGGGCGGCCGGAGCGGTGGTCGCCGCGCCGTCCGAGCGGCTGACATTCGATGTTTCGGTGGCCACCGAACCCTCCCTTGCCAGACGCGAGGGGATATTGCGGGAGGTCTGGACCCGGTCGGATTGAATGCGTTCGAGCTGTCACTCTGGAGACGGGCCGCAGGGCCGGGTTCGTCGCAGCTGCGAGTATCCAGATTCTGGAAATCGCGTTTGGGGTCAGGCTGTTAAGTCTGGATTCCCGCATTCGCGGGAATCCAGACAGTCGGCCGGGCCGGCAGAATGATGGGGGCTGCCGTCCCACACCCAGCGCATGTAGCGGTCAGCGTGACATCTATTCCTGTTGCTCTCGACCCTGCGCAGTCTCACACAGGAGGCCGCATGGTTTTCCATTCCGAAGTTCAGGACAGACGCCTTGAGCACCGCTGAAGACATTCTCGCCGACGATCCGTTCCGGCCGATTTCGTTCGAGCTGGCCGTTTCCGACCCGGATTCCTTTTCAAGGCACATCGGGGCGTCGTTCGAGGACACCGGGTTTGCCGTGATCTCCGATCATCCGGTCAACCAGGCGGTGCTGGATCGCGGGCTGGCGGCGGCCAAGGCGTTCTTCGCGCTGCCTGACGATGTGAAGCGCCGCTACTACATCCAGGGCGGCGGCGGACAGCGCGGCTACACGCCGTTCGCCGTCGAGGTGGCCAAGGGCGCCACAGCGAAGGACCTGAAGGAATTCTGGCATGTCGGGCGGGAACTGCCGCCGGGCGATCCGCTGCGCGTCTTCATGGACGACAACATCTACGTGGCGGAGATCGAGGGCTGGAAAGCGGATACCGGCGCGATGTTCGATGCGCTGGAGCAGATGGGGCTGAAGGTGCTTTCCGCCATCGCGGCGCATCTCGGGCTTGACCGCAGCTTCTTCGTGGACCCCGTGCGCAACGGCAATTCGATCCTGCGCTTCCTGCACTATCCGCCGCAGATCAATCCGCCGCCGGCAGGTTCGGTCCGCGCGGGCGCGCATGAAGACATCAACGTCATCACGCTGCTGCTCGGCGCGGAGGAAGGCGGGCTGGAGGTGCTCCACCGCAACGGCCAGTGGCTGGCCGTCAATCCGCCGCCGGGATCGCTGGTGGTCAATATCGGCGACATGCTGCAGCGGCTGACCAACGGCTTCCTGCCGTCCACAACGCACAGGGTAGTGAACCCGAAGCCGGAGCGCGCCCGCTTCCCGCGCTATTCGACGCCGTTCTTCCTGCACTTCCGGCCGGACTATCTGATCCGTCCCCTGCCCGCGTGTGTGGCGGAGGGCTCGCCGGCGCCTGCGCCAATTACGGCGCAGGACTATCTGATGGAGCGGCTGCGCGAGATCGGCCTGACGATGTAGGCCTGACGATGTAAGCTGGGGACCTCAGGCGAAACCGGAGCCCGCGTCCTGCTGCTGGCAGCGGATCAGGCGGCTGGTTTCGACCGCCGCCTGACGGTGGACGACCGCGACCCGGTAGACGGGATCCGTGACCATCGCGAGGAAGGCGCCGGCCGTCGGGTAGTGGGCGATGAAGATCGTATCCCAGCGTTCTGAGGCGGGACCGGTGAGGACGGTCTGCATGTGGCCGCGCCAGGTGACCGATCCGCCGATTCGCGAGAACACGGACTGGCTGTCACGGCCGTACGCTGAGTAAGCCTCCGCCCCGGTCCAGCCCTTTTCAGCATCGGGATGACCCGCCGGATAGACGGCGCGGTCGCGGAAGCGGACGAGATTGAGCATCCAGACCGGCTGGTCACGGGGCAGCGCCTTGAAGGCGTCGAAGGCTTCGCGCGTGGGATCAATGTAGGTTTCGGACATCACGCGGCATCCCTTGTAAGTTTAGGCCTTGTGCGTTCAGGCCTTGTGCGTTCAGGCCTTGTTCGGTCAGGCGATCCCGGAGGCTAAGCGCCCGCCACTGCTTGTGTCGACAGCCGCCGAGGATTTGCAGAACCTTACAGTCATTTGACTTGCATATGCATCGAAACACTGCGCAGTTTCCCCTCATCCATTCGGGGGTTTCAAATGTCGCTTCGCACCACACTCGCCGTCGCAGCTGCGGCCGTGATCGCCGCCGTATCCGGGCTGGCCGCCACATCCGCCTGGGCCCAGACCCAGACCAAAGTCGAAATCACGGAAGCCAGCTTCTCCTGCATCCGCGACCTGACGCCGGTTCGCGGCTTCTATGTCGGCAACCTGCTTGGCCATACCGAAGCGACCCTGAAGGTCGCCAACTCCGCGACCGGCGGCGTCTACCCGGTTGGCTCGGTTGTGCAGCTGGTGCCGACGGAAGCGATGGTGAAGCGCGAGGCCGGCTTCAACCCGGCCACCAAAGACTGGGAGTTCTTCGAGCTCAACGTCACGGCTCAGGGCACCAAGATCAACGTGCGCGGCGCCGGTGAAGTCGTGAACCGCTTCGGCGGCAACTGCCTCTCCTGCCACATCGCCGCCAAGCCGGAGTTTGATCTGGTCTGCGAGCAGACGCATGGCTGCCTGCCGATCCCGGTCACGCCCGTGATGGCCAAGGCGATCCAGAACACCGATCCGCGCTGCGCGCCGGTGACCGACATGCCGCCCGAGCAGATTGCCGCGCTGAAGGCGCTGGCCTCGTTCGCACGCCCTGCCGCGCAGTAGTCGCAGCTTTCCCCACCCGAGACTCAACAGACGGACGCGACCAGGATGCTTCATTCTGGTCGCGATCTGCTGTGCGTTCAGTCCCGGGAGCTCTCAGTCCCGGTCTGGCGCGCCGAGCGGGAAGTATGCGCGGAAGTAGCGGGCCTCGTCGACTGCCCGCGCAAACGACGGACGCGCCAGCAGGCGCGTGCGGTAGGCGCGGACGTTCGGGTGGGCGCCGGATATCTCGTGGATCCAGTCGGCGTAGAACAGCGATGGAGCGGCGGCGCAGTCGGCCAGGGTGAACCCCACGCCTGCGGCCCATGTTCGGTTTTCGAGATAGCCGTCGAGCCACGCATAGGCGCGATCCAGTAGCCCGACCGACAGGGCGAGGCCCTCGCTCCGCTTGACCGGATCGCCGGTGAGCGCGCCGTTCACGGCGTGCTGGGCGGCGTTCATCACGTGCAGATCGAAGAAGCGGTCCATGAAGCGGACGTCCAGCGCCGCCATCGGGTCTTCCGGGATCAGCCGCACGGGGCCGGGATGCTGGAGCTGCAGATACTCGATGATGATGCTTGTCTCGGCGGCGGTGCGGTCGCCATCGACGAGCACCGGGAACTTGCGGAGCGGCCAGCGCTTCAGCCACTCTTCGGCGTGTTGCGGAGTGTCGGTGTCGATGTTGCGGAACTCGAACGGCGTGGCGTTCTCGTAGAGCGCGATCAGGGCTTTCTGCGTGTAGGATGAGAAGTGGTGGCCGTAGAGTATGAGCGACACGGTGGGCTCCTGACGGGATGCTAGGCTGCGCCGGTGGACGAGACGGTGTGGCGCCGGACTTCTGCGGATACGATGAAAGCTGAGACGTCCTCTCCGGGGCCATCGCCGCGGAATTTCAGGAGCGCGTCTTCGGAGTCCCAGGCCTCGTAGATGTTTGCGCGGTCATCCGTGACGGGATCGGCCGAGACCGCGAAGTCGAGGCAGCCGGGCGTGCGGCGGGCGGCGAGGACTGCGACCGAGGCCAGGGCGAGAAACGCCTGCATCTGGCCGGGACGGATCTTCAGATGCCCTGATACGATGATCATCCGTTACCCTTCCAGCCCGAGCCCAACCAATTGCATTACGCAACTGGTTGCCTATCTGCCCCCACTGATTGCAGAATGCAAGCCGAGATCGGAGACCCTCGTGTCGAATACCGGACGCTCCGGCTGTCCTATAAACCTGACGCTGGAACAGCTGGGCGACCGCTGGAGCCTGATTGTCGTGCGCGACGTGATGTTCGGCAACCGGCGAAGCTTTGGCGACTTGCTGAGCCAGAGCGAGGAAGGGATCGCCTCCAACATCCTGTCGGACCGGCTGAAGAAGCTGACAGAAGGGGGGCTGCTGTCGCGCGCGCCCGACCCGGCCCACAAGCAGAAGTGGGTCTACAGCCTGACCGAGCCGGCCATCCAGCTTGTGCCCCTGCTGGTTCAGATGGGGGCATGGGGACGCAGGCACACCAAGCCGAGCTGGGAGCTTTCGGTGCGGGCGGAGCTTCTGGAGGACGGGGGGCCGCCCCTCTGGGATGCGTTCATGGATGAGCTTCGCTTCATGCACACGGGCGCTCCAAAGCCCGAACGCTCGGTCTTCGGGGAGCTGCAGGTCGCCTTCGAGAGGGCTCGCGCGCGGGGTCGGCCGCGTCGCTAGCCCGTGCGGCGCTGGGCCGAGGTCCACGCTGCTCGCTCCATCTCCCAGTAGAGGGATTGGCGGGTGGATCCGTCGGGCCGGATGGAGGTTACTTCGCCCATTGGCGTGAAGCCGAGGCGCGACAGAAGGCGGATCGAACGGTCGTTGTCGAGGGCGGTGGTCTCGCAGATGCGCTCGACGCCGAGGACGCTGAAGCACCACTCGATGGCGGCGATGGTTGTGGCGCCGCCGAAGCCGCGACCCTGACGCGAGGCTTTCACGGCGCCGCCGAACTTGCAGGCGCCCCACTCCGCCCAGAGCTGGACGTCGAAATAGGCCAGCGCCTCGCCGTCGGGCGCGAAGACGGTGAAGAGTATCCCCTCGCCTCGCGCCCGCTCCATCAGGTGGTCCTCGATGAAGGTGCGCATCGAGCTGGCGTCGATCACAGGAGGCATCGTGTAGATGCGCGGGCCGATGCTCTCGTGGGACAGCAGCCGGGCCAGGGCGTCGGCGTCCTGTGGCAGCGTTACCCGGACGTCTCCGAACCGGCCCGGTATGCACTCGGCCTGACGGATGACGGACCTCAGCCGTTCAGCCTCGTCCGGCGTCACCGCTTGCCGCGTCTTCGGCATTGCATCGTGCGATTGCAACATACTCCCCACCCCCTCTGGTTGTGGGGAGCAGGAAGACATACACGCACGCAAAACACAACTTTAGGTTGTGTTTTCGGATGCCGATCAGTCGTCCTGGATCTTTCCACGGCCGGACTTGATCTGGGAGCGCTTTGCCTTGCCCTCGAGGCGGCGTTCCTTGGCGCCTCGGGAGGGCCGGGTGGGGATTCGGGTTTTCTGGACGAAAGTGGCTTTCTCCAGCAGCTCGGCGAGGCGTTCGCGGGCTTCCTCGCGGTTGCGCTGCTGGGAGCGGTGGGTCTGGACGAACAGGATGAGTTCGCCCTCGTTCGTCAGCCGCGAGCTGAGCGCGCGGCGGATGCGCGCCTTCTGGGCGTCGGAAAAGGCGGCGGACCGTTCGAGGTTGAAGCGCAGCTGGACCGCAGTCGAGACCTTGTTGACGTTCTGTCCGCCGGGTCCGCTGGCGGTCACGAAGGTCTCCTCGATGTCGGGTTCAAGGACGGCGGGGTCGACCTTCACTCGCCGCTCTCCGCACTCCCGGGGCGGTTGAGCCGCGTGATCAGGCTGGATGTATCCCAGCGTCCGCCGCCTTCCGCCTGCACATCGGCGTAGAACTGGTCCAGCAGGGCCGTGACAGGCGTGGAGGCGCCGGTCTGGCGGGCGGCCTCGAGAGCGATGCGGAGGTCCTTGCGCATCCAGTCGACGGCGAACCCGAAGTCGAACTTGCCTTCGACCATGGTCTTCCAGCGGTTTTCCATCTGCCAGCTCTGGGCGGAACCCTTGGAGATGGCTTCGATGACTTTCGAGGGGTCGAGGCCGGCCTTTTCGGCAAAGTGGAGGCCTTCGGCGACGCCCTGTACGGCGGCGGCGATGCAAATCTGGTTGACGGACTTGGCCAGCTGGCCGTCGCCCGGGCCGCCGATCAGCGTGACCTGCCGGGAATAGACGTCGAGGTACGGACGGACGCGTTCGAGCGCGTCTGCGTCGCCGCCGGCCATCACCGTCAGCTTGCCGCTCTCGGCGCCTGCCTGGCCGCCGGACACCGGGCCGTCAATGAAGGCGACGCCCCTCGCCTTGCAACGGTCGTACAACGCGCGCGCGAGGCCGGCGGAGCCGGTGGTATGGTCGACCAGAACGGAACCCGGCTGGAGGTGGGCCTCGATGCGGTCGAAGACCTCCGCCACGTCCGGGTCGTCGCCGAGGCACATGAAGACGAATTCTGCGCCGCTGACCGCCTGTTCGATAGGTTTGACCGCGCCTTCGGCTCCGTTGGTGCGCGCCCACGCGTGGGCCTTCTCCTCGGTGCGGTTCCAGACGGATACCTGCCGCCCAGCCGCGAGAAGGTGCCTGGCCATGGGTCCGCCCATGACGCCAAGACCCAGATAGGCGCACGCCGCCATGTCACGCATCTCCATGGGAGAGGCGGACATAGCGCCCCTGGAAGTAGCCCAGCGCCTCGGCGGCCTCTGAGGTCCGGTAGGCCGCCACGTCGCCGAAGATCACCTCATGATCGCCGACGAGCTGGTGGGAGCGCATCCGGCAGTCGATGCTCGACAGCGCCGCCGCGAGGGCCGGGGCGCCGGTTTCCATTATCACGATCTGGTCCGGCGGGATGATGCGGTCGCCCCGTCGCGAGAACTGGCGGGCCAGCGGCTCGTCCCCGGCCCCGAGAATGTTGAGGGTGAAGGACGCGCACGTCGTGAAGACGTCGAAAGCGGCGCATTGGGTACCTAGACACCACAGCATGACGGGCGGGTGAAGGGAGACGGAGGTGAGGCTGTTGATGATCAGGCCGTGCGCGCGCCCTTCACTGTCATGGGCGGCGACAAGGGCTACGCCGGTCCCGAACCCGCCCAGCGCACGCCGGTAGGCCATCGGGTCGAAGTCGTTATCGAGACTCACCAGCGTCATGCACTCAGCCTTAACCGTAATCCGCAAGTATGCGCCACAGGTCTACGCCCCCAGATAGTCGCCAGATGAGCTCGAACGCACCCGTCGTCATCAAGAAGGTGAAGAAAATCATAGGCGGCGGCCATCATGGCGGCGCCTGGAAGGTGGCGTATGCCGACTTCGTCACTGCAATGATGGCCTTCTTTCTGCTGATGTGGCTGATCAATACAACCAGTCCTGAGCAGAAACGCGGGATTGCAGACTATTTCGCTCCGGCCAGCGTTTCGCGGTCGACCCAGGGGTCTGACGGCCTGCTGGGCGGAACGGCCTTTCAGGACGACGGCGCGCGAGCCTCGGGCTCGAATCGGCCGATCATGGATACCCAGGACGTCGACAATCGCCGCGAGGCCAAGAAGGGCGGCGGCGACACCGAGGGCGAAAACAGCCAGTCCTCCGCTTCCGAGGAAGCCCTCGAGACAGCGATGGCGCGCCGCATGGAAGGCGCCGAGTTCGTTTCGGCGGAAGCCTCGCTGCGCCAGGCGCTGCAGGACATGCCGGAACTGGCCGAGCTTTCGAAGAACATCATCATCGACCAGACGCCCGAAGGCCTGCGGATCCAGCTGATCGACCAGGAGGGCCGCGCGATGTTCTCGGGCTCGTCCGCCGAGCCCCTGCCCCGCACGCGGACACTGCTGGAAACCGTCGCAAGCGTGATCGAGCCGCTTCCGAACCGGATCTCGATCTCCGGACACACCGATTCCATCGCGCCTGTCGGCGACGGCTACTCCAACTGGGAGCTGTCGGCGGACCGCGCCAATACCGCCCGGCGGATCCTCGAACAGCGCGGCGTTGATTCCGACCGTGTCTATGAAGTCCGGGGCAAGGCTTCGTCAGAACCGCTTTATGCCGACGATCCGGACCTTCCGGCGAATCGCCGCATATCGATCGTGCTTCTGCGTGAGGCGCCTGTCCTGCCCGTCGACCACGGACTGTGACCTCCACCTGAATTCGGGGTCACGTTGCGCGTTGAATTGTAGTTCCCCACTGGCGTAAGCCCCCGGGCGGCATACAATCAGGACGCGATGAAAGAAGCGGACGCCCAGCAGATCATTCACCCCGACTTCGTCCGCAGGATGAAGTTCTACCTCACATCGCCCCAGCCATGCCCCTATCTGCCTGGCCGGATGGAGCGGAAAGTCTTCGCAAATCTGGCTGTTGAGGGCGCCGTGGGCCTCAACGACACGCTGACGCGGTCCGGCTTCCGCCGCTCGCAGACCATCGCCTACCGGCCCGCCTGCAAGACGTGCAACGCCTGCCGCTCCGTGCGGATCGATGTTGCGAAGTTCGAATGGTCGCGGAGATGGCGCAAGGTTCTGAACCGAAACACGATGCTGGAGCGCGAGCCCTGCCAGCCGCAGGCGACACGCGAGCAGTTCCGGCTTCTCAAGCGCTATCTCAACCACCGCCACCCGGGCGGCGGCATGAACGAGATGGAGCTGCGTGACTTCGCGGGCATGGTGGACGGGAGCCCGGTCCGCACCGTTGTCTTCGAGTACCGCAACAACCCGGACGCTGTTACCGGCGACGAAGGCGCACTGCAGGCGACGGCGCTGACCGACGTGCTGAAGGACGGCCTGTCGATGGTCTATTCCTTCTACCGGCCTGAAATCGCGCCCCGCAGCGTCGGCACCTATCTGGTGCTGGACCACCTTCGGCTCGCGACAGAGCTTGGCCTGCCCTACGTCTATCTCGGCTACTGGGTGAAGGACTCGCCGAAGATGGGCTACAAGGCCGACTTCATGCCGCTGCAGGTGTTCGATGGTCAGGACTGGCGACCGCTTCAGGAAAGCGAGATCTAGGGCGCTGGCTCATCAGCCCGGATTTGAGTCACCGACCTGACGGCGTCATCCTCGGGTAAGCCGCAAAGCGGCGCATCCCGGGGATCCCGGTTGCCAAAAATCGGGAAACCTCTCTGCGTGTCCCCGGTAAACAGAACCGAGATCCCCGGCATTCGCTGCGCTCAGCCGAGGATGACGACAGTCAGGAGCCCGTGTCAGTTATTGGCTCAGAACTTCACTTCGGGAGCGACGTTCAGCGCGGCCCGCTCCGTCTCACTGACTTCGAAGAACTGGCGCTCGGTGAAGCCGGCGCTGCCGGCGATGATCGAGGCCGGGAATTGCTGGATCGCCGTGTTGTAGTCGCCGACGGCCGAGTTGTAGAAGCGGCGCGCCGCGGCGACCTTGTCCTCGATCTGCGAGAGCTCGGTCTGCAGCTGCACGAAGTTGTTGCTGGCCTTGAGATCCGGATAGGATTCGGCCAGCGCAAACATGCGGCCGAGAGCCCCCGACAGCACGCCTTCTGCTGCGCCCATCTCGCCGGCAGCGCCGGTGGCGGCGGCGGCCTGCGCGGAGTTCCGGGCCGAGATGACGGCGTCCAGCGTCGATTTCTCGTGGGCGGCGTAGCCCTTCACGGTCTCGACCAGGTTCGGCACCAGCTCACGGCGGAGCTTGAGCTGCACGTCGATGCCGGAGAAGGACTCGTTGACGGTCTGCCGTTTGGCGACAAGGCCGTTGTAGATCAGGATGATGAAGACCAGGACGAGCGCAACAACGCCCAACGCAATGTAAAGCGGCAGCATGGTGGTTCGTCCCTCTGGCCCCGTCGATTCCGCGACGCGGGAACATTGCAGGGCATTTGGCTGAAGGTCCAGCGGCGTTGGGCGCCAGGCACAGGCTTGCATTGCGAGAGGCGTCAATCCCCGACAAAGGAGCGCCTCATGGGGAGCAGCCACGCCCAGCGTGGCGTCGAGTTTATCCTGAGCCTGTCGAAGGATCGAACCACGAGGCGCGGGGGGACGTGGCCTATCCGCTTTACCACCCTCCTCGCCGGGAATGAACGATCTGCCGGTGAGCTCCGGCCTCGTGGTTCGCCCTTCGAGACGCCGCCTGTCGGCGGCTCCTCAGGGTGAGGGGACGCCGCCTGCGGCGGCTGCTCACCATGAGGCCTTCTTTCAGGCTGGTGGATTCGGAAAGTGCTGCCGGGCCTACGCGGAGAAGCGGCCGTTGCGGCTGAAGCCTTTGGGGGCCATGCGGCCGGCCTGGGCTCGCTTGCCCATCCAGTCCTTCCAGTCGGGCAGCTGCATCTGGCGGCCGGCGGAGTCCGACCACGAGAAGCCGTCCGCCTTCGTGAACGTCTTGATGTCGGTCAGCTTGCCATTGCTGTAGGCCTGCAGCTTGACGCCCTTGCCGCGCGTCATCTCCGGCACTTCGTCGAGCTTGAAGAACAGCAGCTTGCGGTTGTCGCCGACCACAGCGACCAGTTCGCCCTCGATCTTCGGGATGGCGATCAGGCTGGAATCGCCTGGCGTCATGATGATCTTGCCCTTGCGGGTGGACGAGAGAAGCTCAGCCTCCGGAACGATGAAGCCGTAGCCGGCGTCCGACGCCAGAAGGCGGCGCGCGCCCTCGATCGGCACGAACATGTCGACGATGGTTTCTTCCTCGGGCAGCTCGAAGGACAGGCGGATCGGCTCGCCGTGGCCGCGTCCGCCGGGCAACTTGTCGGCGCTGAGCGTGAAGGCCCGGCCGCCGGACGCCATCATCACCACCTTGTCGGTGGTCTGGCATTCGAGACCCATGGCGAACTCGTCGCCTTCCTTGAATTTCAGCTGGTCGAGTTTCTGGTTGTGGCCCTTGAGGGCGCGGATCCAGCCCATCTGCGAGAGGATGACCGTCACCGGCTCCTTCACGACGAGGGCTTCCAGCGCTGCGGTGGCGTCGACCTCGATGGCGACGTCGAACTTCGAACGGCGCGGGCCTAGCTTCGTGCCGGGGCCGAAGACCTCGCGCGCAGCCTTCAGCTGGCGCTTCACTTCGGTCCACTGGCGGGCGTCGGAACCGATGAGGGCGCGCAGGCGGTCGCGCTCCTCGGTGAGCTCCTTGTGCTCGCGGCGGATCTCCATTTCCTCGAGCTTGCGCAGCGCGCGCAGGCGCATGTTGAGGATGGCGTCGACCTGGACCTCGGAGAGGCCAAAGCGCTTCATCAGCTCGGTGCGCGGATCGTCCTCGTAGCGGATGATCCGGATCACCTCGTCGAGGTTGAGGTAGGCGATCAGGAAGCCGTCGAGGATCTCGAGGCGGCGCTCGATCTTGTCGAGGCGGAACTGGGCGCGGCGAACGATGACTTCGCGGCGGTGATCTAGGTAGGCGTTGAGGATGGCCTTGAGGCTCATCACCTTCGGCACGCCCTTGTCGAGGACGTTCATGTTGATCGGGAAGCGCGTCTCCAGCTCGCAGAGGCGGAACAGGCTGGACATCAGCACTTCGGGTTCGACCGTGCGCGACTTGGGCGTCAGAACGATGCGGACATCCTCGGCGCTCTCGTCCATCGCGTCGTCGAGCAGCGGCGCCTTCTTGGTCTCGATGAGTTCGGCGAGACGCTCCATGAGCTTGGACTTGGGCACCTGGTAGGGAACCTCGGTGACGATGATCCGCCACATGCCGCGTCCCATGTCTTCCTTGTGCCAGCGCGCCTGCATCCGCACGCCGCCGCGGCCTGTCTCGTAGGCCTCGCGCAGGGATTCGGGCGTCTCGACGATGATGCCGCCGGTGGGGAAGTCCGGGCCGGGGATGATCTTCATGAGATCGTCCGTGGTGGCCTTCGGGTGCTCCAGCAGGTGGATGGCGGCGTCGATGCACTCGGCGGCGTTGTGCGGCGGGATCGAGCACGCCATGCCGACGGCGATGCCGTTGGCGCCGTTGGCCAGCAGGTTCGGGAATCCGGCGGCGAGCACCACCGGCTCCTTCTCTTCGCCGTCATAGGTGGCGCGGAAGTCGACGGCGTTCTCGTCCAGCCCTTCGAGCAGCAGGGCGGCGGCGGGCGTCAGCTTGGCTTCGGTGTATCGCATAGCGGCGGCGCTATCGCCGTCGATGTTGCCGAAGTTCCCCTGCCCGTCCACGAGCGGATGGCGGACGTTGAAATCCTGCGCGAGGCGGACCATCGCGTCGTAGATCGATTGGTCGCCGTGGGGGTGGTATTTACCGATGACGTCGCCGACGACGCGCGCACATTTCTTGAAGGCGCCCTCGGGGTTCAGGTTGAGCTCGCGCATCGAATAAAGGAGGCGGCGGTGGACGGGCTTCAGGCCGTCGCGGACGTCCGGCAGGGCGCGGGCCGTGATCGTCGAGAGTGCATACGCGAGGTAGCGGCGCGACAGCGCCTCCGCCATCGGCTCGTCGATGACATGGCCGGCGTTTTCGCCGCCATCGATCGTGTCGTCGGACATACAGGCCCTCGGGCGTTACAGACTGCCGGGAATCGTACCGGGCTTATGAGAAATTCGCCCGCCGCGTTCAAGGCGGTCAATCATCAGATCGCGCGCCTCTGGCACGGGCTTGTTCAGATCCGCAAACAGCCGCTCAGACAGGAAATAACCCGTTAACCGCAACCCCGCGCCGATGTCGGAAGGCAGGACAGGCGCACGGGAATCCACAAGGAACTGCGGGAGCACGAGGAGACGGTCGAGATAGTCGCCTGCCTCGCTGCCCCGGACGGCGCGGCCCGAGCGGGGGCTGACGTGGGTCAACCCGTCATTGGACCCGGAGATTGCACACCGGCTGAAATCAAGGCCGTAGCCCAGCATCGCCAGCAGACCCAGCTCCCAGCGGACAAACAGCGGGGGCCAGATGTGAGGCTGTCCAAGGGCGTCGAGGAGGGTCTCGGCGGCGTCGAACAGGCCGGGCTTGGCCTCGCCTTCGGGAAGGGCCTCCTGCAGCAGATCGGCGATCGCTGACATGGCGCACAGCGCCTCGGGCTCGCTCAGGTGAAGGGCCGAGCGTTCGGCTTCGGGCTCGGCGGTGGCGAAGTGACCCAGGCTGTCGGAGGCCTTGGCCCGCCAGGTCAGCGCCAGCGTGTTCCCTGGCTGCATGACGGCCCGTTTCGCTCGGCTGGCCCCGCCATAGATCAGGCCGCGCCGGCGCCCATGCTCGCGGGCGAATACATCGAGGATGGCTCCGGTTTCGCCGAAGCGACGGAGTCCCAGGGAAATGCCGCGATCATTCCATTCGGGCATGCTGCTCAGGGTTCGGGGGTAGGAGCCGCCTCACACATGCGCTTCCCTGTCCGGCTTGCCAAGGGTGGGCGTGTCAGGCGCCGGTCGGGGCCGCCGTTTGCGGGGCGGGAGACGTTTCCGGGGGCTTGCTCCAGCCCGTCTGCATCCGCACGAGCGGGAGATAGGCGAACTTCGGGAGGGCGTAGAGCGCCTTCAGGCCCCAGGTGAACACGCGCGGGAAGGACGTCTCGAAGCCGCCCAGCTCTACAGCATCGATAATGGTGCTGGCCGCCTTGTCCGGCTTGATCATGAAGGGCTTCGGGAAGGCGTTGTCGGTCTGCGCGGGGGTGTCAACGAACCCCGGCGTCGAGAGCGATACTCCGACGCCATGGCGCTGGAGTTCGATCTTCAGGCACTCGGCCATGTTGATGAGCCCAGCCTTGGAGGCTCCATAGGCGGATGATGTCGGCATCCCGCCAAAGCCTGTGGCGGAGGCGACGAAGTGGATGTGGCCCGCCTTGCGCGCACAGAAGTCGGCGATGACTTCTTCGGCCACGTTGGCGGCGCCCGTGAGGTTTGTCTCGACGGTGCGCCTGAACTTCTCTGCGGAGAAGTCAGGCCCTTCGAACGGCAGATAGACACCGGCGTTGGAAATGACGAGGCCGACCCGGCCGAACCGCTCCCGCGCAATTGCGGCGGCGGCGCGCACGCTGTTGCGGTCGGTGACGTCGCAGGGGGCTGCGACAACACCGGCCGGGTACATGGCGACGAGCGCGGCCAGCTTCTCCTCCGAACGCGCGCTCGCGGCGACGCGCCAGCCACGCAGGACGAGTTCATGCACCAGCGCTTCGCCAATGCCGGAGCTGGCGCCGGTGACCCAGGCGCAGCCCTCTTCCCGGCTGGCAGGACGCCGGCTCAAGACGGGGTTCCTTCGCGCAGCACGTACTCGACCTTCGAGCCCTTTGTGACGAAGGCGCATTTCACCCAGCGGCCGGTCTGGTCGTACCAGAAGCTGGCGTCGACCTCGGAGTCCACGTCGAACCGGCGCGCCTTCAGCGTGCCGGCGGATGTGCGTATGGTTTCCACGCCCCTGTCCGTCACCGTCATCGGCAGCATCGCCCCGGTTTCGGTCGAAAACATCGCCTTCTGCATCATCTGGGCTGCGTTCCAGTGGCTGGACGGGATGACAACGCCCTCCAGTAGCCCCTTGAACGCGGCGCCCTCCACTTTCAGGCCCTCGCCCTGTCGCTCGGCGCGCAGGGACTTCCAGTCGCCCTCGTTCTTCGTGCGGGCGACGACCGATTCCACGCGACCGCCTTTCCAGCGCTCTACGGCGTCGTGAATGTAGTGGAAGGCTGTGAATGGTCCGATCATGACCCTGAGTTCAATGTCCGTGTCGACGGTTAGTTCATCGCCCGACCGGCTGAAACGCACAGTATGGGCGCCAAAGGGCGATCCATTGCGCAGCACGTCGAAAACCAGGGCATCGCCGTTCCGCGGCGTCCACTGGGGTACGGACTGCATCGCCGGGCTATCTGGCGCCTCCCGCGCGGCGGCTATCGGGGCCCCAAAGGCCGCCATTGCCAGCAGAATCGGGGCGAATCGGCTCCAGGCGCCGGGTTTCCGGGGAGCTGAGCCACTTTGGGGAGAAGGTTTCATCGCCGCATCCGGTTAAGGTCCCGGTTGACGATACGCGGTCCGTCACGGACCGGATCAGCCCGGCGCCGGAGCGGGGCGATTGATATGCGAGGACGACGCACCTAGTTGATAGGCCAGAGTGCGCCGCATCAGAGGTCCGAGATGACATTTTCGAGCGTTGTCGAAGCGATCGGCAATACGCCGCTGATCCGCCTGCGCCGGGCGTCCGAGCTCGCCGGGGCAAACATCTACGGCAAGGCGGAGTTCCTCAACCCGGGACAGTCGGTGAAGGACCGTGCGGCTCTCGGCATGATCCGCGACGCCGAACGGCGCGGCCTGCTGCGGCCGGGAGGCGTCATTGTCGAGGGAACGGCCGGAAACACGGGCATCGGCCTGGCGATGGTCGGCAATGCACTCGGCTACAGAACAGTGATCGTCATGCCGCGTACGCAGTCCCAGGAAAAAAAGGACGCGGTGCGGAATTTCGGGGCCAGGCTCGTCGAGGTCGACGCGGTCCCCTACTCCAACCCCAATCACTACGTGAAATACTCCGAGCGGCTTGCCCTCGAGCTGGCGCAAACCGAGCCGAACGGGGCGATCTGGGCCAACCAGTTCGACAACGTCGCGAATCGTCAGGCGCACTATGAAACCACGGGCCCCGAGATCTGGGAGCAGACCGGCGGAAAAGTGGACGGGTTCATCTGCGCCGTCGGGTCGGGCGGCACGCTTGGCGGCGTTTCAATGGCCCTCAAGGAACGCAACCGCAACGTGCGTATCGGACTTGCAGACCCCGGCGGCGCCTCGCTCTTCTCATACTACACAACCGGTGAACTGAAGGCCGAGGGAACCTCCATCACTGAAGGCATTGGCCAATCGCGGATCACGGCCAATCTTGAAGGCGTAGAGGTGGATACCGCTTTCAGGGTCGCTGACAGCGACGCCCTCAAGACGATCTTCGATCTGACGACTGAAGAGGGTATGTGCCTGGGCGGCTCGTCGGGGATCAATATCCATGGAGCCATCTCGCTTGCACGGGAGATCGGCCAGGGATCGACCGTCGTCACCATACTTTGCGACTATGGAAACCGATACAGTTCGAAGCTCTACAATCCGGAATTTCTGAGGGATAAAGGCCTGCCGGTTCCAGACTGGCTGGCGCGATAGACCCGGGACGTTCTGCGTTCGGTTGCGCTTGCCGCCAGGGGCGGCAGGGTCAGCCGAAGAGTCTCCACGCCAGATACGCGATCCCGCCCCAGAAGGCGCCGCAGAAGCCGATCACGAAGACAGCCGACTTCCACGCAGGCCAGCGCTCCGCGTCCTTGCCGTGGTTGTCGCCAAATCGCGCGAGAGAGCCGCCGGACTGCGATGTCCGGATATCAGCAGGAAAACGGCCGAGGCCGTCCCGTGTGGTGATGTGCGCGTTGATCACGCTACCTCCCTATCCGCTCGTTCGGAGCGGCCGGTTCGCCGAGGGACAGACCCTAAGCTGCAACAATTCAATTTCCACCTTAACAATCAGTCAAACCAATGGCGGTTCCACGCCATTTTCAGCGGGAAATATTGTGCGTTGCGGCAGACATAGAGAGCCGGCAGATGCGCGCTGCAGCGCACCATATGCATGAATACGGATCGATCCGCGTGATCGCGGATCACGCGGATACAGTTAGCAATGCATTATTCCGAGAGTTGTGAAGCGCCGTTAACTAGAACGCGCCCTTGCCGAACAGAACGACGGGGACGGCCTTGAACAGGATCTTGATATCGCTCCAGATCGTCCAGGTTGCGACGTACTCGATGTCCATCGCGACGCGCTGGTCATAGGTCAGCGTGTTGCGTCCGTTGACCTGCCAGAGGCCCAGAACGCCGGGGCGCACGGCGCGGTAGAAATGCAGGTTCGAACCGTAACGGTGAAGCTCGGATGACGTGACGGGCCGCGGGCCGATCACGCCCATCTCGCCGCGCAGGATGTTGAAAAGCTGGGGCAGCTCGTCGAGGCTGCTCTTGCGGAGAAAGCGGCCTACCGGCGTCACGCGCGGGTCGTTACGGAGCTTCTGGAACTCGGCCCATTCGGCGGCCGCAGCCGGGTCGTTGTCGAGGACCTGCTGCAGGCGATCCTGCGCATCCTTGTACATAGTACGGAATTTGAAGCATTCGAACGTCGTGCCGTTCAGGCCGCAGCGGCGGTGCGAGAAGATCGCCGGGCCGCCATCGGCGAGACGAACCAGAGCTGCGAGGACGATCAGAAGCGGAGAGACAAAGATCAGGAGCGGAACAGCAAGGACGAGATCCAGAACGCGCTTCGCCGCGAGCGCCCCGCGAGGCATAAGCGTGGCTTCGGGGGCGCCCGGGATCCACCCGCCGACCCGTTCCGCCTCGACTCCGCTGCCGTTTTTCATTCTACGCACCCTCGTACGGGTCCAGGACCCGCTACCCCCTACGCAATCCCCGGACCAACCCCTTCGGGCCTCCCGGGATCACATTCCCCCCGCAGTCCTGTCCGCCTTGTGCCGAAGCGTAACAGATCGTTAATGCACACAAGCTGGAGACGCGGCCCTTAACAATAGAGTTCTCCACAAGGGCGACTGGCGTGTACGTTTTCCCCTGCCCAGCCCAAAGAATGGCCGTCTTCTGTGCCACAATCGAACGCAAATGGTGCGCCGCACAACGAAATTCGCCTGTTGCGTGTGCGAATGGACGATCTGCGTAAACCAAGAGCCGCGATGACATTTCAGCCGGCATCCGGACGGGTCCGCCTTGCCTAAGGCGGAGGCGCCGGTTAGAGCCGGAGCGTCTCGTCAGCAGCTCAAGTCGCTGCGTCAAATCGGTTGAGACTACGGGAGGCCGGTCGCGATGGTTGCGCGTTTCACCGCTGAATCACCCCTTGTGACGGCGGAATGGCTTATCAACCATTCGCATGCTCCGGATGTCCGCATCCTGGACTGCACATGGTACCTGCCCAGCGATGGGCGAGAGGGCAGCCAGTCCTACAATGCCCACCACATTCCGGGCTCGCGTTTCTTCGATATCGAAGAGATAGCGGATACCGAGAGCAGCCTGCCCCACATGCTGCCACGGCCCGAGAAGTTCGCCTCCAGGGCCCGCAAGCTGGGTCTCGGCGATGGCCACCGCATCATCTGCTATGACCAGAACGACTACATGGCCTCGGCCCGGGTCTGGTGGATGTTCCGGGCGATGGGCCATGGCGATGTCGCCGTGCTGGATGGCGGCTTCAACGCCTGGAAAGCCGCAGGCGGGCCCCAGGAAGACCTGCCGCCCCTGAACGCATCCGACCGGCACTTCACCGTTCGCGCACGGGCCGATCTGATCCGCAGCCGTGAACAGATGGAAGCGCTGGTCGCCGCTGATTCCGCCCAGATCATAGACGCGCGCCCGGCCGACCGCTTCAGGGGGGAAGCCGCCGAGCCCCGCCCCGGCGTTCGCAAGGGCCATATTCCGGGTTCTCTGAACCTGCCCTACCGCCAGCTCCTGACGGCGCAAGGCACAATGCTTCCGCCGGAGCAGCTCGAGCAGGTATTCGCAAAGGCTGGCGTCGATTTCTCGCGACCAATCGTCAACACCTGCGGTTCGGGCGTAACCGCTGCGGTCCTGGCGCTGGCTGAAGCGGTTCTCGGCTACGATGATGTCGGCATGTACGACGGTTCGTGGGCCGAGTGGGGCGCTGAAACGTCGGGCCTGCCTGTCGCGGAAGGCTGATCGATGGCGAGGCGACCAACCGGCCGGCCGGATACACGCCTCGCCCATACGGGTCGTCCCAGGCCAAGCGAGGGGCGGACCGTCAATCCGTCGGTCGAGCGCGGCTCCACCATGCTCGCGGCACATGCGGCCGAGCTTTATTCGTCCTCGATGCCCCCCTATGGCCGCCACGGGACATCGACCCATGCAGCGCTTCGCGAAGCGCTCGGACAACTTGAGGGCGGCGCGTCGGAGGTGCTGCTGGCGCCATCCGGCCTGATGAGCTGCACCCTGCCCCTGCTCGCCGTGGCGCAGCCGGGCGCCCACATCCTCGTCTCCGACACCGTCTACGGTCCGACGCGCCGCTTCTGCGACCGTCTGCTGACCCGTCTGGGGTGCACGACGGAGTATTTCCCGCCTGCAGCAGGCGCCGCCGCGGCAAAGCTGCTCCGCCCTGAAACACGCGCCGTCTTCATCGAAAGCCCGGGATCGCTGACGTTCGAGATTTCGGACACGCCCGCCATCACAGCGATTGCACGGGCGGCTGGCGCTGTGTCGATTTTCGACAACACCTGGTCGGGCGGCCTTTACCACCATCCGCTTGACCTTGGCGCAGACATCTCGGTGCAGGCGACGACCAAGTACATTTCCGGCGGATCGGATGTGCTGGGGGGAGCGGTCTTTACGCGCGACAGCGGGTTGGCGCAGCGGATGCGGGACACTGCTGCTGATCTCGGCCTGTCTGTCTCGCCAGACGACGCCTATCTGACCCTTCGCGGGCTGCGCACGTTGCCCACCCGCATGGCGCAGCATCAGGCCTCGGCTCTTGTCGTCGCGCGATGGCTGGCCGGCCACCCGGCCGTGCTGCGCGTGATCCATCCGGCGCTGGAGACGGACCCCTCGCACGCACTCTGGAAGCGGGACTTCTCCGGGGCGTCCGGCCTGTTCGGGCTGGTGCTGAAACCGGCTCCAACAGCGGCAGTTCATGCCGTGCTGAACGCGCTTGAGCTGTTCGGGATGGGCTTCTCCTATGGCGGCTTCGAGAGCCTCGCCATCCATTGCGATCCGCAGATCAAGCGCACGGCCACGAGGCTGGACATGGGCGGGCCGCTGATCCGGCTCTCGATCGGACTCGAAGACCCGGGCGATCTGATCGCTGATCTCGACGCGGCGCTTTCCGGTTATCCGGCAGACTGAGGCTTACGGTCTGCCGAAAGCGGCTCTGGCGCGGTCTTTCCAGGATCCAGCTTTCGCGACATCCCGGCCCATGGCGCCCCACTCGTGCAGGGCGATCACGAACGGGTTGCTGCTGGTCAGCGGCGTGGTGAGGCCATAGCGGATGGGCTCCTCCGCCGCTTCCTCCGCGAATGTGCCGAACAGCCTGTCCCACACGATGACGACGCCGCCGAAGTTGCGATCGAGATACTGCGGGTTGGAGGCATGGTGGACGCGGTGGTGCTGGGGGGTGTTCAGAATCCACTCGAGCGGACCGAGCCTGCCCACGAGCTCCGTGTGCAAGAGAAACTGGTAGGACAGGTTCGCGGCAAGCAGGCCCGTGACGACCAGCGGCGGAAAGCCCAGCAGCACAAGCGGCGCAAACAGCAACCAGCCGCCCGAGAGGAGACTGGTCCAGCCAAGCCGGACGGCTGCGGGCAAGGTGTATTCGTTCGCAGAGTGGTGGACGGCGTGCGAGGCCCACAGCCACCGGATCGTGTGGCTCCAGCGGTGATACCAGTAATAGACAAACTCCACTGCCACGAAGCCCGCCGCCCAGGTCGCCCAGTGGTCTGCTGAAAAACGCCAGATCGCAAAAGGTTCGACGGCAAACATGACAGCCGTGGTTACGGCTGCGGAGAGCGGCTTCAGCAGAGCGTTGCCTGCGGCCACACCCGCCGACGCCGCGGCTGCACCTACGTCATAGCCCTGGCGGCTGCCCCATCTGCGCCAAAGCGCTTCAGCGACGATCAGAAATAGAACGAAGGCGAGAAAGACCGGCGACTTCGGCAGGCTCTCCATTGCAGTCAGCCCTGCCGTTGAGCCAGCTGGGTGCGTGCGGTCTGCAGTTCGGCGCTGGTAACCACGCCGTCGGCGTTGGCGTCGATGCGATCGAAAGCCATGGCCGGACCGTGCACGAACTCATGCTCGCTGATCCTGCCGTCGCCATTGACGTCGAACTGGCCACGCATCTCGCCCGGGGTGAACCCGGCGGGCATGCGGTTCTTCATGATCTTCGGCACGTCGCCATCGGTGAAGAAGCCGTCCTTGTTGCGGTCCAGGCGGGGAAACTGGGCCTGGCGGTGGGCGGTGAACTCAGCCTTGCTCACCGCCCCGTCGCCGTTGGCGTCGGCCTTTTCGAGCTGCTCGATCATCCTCACGCCGCCAGCGCCCTGCTGGGCGGATGCTGGCGCACATGCCGCCGCGAGAATCAAAAACGGGAGGAAAACGCGCATCGCAAGCTCCTGGGGTTAAGGACAACTACCGGCCCGGGCAGGCCACTACGACACCGTTGGCGTCCATGCAGGTCACGGTGCGCGTGCCGCCTCCGCCGGTGGTGTAGCCGCTGTCGACATTGACCGACCCCTTTGCGCCAGCGGCCTGGGTGTTGCGGCTGGCGACGACGTTGCCGTCTGCATCGCGGGTCGCGGAGCCCGTGCTGGTCAGCGTTCCGCCGTTGGCGCCCTGCGCCCGCACGCCGCTCTGGTGGGTGACCGCACCGTCAGCGGTGCGGGTCGTGGCACCTGCCCGGCATGCGGCTCCTGCGGCGCCCGTCGCGCAGTTGGCGCCGCCTGCGACGGCGTTCCCCTGTCCGTCAGCCGCCGCGCCGCGCGCGCCGGCCACGCGTCCACCGTTCGGCCCCTGACGCGAGTGCGCCTGGGCTGCAGCCGCCCCACCGTTGGGACCGGCGCCGCCGCCCCTTACGACACGCTGGGCTTCAGCGGTCTGGATGGACATGGCGGTAAGTGCGAACAGGCTGAGCGTAGCGGCGGCGAGGCGGTTCATGACTGGCGTCCTTCTCGCCAGCCTTTCGCCAGCGTGTGGAGAACAACCTGCGGGCTGTCCGAAACGGCAGGATGTCTGGCGCCGCTCACTGTGTTTCAGGAGCAGGCGTCCGGCGCCTCGCGCTGTTACACAGACTTACAGGCATGAACGGACTTTAAGCCCAAGCTGTTGTAATGTGAGGCAATGACGAAACCTGCTCTGTCGACTGCATCTGTCTCGCCCGCACTGGTCGCCGTCGTCGAGGACGACAGCGAGATCCGGGACCTCGCCGTCTCACTCTTCCTGCGCGAAGGGTTTGCTGTGGAGGCCTGCGCCAATGCCGCCGCACTGGACACCCTCCTCCAAAAGGCTCGACCGTCCCTGATCGTCATGGATGTCATGATGCCCGGCGAGGATGGGCTGTCTGTCTGCCGGCGCCTTGCGGCGTCAGGCGGCCCGCCGGTGATCCTCGTGACCGCAAAGGGTGACGACATCGACCGGATCATCGGGCTGGAGGTCGGCGCAGACGACTATCTTCCCAAGCCCTTCAACCCGCGCGAGCTCGTCGCCCGCGCCCGCGCCGTGCTGCGGCGCGCACGTCCCGCGGCAAGCCTTGCGGCCACCCATGGCGCGCCGCCGGAGGAGCTCTACACTTTCGAAGGCTGGAAGCTGGAGGCGTCCTCGCGCGCCTTTACCAATCCACAGGGGGAAGCGATCGAACTGTCCGCAGGCGAGTACGACCTGCTGATGGCCTTCCTCAAGCACCCCCAGCGCGTCCTGAGCCGCGACTTTCTGATGGACTGGACCAAGGGCCGTGAGGCCACCGCGTTTGACCGCTCCGTCGATGTGATGCTCTCGCGCCTCCGCCGCAAGCTGGGCGATGACAGTGCAGCGCCACGCTTCATCCGGACGATCCGGAACGGCGGCTACCTGTTTGCCGCCGCCGTGTCGCGTCCCTGACCCCCAGATAGATCCGGCATGGCCCTGTCGCGTTCCATCTCGTTCCGCCTGATCGCCCTGCTGCTGGGCGCTGTGGTGCTGTTCAACCTGATTACCGCGGTGGTCTTCTTCGGACCGCATCGCGAACGCAACAGCGTGCGCCTTCCCCTGCCCGCGCAGGCCGCCGCCATCGTTGACGTCATCGACGCGACGGAGCCCGAACTTCGCGAGCGGCTTCTGCAGGCGCTCAACTCGGACACCATCGCCGTGCGCCTGGTTGACGACCTGCCCCAGCGCGCGGTCGCGAAGGGCTCCGCTCCAATCGTGACCCGACTCTTCACGAACTACGATCAGGCGTTCGCCAACCGCGACATCCATGTCGATCTTGAGCGGCAGGGACGATTGCGCCGATGGTTTGGCAGAGGCAGCGGCGACTGGCGGCCGATACGCCTTTATGTGCGCATAACGGACGGTCAGTGGGTCGCGATCGAGCCCGTGCGCTCTGCATTGCTGCGCGGCGTGCTCGCCCGCTCCATGCTGGTTGTCAGCCTTACGGGGCTCGCGGTGATCGTCCTGCTCGTTTTTGCTGTCCGCCAGACCGCAAAGCCGATCGAGACACTCGCCGCCGGCGCCCGCAGTTTTGCCGACCGGCTCGACGCGCCGGACCTCGAGGTGAAGGGGCCGCGCGAAATTCAGGATCTTGCGTCGGCCTTCAATGACATGAAGGTCCGTATCCGGGGCCTGGTGTCGGAGCGGACCCGGCTTGTTGCAGCCATCGCGCACGATCTTCGGACCTATCTCACGCGCCTTCGAATGCGCGCCGAGTTCATCGCGGACGATGCGCAGCGCGCCAAGGCCGAGCGCGATATCGAGGAAATGAGCGGGCTCATCGACAACGCCCTGCTCTTTGCGCGCTCGTCCGAAAAGGGAGGCGACCGCACCGCATCGGCAGACGTTTCCTCGGAGCTAGCCACATTCGCATTGGCCCGGGCCGAAGTCGGCGACCCGGTGACACTAGCCCACCTTCCAGCGACACCTCTGATCGCGGCGATCGATCCCGTCGCCTTGCGGCGTGTGCTGGCGAACCTGGCTGACAATGCTGTCCGCTATGGCGGCTCCGCCGAGATCCATGCCTCAAGCCGGGATGGCCGTATTGTCCTGGACGTCTGCGACAGGGGCCCGGGCCTGCCTGAGTCCGAGATCGAGCGGATGATGTCGCCGTTCGAACGCCTCGAACCTTCGCGTGGGCGGCAGGGTGGCGGGTCTGGGCTTGGCCTCGCCATCGTGAAGACACTGGTGGAAAGCCATGGCGGCGCCTTCAGCCTGTTCAACCGGCCCGAAGGGGGGGCCTGCGCGCGCGTATCCCTGCTCGCAGCGCCTGCGCCCGCCAAAACCCCGGTCTGATGCATTGCCCTGAATCGCTGGCCATCGCACACTCGCCTCTCGCGCGAGAGGGGCGTCGCCGATGAGTAGCAAAGTCGTATCAGCCGACGAGGCGGTGGAGGTCATTCGCTCCGGCGATACGCTCGCCACATCCGGCTTTGTCGGCATCGGCACGCCGGATGCGCTGCTGGCCGCGCTCGAGCGCAGGTTTCTGTCCACGGACAAGCCTCGCGACCTGTGCCTGATGTTCGCCGCCGGCCAGGGCGACGGCAAGGAGCGCGGGCTCAACCGGCTGGGTCATGAAGGCCTGCTGAAGCGGGTGATCGGCGGGCACTGGGGCCTGATCCCGAAGATCGGCAAGCTGGCCACGTCGGGCCTGGTCGAAGCGTACAACCTGCCCCAGGGCGTCATCTCGCACATGTACCGCGACATTGCTGCGGGCAAGCCGGGGGTGATCACGAAGGTGGGCCTCGAGACCTTTGTTGATCCGCGTCAGGACGGCGGCAGGATCAACTCGGTCACGACCGAGGAGATTGTCGAGCTGATCGAGATCGAGGGGGAGGAATACCTCCGCTATCGCCCGCGTCCGATCAATGTCGCGTTCATTCGCGGCACCACGGCGGATACCGCCGGCAATATCACGATGGAGCGCGAGGCGCTGACGCTGGACAACCTCGCGATGGCCACCGCCGCCCGCAATTGCGGGGGCGTGGTGATTGCGCAGGTGGAGCGGATTGCGGCGCGCGGGTCGCTGAACCCACGTCAGGTCATCGTGCCCGGGATTCTGGTCGATTGTGTTGTCGTCGCAGAGCCGGAGCTGCATCTGCAGACCTACGCCACCCCCTACTCGCCCTACTTCTCCGCCGAGGCGCGTGCACCTTCGGGCGCCAGCCGGAATACGGAACTTACCTGCCGCAAGATCATCGCACGACGCTGTGCGATGGAGCTGCCGATGAACGGGGTGGTGAACCTTGGCATCGGCATGCCGGAGGGCGTGGCGGCGGTGGCCACCGAGGAACACCTGATCGACCTTGTCACGCTGACAGCCGAGCCGGGCGTGATCGGCGGGGCGCCGGCTTCGGGGCTCGATTTCGGGGCGGCTGTGAACACCGACGCCGTGATCCAGCAGAACCAGCAGTTCGACTTCTATGATGGCGGCGGGCTCGACATGGCCTGCCTCGGGATGGCGGAGGCGGACCGGTTCGGCAATGTGAATGTCAGCCGCTTCGACGTGCGGATCGCGGGGGCCGGGGGCTTCATCAATATCAGCCAGAATGCAAGGCGACTGGTGTTCGCCGGCATATTCACGGCCGACGGGCACAAAGCGGAAGTGGAAGGCGGGCGGCTCAACATCCTCTCCGAGGGCAGGTCGAAGAAGTTCCGCGAGCGGGTGGAGCAGATCACCTTCTCCGGCGCGCGGGCCGGCCGCCTGGGACAGCCAGTGCTGTATGTCACCGAACGCTGCGTGTTCAGGCTGACTCCCGCCGGTGTCGAGCTTGTCGAGATAGCACCCGGGATCGATCTCGAACGCGACATCCTCGCCCATATGGAATTCCGTCCGATCATGGACGATGTGGGCGAGATGGATGCGCGCATCTTCCAGGACGAGCCGATGGGCTTGCGCGCCTCTCTTGTCGAGCTGGGGATGGAAGACAGGATCGTCTACGACGAGCGGCGCAACATCCTGTTCGTCAACTTCGGCGGTCTGCATGTGAAGTCGAGGAAGGACGTGCTGGCGCTCTACCGACTGCTGGATGAGCGCTGTCTCGCGATCGGGCGGAAGGTGCGGGCCATCGTCAACTATGACGGGTTCCGGATCGAGGAAGACGCGGAAGACGCCTTCCTGCGCTTCATCGACCTGATCGTGTCGCAGCACTATTCGGCTGTCACGCGCTACGCGACGACGGCGTTCATGCGGCTCAAGCTGGGGCGGATGCTTTCAGATCGCGGCGTGGCCCCGCATGTCTTCGAAAGCCAGTCCGACGCCAGCCGGTGGCTGGAGGAGCGGGGCTGACCGTTTTCGCCTTACCGGCGAGCCCGGCTTGCCCCCACCGTATCCATCGACAACGCCCGCTGTTTCGCTATCAAGTCCGGGCGGTCGCGTTCATGGCGCGGTGCAGTTCGGCTGAATGTTACCCGGACACAAGATCCGGGCGCCAGCCCAAGGGAGGGATCCATGCGTGTCTGGCTGCTGGCCATCATTGGCCTGGTACTGGTTCTGTGCGGCGGGCTGCTGGCCCGTACGATCCAGACCTCCGGCGGCGTCCAGATCGAGGATGTCCGCATCCCCGTTGATGGGGGCGGCCAGCTTTCAGCGCTGCTCTACACTCCGTCCGGGGCAAGTCCTGGTCAGAAGAAGCCGGCGATCCTCGCCGTGCATGGCTATATCAACTCGCGCGAGACCCAGGCCGGGTTTGCGATCGAGTACGCCCGGCGCGGCTATGTCGTGCTGGCGCTGGACCAGTCCGGCCATGGCTTCAGCAGCGGTCCCGCGTTCAGCAATGGCTTCGGAGGCCCGGCCGCGCTCGCATGGCTACGCACCCTGCCCTATGTGGATACCGGCAACATTGGTCTCGAAGGCCACAGCATGGGCGGCTGGACGGTGCTTGCCGCCGCCGCCGCCATGCCGGACGCCTACAAGTCTGTCGCGCTCGTGGGCTCGTCCACCGGCCCGGGCCTTGCCGCGCCCGGCACCACGGAGTGGCCGCGCAACCTCGGCGTCGTCTTCAGCAAGTACGATGAGTTTTCGCAACTGATGTGGGGCGTCAAGCGCGCCGCCGACGTAACCGGCAGCGCCAAGCTGCAGGGCGTGTTCGGAACAACCGAGGTCATCGAACCTGGCCGTGTCTATGGCTCTATCGCGGATGGCACGGGGCGCTGGCTTGCCGTTCCGAATACGACCCACCCGGGCGACCATATCTCGACCGAGGCCATCGGCGACGCGGTCACCTGGATGTCGATGACACTTGAAGGCGCCTCGGACCTGCCGGCCGCAGACCAGATCTGGTACTGGAAGGAGATCGGCACGCTGATCGCGCTTGTGGGGGGCGTCGTTCTTCTCCTTGGCGTGCTGAATGTCCTTCTGACCGCGACGCCGTGGTTTGCGGCGGCCTCATCGGCGGGTGAAGGCGTGGCGACACAGGCCGGGCCCGGCTGGTGGGCCGGGCTGTTGGCGAGCGCCGCCCTGCCCGCGATTACCTATTTCCCGGTCACCGAATGGGCGAGCGTCGCCTCCGGCCTGCCGCTGTTTCCGCAGAACATCACCAACCAGATCGTTGGCTGGGCGCTGGCCAGCGCTGCGCTCGCGATCCCGGTCCTGCTGATGCGGCGGAGCGGAAACGAGGGCGCGATCCTCCAGAAGGTGGCCGCCGCCCTGATTGCGGTTGCGGTCCTGTATGGGGCGGTTCTGGCCTCACACATGCTGTTCATCACCGACCTCCGTTTCTGGGTTGTCGCCCTGAAGCCGATGGCGCCGCATCACCTGCCGATCTTTGCAGTCTACCTCCTGCCGTTCACGGCGTTCTTCTATCTCACGCAGCGCGCCTTCCACGCCTCGCTCTCGCTGCAGGGGCCGGCATGGGTCCAGTACGGATCGGCGATCATGGCGACAGCGGGGGGCATGTTCGTCCTGCTGGCGGTGGTCTACGGCGCGCTGTTCTCGACCGGCAGCCTGCCGGGCACGGACCCGCTCTGGTCGGTGATCGCCATCCAGTTCGCGCCGGTTCTTGCGGCGTGCGCTGTCATCTCGGTCTTCGCGTGGCGGCGGACCAACGGTGCGCTGACAGGAGCCCTGACCTGCGGCCTGCTCATCACCTGGTACGTGGTGGCCGGACAAGCGACCCAGGTCTGAGACCAGACGAAGATGGCGGGAGCTGGAAGGCCCCCGCCATCATGTTCGTGTCTGTAGTCCTCGGCGCAATCAGTCGGCTCGGTAGTACTTTGCGTAGGCGCCGTAGTTCGCCGGGGCGTAGGAGTGCTGGGCGCGCTTGCGCAGGTCCACGAAGGTCAGCACCACGCCGGTCACGTTGGCGCGGAAGTCTCGGAGGATCTTCATCGTCTCGCGGAGCGTGCCGCGGCCCGTCTTGCGCCAGCGGGCGGCGACCACGACCTGGTCAACCTTGCTGGTGACGATACGGGTTTCCGCCATCAGGAGGATCGGGCCCGTGTCGATGATGATCAGGTCGTAGGACTGCTGCAGCATGTTGAGCAGGGCGTCGAAGGCTCGCGAGCCGAAAACGTCGCGCGGCGTATGCTTGCGGTCGGTCAACGGCAGGATGTGCAGGCCGGTGGCCTGGTCGATGGCGATGACGTCCTGCAGACGCGATTCCCCAAACAGGTATTCGAGTAGCCCGGCTTCGGCCGAAACGCCGGAGACTTCTGTCAGCTGGCGGCGGCGGATGTCGCCGTCGATAACGATCGTCTTGGTGCCGGACATGGCGGACATGCGGCCCAGGCAGAAGGTGATCGAGGTCTTGCCCTCATCCGGCAGCGACGACACGACAGCGACGGTCTTGGCAGCCTTGTCGATGTCCGCGAACATGATCGATGCGCGCAGGTGGCGGAACGCTTCGGCGAAGCCCGAGTGCGGCTTTTCGATCAGGTAATCGCCTGGCTTCTGCTTGGACTTGGCAAAGTTGCCCGGGCCGACAAGCAGCGGGATGTGGCCGATGAACGGCGCGCCTGTGGCATGCTCGACCTCTTCCGGCGAGGACAGGTAGCTGTCCATAAGCTCGACCACGAGACCGACGAAGCCCGCAACCGCGAGGCCCAACATGAAGCCGAGCGCGAGGTTCAGCTTGGTGTTGGGGAAGGACGGCGCAGTCGGCACCGGTGCTTCCGAGTTGATCAGGGCGTCGGCCTGGGTGATGTCCTCGAGCTCGTTGGTTTCCTTGTAGCGGTTCAGGAACTCCTCATAGAGGGTCCGGCTCGCCTGCGCTTCGCGCTGGAGCTCGCTGAGTTCGACCGAGGCGCGGTTGTTGACCGCAAGTTCGCCCTTGAGCGAGCCAAGGCGACCCTGCAGCGCATTCACGCGGGCGCTGGCGATCACAACGTCCTGCTCGAGCGAGGAGAAGATCCGGCGGAGTCCAGCGTCGATCTGGCGCTTGATGTCGTCTTCCTCGCCGATCACGCGCTGGACATCCGGATGCTTGTCGCCATAGCGGGACATCAGGTCAGCCTTGCGGCGGGCGATTTCGTTCTGCTGGCGGCGCAGGTCGAGGATGGCGACCGAGTTGAGCGCTTCCATGATGGTGTCGGCGCCGCCGCCCGCAGCCATCTGCGTACGAACGTTGGAGAGACGGGCGCGCTTCTCGGTGAGATCGGCCTGGGCGGTCGACAGCTGGCCGTTGAGGTCGCGGATCGCCTGCTCGGTCAGCGTCGAGCCCTCTGCGGAGAGGAGACCTGTTGCGGCGCGGTGCGCCTCGACGCGGCCTTCGGCGTCGCGGACTTCCTCGCGGAGCTGGTCTACGCGGGTGTCGAGCCAGCCCTGCGCGCGGCGGGTGACCTCGAACTTGGCGTCGAGCTGGTTGTCGAGGTAAACCTCAGCCAGCGTGTTGGCGAGCTTCGCGGCCATGGCCGGGTCGCCACTGCGGGCATTGATCTCGATGATGTAGGTAGGGCCGACGCGGTTGATCGTGAAGGCGCCGCCCACGGCGCCAACAACGGCGTCGAATTCCGCCTTCTCGGCGGCGGCGACTTCCTCGGGCGTCTTCGGGGTCTCGATGACCGGCTCGTCGGCCCCACCGGGAACGAGACTTTGCAGGAACGACTTCGCCTGGTTCATCCGGACGTCCATCGCGCCCGGCTCGGCCCTGTTCCAGTTGAAGCGCGGATCGTTGACCAGATCGAGACGCTTCACGACCTTGCCGATCAGAGCGCGGCCCTGGAGTATCTGGACCTCCGTGTCGAGCATGGCCGTATCGGCCGGCATGCCGGAGATCACGGCGCCGATGTCGATCACCCGCTGGTCGCGGGTGTTGACGATCACGCTGGCTGTCGCGGAATAGATCGGCTTGAGCTGGAAGGTGAACACGGCCACGGCGGCGAACGTCAGCAGGAAGACGGCAATCATCAGGCTGAGGCGGCGGCGGAGGGCCCGCAGCACACGCTCGACCGTGATAACGCCCTCAGGCTCCGGGGCCGCCGAGGGGCCCGGGAGCGGTCCGCGCGGATAGCCCGCGCTAACGTCCAGAGGATAGACCTTGTTCACTTGCTTACTCCACGCTTCCCAACCGCGATCTGCGCCGAGAGATCAGGGGAAGAGTCTGAGGTTGACGCTGAAGATGTTCTGCTCGACATCGCGGTTTCCTGCTCCCGCGCCGTCGTAGGAAACATCCCGGCGGGTGTAGCCACCCTCGATCCGAGCGTGGCGATTGATCTTGTAAGCAAGTCCGACGCCAAGATCGGTCTGCTTGTCTTCGCGATTGAGGTCCTCGAAATCGGTCGAGAGGTATTTCGCGTCGCCGTACACGAGGATGTTGCGCATCAGCTCGTGGTCGATACGGGCGCCAAACGTGGTCTGCGCCGCCGAGGCTGCGTTCACCAGGCCGGGATCGAACGCCGTGCGGTTGAGCGTTCCGGTTACGGTCGTGAGCTGCGTCACGAACCATTGCAGGCGGGCGTTGACGCTCAGACCGTCGAAATCGGTCAGGGCGTTGGAATCCTTGTCTTCGGTGAAGTAGCCGACAGCGATATCGCCGCGGAACGGCGCCTGGAGCTCAAAGGACGTGCCCACTTCGCCCGAGACGCGGGTTGCGTCACGCTCTGGGCCAAGCGGAATTGAGGGCGCTGCGAAATCGAGGTTGGTCAACCTGCTCTGCACGAAGAAGGCGACGTCCGGCGAGACGGCATAGGACGCGCGCGCCTGGACCCAGCTTTCGTCGAGGTCGCGGAAGTCCTGGTCGATATCCGGCGGATTGGGAACGCCGGCGGTCGGAACCGCTGCTACGTCCTGGTAATCGTAGCTGTTCAGTCCGACTTCCGCATTCAGCTGGGTACGGCCGCCGCGCAGCTGGGACGAGAGAACGCCGCCATATGTATCGAACTGGACGAGCTCGGCCGAGCCGCTGAGTGCAGCCGGGGCATAGCGCATCTCGGTCTGACGCGCGCCATTCGCCTGCGCCATCACGTACAGATCGCGGGTGACATCCAGGCGCCCGCGCAGGAAGCCGCGATAGGTTTCGTTATTCTCGGTATCCTGTTCGGCATACTGGCGGATATCAGCGTTGAAGCCTGCCGCGAGCTCGTTCCGCGACCAGTTGGTGTTGGCCTGAACAGTGGGCGTGATCGTGAGGAGGTAGTCATCCACCGCGTCGACGGACTGCGCGTACACGTTGTCGTTCATCTCGGCGCCCAGCCCGAGGCTGGATGTGATGGCGAAAGCGCCAGCCTGTATGGGCAGAGCGTCAAAGGCAGGCTGGGGGCGTTCGGTCACCGCGACATAGCGTTGACGGTCAAAGGACCCGTCCTGGGCAAACGCCGGCGCGCACACTGCGCTCGCCGCAACGGAGGTCAGTGCAAGTCTAAGAAACGCGCTGGTCATGTGCATTCACCCTTTTCGCCCGGTTCAGCCACCACAGGTCAGCAAGAACGGGGCCGCGCCTAGCCGGCGACAGTCCCCGCACGGGACGCCCTGGCAGTAGCATTAGGGATGAAGGTTGAAGAAACGGCTATCTCAGCGATGGTAAATTCCGCCGCCGGTCAGGTTCCGGGGCGGATGACCGACCACGATCGGCTGGATTGCAACAGGCGCCACCGCGACAGGTGCAGCGGGTGTTGCGGGGGCCGGATTCCCGGCGCCAATCGTTGCGGGCGCGCAGGAAGGGTCGGCAGGCAGAGCACGGGGGTCACCTGCGGCTTGTCCAGCAGGGCTGCCTTCAGGGGCGCCATAAACGGCAGCGCACGGGTCCGGGTCGGAGGCCACGATATCCGCGCTCGCCGCAGGGGCGACCGGCTCGGCATCTTCCGCCAGCGACGCGTTCGCGACCATAACGGCGGCTGCGAGCAGCACTGTAGCAATCACGACCTTCATACTCACGCCTCCCCTGTCGCACCACTGCAGGTCAGGCAGCCGTAATGGTCAAAGTGTTTCCCGCGATGGGGCGCGAATTAACCCAACCCCGCACGCGGATGCCCGCCTGACGCGAACGTCGGGACGAGACGCCTGTCCAGTGAGGCGGCTGATCTAGAAGAAGCGCTCCTTCACGCGGATCGTGTCGCCCGGCTTCACAGGCGTCATTGGCGTGAGATCGACCGTACGCTCGCTGTCGGAGTCCACGCTTTTGATGACAATCTTCCGCTTGTCCGCGCGGTAAGTGAAATCACCAGCGCTGGCGATGGCGTTCATGACGGTCAGGCCGTTCGTGTAGGGATACTCGCCGGGCCGGTTGACCTCGCCCAAAATGTAGAACGGCCGGTAGGTCATGACTTCCGCACTGACCTGCGGTTCACGCAGAAAGCCGTCCTTCAGCCGCGTCTCGATATCGCGCTGGAGCTGGCGGACCGTCTTATTCTTGGCGGAGACCTCGCCGATCAGGGACATCGAGATGAGGCCGGTCCCGTCGATCTGGAATGTGCCGGACAGGTTCGGTTCGCCGAATACCGTGATCTTGATCTCGTCGCCGGTGTCCAGACGATACCCGTCGGCGACGTCCTCCACCGGAGGGGCTTCGACGGTCGCCTGAGCTGGCGCCACGGGAGGCGCTTCCGCTCCGGCTGTGGAACAGGCGGCCATGGCAGCCATGCCCAATCCCACGGCCGACAGCACCGCCGCCTTCCAGAATCCGGTCAAGCTCATCACCTAGTGCTCCTTTCCATGTCCGGCGGGGAGCGTTGGCCCCGTCGAAATGAAGTCTACGCGATCACCTTCAAGCCTGACGGCTGTCAGGCGTCCGCTGAGATAGGCTCCAGTGTCAACGCCAATCCTGCGGGAGTCCCGGTAAGGCTGGTTGGCTGGCGTATGCCCGTGAACGATCACGGCGCCGAAATGCCCCCTGTCTTCCAGGAACTCATCGCGGATCCACAGCAAGTCCTGTTCCCGCTGCTCTTCTAGGGCGACGCCGGGACGCGCACCCGCATGGACAAACACGTAATCCCCGATGCGAACGCTCAGATCAAGATTCAGCAGGAAGTGACGGTGCTGATCCGGCAGGCGCGACTGCAGTTCACCGGAAGCCTGCTCCCATTCCTGCAGACTGGTGCGCGAACGGGGCGGCTTGATGCCATACGACACCAGCGTCTCGGCGCCGCCATACTCTGCCCAGCGCGGGCCGATCCCGGGGTCGGACAGGAACTGCAGCATGGCTGCTTCGTGGTTGCCTTTGAGGAAGTATGTCTCAAACGGGGACATCAGGTCGCCGAGAAGGACATCAATCACTTCGCGCGACTGGAATCCCCGGTCCACATAGTCCCCGAGAAAAACAAGGATTGGGCGTCCTTCGAAGCCACCCCGGCCGACCTCATCGTTGAGGTGCTTCATGAGACGGACAAGAAGATCGGCCCGGCCATGGACATCGCCAATGGCATAAACCCTTCGGCCGGGTGGAACGGTCGCCACAAAGCCCGGCGTAAGAACGGGCTTTGGGGCGGCTTTGGCTGACCGCCGGCCAGAGACGGCGGCAATAAACCGATCAGCGCCGGAGGCGACAGTGTCGCCAACAGCCTGGGCGGCCGATATCGCCCCCCGGATCAGGTCTGACAGCCCCAGTTTCAAGCCCAGTCCCTCAAGCGGCCCCGGTTTGCCCGGCCGGCAGCAGCCGGAATGCCGGGCCAAACCCCGATATGCAACCCGATAGCTGCACCGCAAGCCAGATGCTCATGCGGTCGTATCCGCATCGTGGCGAGCGGATTCTCCCGGATGGCGCTGCCGGCATACTGGCAGAAAGCAATTACCGATCCCTAATCGCAGGAAACGAAAAGGAACCTCAACCTTCAAGGCGTAATCACAGCACCAGCGGAACCTGTCTCATCTGGCGGGCCCGCAGATTGCACGACCGGGGTCCAATGACACGCATCGCCTTCTTTGGACACGACGCGGGCGACGCCGCCGTAAGGCGGCGCGTGCAGGGCTTTGTATCAGACGGCCTCGATGTCATCGGATTCATGATGCGCAGGGGCGGGCCGGCTCCGACCCCGTGGGCGAATACCGACCTGGGCCAGACCTTTTCCGGCGCCTATCTCCAGCGCATCAAATCGATCTTCACGGGCGCCCGGGCCGCCGCCGCCGATCGAGACACGCTTGCGTCTGCCGACATAATCTATGCCCGTAACCTCGACATGCTGGCGACGGCGTTCCTAGCCAAACGTCTGGCGAAACTCGAGACGCCCGTCATCTACGAATGCCTGGATGTTCACCGGCTGATGACCAGAAAAGACGCGATCGGCGCCGTGTTCCGCGCTATCGAGCGGGCGCTTCTGGTTCGCTGCCGGCGCCTTGTTGTCTCGTCGCCAGGATTTCTAAGCAACTATTTCGAGGTTCGCCACAAGGGCGCCTACCAGGCCGTCCTTATCGAGAACCGGATTTCCGACGGCGGCGCGGGCGCGGCGCGGCCCTCACCTACCCTGTCTCCGGCCATTGCGGGCTCGCCGCTCCGTATCGGGTGGGTCGGCGTGTTGCGGTGCCGCCGCAGCCTCGGGCTTCTGATGGATGTCGCGCGCCGGTATGGCGACAAGGTGCGGATCGATCTGCATGGCGTTCCCGCGCTGCGCGAGATTCCTGACTTCCATGAACGGGTGGCCGAACTCCCGAACCTTCGCTTTCATGGCCGGTACCGGTCACCTGAAGACCTCTCCGGGATCTATGGCGCGCTTGAAGTCGTCTGGGCCGGCGATTTCATGGAAGCCGGATACAACTCGCTCTGGCTTCTCCCGAACCGGCTGTACGAGGGCGGTTATTTTGCAGTGCCGTCGATAGCGCCGGCCGGGACGCAGACCGCCCAATGGATCGCAAGCCGGAAAGCAGGATTTGTGCTTCCAGAGCCTCTGGAAACAACGCTGCCTGATCTCATCGGCCAGATCGCGGACGACCGTCAGCGCATCCATGAACGCCGGCTGGCCCTGCTGGAGCTTCCCGAGGATACGTTTGTGCAGCCTCCAGGCTTGCTACGAGCCCTGATTTCGGACGCTCTAGGCGAGCGACCGGATTGCCAACCGATGCGGACAGCAGCCGAATGAGCGCCTTCCCTGCCAAGTCTGGCGATAGCGCAGCTGCCCTCAGCGGCTCGGGCCGGCGGACCCGGCGCAGAGACTATGTACTGCCGCTCGGCGCCATCGCCACCCTGTTTCTGGGGCTGGCGCTTTTTGGCGCCGAGCAGAAAATGGCGGCGCTGGTCGTCTCCGCGATGATGTGTGTTTCGGCGATCGGGGCGCTCGCGATAGCGGGCCCGCGCGCAGCGCCGTGGCAGGCAGGCGCTGTACTCCTGCTGATCTGGGCCTACGGCGCCAGCACGCTGGCAGGGGGGCTCATCGAGGCGATCCCGCAGCTTGTTGTCCTGTCAGCGGCAGTTGCAGCGTGGACCGTCGGGCATCTCTCCGGTCGCACGCGCGCTTCGATCGATGCCGCATGGGCAGGCCTTGTCTGGACTGGGCTGGCCTACTGCATGTGGGCGTTTGTCGGCCATGTTGCACAGGTCATGAACAGCGCAGACGCCGTCTCCATTGCAGCCGGCTTTACATCGCTCGTCGCGGCGGCTCTGGTGTTCGGCGCGCTCGTGCTGCTGGGATGCGCGCGAGTGACCCACGTCATCAAGCGGATCGACGCCGAAGGCCTCGCCCGCTCCGAAGTCCTCGATCGCCTTCTGCGCGACGGCCTTGGCGGGCTGCTTCTTGCCGGCTTCGCGGCCACCTGCCTGTTCCTGAGCGGATCAGCTGTCGGCATCCTGCTGTGCGGCGGAGTTCTGGTTGGCCATGTCTGGTGGGATACACGCTCCATTCTCACGCGTGATCATCGCAGCCTCTGGCTGCGGATCGCGGAGAAGGCGGCGCCCGTCCTGTCCCTGCTCATGGTTGCCGGAGGCGTAACCCTCGGCTGGACCCACGACGAAACGGTTCAGGGCGCTGCAGCCGGCCTTGGCGACGCCCCCCGGCTGCAACGGGTCTTTGCCTATATTGACGCCTGGCGGCAGGCCCCTCTGCTCGGGCACGGTCTCGGTTCGATTGAAGCGGTCCGCGACAGGTCCATGACACTTGCGAACGCGATCGCGATGCAGGCGCCGGGTGACGCCCAGAATGTCGCTATCAGGTGGCTGGTGGAAACCGGAGCTGCAGGTGTCCTGCTCGGAGTCGTACTGCTTGTGGCGCCCGCGTATGTGGTCATCCGCTCGGTCGGCAGCCGCCGGACGCCGCGGACCTTCGCAAGGCTGACGGTTGCCCTGGCCCTGTTTCTGTTGGCCCATGGAGCCACAGATTCCTCCCTGGACCTGCCTGCCCTCTTCCTGCTTCTCGCGTTTGTAACCGGACTATCCACGGGGATTGCGCGGGAGCCATCGCGCCGCACAAATTAGGTTCGCCTGGTTAGTGTATCCGCAACCCCGGGGTGAGCCTTCTTGCATCCGCTGCGCATATGCGACATGAGCCGGGTGTGGGACGGGCGGGCCGGCTGAAGCAGGTTCGACGGAGAGGAACATGCCGGGAATCACGGCCGCCATTGCGAACCTGAAAGGCGGCGTCGGCAAGTCGACGACCACGGTCATGCTCGCCGACGGACTGGCCTATTTCTATGGCATGAACGTCCTCGTCATCGATCTGGACCCGCAGGCCAACTCCAGCCAGATGCTCCTTACGGAACGCGGCGTTCAGGCCGCATCCGATCAGGGCAAGAGCGCCCACCACCTGGTAGCGGAATTCATGGCCGGCCGGCCCGCTGCCGCCGCGCCGTTCATCATGCCGAACGCCGTTTCGCTTGAAGAACTCCGGATCGCGGAAGAACAGGACGAGCGGAAGGGCTGGATCTCCATCCTGCCGTCCCACCCCCAGCTCAGGCTGCGCGAGCTGAGCCTCGAGGAGGAGTGGTACTCCAAGGCGGGCACCCCAACGACCCTATCGGCCGCGCTTGCAGCCTACCTGCGCGAGGCCTTCGCCCCCCTCGAGTCGCTCTACGATGTCATTCTGCTTGATTGCCCCCCGCACCTGTCGCCGCTTGCGCGCGCGGGGCTGGCCCTGGCTGACGTGTACGTCACCCCTACGATTGCGGACTCGGTATCCACCTGGGGCACCAAACAGTTCTCGGACTGGGTCGGAAAGTACATCGCGGCCGACCTTCCCAGCCGGAATTTTGTGCTGGTCACCCGATTCCGCGACACCCGGTACGCCCGGCAGGTCGTACAGGAACTCAGGGAGATATATCTGAGTGACAGATGGTTCGGACCGACAATCCCTGAGTCCGTCCACGTCCTGAACGCAATGGATCGGGCGGCGCTCGACTCCTACAACACGTTCAGGGGCAAGTACGGTGGCGTAAAGGGAGATGTGAGAAGGCTGGCGGAGAGGTTCACGGACTTCCTCAGCCAGAGAACGGGCGCGACATGGCAGAAGATTCGAGACTGAACCCGGTAGAGTATCTTGACCGGTTCTTCGACGAACTGCGCGACGAGGTGCGGTCAAACCCGCGGCTCGCGTCCAGACTCGTGAAGGCCCTGGGCGGCACGGTCGTCTTTGATGACGAAACCAAGGCCGACGTCGCGAACCCGTACATCATCGCCGCGAACGGCGACCGGACGCATTTCTATTCGGTCTTCGGCGGCCTCAAGCCCAACCAGATCAAGCAGATCCTTCGCGAGAACAATCTGGCGACCCGGATCGACATGGCCGGCAAGAGCAACAGCCAGCTCGTCGACATGCTGTTCGAGCGCGCGGCGACCAAGGTCAGCGAGCGAAAGAGCTCCCTGTACTGACCCTTGGGTCCTTACCTTTCAACCAGGTCGCTACGTACTGCCGGATGAAACCGGCAGACCACGAGAAGTGCATGATGCCGGACGCTACGCCTGCAAGCAGGCCGCAGGGCGACTTCATCTTGATCGCAACGACAAGCGAGGCCACGACGAGAAGCGCGAGGTAGCCTGCGGGCGCTGCGAGAGCCAGCGGGAAGAACGGGGCCAGCAGCAGACCGGTAACGCAGCTCACAAGGGTCGCCGGCGGCGCCATCTGGCGAAGCCGGGGATGGTCTCCGTGCTTCATGAAGTTGCGGGCGCGCCCACGGCCGTAGTTGTAGTACTGCCGCGCGAGCCCGGACGGCGTGGCGCGCGGCAGATACGAGATGCGGATATCCGCATCGAGGAAGATGCGGCCGCCTGCTGCACTGAGCCGCCGGTCGTACTCGGCGTCCTCGTTGTGCGAGAAGGTTTCGTCATAACCGCCGATTTCCGTGAAGGACGACATCAGAAACGCGGCGTGGTGGCCATGGTCGACCAGCTTCGACACGCGACCGCCGCGGTGGGTCGAGCCGCCCGAACCGAGCGGCGTATCGACTATATAGGCGTTGGCGCGCTGAAAGCAGCTGTCGCCCTTGGCGTCCATCGGAATGACGATCGAGTGAACAGCGTGGCTGCGAAGGGATTCGGCGCAGTCGAGGATGAAGTTTGCAGGATAGATGGAATGGGCGTCGCAGCGCACGAGGATCTCGCGACCCTCGCCATGCACGGCCACAGCAAGGTTAATCGCAGCCGCCTGGAGCTTCTTCGGATTTCGAAGGAGGACAACATTCGGAAACTCAAGCGCAAGCCGTTCGACGATTTCGGGTGTGCCATCCATCGATCCGCCATCGGCGACCACGATACGAACACGCGAGACACGTTCGTCGGCCACGAACAGCGACCGAATGCATGTTTCGATATGAGCCGCTTCGTTAAGGGCGGGGATCACGGCGAGGAGTTCGTCTCCTGAGAGACGTACAGCACGGTTTTCATTGGCCGTTTCAGCGGCTTCTGGCGGCAGCTTCAGACTGAGAGTCGACATGTGCGGGTCCCGACACGGACGTTTCCTGCACAGGTCCCAGCAAGTCTGTTGCCGCGACGGTTAGCGCCGGCCAGAGCAAATCGGCAAACCTCCGGAGGCGGCCCAAATCTGGCATCGTTTGGTAAGGAGCGCGCCCGTAAGGTCGCGCGGCCGTATCAAAGCCGGACGTCATCGGAGTCGGGAACAACCAATGTCATCTGGCGGCGTCGGCGCGGCGGTTCGCTCCGCAATGATCTGGAATACCGCCAGCATGGTGGTCTCCCAGCTTGCGATGTCCGGGATATTCATTCTGCTAGCCGCCCGGCTCGGCCCGCATGTGTTTGGGGTCTTTGCGCTCGCCGCGGCCTTCGTTGACTATGTCGCTGTGCAGGGCTCTTCCGCCGCCATCGACGCCATTGTCCGCGCCCAGGAATTCTCGCGCCGGATGCTGTCGACCGCGTTCTGGTGCATCATGGGGATCGTGTTCGTTCCGACCGCCCTGCTGGTGGTAGGCGCCGCCCCCATGGCCGAGTGGATGAACGAGCCCGATCTCGCGCCCGTCCTGATCGCCCTCGCCCTCACCCTCGTTCCTCTCCCGCTCAGCGTCGCGCCCTTCGCGGTTGCGCGGCAGAACCTCGATTTTCGCGGCGTCGCCATTCGGGGAATGGGCTCGTCGATTGCGGGCGGCGTCTGCGCGCTGGCGGTTGCGATGACGGAATACTGGGCCTGGGCGCTGGTTGTTCAACGCTTTGTGCAGGTCTTCGTGTCGACCGCGATGATCATGATCCACACCCGCGTGTTCCCGACCTTCGAGTTTGACCGGAAGGCCGCCGGCCCGTTCCTCAAGGCGACGGGAACGATCTTTGCCGCCCAGGGAATCGAGGGGACCGTTCCCCGCTTTGTCGACGTCTTCATCGGCGCCACGTTCGGCACGGTTCTGCTGGGATGCTACCGCGTCGCCTGCAAGCTGTACGATGTGGTCCTCTCAGCGCTGGTCAACCCGATCGCCGGGATGTGGGTCGTCCTGATCTCGAAGGCGGGTGAAGACCGCGAGCAGCGGCGCAATGTGTTCCTGCAGCTGTCCCGGCTGACGGCCCTGATCTGCGTACCGGGCTATATCGGCGTCGCGCTGACCTCGGGAGATCTGATCGACCTGATGTTCGACGAGAATTACGCGCCTGTCGCCTCGATGCTGGGGGTGCTTGCTCTCACGGGCGCCATCGTCATCCCGCTTACGAACTTCCGGAACGCCATTCTGACGTCGCTGGGCCGCATGCAGCTTCTGATCTGGCTGTCGGTTGTGGACGTCATTCTCGTGGTCGGCGGCGTCTTTGCCGCCAAGCCGTTCGGGATGACGGCCGTCCTGATCGCGCTTTCGCTGCAGAACCTGCCGATTTTCATGTTTGCTTTTACGCTGATCCTCCGGGAGATGGGGTGCCGGGCGCGGGACCTGCTGGGGGCCATTGCCCCGCCCTATGTCGCCGCGGCCGTGATGGGCGCCGCTGTGCTGGGAGTGGGCGCCGTGCTGCCTGCCGACGCCATGACCGGGCTTGCGGGCAAGGCCGCTGTTGGCGTTGTTGTCTATACTGGGGTGCTGCTGCTGATCTTCAAGGGCTGGACGCTGGGCGTGATCCGCGGGCTGCGTGGCGCCAAGGATGCGGCGGGCGAACCTGCCTCTGCAGGCGGAGACCCGGCGATGGGAGCGGCCTGACGTCTGGACGCCGAACTATTCGGCGGCGCGCAGACGCAGGTCCGGGGCGGCGCTTGCCGGCTGCTCGATGAAATCCAGCTCCAGGGTGTGGACCGGCGTATTCACTCTCGAGCGGTATTCGTCGAACGGAACCCCGGCGGCCATCGACTTGATCCGCATCTCGGCCAGGAAGTCGGCGTTTCGGCCCGTCCAGCGCAGGATGTCGGCGGTTTCAAAGGTACGGTTGCGCAGGTCTTCCGGAATAGAAGCCCAGTTCGAGAGCACGTACTTGAAGCGCCAGCGAATGAGCTCTTCGTCGCAGAGGGGGCATGCGTCGATCGAGCGGCCGATCGCTTCAAGCGCTGCGGGCGTCACCGATCCGGCCCGCTCGGTTTCAAGGTAGGCGAGCCGCGCCCAGACGAAGGCCCTGTCTGGATCTGCGGCGACAGCGTCGCGGGCAGCGGACAGGGCGAGTTCCAGATCGTCGTCGGAGAGGGCGATCTCGCTGATGGCTTCGAGATTGTCGATGGCGGGCGGGACGCCGGGAACAACCGGCCGGTAGGTCTGCATCGCGGCTTCATCCGCCGCCACCATGGCCTGAAGGGAGACATCCCGGGCGATCGCGTCAGCGATTGGCGCCAGAACGGCAGCGAAAAGCGCCATCCCGCTCACCCAGCCTGCAACCTGCAATGGCTTCATGCCGGGGTTTTCCTGCCGGGCAGGCTTCTCTGGAGGCTCAGCGGCTGTCCGCGTCACTGCTGGATTGGCAGGATTTTTCACGACTGACAGATCCTTTCGCGGCGCAGACCGACTTTCAACAGACTTCGTTAACCGCGTCCGTCCCGAATGCCGGAAACTGTGCGCACCCGGCTCCTTACTTGCAGAGTTGGCGCCGCAGCGAGGGGCACATGACGACACCTGGCACTGATACTCCGAAAGTGGCGACGCTTCTGCTCGCCCGCCAGCTCGATACGGTCGCCACCGGCAATGGCGCCTTCCTGATGGTGTTCCTGCGGGCGATCCGGAAGGCGGGGCTTGTTCCGCGACTGGTGCTGGCGCCGCGACGGTCCTTCGGCAACCGGCCCTGGGTCCGCGTTCATTCCGACTTCCTCGATATCGCGGACGAGATCGTCTGGCCGCAATCCGTCCGGATCAAGGGGGCCTTCTGGTCCCTCTCGCCTGTCGTGTGGGCGCGGTTCTTTGTGCGGCTTGTCCAGGAGGTGTTCCTCAGGCTGAAGATCAATCTGGGGCCGCTGACCCGCATCCACAGTCCGCTGGGCGACGAGCTGTCCGGGCGTGAAGCGGCGGCGCTGGCGCGGGCGAGCGACCGCTGCGCCGCCGCGCTCGTGATTGCGGAATATTCGCCGCTGGGGCCTGTCCTGAAGCGGCTCCGTCATCGCGCGCCCGCGGGCGTCTTCGTCCACGATCTCTTCTCGCTGCGTACGGAAGCCTTCCGTGCACGGGGAGAGATTCCCGACTACACGCCGATGACGTTCGAGCGCGAAGTTGATCTGATCCGTCATGCCGATGCGCTGTTCTTTGCGTCGGCAAACGAAAGGGACAGGATCGGCCCTTCAGTTGCGAAGTCGCGTCTGGTGTGGGTGCGCCCGGAAGTTCCGGAATACGCGCCCAATCCGACCGGCGGGGCGCCGCGCTGCGTGTTTCTCGGCACCCGCCACGCCGGCAACACAGACGCCATGAAGCATCTGATCGCCGACATCTGGCCGCGCGTGCGCAGCCGGATCAGCGATGCGGAACTCTGGATCGCGGGCTCGACGTGCAAGGAGCTGACGGCTGAGGAAGCCGCCTCGCCGGGCGTCAAACCTCTGGGTCGCGTGGATGATCTCGCCACGCTGGGCGGAGCACAGTCGCTGGGTCTTGCGCCGACGCGGCTGGCGAGCGGCGTCAGCATCAAGGTGGCCGAATATCTGCGTCTGGGGATGCCCTGCATTGCGTACCCCGTGGCGCTCGAAGGGTTTGGACAGGAACTCGATGGCCTCGTCGATGTCGTGAGCGAACCGGACGCGTTCGCGGACCGCATCGTGATGTTGCTGCAGGATGCCGACGGCCGGAGCATACGCAGCGCAAAAGGCATGGCGGAAGCGCCCGCGCGTCTCGACAACGCGCCGCTCGTTGCCAGCCTGCGCGACCTGTCGGGTGTGTGACGGCCGCTCGCCTGAACCCCGAAACCAACTCCTCCCTTCGCGCGTTGCTGCACCAACACAACCCCGAAATGGAGGACAGCATGTCCACAGTCACCGGCCACACCTCGGCCATCCGCGCCAGCAAAGTCATCGGCACTGACGTCTACAATCCGGGCGGCGACAAGATCGGCAAGATCGAGGACGTCGTGCTCGACAAGACGTCGAACAACATCATGTTCGCGGTTGTCGGATTTGGCGGCTTCCTCGGCATGAACGAGAAGTATCATCCCCTGCCCTGGTCCACGCTGGACTTTGTTCCCGAGAAGGGCGGCTATGTCGTCGGCTTCACGAAGGAGCAGCTTGAAGCCGCGCCGGCTGACGAGATCGACCAGCTGACGAAGGGCGATGGCACCAACTACCGCGACCGCGTGTACGACTACTACGACGCCCCGCGTTACTGGCAGTAGATTGCTGCTCATCTGATCGGAAACCCGGGAGCATCGCTTCCGGGTTTTTTGATTCCGGTTCTGCGAGAGGGGCGTGCACGCCGACCGTTGAATGCTTCGATCCCTTGTGTGGATAGCGTGCGCCTGCCGTCTGTGAGCACCGCCCTCGTGGTTCGACGGACGGGCGCTTTGCGCCCTGCTCACCATGAGGGCTACTTTGCTTCTGGCGGGTGTCTTCCATCTGGATATGCTTGCCCGTCCGGACCGGCTTTCGCCGTCCGTGATGCTGTAGCTCCCTCCCGAAACGGGAGGCCGGGGCGCGTGGAAACGCGCCATTGGTAGTCAATTGCCAGCTTGCGCTGGCCGGTGCGTGTTCCCACGCGCCCCGCAGATCGGTTGCTGACCGGTGTGAGGATAGGATTTGACCGTGGTCCCGTCCTCCCGCCTTGCCGGAGCGAAGGCCGGAGCGACACGCCCGGTGTTTAGACCCACTCCCACATCCCGGACC
>CAYOWK010000017.1:0-71283 GCA_964407665.1 uncultured Rhizobium sp. | reverse complement strand
CGTTTCGTTCGCTACGCTCACCACTCCTCACCCACGCCGACCGGCGCCTGTCGTTCGTGTGGCTTCGGAGCGCTACCGAACCCTCCCATGACAGGCGCGAGGAGGAGTTTAGGGGCGACGCCATACTCTCGGGATTGAATGGGTCTCATTCCCCTTTTCTGGACGTCCTCCCGGACGCGACGCAGTCGTGATCCGGGATCCGGCAGCGGGAGCCGGTGGTCGTTTCCGGATCCCGCATCGGCGCGCTTCGCGCTTGTGCGGGATGACGGCGAGCGCATTTACCGCATTGTATAGTTGACATGTTTTATGAAAAAGACCGCTGTTCCCCGAGCCTGAAGCCTTCCTGTCGAGGTCAGACCGTCAAGTCTGGATTCCCGCATGCGCGGGAAGCACGAATACGGCCGTGTCCGTTTCCAGAAGCAGCGCCACGGTGTGGGAAAGGAGCGTCGGCTGTCCCACAGCTGGGGCCTCCGCCCATGCAAAGGACACGGCGTTTCCTCCGGACCGGATGGTGGTCATGGAGGCTCGTTCTTCCCTTCCGGCACGCCGGTACGCGGCTGCTCAGGGTGAGCGGACCGTCTTACGGCGCGCGGTGAAACACGAACTGGCCGACATCGATCCGACCCGTCTTGAAGCCCGCCTCGCAGTAGGAAAAGTAGTAGAGCCACATCCGGCGAAAGCGGTCATCGAAGCCCATCGGTTCAATGGTTTCCCACACTGTCGAGAAACGCTCCGCCCATTGTGCGAGCGTGCGGGCATAGGACAGGGCAAACATGTGCTGGCTGTCGAATGCGAGGCCCGCAGCACTCGTCGCCGCCCGCAGCCGCTCGACCGAGGGCAGCATGCCGCCGGGGAAGATATAGGTCCGGATGAAGTCTACCCGGCGCTGGTAGTTCTCGAACTCGGCGTCGTCGATGGTGATGATCTGCAGGGCGGCCTTGCCGCCGGGCTTCAGAACCTCGGCGATCTTCGCGAAATAGACGGGCCAGTACTTCTCGCCGACCGCCTCGAACATCTCGATGGAAGCGACGGCGTCGTAGCGTCCGGTGATGTCGCGATAGTCCCGGAGCTGGATGTCGACCCGGTCCGCCAGACCGGCTGCTGCGATGCGCTTCACGGCGAGGTCGTGCTGGGCGTCGGAAATGGTCACGCTGTCGATCGTGACGCCGAACTCACCCGCCGCGATTTCGGCAAATCCGCCCCAGCCCGATCCGATCTCGAGCACGCGCATGCCGGGCTTGAGATCGAGCGAACGGCAGAGCGAGCGGTACTTGTTGAGCTGGGCTTCCTTCAGATCGTCCTGGCCCGCTTCGAAGATGGCGGACGAGTAGGTCATCGTCTCGTCGAGCCAGAGACGGTAGAAGTCGTTGCCCAGATCGTAGTGGGCCAGGATGTTGCGCTTAGATCCCTTCTTCGAATTGCCGCGGAGCGCGTGCCGGATCGAGTGCATGACCTGCTGCAGCCAGCCGCCAACGGCGAGCTTCCCGGCCGAGTCGAAATTCAGCGTGAAGTATTCCAGCACAGCCGTCAGGGAGGGCGTGTCGAACTTGCCGTCCATGAACGCTTCGGCAAAGCCGATGTCTCCCTTAGAGAGCACCGGCCGGGCGAATGCGGGATCGTGAGCCAGGATTTCTGCCTGGGGACCCGGCTTTGCGCCCTCGAAGCGGAAGGTTCGGCCGTCCGGGAAGGAGACATCCAGCCGCCCCACCTCGAGCTTCACAAGGATCATGGCCGCCAGGCGGAAGCTGGCCGGGAGACCGCTCAGCAACCCCAGGTTTGAGGCGTCGATCCGGACAACCATTCGTTCGAGCCGGGTCATGCGCTTAGCCTCGCCGCTTGGACCGGTGGGGGCGCGGGGTCGACGGCCGTAACGACCGTCGTCCGGGCATCTTCTGCCGCCGGACGTACATGGTATTTTGCGCCCTTTCGCCAAAGGCGCAACGCCTGAAGCAGGATCGCGGCGAACACGCCGTGTCCTGAAAACGGGGAGGCGGCAAGCTGCCTGCCAAGGATCCGGTCGGAGATTGGCGAAGTCTGTCCGGACAGCGTCGCCTTATGCGTCAGCACGCCTGACTTGCGGTTCTCGATCGACAGGTCGAGCCGGCCGTCTTCATACCGGAACGCGAAACGGTAGCCGCCCGACACATCGAAGAAGGGCGATACGAAGAAACTCTTCGGAACTTCGCCAGCCGGGTGTTCGGGCGAAAATGCCCCCACATAGGCGTGCGTTTCGCCGAACGTGTTGTGGACCTCGAAGATCGCCCCCTGGGGGCGCCCGCCCGCCTCATGGCTGATCCAGACCGAAATCGGCGCGAACCCGTAGCCAAGGACGCGCGGGAAGGTGACCAGGTCGATGCGGCCATCACGGGCGTTCACGCCCGCTTCCACGAAGCGGGCTTCCGCCCATGACCGGAGCGAGGCGCCCTTGCGGCGTTCGCCATGGTCGCGTGTGTGGAAAGCAAAAGCTGCGAGGCGATTGACGCGAAACAGCCGCGCCATGCCGTTGGCCTCGGCAAGACGGTCGATGTCGATCCGGATCATTGTCACGCCATAGGAAAACGCCCGGCGGAACGGGTGTTCGCGGCTGTGAAAGGTCCGGCCAACCAGGAGTTCTGCTGCGGGCAGCGCCGTCATCCGGCCGCCGCCCGGAGAACCTGCGAGGGCTGTCCATCTGCTGGCATGCCGGAGGCGGCGGGTCGCTGGCGGACAGCGGTCCACGGCACGCGGCCGCCGAGGTCAAGCGCGGCTTCGAGGCCGGTGCGGAGTCCGGCTTCGTGGAAGCCGTCGCCCAGCCAGGAGCCCGCGAAGCTGAGGCCGCCGGCGCCCTGCATACGCTGGATCGAACGGCGGGCGGCTTCCGACGCCGTATCGTACATCGGGTGCTCGAAGGTGCGAACCGCGAAGGTGCGGGCCGGGTCGGGTTTGCGGACGGGATTGAGCGTAACGAAGAGGGGCGTGCTGTTGGGGATCTTCTGGAGCCGGTTCATCCAGTAGGTCACGCAGACATCCTCGGCGCCAGTCTTGAGGACGTTCCACGACGCCCAGGCGGATCGCCTCGCGGGCATCAGCGCAGGGTCGCTGTGAACGTAGACCTCATTGGTGGTGAATCGAACGGAGCCCAGAGCCATGCGCTGCTCCTGCCAGACCGGGTCGAGCATGGCGAGGCTGTTGTTGGCGTGGCTCGCGAGGATGACGTGGTCGAAGGTTTCAGTTGCGCCGTGAGCCGTCTGCAGGGCGACACGTCCGGCTGCGGCAGGGCGGATCGAGGCGACCGGGCTGGACGGGCGCAGGCGGCCCTCGAGGTCTGCAAGAATGGCGTTGACGTAGGTGCGGCTGCCGCCCTTGACCGTGCGCCAGAGGGGCCGGACGGCGTGCATGAGGCGATGGTTCTCGAAGAAGGCCAGGAAGCTCTGGATGGGATAGTCGAGCATGCGCTCTTCCGGTCCGGACCAGATCGCGGCGCTCATCGGCAGCAGGTAGGCCCGCCGGAAGAGGGGCGAGAAGCCGTGCGCGTCCAGCCAGGCGCCGAGCGGGATGTCGGCGAGGCCGCCGGCTGCCAGTTCGCGTCGTCCGATGTCGTTGAAGCGCAGGATCTCGAGGAGGAGGCCCCTGAACTTGCGGTCCAGCAGGTTGCGCTTCCAGGCGAACAGGCCCCACGGATCGGACGACCACTCGTAGCCGCCGCGCTCCGACACCGAAAAGCTCATGTCGGTCATGATCGTTTCGACCCCGAGCGCCTCGAAGAGGCCGCAGAGGTTGGGGTAGTTGGCGGTGTTGTAGACGATGAAGCCGATATCGACAGAGACGGGGGTTCCGCCGTGGTCGATGTCGATCGTGCAGGCGTGACCGCCGAAGCGGTCTTCGGCCTCGAACAGCGAGACGTCGGCGGTGTCGCGCAGGGCCCACGCTGCGCCAAGGCCTGCGACGCCCGCTCCGACGACGGCGATGCGCTTGCGGTCTGGCGTCATGCGTCGAGTCCTGCTTCCTGAGGGGGGCGGTTCACAGCCTTGAATGCGGCAATCACCCTGTCACGGGCGGCTGAGTGGTCCAGCATTGGCTTTGGGTAGTGGGGCGCTCCGGGGCGGAGGGCGGGGGAGTGTTGGTGGAGGCCGCGTGCGGGCGCCCTGGCCAGTTCGGGCACCCAGTGGCGAACGTAGGTTCCCGCCGGGTCGAAGCGTTCGCCCTGCAGGGCCGGGTTGAAGACGCGGAAATAGGGCGCGGCGTCGGCCCCTGTGCCGGCGACCCACTGCCAGCTGCAAGGGTTGCTGGCTTCGTCGGCGTCGACCAGCGTGTCCCAGAACCATGCCTCGCCATGGCGCCAGTGGACCAGCATGTCCTTGGTGAGGAACGACGCCGTGACCATGCGCACGCGGTTGTGCATCCAGCCGGTGGCCCAGAGCTGGCGCATGCCGGCGTCTACGAGCGGGAAGCCGGTGCGGCCCTGGGTCCATGCGCTGAAGTCCTTCGGGTCGGGATCGCGCCAGGCGACCTCCTCGTAGTCGCGGCGCCAGCACAGGCGGTAGAGGTCCGGGTCGTGGTAGAGCAGGTGCCAGGAGAATTCGCGCCAGCAGATTTCGGCGATGAATTTCTCGATGTCCCGGGTCGAGCCGCCGCGGGCCTCCGCGGCCCTGGCGGCGCGCCAGACCTGAGCCGGGCCGATTTCGCCGAAGCGGAGGTAGGGGCTCAGGCGCGAGGTGGTGTCGAGATCGGGACGGTCGCGGGCTTCGGCGTAGCCGGAGAGATCATTTTCGAGGAAGCGCTTCAGGCAATCGTGCCCGGCCGCCTCGCCGGGTGTCCATACTGCAGCGATGCCTGCGGACCAGTCCGGCCGGGAGGGATGCAGGCCCCAGCTGTCGAGGTTTTCGCTGGCGATGGCGGGGGCGGCGGCGAAGGTTTGCGGGGCCGGAATGTCGGGGGGAGAGGCGTAGTGGCCGATGACAGCCTTCAGGAATGGGGTGAAGACCTTGTAGCCGCCGCGCGGATACCGGCCGCGATCGGGAGAAAACTCGAACGGCTCGACCAGCAGGTTGGCCTTGTAGCTGGAGACGTTGACGCCGTCGGCGTCCAGGCTGGCCTTCAGAAGGGCGTCAGCGTGGCGGGCTGCACCGTAGCGGCGGTTCCAGAAGACCGCGTCCGCTCCGGACTCGGCGACCAGTTCATGAATGACGGTTGCGGCGGCGCCCCTGCGGAAGACCAGGCGCCCGCCCCGGGCGGCAATCCCGGCCGAGAGGGCGCGCAGGGATTTGTCCAGCCACCAGCGCGCAGCCCCGCCTGGCGCGCGTACGCCCGGGGTCACTTCATCCAGCAGGTAAAGCAGCACGAGCGGACGCCCCGTCGCCGCGGCAGCGGCGAGACCAGGATTGTCGGCAAGCCGGAGATCGTCCCGGAACCAGAATATGACAGGACGATCAGACACTTAGATCCGCGCACTCCGGCGACCCAGTGGGTCAATCTGACGTACTACGCGCGAACATGAGGCACGGATCAGTCGGCGGGAGGACCCCGGCCCGGGGTCAGTGCGCGGCCGACGCCCGGATGCGGTAGGCCCCACCGTCGTCGATCTCGAACATGTCCGGGATCGAGGGGTGGTTAACGGGCTCGGGCGCATCGTCGGAGAGCAGGTTCTGCTCCGAAACGTAGGCCACGTAGTAGGAATTCTCGTTCTCGGCGAACAGGTGGTAGAAAGGCTGGTCCTTGCTGGGACGGATGTCCTCCGGGATCGACGTCCACCATTCCTCCGTGTTGGCGAACTGAGGATCGACATCGAAAATGACGCCGCGGAACGGAAAGAACCGGTGACGGACTTTCTGGCCGATCGAGAATTTTGCAGCTTTTATCAATCGACGACGCCCCCGGGCGGAAACGCTCCCAGCCTGTTGATCATACAGCGGTTTTCCAAACGCACTGGCTGCAGGTCCCTGTGGTCCTGATCCCCCAGCGTGAACGAGCCCGCCCGATCCAGCCAACGCTTAGGCCTGCGCACGGCGCGTTACAAGCAGTTCTGGCGCCCGGACCGTGCCAATGACAGCCAACAGGGTTATGCTGATTCAAAATGGACACGGACCGGCACATGGCGAAGCCATTACCGACCCGCCGGAGCCCACAGGGAAACAGGCGGCCGGGAGCCGCGCCGAAGGTGTTTGCGGCGCTCGATCTCGGGACGAACAACTGCAGGCTGCTTTTGGCGGAGACCGGTCGCGATGGTCAGCCGCGCATCATCGATTCCTATTCCCAGATCATCCGTCTGGGCGAAGGACTGGCCGCGACGGGGGAACTGTCCCCGGCGGCGATGGAGCGCGCCTTCACGGCCCTGGGCAAATGCATGGAGAAGATCCAGCGGCGCAAGCCGGTGCACTCGCGCCTGATCGCCACGCAGGCGTGCCGGGCGGCGACAAACGGGCAGGCCTTCCTGAAGGAGGTGAAATCCCGGCTGGGGATGTCGCTGGAGACGATTTCCCCGAAGGAAGAGGCGAAGTTTGCACTGCTGGGCTCGCTCGATCTGGTCGACCCTGCCAGCGATTTTGCCCTGGTCATCGATATCGGAGGCGGATCCACCGAGCTCTGCTTCATTGATGCGAAGTCGGCCGTCGCGCGCGGCGTCGAGGGCTGCACATTGCGTCCGCCCATTCTGGGATGGGCGTCGTTCCCCATCGGCGTGGTGACCCTGTCGGAGACGTTCAGCCAGACGGGCGAGGGCTGGTACGAGACACTGGTAGCGCACGTCGCCGGCATGCTGGCCGCCAGCGATGCGGCCGCGCGCTTTGGGCCGCTGTTCGAGGCCGGCCGGGGCCAGCTGATCGGCAATTCCGGTACGGTTACCAGCCTTGCGGCGCTGCATCTGCGGCTGGAACGTTACACGCGGTCGGCGGTGGACGGGACCTGGCTGGCGCGCGAGGAGGCGTCCGCTGTCCGCGCGCGGCTGCTGTCCCAGACCGTGGAGGAGCGGGCGGCGGAGCCCTGCATCGGTCCGGACCGGGCCGATCTGGTTCTGGCCGGCTGCGCCATCCTTGAGGCGGTCTGGTCGCAATGGCCCGCCCCGCAGCTGAAAGTGGGCGATCGCGGTCTCAGGGAGGGCATTCTGCTCTCAATGATGTATGGGGGAGCCCAGAAGCCGGCGCGACGGCGGCGGAAGGCAAAGCGGCCGGCCGCCGCGCCAGCGCCTGCAGGAGCAGACGAATGACCACCGAAGACAAGGACGGCAAACGGCGCTGGAAGGCGCCCGCCGGCGCAAAACCGCACGAGGGCGGCCGGACGATGGCTCCGCGCCAGAGCGTCCACAAGAAGAAGCTGTCGAAGTCGTCCAAGGTCTGGGTCGAGCGGCAGCTGAACGATCCGTATGTGCGCCGGGCCATCGAGGCCGGTTACCGGGCCCGCGCGGCCTGGAAGCTCAAGGAGATCGACGAGAAATTCTCGATCCTCCGGGGCGGCGCGCGTGTGCTCGATCTGGGCTGCGCGCCGGGCGGATGGGCTCAGGTGGTGATGGAGAAGCGTCCGGCGGCGCTGGCGGGCGTCGATCTTCTGCCCGTCGATCCCATTCCGGGCGCAACCCTGCTTCAGGGCGACATTGCCGAGGAGGGCATGATCGAGCGCCTGCTGGAGGCGCTGGGCGGGGCGCCGACGCTGGTGCTGTCCGACATGGCGGCGGACACGATCGGGCACAGGCAGACCGATCACATCCGTACGGTGGGCCTCGCCGAGCTGGCCGCGCAGATTGCCGTCGACCACATGGAGAAAGGCGGCACGTTCGTCGCCAAGGTGTTCCAGGGCGGCGCGCAGGGCGAGCTGCTGGCGATCCTGAAGGACAATTTCGCGGACGTCCGTCACTGGAAGCCGCCGTCCAGCCGGACGGCGAGCCCCGAGACGTTTGCGATTGCGCGGAAGTTCAAGGGGCGCTGAAGCGGCGCCTCAGATCCGGTCTATTCGCGCGGCGTAGCAGCCGTGCATGGCGTTATGGACATGCAGCCACGCCACCTCCGGCCGATCCAGCAGGCGAACCACCGGCTCACGGACGGCTTCGCCCATCGCCAGACCGGCATCCAACAGCATGCCGTCCTGGCTGAAGGCCCGGACCGCGAGCGGACGCCCCTGGAAGACAGGCGGCAACTCGCCGGGTGCAGGATGCGCTTCGGCAGCGCCGTCGATCACGTAGATCGCGTAGCTGGACCGGTAGGGCGTATCGACGTCGAGGTGCGTGAAGTTCAGCAGCAGGGTGCGTTCTCCTGGCAGGGCGTCACGCAGGCTCAGGCGGCAAGGCATGCGCGATCCGTCCACAGCCGTGCGGGGCACGACACCCAGTGCAGCCAGCTCGTCGTCGGTGCGACCAAAAAGGTGGGCGAAGCGGCTGACGGGGAGGGGCGAGACTTGAAACATGGGCGATCTCCGGGTGTGGAGCGCCTGAGTGCCCTGCCTTTCGCGGCGGCGCCGCAGGAAATCTGACACCGCGTCCGCAGCCGGGGCTCACCAGTACTCCGCCATGATCTCTCCGGCCCAGGCGGGTTCGGTGACCTCGCCGCGCGGCAGAAAGCCCCGCAGCACCGGCTTGATGTCCAGGACGGGTGTGCCGTCGATGGCGTCGAGGCCTGAAACCGAGAGCGTCCGGCCCGATACGCCGATGATGCGGCAGACGGTTGCGCCGATGCGGTTGGGGCGGCCTTTCCCGCGCTGGGCGAAAATACCGACCTTCGGCCAGTCCTTTCGGCCTCGCGGATGCCGGGCGCCGGTGTTGATTTCGTCCGCCTCGACCCTGTCGAACAGGTAGATGATCTCGACGTGGCTGAACGCTTCCAGCCCGGCGAGCGCTTCGGCGGGCAGGTGAGCTTCGAGTTCGATTGTCGCCGGGATGGCGTCCCAGCCGTCATCGATTGGCTCGGTGCGGGCGCACCGGACCGTTCCGACGGGTGAGAGAGTGAACGTGGTCATGGGTGACGTGATCACGGGTCGCGCTCCTTCATCGAAATGTCGTCACAACGAGACTTCCCAGCGGAAAAGAGAATCGATAGACGGGTGCATGGAACAGCACCTCCCCAAAATGTTTGTCCGGCCCGCCATCACGTTTGATGATGTACTGCTGGAGCCCGGTCCGTCCGAAGTCCTTCCCACCGATGTCGATGTTCGCACGCGCCTGACGCGGGCGATATCGCTCAACGTGCCGATGATATCGGCTGCGATGGATACGGTCACGGAGACCAGCCTCGCCATCGCCATGGCGCAGTTCGGCGGGATGGGCGTGATCCATCGCAATCTTACCGTTGAGCAGCAGGCCGAGCAGGTCCGCCAGGTGAAGCGCTTCGAGAGCGGCATGGTCGTCAACCCTGTGACGGTGACGCCCGAGGTGACGCTTCGCCAGCTCAACGTGCTCAAGGAGCGGCTGAAGATTTCCGGAATACCGGTGGTCGAGCCCGGCCCCGCTGGCCAGCCGGGCAAGCTGATCGGCATCATCACCAACCGCGATGTGCGCTTTGCCGAGGACGACAACCAGCCGATTTCCGATCTGATGACGCGCAACGTCGTCACCATCCGCGAGGGCGCCGATCCCGCAGAGGCGCGCCGCCTGCTGCACAAGCACCGCATCGAGCGGATCGTGGTGGTTGACGACCGTGGCCGCTGCGTCGGTCTGGTCACCGTAAAGGACATGGAGAAATCCCAGGCGCACCCGAATGCCTGCAAGGACGAGCAGGGCCGCCTGCGGGTCGGCGCGGCGTCGACCGTGGGGGACAAGGGCTTCGAGCGCACGATGGCGCTGATCGACGCCGGTGTGGACGTGGTTGTGATCGATACCGCCCATGGCCATTCGCGGCCGGTGCTGGATGCCGTCGAGCGCGTGAAGAAATACTCGAACCGCGTGCAGATCATTGCGGGCAACGTCGCCACGGGCGATGGCTGCAAGGCGCTGATCGATGCGGGCGCGGACGCCGTGAAGGTAGGCATCGGTCCGGGATCGATCTGCACGACGCGGATCGTGGCGGGCGTTGGCGTGCCACAGCTGACGGCCATCAATGACTGCGCGACGGCTGCGGCCTCGACCGGCACGCCGGTGATCGCCGATGGCGGCATCAAGTTCTCCGGCGACTTCGCCAAGGCGCTGGCGGCGGGCGCGTCGTCGGCCATGATGGGCTCGATGCTGGCGGGCACCGAAGAGGCGCCGGGCGAGGTGTTCCTCTACGAGGGCCGCGCCTACAAGGCCTATCGCGGCATGGGCTCGCTCGGAGCCATGGGGCGCGGTTCGGCGGACCGCTACTTCCAGGGCGAAGTGCGCGACCAGATGAAACTCGTGCCCGAGGGTATCGAGGGGCAGGTGCCGTTCAAGGGACCGGTTGGTCCGATCCTGCACCAGATGACTGGCGGCCTGCGCGCGGCGATGGGGTATGTCGGGGCGCAGACGGTCGAGGAGCTTCACGCCAAGGCCCGGTTCATCCAGATCACCAATGCAGGCCTGCGCGAGAGCCACGTCCACGACGTGAAGATGACCCGCGAGGCGCCGAACTACTCGTTCCCGAGCGGTTGAGGCGCGGGGGCGCGCGTCTTCTGCGCACCGAGACCGTTGCAGCGCCTCATGGTGAGCAGGCGTGCACCAGCACGCCGTCCGTCGAACCACGAGGCGCCGGGCGGGGTCCGTCCGCCTGTCTGCGCCTGAGGTGATGACGTGCGATCCGCCTGCGAGCCCCGGCCTCGTGGTTCGACGGGCGCGACGCGCGTCTGCGACGAGCCTCGCTGCTCACCATGAGGCCTACCTGAAACCTGCTGGCCACCAGGTGAGAGCCAGAAAGCCTGTGCCGCTACTCGCGGTCCTCGCTCATGAAGCGCTTCTCGAGGTTGGAGAAGCGGACGCGGGAGGCTTCGAAGCCGACTTCGACCTTGCCGATGGGGCCGTGGCGCTGCTTGCCGATGATGACCTCGGCGATGTTGCGCTTGGCGTTCACGCGCTCCTGCCATTCGAGGTATTTCGGGTCGTCCTCGCTCGGCTCCTGGCGCTCCAGGTAGTAGGACTCGCGGTAGATGAACATGACGACGTCGGCGTCCTGCTCGATCGAGCCGGATTCGCGGAGGTCGGAGAGTTGCGGGCGCTTGTCTTCGCGGTTCTCGACCTGACGCGAAAGCTGCGACAGCGCGATGATCGGGATCTGGAGCTCCTTCGCCAGCGCCTTCAGCGACTTGGTGATGGTGGTGACTTCCTGCACGCGGTTGGCGTCCTTGCCGCCGCCTGTCGTGGTGATGAGCTGGAGGTAGTCGACGACCATCAGGTCGAGGCCGTTCATGCGCTGCTGGCGGCGGGCGCGGGCCGCGAGCTGCGAGATCGAGATGCCGCCGGTGTCGTCGATGTAGAAGGGGATGCTCTCGAGCTGCGAGGCGGCCTCCCGGATGTTCTCGTAGTCCCGTCCCGTGATCTCGCCGCGACGGATCTTGTCGGAGGGCACGTCGGCGATGTCGGCGAGCACGCGGGTGGCGAGCTGGTCCGCGGACATCTCGAGAGAGTAGAAGGCGACGACGGCGCCGTCCTCGGTCTTCATTTGGCCGTTGGGGGCCTGCACACGGCGGCAGCGGCGGGCGGCGTTGTAGGCGATGTTGGTGGCGAGCGCCGTCTTTCCCATGGAGGGACGCGCGGCGAGGATGATGAGGTCCGACTTGTGGAGACCGCCGAGCATGCGGTCGAGGTCGTCGAGGCCGCTGGAGACGCCGGCGATCTTGCCGTCGCGCTGGTAGGCGGTGGCGGCGGTGGCGATGGACGTTGCAAGGGCGGCGGCGAAGGAGATGAAGCCCTGCTGTCCGGCGCCCTTTTCGGCAAGGGCGAACAGGCGCCGTTCTGCTTCCTGGATCTGCGCGTCGCCCGGTTCATCGAGCGAAGCGATGGAGGCGCGCTGCACGATCTCAGATCCGATCTGGATCAGCTCGCGGCGCAGGGCGAGGTCGTGGATCAAGCGGGCGTAGTCGCCGATCTCGGGACCGAAGGCGGCGGAGTTGATGAGCTCTGCGAGGTAGCGGACGCCGCCGATTTCGGAGAGCTGTCCGTCGCGCTCGAAGTGTTCCTGCAGGGTGACGGCGTTGGCGACCTTGCCCGATGAGATGACGCGGTCGAGCACTTCGTAGACGGCGGCGTTGGCGGGGGAGTAGAAGTCGCCCGGTTTCAGGATGTCGCCGACGCGCTGGTGCGCGTTGTTGTCGAACAGGATGGCGCCGATGACGGCCATTTCGGCCGACAGGTTGTGCGGCGACGGCTGCGTCGGCAGCGCCACGGGCAGGGTCGGGGTTTCACTGAACAGCTTTGCCATGGGGACACATTAGGCCGGACAAAATCGATATTCGCGACTTGATTCCAGATACTCCCAGAATGATTCGCTGGCGGCCGCAGACACGTTGTCTCAGCTGTCCTGCGTCAGCCGGGCCGGGCGCACTGTGAAGGCATAAAGGGCGAGGACGCCAGCGGCGACTACAGCTGCCCAGAGCGACCCGAGTTCGAGCAGGGGATAGATGAGGGCGCCGGCGATCGCGCCTCCGACGAGGCCCAGCCAGAGTGTCAGATGGGGCGCCCAGGCCATGGGCGGGCCGCCCATCAGCGCGCCGGCGACGCGCTGTCCGAACTTGACCAGCGCGCCGGTCATGTAGGTCAGCCCCACGCGGACTTCGCCCTGGTGCTCGAAGATTGCGTTCTCGGCGCCCATCGCGAAGGCCATGGCTGCGCCGGCGAGGAGGGCGAGGCCGCTGCCCTGGGAGATCGCGGCGAGGGCCAGCATGGCGGCCACAAGAACGAGGATGACGCCGCCCCGGCGGCGTCCCGCAAACGCTCCGGCAAGCGAGCCGCAGATGACGCCGGCGACGAAGGATCCGATCAGGGCGAAGGCGCGGCCGGCGTCGGGCAGGTGGTCGGCCAGACCCACGGCGGCGCGGGTGGAGTTGCCGCTCATGAAGGAGACAAAGAAGCCGCCGAGCTGGATGAAGCCGACAGCGTCCACGTAGCCCGCCAGGGCGGCGAGGCATGCGGCGAAGATCCGGTCGGGCAGACTCAGGGTGTGCATCAGCTAGAGCATGATCGGTTTTGGCGGAAACGCCAAAACCGTGAATCATGCTCTACACTTTTGATTGGAGACGGATTCACGACTTTGGTGGATCGCAATGCGCTTCCACCAAAGTCGATCCGGCTCCAGCGATAGGCCCGCGTGTCTCCAAACGAAAAGGGGAGCCCGTTGCCGGGCTCCCCTTCCATCCTCGCGGATGTTCGTTTGATCAGACGGCCGTCGAGGATCAGTCCTCGGCGGGGCCGCGTTCGGCCTGGGCGTCGGCAGCCGCAGCAGCGAAGGCTTGCGCCTGTTCGCTGGCTTCGGCGCGGTCAGCGGCCAGGGCCATTTCGATGACGTTCTCGCCCTTGGCCTGACGCTCGGCTTCGTCCGGCGAGCGGGCGACGTTGAGCGTGACCGTGGCGACGACTTCCGGGTGGAGCCGGATTTCGACCTTGTGCAGGCCGAGCGTCTTGATCGGCGTGTTGAGGTGGACGTGCTTGCGCTCGACCGTGTGACCGCCCTCGGCCGCCGCAGTCGCGATGTCGCGAGCGGTGACCGATCCGTAGAGCTGGCCGACTTCGGAGGCCTGGCGGATCAGCGTGTAGACTGCTCCGTCGATGGACTCCGACTCGGTCTTCGCCGCGGCGCGAGCCTTGGCGTTGCGCTCTTCGATCAGCGTGCGTTCACGCTCGAACCGGGCCTTGTTGGACTCGGTGGCGAGCAGCGCCTTGCCTTGCGGCAGGAGGAAGTTGCGGGCGAAACCGTTGCGGACGGCGACGATGTCGCCGATGCCGCCGAGGCTTTCCACGCGCTCAAGAAGGATGACTTGCATTGCTCTGTCTCCCCTATTTCACAACGTAGGGCAGCAGGGCGAGCTGACGGGCGCGCTTGATCGCGATCGACAGGAGCCGCTGTTTCTTCGAGGAAACGGCGGTGATCCGGGCGGGAACAATCTTGCCCTTCTCCGAGATGTAGCGCTGGAGAAGCTTGACGTCCTTGTAGTCGATTGCTGGAGCGTCGGCGCCCGAGAACGGGCAGACCTTCCGCCGGCGCCCAAACGGGCGGCGCGACGGCATGTTGGTGATGTTGATCTTTTGCTGTGCCATGGTCTAGCGCTCCTGCCGTCCGCGACCGCCGCCGAATCCGCCACCGCCGCCGCGATCGCCGCGATCACGGTCGCCGCCGCCGAAGCCGCGGTCACGGTCGCCGCCGAAGCCGCCACCGCCACCTTCATCGTCACGCCGACGGCGACGATCGTCGCGGTCCTTGCGGGCGATCACGGGCGAGGGCTCCTCGGAGAAGGCTTCAACCTTCACCGTGATGAACCGCAGCACGTCTTCATTGATGCGCAGGCGACGCTCGACTTCGTGCAGAACCTTGCCGGCCGCAGTGATGTTGAGCAGGGAGTAGTGACCCTTGCGCGATTTCTTGATCGGGTAGGCGAGGTTGCGGAGGCCCCAGTATTCGGTGCGCTCGACCTTGCCGTCCATTTCGGTGACGATCTTGGTGATGTCCTCGACCAGGGCGTCGACCTGCTGAGGCGAGATATCGGGTCGGGTTACGACCACGTGTTCGTAGTTTGACATATCAGTCCCTTCTGGCGAGCGGCGGCGCGACACGGCCGAAGGGGGCCGCAGCGCGATGGATCCCGGTCATACCCGAGATGGGATGGGGGACCGCCGCTCTGGTGAAGCGGGCCTCATACAGGAATCGGGGGATGAATCAAGGGCGGCGGGCCAGGCGGGTATAGAGACGTGCCCACGGGACAATTGCAGCTTGCAGTTCATCCCGGCGCTTCTTAGGACGAACCATCCGGAGTAGAAGCCAATGTCCCGTATCGCCTTCATTTTTCCCGGCCAGGGCGCGCAAGCGGTCGGCATGGGCAAGGATCTGGCCGAGGCCTTTCCGTCGGCCCGGGCGGTATTTGACGAAGTTGACGCGGCTCTGGGTGAAAAGCTCTCAGATCTGATCTGGGGCGGACCCGAGGAAACGCTGACGCTGACGGCCAACGCGCAGCCGGCGCTGATGGCTGTCAGTCTGGCTGTCATGAGGGCGCTGGACGCGGAATTCGGCGTCAAGGCGACCAAGGCGGTCTTCGTCGCCGGTCACTCCCTTGGTGAATACAGTGCGCTGGCCGCCGCAGGGACCCTGAGCGTCACGGACGCGGCCCGCCTGCTCCGCCGCCGGGGCGAGGCCATGCAGGCCGCAGTTCCCGTAGGTGAGGGCGCCATGGCCGCGCTGATCGGCAAGGTGGATGTCGCTCTGGCCGAGGAGATCGCCGCCGAGGGCGCCAAGACCGCTCCGGTGGGCGTCGCCAATGACAACAATGTCGGCAACGTCGTGATTTCCGGGACAAAAGCTGGCGTGGACGCGGCCATCGCCGCCGCCAAGGAGCGCGGGGTACGGGCCGTGCCGCTTTCGGTTTCAGCGCCCTTCCACTCGCAGCTCATGGCCCCGGCCGCCGAGGCGATGCGCGAGGCGCTGGAGGGCGTGACGTTCAATGCCCCCTCCGTTCCGCTGGTCGCCAACGTGACGGCCCGGCCGGTTGAGGATTCCGATACGATCCGCCGCCTGCTGGTGCAGCAGGTAACCGGGCGTGTGCGCTGGCGCGAATCCGTGGAGTGGATGGCGACGGAAGGCCGTGTCACCCGCTTCGTCGAGGCTGGCGCCGGCAAACAGCTTTCGGGCATGGTCAAACGTATCGCTTCCGGTATCGAGACGACGGCGCTGAACGGGCCGGGCGATCTGGAAGCGTTCGCAAGGTCGCTCTAGGCGACATTCAGGAGCTGGGTCCATGTTCGATCTGACCGGCAAGCTGGCGCTGGTGACCGGCGCCTCTGGCGGCATTGGCGGCGAGATCGCCAAGGCGCTCGCGCAGCAGGGCGCGCGCGTCGCGCTGTCGGGCACCCGCATCGAGGCGCTGGAGACGGTTGCGCGCGACCTGCCCAACAATCCGGTTGTCCTGTCGTGCAACCTCTCCGATCCGGCTGCAGCTGCAGCGCTGCCGGGGCAGGTGGAAGAGGCGCTGGGCGGGCTGGACATCATCGTCTCCAACGCCGGCCTGACCCGCGACGGACTGCTGATGAGGATGAAGGACGAGGACTGGGACGCTGTCCTGAACGTCAATCTGGGCGCCTATTTCCGTCTGGCCCGGGCTGCAATGCGCGGAATGATGAAGCGGCGCTATGGCCGGATCATCGGGATCACCTCTGTGGTTGGCGTGACCGGGAATGCCGGGCAGACCAACTATGCGGCCTCGAAGGCGGGCATGATCGGCTTCACCAAGGCGCTGGCCCAGGAAGTCGCCAGCCGGAACATTACCGTGAACTGCGTGGCCCCCGGTTTCATCGCGACGCCGATGACCGATGTGCTCGCGGATGCACAGAAGGAAGCCCTTGTCAGAAACATTCCTGCGGGCAAGCTTGGCGGCGGTGCTGACATCGCTGCTGCGGTAGCTTATCTGGCAAGCGCAGAGGCCGGTTACGTGACCGGACAGACGCTTCATGTGAACGGCGGAATGGCCATGATCTAGGACTGCGGCGCAGGAGGATTTCCTGCAGCCGAATCCTGTGGTCAAAGAAAATCAGGCGTGTTACCGCGCCGCAACAAGGACCTGGTGTCGCCTGCGACCCGGTCGATGGACTGGAAGGAAGTAAAATGTCCGACGTGATCGAGCGCGTGAAGAAAATCGTGGTCGAGCGCCTTGAAGTCGACGGCGAGAAAGTGGTCGAAACGGCCAGCTTCATCGACGATCTGGGAGCCGATTCTCTCGATCTGGTCGAACTTGTCATGGCCTTCGAGGAAGAGTTCGGCATCGAGATCCCGGACGACGTCCAGGAGCAGATCGGCACGGTTGGCGACGCCGTCCGCTTCATCAAGGAACGCGTCTAGTCTCGACGCGCCCCGGCAGGAGATCGTCCATGCGGCGCGTCGTCATAACCGGAATCGGACTCGTCACCCCGCTGGCCAACGGCCGCGAGGCGACGTGGAAGAAGCTGGTCGAAGGCCGGTCGGGCATTGGCCCGGTCGACCTGTTCGACGTGTCGGATCTTGCGTGCAAGATCGGCGGTCAGGTGCCGTGGAAGACGGGACGGGGCGGCGGCTCTGCCGAGGACCCGGATTCGTTTGACGCCGAGGCGGTGATGTCTCCCAAGGAGCAGCGCCGCGTCGACGAATTCATCCTGTACGCAATGGCGGCGGCTGACGAAGCGATCGCCGACAGCGGCTGGAAGCCCGAGACCTATGAAGACCGGGTCCGGACCGGCGTGCTCGTCGGGTCCGGAATCGGCGGCCTCGAAACTATCGCCCGTACCTCCATCGAACTGCACGAGAAGGGGCCCCGCAAGGTCAGCCCGTTCTTCATCACCAGTGCGCTGGTCAACCTGGCGTCCGGCCAGATCTCGATCCGCCACGGTCTGAAAGGTCCGAACCATGCCGTTGTGACGGCATGTGCGACCGGCGCGCACGCGATCGGCGATTCGACCCGCATGATCCAGTGGGGCGACGCCGACGTCATGATCGCCGGCGGCGCTGAAGCGTCGGTCTGCCGGATCGGTTATGCAGGCTTCATCGCCTGCCGCGCCATGGCCACTACCTTCAATGAAACGCCTGAGCGCGGCTCGCGCCCCTATGACAAGGACCGCGACGGTTTCGTCATGGGCGAGGGCGCTGGCATTGTGGTGCTTGAAGAGTACGAGCACGCCAAGAAGCGCGGCGCGAAGATCTATGCCGAGGTCGTGGGCTACGGCCTGTCCGGCGACGGCTACCACATCACCTCGCCGGACGAGACCGGCGACGGCGGCGAGCGCGCCATGCGCATGGCCATCGGCCGTTCGGGTCTCGACGTTTCCGAGATCGACTATGTGAACACCCACGGCACATCGACGATGGCCGACGAGATCGAGGCGCGCGCGGTCGAGCGCGTGTTCGGGAACTCGGCATCCGCCATCAACGTGTCTTCCACCAAGTCGGCCATCGGCCACCTGCTGGGCGCCGCCGGTTCCGTCGAGGCTGCGTTCTGCGCGCTAGCGATCCGCGACGGGATCGTGCCGCCGACGCTGAACCTCGATAATCCGAGCTTCGAGACGAAGCTCAATCTCACCCCGCATACAGCCGTGAAGCGGCCGGTGCGCGCGGCGCTTTCCAATTCGTTTGGCTTCGGGGGCACAAACGCAGCCTTGGTGCTGAAGCAGGTCGACTGACCGTGAGCAAAAAGAAAAAAGGCGGCGCGGCCCGGGCTTTCGGGGCGTTGCTGCTGACGCTGATAGTCCTCTGCGCTGGCGTCGCCGCCGGCGGCTATTTCTACGCGCTAAATCTCTATACAAGCGCCGGTCCTGTCACGGACGACGGCAAGCCGCGACTGGTGACGGTCGAGCCCGGCTCGGGTCCGCAGGCGATTGCGGCAAAGCTGGCCGAGGCCGGGGTGGTCGCCGATCCGATGCAGTTCCAGCTTGCTGTGCGCGCGACGCAGACAGGACCGCGCCTCAAGGCTGGCGAGTACGAGATCGAGTCCGGCGCCAGCGTGAAAGCCGTGATCGACCAGCTCGTGGCGGGACGGTCCATCCTGCATCCCGTGACGATCCCCGAAGGCCTGACCAGTGCGGTCATTGTGAAGATGATCGCTGCAGCGCCGGTGCTGACCGGCCCCTCGCCGGACAGCCTGCCCGCCGAGGGCGTGCTGCTGCCGGACACCTATATGGTCCAGCGCGGCGAGACGCGGCAGCAGATGATTGCGCGGATGATCGAGGCGCAGCGCAAGCTGATGGAAGAGCTGTGGCCCACACGGCAGGCCGGGCTTCCGTTCGAGACGCAGGAGCAGGCGCTGATCCTGGCCTCCATCGTCGAGAAGGAGGCAAGCGAAGCCTCCGAGCGACCGATGGTTGCGTCTGTCTTCGTGAACCGGCTGCGCAAGGGCATGCGGCTGGAGACCGACCCCACCATCATCTACGGCGTCTGCCTGCAGCGTCCGGACTCGTGCGTTGACGGCAAGCTGGTCAACGAGACGGGCGAGCGCCGGCCGATCCGGCGCAGCGAGATCGCTCTGGATACGGGGTACAATACGTATGTGATCTCCGGACTTCCGCCGACGCCGATCTCCAATCCGGGGCGCGCCTCGATCGAGGCGGTTCTGAATCCGCCCGTCAGTGACGCGCTGTTCTTCGTGGCCGACGGAACAGGCGGGCATGCGTTTGCCGCGACCTATACCGAGCACCTGCAGAACGTGAACCGCTGGCGTGAGATCGAGCGCGAGCGGCTGGCCGCCCAGTCGGGGGAAGCGGCGCCTGCGGCGGATGCAGCAGAGCCAGAGGAACGGCCATGATATCGGGCATGACCGGCTATGGCCGGTCTCAGGGGCAGGCAGACTGGGGCGCCTGGACGTGGGAGGCGCGGTCGGTCAACGGCAAGTCGCTGGACATCCGGGTGACTGCGCCGGCCGGGTTCGAGGCGGCGGACCAGGAAGCCCGCAAGCGCCTCAAGGAGAGGTTCCAGCGCGGCAGTTTCCAGCTTCAGCTCCGGATTGATGCGCCGCGCGGCGCGGGCGGCGCGGCCATCGACAACCGCGAGCTGATGCGCCTGTCGCGTCTGGCGCGCCGGTGGGGCATGGGCGAACCCTCGCTGGGCTCGCTGCTGGCCGTGCCGGGCGTGATCCGGAGCGGACGCGCCGCCGCCGAGGCGGACGAGACGATGGTCGCCGATCTGATGGCGGGTCTTGAACAGGCCTTCGAGCAGCTGGAGGCGGCTCGCCGGCAGGAAGGCGCCTCGCTGGAAAAGCTGTTCCTCCAGATGCTGGCGGACATGGAGACCGAAAAGGCGCGGGCGGCGGCCGAGGCCGGAGTGCAACCCGGCCTGATCCGCGAGCGGTTCGAGGCGCGCATCGCCGACATTGCGAAGAACGTGTCTCTGGAGCCCGAGCGCATTGCACAAGAGGCGGCGCTGCTGGCGAACCGGGCCGACGTCCGCGAGGAGCTGGACCGGCTGAACGCCCATGTGGCCAACGCGCGGGGCATTCTGCAGACGGGCGGACCGGTGGGGCGGAAGCTCGACTTCCTCTGCCAGGAGCTGAACCGCGAGGCCAATACGCTGTGTTCCAAATCCGCCAGTCTGGAGCTGACGAATGCGGGATTGGCGCTAAAGTCGCTGATCGACCAGTTCCGGGAGCAGGTGCAGAATGTCGAGTGAACGCCAGGCTGATCGCGTCCGGCGCGGGCTGATGTTCGTGATCTCCAGCCCTTCGGGGGCGGGCAAGACGACGCTGTGCCGCCGGATCATCTCCGAGGTGCCGGGCGTGAGCCTCTCGGTGTCGGCGACGACGCGCACCATCCGGCAGGGCGAATCCGACACGGTGGACTACCACTTCAAGACCACCGAGGCGTTCGAGCAGATGATCGACCGGGACGAGTTCCTGGAGTGGGCCAAGGTGCACCGGAACTATTACGGCACGCCGCGCAGCGAGGTGGAGGCCAAGCTGGTGTCGGGCGTCGACGTGGTGTTCGACGTGGACTGGCAGGGCGCGCGGGCGCTGAAGACGCAGCGGCCGGGCGATGTGGTCTCGGTGTTCATCCTGCCGCCGTCGATCCCGCAATTGCGCGCACGGCTTGAGGGGCGCGCCGGATCGGACGCGCAATCCGTGGCGGCGCGTCTGGCGGGCGCCCACGACGATATCCTGCGCTGGGGCGAATACGACTACGCGCTGGTGAACGACAATCTCGACACGGCCTTCCTCGAACTGCGGTCCATCCTGATCGCCGAACGCGCGCGGCGCGTGCGCGCGTCGCTGGGCAAGATGGTGGACCGGCTGCTGGATGAGTCGAAGGGGTAGGGCGTGGCGAAAGCGGCGCGGGTGCCTGATCTGCCTGAAGTCTGGCGTCAGCGATCCGTCGAGTTGCCACGTGAGTTCAAGCGGTACTGGAAGATCGGCGGCGTACTGCATTTCGCGGCCTATTCCGATACGGACGGCGACGAAGAGACCATTGCCTCCGCGATAGGTACTCTTCTCCGGGATCCTGATCTGGCCAAACTGCGCGAGCTGGGATCGCGCCCAATCAAGCAGCCCAAATTCTTCGGCGATTGGTACGACCTAACCAGCGGCGATCTGATGCAATTGGGCACGTGGCGTACCGAGGACGAGCGAGACCTTGTCGATCCCAGGCTGAAGCAGCTTCAAGGAGTCCGGGTTTCCAGCGGGGGGGCACCCATTCCCGAAGCGGGATCAGGGGGCCAGTTCGCGTATGCGTTTACGCGTCCTCCATATGGCTTGCACGCGCGCCCGGCAGAGGTGCAGTCGCTCTTCAACGCTATTCGGGACTTCCTCCTGCCGCCGGAAGCCAGGCATGACATTCGCGACTGGGCGAGTCCCGGACTCGTGGAGGTTTCCCCTGACTTCCAGGCCGGCATGGAGTGGTGGGGCGTGTTCCTGTTCTCGATCTATACGCCGTCGACCCGGCGGCTCGTGGTGATCGCGGGGTCTGCGACCGACTAGGCCTTGCTGCTGCCTTTCCTCGAGGGTGGCCGGCGGCGGGATGAGTCGAAGGGGGACGCTCAGCTCGCCATAGCAAACAGCGTGATGGCGTGAATGGCTGCGATGAACAGGTTGGACAGGACAACCGGGTTGCGAAGTCCAACCAGAGGCGCGGTCAGAAGCTTGTAGACCACCTGCAGACCCAGCAGCGCCTGAGCCTGTCCCGCGACGTCCCGGTTCAGCAGATGAGCCACGAGCAGGATGACGCTGGCGACCAGTATCGCCGCGTAGACTGCGGCGAGGATCCTGCGCGCTGGCGTATCCGCGCCCCAGGCCGATTCTGCTGCCCTCCCGTTAGCCGCCAGAGCGAACAGAACCGGGACGAGCACCAGAATATTGAGGGACAGTGAGATCAGTAACATCGGCGCACCCCAGGCACTGAATCCAGTACGGCGGATTGATGCGGGCGGATTTCAGCATCAGCCGTACACGCCGGGTGGCCTGGTTTGGGTTGGCGAACAACATGCGCGGGGCGCCGAGACCGGCGCTGCAAAAAAGTGATCGGAGCGGCTGGGGCGCCGTTGAGCCAGCCGCACTCGCAGTCACCTCATTTTGATCCGGGGCTGCGGGGCGTGAGGGCGTTGCGCGCGTAGAGTCCTTCATGATGCGCATCCAAGCCCAGGCCATTCTGGTTTCGCTGAGCCTCTCCGCTGGCGCGTTGCTGCTGGCCGGCTGTCAGCGCGGCGCGCCTCCGGGCGCTGACGTGGGCGCGTCGGCTGTGCAGCCGGAAGCCGTGCAGGCGGTGGCAACCACCGGTCTCGATGCTGCCTCGATGGCTGCGATGGTTGAGGCGGCGGGGGAGCTACCGCGTCTGCGCGGTTTGCTTGTAATGCGCGATGGCGAGGTGCTGGCGGAGCATCGCTTCAATGGCGGGCCCGCGCTCGACAGCGCGGTCAACATCAAGTCGGCCTCGAAGACGGTGCTGTCGGCGCTTGTCGGCATTGCAATTGAGCGTGGGGTTCTGGAGGGGGTCGACCAGCCGGTGATGTCGGTTCTCGGGGCGGATGCGCCGGACAGTCCGGATCCACGGCTGGCTGAGGTGACGGTTGGCCATCTGCTGTCGATGCAGGCGGGGCTGGAGCGGACGTCGGGCGGCAACTACGGTCGCTGGGTGGCGAGCCCGAACTGGGTCCGGTACGCGCTCTCGCAGCCCTTCGAGGATGAGCCCGGCGGGCGGATGCTCTATTCGACCGGCAGCTCACACATCATGTCCGCGATGCTGACCAGAGCGTCGGGGCGGAGCACGCATGCGCTCGCGGAGGAGTGGCTGGCTGAGCCGCTCGGCGTGCAGATACCACCGTGGCAGCGCGATCCCCAGGGCGTCTATTTCGGCGGCAACAACATGCTGATGTCGCCCCAGGGGCTGGCCCGCTTCGGCGAGCTCTACCGGACCGGCGGACGCGTCGGAGACGTGCAGGTGCTGCCGGCGAGCTGGATCGAGGAAAGCTGGCATCCCCGCACAGTGTCGCCCTGGAGCGGCGATGCGTATGGCTATGGATGGTTTCTCGACGAGGCGAGGGGCCATCCGGTGAAGTATGCGAGAGGCTATGGCGGGCAGATGGTCTACGTCGTGCCCAGTCTGGGGCTGACCGTGGTGATGACGTCGAACGACGCGGGTGACCGGGACAATGTCCATCAGGCGGGGCTGAACAGCCTGCTTGCGGACGGGATCATTCCTGCAGCGAAGATTGGCGCTCGGAGCGTCGATACCGGGCCGGATCTTCCCGACCGTTGAGGCTATGGGCGGTTCCGCCACGCCGTCGCCAGCGTCCGGAATTCTGCCTGCGTCAGGGTTTCGGCGCGGCGGGTGGGGTCGATGCCGGCGGCTTCAAGCGCGGCGACGCCGCCGGTGAGGGTCTTGAGGGCGGCACGGAGCATCTTGCGGCGCTGGCCGAAGGCTGAGGCAGTGACTTTTTCCAGCGCGTCGAGATGGCTGTAGGCGGCTTCGGGCGGGAGCGGGTCGAAGACGACGACGGCGCTTTCGACCTTGGGCGGCGGACGGAAGGCGCCGGGCGGGATGGTGAGCGCGAAGTGAGGGCGGGTGACGGCCTGCGACAGCACGGCGAGGCGGCCGTAGTGGTTGTCGTCCGGAGCGGCGCAGATGCGCTGGGCGACTTCCTTCTGGAACATCAGCACCATCGTGCCGCGCCAGCCTTCAGGCGCCGCGCGCGCCTTGAGCCATTTTACAAGCAGCGGCGTGCCGACATTGTAGGGCAGGTTGGCGACGATCATCGCCGGGCCGGTGACGCCTGCAGATGCCAGCAGGGCGGGTTCGTCTATCTCGAGGGCGTCGGCGCGGTGCACGATAAGGCGTCCGCCGGCTGCTTCCGGCCAGGCGAGCAGGCCGTTGGCGAAGCGCTCGTCCATCTCGATGGCGATGAGCTTTTCGGCGCCGTCGTCGAGCAGCGCGCGGGTGAGGCCGCCAGGGCCGGGACCAACCTCGATCACCGTGCGTCCGGCGACGGAGCCCCCGCAGCGGACGATGCGCTTGAGAAGGTCGCGGTCGAACAGGAAGTGCTGGCCGAGGGATTTCTTCGCGGCGCCGGGGGTGAGGTCGGTTCTCATGATGCGGACGCCCGGGCCGTCGCCATCCGGTCGGCCAGTCTGAGGGCGGCGATCAGGCTGTCGGGTTTGGCTGAGCGCGAGGCGGCGGCGTCGTAGGCCGTGCCGTGGTCTGGCGAGGTGCGGATGAAGGGCAGGCCGAGCGTGACGTTGACGCCGCCCCAGATGTCGAGCGTCTTCACCGGGATCAGGCCCTGGTCGTGATACATTGCGATGACGGCGTCGAAGCGGCCGCCGAGCGTCTCGTGGAAGATGGTGTCGCCGGGGCGGGCATCCGAGATGTCGAGCCCTTCGGCGCGCAGGCGCCGGGCGGCGGGGTTGATGATATCGATCTCCTCGCGGCCCAGCATGCCGTCTTCCCCGGCATGGGGGTTGAGGCCACAGAGGCCGATGCGGGGGGTGGGCATGCCGAAGTCGCGGCGCATCGCGCCATCGACGATGCGGGCGACGCGCTCGATGAGGTCTGGGGTCAGGCCGGCGGAGACGCTGGCGAGGGGGCGGTGGATGGTGGCGAGCGCGACGCGCAGGCCGCCGCCGACCAGCATCATCACAGGAAGCGGCGCCTGGCCGCCGTCTGCGGCGAGCTCGGCGAGGTATTCGGTGTGGCCGGGATGGGCGAAGCCCGCCTGCTTGAGCAGGGACTTCGAGATGGGATTGGTGACGACGGCGGCGGCGAAGCCCTGCTTCACGTGCTGCACGGCCTTGTTGATCGAGCCGATGATGGCGGGAGCGGTGGCGACATCGGGTACGCCGGCCTCGGGAGCGGCGCCGTCAACGGCAAGGGGGAAGACCGGAAGGCTGGTCTCGAACGCCTCGGCGGCGTGCGCCGGGGTCGGGATCAGTGCGCCGTACTCGCCATTGGAGAAGGGCGTCATCATGTAGGGCGGAGCAATGACGTAGAATGGCCGGTCACCGGGCTGGCGGCGGCGCCAGGCCTCCCACGCGATCTGGGGGCCGACGCCGGCGGGATCGCCCAGGGTCAAGGCAAGGGGGAGGCGCGAGGTCATTCGCTAGCCTAAAGCACGATCTGCCATCGTGGGGTAGCTGTTGTGTTCGATGAGAACCGCGCTCCTTTCGGAGCGCAGCGCCCGTCAGCGCCGAATGATCGTGGCGTCGCGCTTGAGGTCGCGGAGGTAGCGATCCGCAAGCATGCCGATCTCCTGGTCGAAAAGGCGGTCCTTAATGGCGTCGCGCGTCGGCATCTGTGCGCCGCCGACCTGACGTTCGCAGATGAAGAGGACGGCCTTGCCGGAGCGGACATCGAGAGGGTTCGTCGACTGGCCGGCCTGGAGGGGTTCGACGGCGACGCGAACTTCGGGGGTCAGGTCGGACTGGCTGACGCCGTTGATGTCTGTAACCGTGATATCGCCGATCTCGGAGGCTGCAGCGGCGACGGCGGGGCACTTCAGGTTGCGGCTCTTGAGCTGCTGGAGCTTCGCGACGGCATTATCGCCGGAGGCAACAGCCTGCTTGATCGACAGAATGGAGGCGTTCGGATCGGCGGGTTCGCGCTTGCCGATCACAGCGAGCAGATAGACGCCGCCCTCGGTTTCGATGGGGTCGATCACGCCCGGGGGCTTGGCGCTTTCAACAGCGGCCACGAATTCCGGACGCATGTCGCCGCGCGACATCCAGCCAAGGTCGCCGCCGGTCGACGCGCTGGGAGAGGCCGAGAACTGCATGGCGACCTGTTCGAACGGGGCGCCCTGCTCAATCTGGCTCTTCAGCGTCACGGCGCGGGCCATGGCGTTGGTGCGCGATCCGGCGTCCGGGGCGTAGAGGAAGATCTCGGCCACGTGGTATTGCGGCTTGTCGAGGCTCTCCTGCAGGCGGCGCATGGCCTCGTCGACCCGCGCTTCCGAGACGCGGACCTGGCGACCGAAACGGCCGCCGATCAGGTTGGACCATGCAATGTCGGCCTGGAGCTGGGCCCGCAGGGACTGGATGCTTACGCCCCGCTGGGCGAGGCCGGCGGTGAAGGCCTCAAGGGTCTGGCCGTTGCGCTGGGCAATCGCGGCGAGACGCTGGTTGATTTCCTCGTCCTCAATGGTGGCGTCCTTCGCCAGCTTGCGGAACTCCTGGACCTGGATCTTTTCCTCGATGAGGCTGTCGATGGCCTGTTGCTGGGCCTGGACCATGGCTTCTTCGTCCGGCTGGCCGCCGAAGCTCATGAGGATCAGCTGCATGCGCTTGCGCACGTCGGACAGGGAGATCGGCTCGTCGTTTACGAGGGCGGCGCGCGCTTCCACCACCTGACCGCGAGGCGGCGAGGCGGGGGCCTGCTGGGCCGCAGCGGGACCGGCGGCAAGCAGGGCCGGGAGCAAGATCGCGAGGACTCGTTTCATCACTCTACCCTGATCAGCCCAAACGGCAGAAAAAAGGCCGGAACGGCCCCCGTCACTATTGTCGAGGCCCTCTAATAGCGAACCAACCGCCCTGCATGCAACGTGGCGGATGGCCCGAATATCAGTGGAATTGCAGGTGGATGCGGGGAACGGCGTACAATCGGGGCCACGCCGGCTGGACAACCGGTGTGGTTCCCGCATGTCCCAATGGCAGACTAGTAATCCCCGCCGTCGCCGAGGCCCGTCAGCGCGAACCGGAAGCCGATGTTTTCCGACGGGCCGATCGTGCGGTCTTCCGTGCCGACCCGCTCGTACAGGATCTCGAAGTATGAGCAATCGTCGCGGTAGAGGAAGCCAACGCCGAACCGGATGTCCCGGCCGGCGGTGATGTCGCGCTGGTCCCGGATGATGGCGGACCAGCGGTTCGTGATCTTGAAGCCCGCATCGAATACCAGACCCTCGTCGGCCTGTCCTGCCGAATTGCTGGCGACCTGGAAGTAGCGTGCGGAGCCATTGAACCGCCAGGCCTCGGTCCGCAGACCTGTGTCGATGCGGTTGAACTCGAAATCGTCGTCAAAGCGGACACGGGCGTCGAGGCGCAGCGGCTTGCCGAACTCGGCCTTCACGGTCGCGACATAGTCCGATTTGGAGCCGGACAGGTTGGAAAGGGGGGTGAACTGGGGGTCGGCCTGCTCCTGCCAGCGGCGGCCGATCATGCCCGCCAGCTCCATGTCCCGTCCCCATCTTGCGCTGACACTGAGGCCCGCGGCAGCGCGTGCGCCGCCCTGCCAGAGATCGAAGCCGGAGTTGGGGTTCGGGCGGAAAATGTTGCCGTCGTCGACCTCGAAGACCAGGGAATCCTCGTTCGGGATCTCCATGTCGTTCGCCTTGTCGGAGCCGTAGGCGGCCATGACGATCGGCTCGACAATGATGTCGACCTTTTCGCCGCGCCGGATGAATGGCCAGCGAGCCGTGCCGCCAGCGAGACCCAGCAGCCGGGAGGGGGTGACCGCATCGTCCGTACCGTTGTCGATGCGATAGACATCGCCGCGGCCGAAGGCGAAGGGCTCGAACACGACCCCCAGTCCCATGATGTACTGGTTCTCCCACTGCACCGAGGTGGTGGCGCGGGCGGTGTCCTTGACGATGTCGCCGTTGGGAAGGGTCTGCGCTTCCTCGCGGAAGAGCGCGGCGGTGGAGAGGTTGGCGGAGACCTGTCCGTTCCGGCCAAAGTCAAAGACCTTTTCGGCGAACAGCGTCGGCGCGACCTTCGGGATCTGCCCGTCATTGTCGAACTCGCGCAGACCCTGGAAGGAGAGCAGGCCCGATTCGACATAGTAGTCGGTGTCCTGACCCGTCACATACAGCTGGCTGAGCAGCTGCCGCCTCTGGCTGGAATAGAGGCCACGCAATTCGTCCTCGTTGTTGATGTCGTAGCGTGAGTCATAGAGGTCGTCTGTCTGGGTCTCGACGCCGAACCCCCATTTCCAGTGCTCGGTGATGTCAAACAGGCCGCTGCCGTACAGGTGGCTGCGCCAGCGATCCTCGCCTAACTTCTCCCCGTCGGAGTCGAAGTCCTTGCCGTAGGTGAAGCTGCCATCCAGCTCCAGTTCGCCAGAGAAGAAGCGCTTGCGGTAGTTGAGCTTCAGGAGCGGATTGATGTCCGTCATCAGCAGCGGGGAGACCGTAAGGTCCTGCGACGGCGAGATCGCCCAGTAGTAGGGCTGCTCGTAAAAGGCGCCGAGGCGCGAGGAGTAGCCTGCGTCCGGCACCAGCAGGCCGCTGCGGCGCTTCGAGTTCGGGTCGGGGTGGGCGAAGTAGGGGACGTAGAGAACCGGCACGCCTGCGATTTCCAGCACTGCGTCCTGATAGGTGATCATCTGGGTGTTGGAGTTCTGCTCCGCCTGGCGGGCCCGCAGCGCCCACGTGGGGGTCTTGCCGTTCTCGTCCGTACAGATCGGGCAGCCCGTGTAGATGACCTGCTGCAGGGTATTGCTGACACCGTCGACCCGGACCGCCGAAGCCGCCGTGACGAGGGTGTTGTTCGGCATGCGGGACGAGAAGCGGGTGGCGAAACCATTCCGGAACTCGTCGTCCATCTCGATCTCGTCGGCGAACTGTACGGTGCCGGTGGAGTCGGAAATCTGGACATTGCCCTGGGCGCGCAGGTTCTGGTTGTTCAGGTCGTAGATGACGCGGTCCGCGCGCAGCACCCGTCCGTCGACGCGCACCTCCACATTGCCCTGGGCAGTGTAGATGCTCTTTTCTTCGTCAATGACGAGATCGGTCGCGGAGAGAAAAACGTCGTCTGCCGTAGAGGGGTCGGACGTCATGGGGTCCATCGCCGCAGGCGCAGACGCCTGCTGGGCAAAGGACGCTCCAGCGGTAAGTGCGACGACCGCAGTCGCCACGCAGGTCAGACGCAACACGCTCTGTCTCCCTCGCCCCCGAACATGCGAGCGACTGTCCCAGCCCTCTGACGGATAGGTGAAACAGCCGGGACCGTCCAGACCTCGCGGTATTGCAATGCAGTAGGTTTCAGCTGGAAGGTCTCGATTGCGCCTTTTCCACCCAGGAGCCGCCGCCATCCTGCTGAAAGTAGCGGGCTTTGGCGCCAGCGCCTACGGCGGCGCGGTATTGTTCGCGGGCCCGGGCCCGGACGGGCTCGTCGCCGCCGTCGAAGATCACGAGGCAGCGCTCGAAGGCTGCGCCGTCTGCGCCGGTTCCATCCAGCAACATGGCGACGCTGGCCCCGTTCGCCGGGATGGCGTCCGGCGAGAGCAGGACAGGTTGGTCCTCTGGCGAGCCGCCAGCCTTCGAGCCTGCAAGCCCGTGAGGCAGGAAGCTATCGTCTTTCCAGGCCCAGAGAGCGGCGTCGAGGCGCTCCAAGGTCTCGGGCTGGCCGGCGATCACCACCCGCCAGCGGCGTTGCAGACACTTTTCCAGCAAGGGGGCGACCGCTGAAACGAGTTCCCCACGTTCAAAGTGGTAGAACCACCATTCAGCGGTCATCGGCCCCTAGTCCTCGTAGCTGTCCGCCACAAGGCGGTCGAGGATGCGGACGCCCCAGCCTGTCGCCCAGGTGGGCTCAAGCGGATTGTCGTTACCCGGCTTCCACGCGGTTCCGGCGATGTCGAGGTGAGCCCAAGCGCGACCTTCGTCGACAAAGCGCTGCAGGAACTGGGCTGCGGTGATCGACCCGGCGTTCCCGGCCATGCCTATGTTCTTCATGTCGGCGACATCGCTGTCGATCTGCTTGTCGTAGCCGGGCCCGAGCGGCAGGCGCCAGACCGGCTCGCCCTCGGCCTTGCCAGCTGCCGTCAGCTTCGCGACCAGATCGTCGTTGTTGGAGAAGACACCGGCATGCTCGTTGCCAAGCGAGACGATGATCGCGCCGGTGAGGGTGGCGAGGTCGACGATGGCCTTGGGGTTGTACTTCTTCTGCGCATACCAGAGCACATCGACCAGAACGAGGCGGCCTTCGGCGTCCGTGTTCTGGATCTCGATGGTCTTGCCGGCGGCTGACTTCACGATGTCGCCCGGGCGCTGTGCGCTGCCGTCCGGCATGTTCTCGACGAGACCGACGAGGCCGACAACGTTGGCCTTTGCCTTGCGCTTTGCAATGGCGACCATGGCGCCGACGACGGCTGCGGAGCCGCCCATGTCGCCCTTCATGTCCTGCATGCCGGGTCCCGGCTTCAGGGAGATGCCGCCGGTGTCGAAGGTCACGCCCTTGCCGACCAGGGCGAGAGGAGCGGCCTTCTTGTCCTTGGAACCCATCCATTTCAGGACGCACAGCCGCGAGCCCCGGATGGAGCCCTGACCGACGCCCAGCAGCGATCCCATGCCCAGCTTGGCCATCGCGGGTTCGTCGAGAACCTCGATTTCAAGGCCGAGTTCGGCCAGTTCCTGGATCCGCTCGGCATAGCTTTCCGGATGCAGGATGTTTGGCGGCTCGGAGACGAGGTTGCGGGCGAGCTCCACGCCTTCCGCCCGGGCGGCAAGCGGACCGAAATCCGCGCGGGCGCCCGCAGCGCTGTCTGTGACGATGGCAACCGTGGCCAGGGTCGGCCGCTTCTCGGTCTTGAGGTTGGGGCGGTAGGCGTCGAAGCGGTAGCCGGCGAGCCGGGCGCCAAGTCCCAGCTGGGCCGCGACAGCCCGGTCAGGGGCGCCGACAATCGACAGTGTCTTCGCGCCCGTCAGCAGCAGGCGCTTGACAGTCCCGGCCGCCGCCTTTTGCCAGGCCAGATCGGTGACGCCGTCCTTCTTTCCCATGCCGATGCAGAGCACGCGGGCCGAATCGCTGAAGGCGGGGGCCAGGATCTCGATGATCTGGCCGGCTCCGCCCTTGAAGGTGCCGGCCTCGGCAGCGCGACGGAACGCCGCGATGGCCTCCGGGCCAGCAGACGCTGGATAATCGGGGCCCTTGTCCCCCTCGAAGACGAGCCAGGCGACTGCATCGCCCTGGGGTTCCGTAACGAATTTAATCTGCATCAGGTTCTTTCCAGCCCGGCAATCAGTTCATAACCATCGACGAACCCCGGCGTCACCGCTAGCACTGCCCGGGCGAGCGCCGAGTCTCGCTATCCAGCTGCGAGCCGGCTTCCAGGATTCGGTATGTCAGGGTTTCAGCGCTATCTCTTTCGAAACGTCTTGAGAACCCTGTTGGCGGTCGTCGGCGGTCTCGTCATGATCGCGCTTCTGACTCAGGGCCTATCCCAGATCGAAAACGCCGTCGAGAACCGGCAGGCCACGACCCTGGCGCTCTGGCTTGCCGTGCTTGCGGCTCCCCAGATCGTCTCCCTGCTTCTGCCGATCGCCCTGTTCATAGCAGCGTCCAGCGCGCTGAACGTTTCCCACCGGGACAACGAGATCGTGGTGGCGCAGGCGGCCGGGATGTCGAACTGGCAGGTGGCCTCTCCGGTCATGCGGCTGGCGGTCCTCGCCTCGGTCCTTCACCTCGGTCTCAATCTATGGGTGCAGCCGACCGCCTACCGGGAGATGCGCGAGGCCGTGTCCAACGCCTCGACCGACCTGATGGCGTCGATGATCAAGGAAGGCACGTTCATATCGACGGAGGGCCTGACGACCTGGGCTCGTCGCGTAGACGGGCAGGAGATGCAGGACCTGCTGGTTTCGGATTCGCGGAACCCGCAAGCGGTCGTCACGTACATCGCCAAGCGCGGTTATATCGTGATGAGCGAGGGCATCCCTGCCATCATCATGACGGATGGCCACGTCCAGCAGCTGGCTGCGAATGGCTCCCTCGAGGTGCTGAGGTTCAACCAGTCGACCTTCGACCTGGCGCCCTTTGTCAGGGAGAAGCGTGCGGTCATTCTGAAAGCGTCTGACCGCTATCTGCCGGAGCTCCTCTATCCGGACATGACGAATTACAACGACATTGCGAACGCCGATGGCCTAAGGGCGGAAGGGCATGCGCGGATCGCAGCGCCCCTGCTCGACATCGCGATGGCGATGATGGCCGTTCTTGCCGTTGTGGGGGGAGATTTCAGCCGGCGCGGCTATGCAGCCCGGATCGGGTTCGCGTTTGGCGGCGTGATCCTTCTGCGCCTGCTGGCGTTTGGAGCCATTTCGGCGGGCGAGGACGAGCCTGCACTGAACGTGCTGCAGTATCTGCTGCCGATCGGGGTGTTTGGCGTCACCTGCTTTCTCTATATCCGCAAGCCAGGCCGCAAGCGCCGGAAGGCTGCGCCCGTGTTCAAGGGCCCAAGCGGGGCCGGCATCACGTTCGGAGTTCGCTGACGGGATGCTGATCGCAGGCCGGATTCAGAGATACATCTTCCGTCAGAGCGCCTCGGCGCTGCTGATGACGCTGGGCATCATCGTGCTGACGATCGTGCTGGTGGACGTTGTCGAGCAGATGCGGACGGTGGGTAGCCGCGCCCAGATCAGCGTCTTCACGGCGTTCCGGCTGACTTTTCTGAAGACGCCGGCGCTGCTGATGGAGACGCTCCCATTCGCGATCCTGGTGGGCGCGATCCTCAGCTACATGCAGATGAGCCGGAAGAGCGAGATTTCTCCGATCCGGGCCGCGGGCATGTCGGCCTGGCGTTTCCTTGCGCCTGTCGCCCTTCTAGCGGCGGCCACGGGCGTGCTTATGGTCACCGTCATCGATCCCCTGGCGACCGCCACACAGGAACAGTTCCAGCGTGAGCGGCGGATCCTTCTCAACCAGGCCGCGACCGCCAACACCGACGGCGACGGGGTCTGGCTGAGTCAGGGCGACCTCGCAGCTGGCGCCGATACCGATCCGGCCGCTTCGGCGGCAGATTCCCTTCCTGACGCGCAGGCCATCATACACGCGCGCCGCGTCATCGGGCGCGGTGAGGCGCTGGAGGATGTGACCTTCTACTACTTCGCCCCCGGCCCCGGGGGGCTGGACGACCGCGTGTTCACCCATCGTATCGACGCGCGGCGTGCGCAGCTGATTGCCGGGTTCTGGCAGCTCACGGGCGTGGTCGAGAACCGGTTCGGGGGCGACGTGTCGCGGACCGAGACCCTCGCGGTTCCGACCAACCTCCGCTCCGACACGCTTGTCTCGCGGTTTGCGTCCTCGGCGACCATCGCATTCTGGGATCTGCCCGACTTCATCCGGGAGAACCGTCTGGCTGGCATGGATGTCGACGCCTACGTCCTCAAATTCCATACGCTTCTGGCAACGCCAGTCCTGATGGTCGCCATGGCGCTGATCGGGGCGGTGGTCTGCCTTAGGCTGGCCCGGTCCGGGGGACTGACCCGGCTGATCGCCGCCGGGACAGTGTCAGGGTTCGTGCTTTACTTCGTGAACAGGGTGTCTGCCGGCCTTTCCGGGACGGGCGCTGCTCCACCGGAGGCCGCCGCGTGGTGTCCGCCGCTGTTCGCCCTGTTTACCGTTCTGGCCATCCTGGCCCACAATGAGGACGGGTAGAGCCCGATGCTATCAGGATGAAACATCCCGATAGCTGAATCGGTCTCTAGACCATTGAAACAGAGCAGATTCGCGGATTCGGGATGCCTCAGCCCGCATGCGATCCGCTCTGACGCGAAATATTGCGGCCACAGCAGTTGAGACCGCAGGCCGTGAAGGCTATAGGGCGGGCGATTCGCAGCCACATCTGCGCAGTTTCCAGCTATTCAGGATCTCCCCATGCCGGTGCAACGTACGCTTTCCATCCTCAAGCCCGACGCGACCGAGCGGAACCTTACCGGCGCGATCAACGCCGTCTTCGAGAAAGCCGGACTGCGCGTCGTCGCCCAGAAGCGCGTCCGCATGACCCGCGCCCAGGCCGAGGGCTTCTACGGCGAGCACAAGGCCCGTTCCTTTTTCGGTGAACTGGTGGACTTCATGACGTCCGGCCCGGTCGTCCTGCAGGTTCTGGAGGGCGAAGACGCCGTCCTGAAACACCGCGAAGTGATGGGCGCGACTGACCCGGCCAAGGCGGCCGACGGCACCGTCCGCAAGCTTTTCGCGAAATCCATCGGTGAAAACTCGGTGCACGGCTCCGACAGCGAGCAGAGCGCCGAGCGCGAAATCAACTACTTCTTCCGCCCGGAAGAAATTGTCGGCTGATCCGCCAACTCTGACCCTTCGGCCGGCGCGTCCTGATGAACGCGCCGCGCTGGAGGATCTGCAGCGCCGGTCCTCGCTTTCGCAGGACGCCTATCGTGAGGCGCTGCTGGCACAACCTGAAGCTATCGAATTGCCGCTGGAGCATGTCTCCGGCGGCAATTGCGTTCTGGCGGAGGCCAACGGCGGCGTCGCCGGTTTTGCGGTGGTGCTTGCCCGCGAGGATGGCGAGGCCGAGCTGGACGGGCTGTTTGTGGAGCCTGACCTGCATCGGCGCGGCGCGGGCCGGCTCCTGATATCGGGCGCGGCCGGTATTGCCCGAAGGCGGGGCGCTCGCATCCTGTTCGTGATGGCCAACCCGCACGCGCTTGAATTTTACGCCGCCTGCGGCTTCCGGCTGACCGGCCAGACACCCACCCTGTTTGGCGTTGCGCTCACGATGGAGCTGCGCCTGACGTAGCGGCGCCTCGCGCGAACGGAAATGCGACGCTATCACTGCCGAAACGCGATGGAGCAGGGCCTATGAGCGAGCATGTGAAGGTTTCAGTCTCGGGCGGCGTGATGGAGATCGCGTGGGCGCGGCCGGACAAGAAGAACGCCCTGTCGAACGCGATGTACGCAACCGCCACGGCCGCCTTGCTGGAGGCCTCGGTCGACAATGCTGTCCGCGTTGTCCTCATCACGGGAGAGGGCGGCGCCTTCACCTCAGGTAATGACCTCGCGGACTTTGCGGCGGTGGCCATGGGTATTGGCGAAGCCAAGGCGCACGCCTTCATCGAGGCGATCGCCCAGTTCCAGAAGCCTGTCGTGGCAGCCGTTCCCGGTCTCGCCGTGGGGGTGGGCACGACGATGCTGCTGCACTGCGACCTGGTCTATGTCGCCGAGAGCGCCAGATTGACCACGCCCTTCGTAAACCTGGCGCTCACCCCGGAGGCGGCGTCCTCCATCCTTCTGCCGCTCCGCATCGGTCACCAGCGCGCGTTTGCGATGTTCGCGCTGGGCGAGGCGCTGACGGGGGTTCAGGCGGCGCAATACGGTCTGGCCAACGCCGCCCTGCCGGAGGCCGACGTGCTGCCTGCTGCGCGCAAGGCGGCTGCGGCGATCGTCAGGCAGCCGCCGGGCGCCGTGCTCTCCACCAAGAAGCTGATGCGCGACGGGCTCCACATCATGGGTCGCATCCATGAGGAGAGCGCCATCTTCGGCGACCGTCTGAAGTCTGCCGAGGCGCTGGAGGCGTTCACCGCCTTCCGCGAGAAGCGCGCGCCGGATTTCTCCAGGGGCTGAAGGCGCCTCTCAGGCGGCGGCGAACTCGCGGAACGTGCCAAGGAAAGTGTCGATCTGGCGCGTCATGGTGGAAGAGGCGGACAGCTCGGCGCGCGTCTCGCCGCCGAGGAGGTTCGAAAGGTCGATCAGCGTATCACGCTGTTGCGTGCTCATGCCGCTCGAGCCGACAAAACCCATCGACCAGTTGGCGAAGGCGCGTTCGCTTGTGGGCTGATTGTGCAGGACGATCGTTCCGCGATGGCGCGGGTCACGGCGGATCGTCTCGAATGTCCGGGTGACTTCGGCGGCGGGGCCTTCGAGCGCCTGGAAGAAGCAGCCGTCATGGTAGAGCAGCAGTCCGGTAATGCCGGCCGGTTCGTTGTTGCGGCGCGACGCGCTTAGGATGGCGTCCAGGTCGGCCGACCCGATGTCTCCAACGGCTGAGCTCAGGTAGATCAACTGATGAAGCGGACCAGCTGCGGAAGCGGACATGGGTAGGTTTCCTCGCGACCTGCCGTTGCTACCCCCAAATTCCTGAAAACAGATTAACCAAATCCCCCGGCCTGTTTACTTGTCTTGGCTGGCGGTGGCCTTCCACATCCGCGAGGCTATCCGTCGATCGCCGCCTGCAGCAGGATTGCGAGGCGTGCCTCGAAGCGGATGCGGGTGTCGTCGTCCATCCCGAGGTCGTCTTCGACGAGGCGGCTGAAGGCGACGCCTTTCATGATCGAGCCGGCGAGGTGGATACGGGCTTCGGCGTCCGGCTCTCCCAGCCAGTCGCGGAAGGGCCCGAAGAAGCGTTCTTCAACTGACTTGCGGATCGCCTGGGCGGCGACCGGCGATGAGGCCGAGCGCAGGATGATCTGGAGAACGTCCAGCTTGCCGTCGTTGACAGGGTCGCGGACCAGCATGGCCGCGATCCGCTTGCCCCAGGTCGCGCGCTCGCCGGTGAAGACCTCGGACGGCGGAGGGCAGGCGTTGAGGACTTCCGAGAACAGCTCCTCTTTGCCGCCGAAGTATCGCGAAACCAGCGAAACATCGACACCCGCTTCGGAGGCGATGTCCCGCAGGCTGACGTTCTCATAACCGTCGCGGGAGAACCGCGTGGTGGCCGCCTTCAGCAACGCTTCGCGCGTGGCGGCGGCGTTGCGCTTGCGGGTCACGACATCGGCGATTGCGGTCATCTTGTTCCTTCGGAGGGCGGGCCCATATGCACGAGCATCCCGGAAATGTGTTTGCGCGCCACAAATATTTTTGTCAACGCGTGTTGACTTGTTGCGTTGCAATACGAAATAGGTAGCAGCAACCACTGCTATCAAGAGACCCAAGGTCCGTTTCCTCCCCGAGGCTACACATGCAAAATAGCTGGCGCATTACCTTCGCAGCGGCCGCAGCCGTTGCGTCAATTACGCTGTTGTCGGCCTGCGGAGCAGGTGAGGCCGCCCCGGCAGCTCCACCGCCGCCGCAGGTCACGGTCGCGGCCCCCCTGACCGAAACGGTGACGGACTGGAGCGAATTCACCGGCCGTTTTGCTGCATCGCAGCGTATCGAAGTCCGCGCCCGGGCCGGGGGCTTTCTCCAGACTGCGCACTTCGCCGAGGGGCAGATGGTCAGGAAGGGCCAGGTGCTCTTCACGCTTGACGCCCGTCCGGCCCAGGCGGCGCTGAAGTCGGCCGAAGCTGACGCCGCGCTGGCCCGCCGCGCCTACGAGCGGGCTGAAACCCTCATCAAGGACCAGGCGATCTCCCGCCAGGACTACGATCAGCGTCGGGCTGCGCTCGATATTGCCGAGGCGGCGGTTTCGGCCCGCAGGCTGGATGTGGAGTTCACACGGGTAACGGCTCCAGCCTCCGGCATGGTGTCGGACCGCAAGGTCGACGCCGGCAACGTGATTGCGGGCGGTTCGTCGGCGGCTGACGTGCTGACAACCATCGTCGCGGTCGACCCCATCCATTTCGAGTTCGAGGCGTCCGAGTCGCAGCTGCTGCGGTACCAGCGGCAGGCCCAGAAGACGGGTGGAGCGATACGTATCCAGTTGCAGGACGAGACCGACTACCGCTGGACCGGCAAGGTGGACTTCTCGGACGCGCTGATCGACCCCGCATCGGGTTCGGTTCGCATGCGGGCGAAGGTCGCCAATCCGGACGGCTTCCTGAAGCCGGGCATGTTTGGCCGCGCACGGGTCGAAGGATCAGAGTCCTATGAAGCCATGCTGATCCCGGAAACCGCCGTCGTGTCGCAGGGCGCCGCGAAGACCGCCATGGTTGTTGGCCCGGATGGCACGGTTCAGGTCAAGCCGCTGGAAGTCGGTGAGGTCATCGACGGCCTCCGCGTGGTGCGCTCCGGCCTTGCGGCCAGCGACCGGGTAATCGTCAATGGCGTGCAGCGCGCCATGCCGGGCGCCGTTGTCCAGGCGACCGACACCACCATCACCCGCACAGCGGCGCTGGATACCGGCTCCGTGAACGAATAGCGGCCCGCGCCCGCCTTGAGGGCGGGCGTGAAGCCAGACGACGACCAGCCTTCCTCCCCGCAGAGCCGGCCACCCGCTGAACAGGCGGGAGCCCATTAGAGCCGGCGTGCACCACAGGACGTGACACCATGCGGTTTTCCCGCTTCTTCATCGACCGCCCGATCTTCGCCGGCGTGGTCTCGATCTTCATCACGCTGCTGGGGCTGTTCGCATTCCCGCAGCTTCCGCTCGCCCAGTATCCGGACATCGCGCCGCCGTCGGTGATGGTGATGGCGGCCTATCCGGGCGCCTCGGCCGAGACGCTGGCCGAGACGGTGGCGGCGCCGATCGAGCAGGAGATCAACGGCGTCGAGAACATGCTCTACATCACCTCGTCATCCTCCAACGGGGTGTCGCAGGTGACTGTGACGTTCAAGCCGGGAACCGACCTCGATACGGCGCAGGTGCTGGTGCAGAACCGGGTGTCGCTGGCCGAGCCAAGATTGCCCGAGCAGGTACGGCAGTCGGGCGTTCAGGTGCTGAAGCAGGATACCGGCTTCCTTCTACTCGTAGCCCTGACCTCGAAGGACCCGAACGCCGACATTGATCTGATCGGCAACTTCGCGAACTCCACCCTGAAGGATCGGCTGCTGCGGATCGAGGGCGTGGGCGGCGTGCAGGTCTTCGGCGGCGGTCTCTATTCAATGCGCGTGTGGATCGATCCCGGCAAGGCGGCTGCGCGAGACCTGACGGCGACGGAGATTGTCGCGGCGCTGCGGTCCCAGAACATCCAGGCGGCCGGCGGCTCCATCGGTTCACCGCCTTTCGACTCGGGTGTCGTCAACGAGCTCCCAGTCCAGGTCGAGGGCCGGCTGAAGACGCCGGAGGAATTCGGCAATGTCGTCGTCAAGCGGGGCGCCGAGGGTCAGGTCACCTACCTGCGGGACGTTGCACGCATTGAACTGGGCTCTCAGGATTATTCCATCCGCGGCTATTTCGGCGGCGAGCGCGGGATTGCGATGGCGGTCACGCCGTCTCCGGGCGCCAACGCCCTCAACGCGTCGCATGCCGTGCTTGAGATGGTGAAGGCCGCCGAGGCGGACTTCCCGCCGGGCGTCAACTGGTCGATCCCCTACAACCCGACCGAGTATGTCGAAGCCTCCGTCGAGGCCGTGCAGCATACGCTGGTCGAGGCGATCTTCCTCGTCGTGATCGTGGTGGTCGTGTTCCTCCAGACCTGGCGCGCTGCGATCATTCCCATCGTCGCGATCCCTATCGCGCTGGTCGGCACATTCGTCGTTCAGCTCATGCTTGGGTACTCGATCAACTCGCTGTCGCTGTTTGCGCTGGTTCTGGCTGTCGGCATCGTCGTCGATGACGCCATCGTCGTGGTCGAGAATGTCGAGCGGAATATACGCGCCGGCCTGTCGCCCAAGCAGGCGGCTTACAAGACCATGGAAGAGGTCTCCGGCGCGTTGATCGCGATTGGTCTCGTTCTGCTCGCGGTGTTCGTTCCGACTGCCTTTGTCGCGGGAATTCCTGGCGTGTTCTTCCGGCAGTTTGCAGTCGCGATTGCTACGGCGTCTGCGATTTCGCTTCTGGTGTCGCTGACGCTTTCGCCTGCAATGGCCGCCATGCTGCTCAAGCCACACGAGCATGATCACGCGAAGAAGCGGGGTATCTTCGCGCCGCTGATCTGGGCCGGGGACAAGTTCAACGCTGGTTTCGAGTGGCTGTCCGACCGCTATGGTAGGCTGACGGCCAAGGCCGTGCGCATGTCGGCGATCATGCTGGTGGCGTATGCGGCTCTGCTGGGACTGACGGGCTGGCGCCTGGCTGACACGCCGACGGGCTTCATTCCGGATCAGGATCAGGGCTTCCTGATCGGCGTCATTCAGCTGCCGCCCGGCGCGTCGCTGGAGCGGACAGACGCCGTGGTCAACCGCGCCGCGACGCAGTTGGCCCAGACACCAGGCGTCGACATGGTGGCGGCGTTTGCCGGCATGGACGGCGCGAGCTTCACACAGTCGTCGAATGCGGGCGTCATGTTCATCCGTCTCAAGCCGTGGGCGGAGCGCGGCGCCGAGTTGAACGCGCAGGCGATGGCCGGACAGATCATGGGCGCCATGGGCGCCATCGAGGAAGCCAACATCTTCGTGCTGTCGCCCCCGCCTGTGCAGGGCATGGGCAATGGCGGCGGCTTCAAGATGATGGTGCAGGACCGTTCGGGCGCCGGCTATCGCGCGCTTGAGCAGGCTCAGCTGTCCATTGTCGGCCAGGCCAGCCAGCCGGGTCAGCCCGTGGTCGGCGTCTTCCCCGGCTTCAACACAGGCAGCCCGCGCGTCATGGTCGAGGTCGATCGCGAGAAGGCGCTGATGATGGGCGTCGAGCCCGCGGAGGTCTTCAGCACGATGGGGACCTATCTGGGATCGTCCTACGTCAATGACTTCAACATGCTGGGCCGGACCTTCCGCGTCACGGCGCAGGCTGAGCCGACCCAGCGTGACGACATCACCGACATTGCCAACCTGAAGGTGCGGTCGGCGTCCGGCGGAATGGTGCCGCTGGGATCGGTGGCGACCCTCAAGGACGATACCGGTCCGGTTCGCGTCGTGCGCTTCAACCTGTTCCCGGCAGCCGAGATCCAGGGCGCTCCGGCGCCGGGGGTTTCGTCGGGCGTCGCGCTCGCCGCGATGGAGGGCTATGCGCAGCGATTGCCGGAAGGCTTCAGCTACGAGTGGACCGAGATCGCGCTGCAGGAGAAGTCGCAGGGCAACACCGGTCCGATCGTTTTCCTGATGGCGGTGCTGCTGGTGTTCCTGGTGCTGGCTGCGCAGTATGAAGCGTTCACACTGCCTCTGGCGGTGATCCTGATCGTGCCGATGTGTATCCTGGCGGCCATCCTCGGCGTGAACCTGCGGGGCTTCGACAACAACATCCTGACGCAGGTCGGGCTGGTGGTTCTGATCGCGCTTGCGGCCAAGAACGCCATTCTGATCGTTGAGTTCGCGCGGCAGGCTGAAGTGGAGCAGGGCATGAACCGCTTCGAGGCGGCTGTGGAGGCGGCGCGCACGCGTCTGCGGCCGATTTTGATGACCTCCTTCGCCTTCATCTTCGGCGTCGTGCCGCTGATGCTGGCGACCGGTCCGGGACAGGAGATGCGGCAGGCGTTGGGCACGACGGTGTTCTTCGGGATGCTGGGCGTGACGTTGTTCGGCCTGATCTTCACGCCCGTGTTCTATGTGGTCAGCCGGTGGATTTCCGACCGCCTGCCGGGCGCACGGCGCAAGCGGGAGGAAGCCGCCGGACAGGTTGAGCAGCCGCCACTGGCCCTGCCAGCCGAGTAGAATTCGGCTGTTGTGATGGTCTGTGACAGGCCCGCTGGAGGGCATTCGCCTCCGGCGGCCTGTTGCATTCCAACTTCGTCCTTGTCTGATGCCCGGGATTTGGCGACGCTGCGTCAAAGACTCGGAGGAAACGATGTCGGACGATCAGATCTTTCCGGTATTCCCGGCGTGGGCCAGTCGCGCCTATGTGGATGAAGCCGGCTATCTGGCCATGCACGAGCACGCCTGTGCGGACCCGACGAGCTTCTGGGCTGAGCATGGCAAGCGGCTGGACTGGATCACGCCCTACTCGAAGGTGAAGGACGTCTCGTTCAACGAGGCGGATTTCCGGATTCGTTGGTTTGAGGACGGCGTCCTCAACGTTTCGCACAACTGCGTGGACCGCCATCTGGCGACGCGGTCGGACAAGGTTGCAATCCTCTGGGAAGGCGACGAGCCGGGCGACGTCCGCAAGATCACCTATCGCCAGCTGCACGAGGAGGTTTGCCGCTTCGCCAACGTGCTGAAGGCGCACGGGGTCAAGAAGGGCTGCACCGTCACGATCTATCTACCCATGATTCCCGAAGCGGCCTTCGCGATGCTGGCGTGCGCGCGGCTGGGGGCGATCCATTCCGTGGTGTTTGGCGGGTTCTCGCCGGAGAGCCTCGCCAACCGGATCCAGGATTGCGACTCGAAGGTCGTTATCACCTGTGACGAGGGACCACGTGGCGGCAAGAAGGTGCCGCTGAAGGCGAATGTCGACGCTGCCATGCCGCATGCGCGGAGCGTGAAGTCCGTGCTCGTGGTGTCGCGCACCGGCGCCAAGGTCCCGATGACGGCTGGCCGGGATTTCCTGTATTCAGAAGAGGCCGCGAAGGTTTCGGCCGACTGCCCGATCGAGCCGGTCGGCGCCGAAGATCCGCTGTTCATCCTTTATACGTCAGGCTCCACCGGAAAGCCGAAGGGCGTGCTGCACACGTCCGGCGGCTATCTGGTGTATGCGGCCATGACCCACCACTACCTTTGGGATGTGCGAGAGGACGACATCTTCTGGTGTGCCGCGGACGTGGGCTGGGTGACCGGCCACACCTACGTGGTCTATGGGCCGCTCGCCAATGGCGCTACGACCGTGATGTTCGAGGGCGTGCCGAACTACCCGACCTCGTCGCGGTTCTGGGAGGTGGTTGACGCCCATCAGGTGAACACATTCATCACTGCGCCGACCGCTATCCGCGCCCTGATGCGCGAGGGCGACGAGCCGGTTAAGAAGACCTCGCGCAAGTCGCTGCGCCTGCTGACAACCGTTGGCGAGCCGATCAATCCGGAAGCATGGCTCTGGTATCACCGCGTCGTGGGCGACGAGCGCTGCCCGATCATCGACATGTGGTGGCAGACCGAGACGGGCGGGGCGATGATCGCGCCGCTGCCGGGCGCGACGCCGCTTAAGCCGGGGTCGGCGACCCGTCCATTCTTCGGTGTCAAGCCGGCGCTGGTGGACGAGAAGGGCGCGTTCCTGGACGGCGCCGTCTCGGGCAATCTGGTGCTGCTGGATTCCTGGCCGGGCCAGGCGCGAACCGTCTACAATGACCATGAGCGGTTCTTCCAGACCTATTTCACGACCTATCCGGGCATGTACTTCACGGGCGACGGATGCAGGCGCGACGCGGATGGCTATTTCTGGATCACTGGCCGCGTTGACGACGTCATCAACGTCTCCGGCCACCGGATGGGCACTGCAGAAGTCGAGAGCGCGCTGGTGGCTCACGCTGTGGTGGCGGAGGCCGCTGTGGTGGGCATGCCGCACGATCTCAAGGGTCAGGGCATCTACGCCTATGTCACGCTGAATGTCGGCGAGGAGCCCTCCGACGCGTTGCGCAAGGAACTGGTCGGCTGGGTGCGCAAGGAGATCGGGCCCATCGCCACGCCGGACTTCATCCAGTTCGCGCCGGGCCTGCCAAAGACCCGCTCCGGCAAGATCATGCGCCGCATCCTCCGCAAGATTGCGGAGAACGATATCGCCAACCTGGGCGATACGTCGACGCTGGCAGACCCCGGCGTTGTGACTGATCTGGTCGCCAACCGCGCCGGGGCCAGCGCAAGCTAGAACCAAGCCCGCACGCCCGCGACGAACACCGTCTCGTCGCGTTCCCCTCCAGCGTCCTCGATGAGGTCGCCGGTTTCGCCAGGATGGGCCTGCCACTCCAAGCCGATGTACGGCGCGAACTCGCGGACGATTTCCCAGCGGAGGCGGACGCCTGCGTCAACGCCGGATAGCCCGGAGCCAACGCCGCGCGCCGGGTCGTCCTGCGCGGCCAGTTCCATCTCGACGCGGGGCTGCAGGATCAGGCGCTGGGTGAGGCGAAAGTCGTACTCGGCCTCGACCCGCGCCGTCAGCCTGCCTTCGTCGTCCAGGAAGACGGCGCCATCGACCTCGAACCAGTAGGGCGCGAGACCCTGCAGGCCGAGGACGGCGTGGGCGCGGCCATCCGGCTCGATATCGTAGCGCAAGCCTGTCTGCAGATCCCAGTAGGGCGAGATCGCGTGCGACCAGAGGGCCTGAACCTCGGCGTCGTCGATCTCGCTGGCGTCGAAATCGTAGCCGCCCTCGGTCTTGATCCAGAGCTTGTCGATGTCGCCGCCATACCAGCCCTGCGCATCCCAGACGAGGGTTTCACCCGCGTCGGATGACTGCAGTTCCAGACGGTCGGCCATCACCATCCCGTGGTTCATGTCGCCCATTTCGTGCAGCACCATCGCGCGGGAAGCCGCCATCTCGGCGGGGTCGAAATGCTGATCGGCCTGCGACCAGAGTTTCGTGTCCGTCGACGGCGGGGGCGTCCCGTGGTCATGTGCCTGAGCCAGGGCGGCCTGGGGCGCGACGCAGAGGGCGGCGAGGAAACCGCCGGTTACAATGAGCGTTCTCATCAATGATGCCCTCCGTCATGGTTCTGGTGGGCGGAGTGATCCATCTGCGAGTGATCGGGCGGGGCAGACGCAGGCGGCGGGGCAGTATGCCGGCTGTGATCCATGCCCTCATGCTGACTGTGGTCCATCGCGGGCTTTGCCTCGCCCGGCAGCACGGAGACCACCTGCATCATGCCGGCGTGCATGTGGTAGAGAAGGTGGCAGTGGAAGGCCCAGTCGCCGACCGCATCCGCTGTGATGTCGACGGAGAGCTTCTCGGCGGGCTTGACGATGATGGTGTGCTTGCGCGGCGCATGATCGCCGCTGCCGTTGACGAGGTCGAAGAACATCCCGTGCAGGTGGATGGGGTGAGGCATCATCGTGTCGTTCACCAGCGTCATCCGCAGCCGCTCGCCTTCCTGAAACACGATGGGCGCCTTGATCTCCGAAAACTTCACGCCGTCGAACGACCACATGTAGCGCTCCATGTTGGAGGTCAGGTGGATCTGCAGCTCCCGGGAGGGTGTCCGGGTGTCCGGGTTGGGGTCCAGGCTGCGGAGTTGCGCGTACCGCAACGCACGGTGCGGAACGTCCTCAAGGCCGATACCGGGCTCGTCGAGGCGACTGACCGGCATGGCCGTCAGGCTGGCGACGCCAGGCCCCGTCTGGATCGAGGCGGCGGGGGCGGCGGGCATTCCCTGTCCGGCATGCGGGTCGGCGGCGGGCGCCGCGTGGCTCATCTGCGAGTGATCCATCTGGGCATGGTCCATGCTTCCATGACCCATCGCGGCATGATCGGTTGCGTCCCGATCCGGGGGACCGTGATTCATCGCGCCATGATCCATTGTTCCGTGGTCCATGCCCATGTCTGTCATGGTCAGGGTCGGGACGGGGCGCAGCGCCGGCGCCTGGGCGCGCATGCCGGGGCGCGGGCCGAATGTCGCTACAGCCTGTCCGGACCTGTCGATGGACTCAGCCACGAACGCGTAGGCGCGGTCGTCCCGGGGCTGGATGATGACGTCGTAAGTCTCCGCCACGCCGATCTGGAACTCGTCCGTCTCGACCGGCTGCACGTTGAGACCGTCCGCCTGGACAACCGTCATCGGCAGGCCGGGCATCCGCACGTTGAAGATCGTCATCGCCGAAGCATTGATGATGCGGAGGCGAACGCGCTCGCCGGGCGTGAACGCGCCATTCCAGTTGTCGGCGGTCGAATGGCCGTTGATCACGTAGGTGTAGGTGGAGGCTGTGACGTCGGCGAGATCGCGCGGCGACATCCGCATCTCTCCCCACATGGCGCGATCCGACAGGGTCTTTTCAAAGCCCTCGCGCGCCGCGTCGCGGAAGAAGTCGCCGACGGTGCGCTGCTGGTCGTTGTAGACCTCGCTGTGCTTCTTCAGTTTCGAGAAGATGCGGTGGGGGTCCTCAAAGCTCCAGTCCGACAGCATCAGGACGTATTCGCGGTCATAGGCGACCGGGTCGGCGTCCTTCGGGTCGATGACGATGGGGCCGTAGTGTCCGGTCTGCTCCTGCAGGCCGGAGTGCGAGTGGTACCAGTATGTGCCGTTCTGCTTGATGGGAAAGCGGTAGCTGAAGGTCTCGCCTGGACCGATGCCCGGGAAGGAGACCCCGGGCACGCCGTCCATGTGGAAGGGCAGGAGCAGGCCGTGCCAGTGGATGGATGTGTCCGCCTTCAGCCGGTTGGAAACTTTGAGGGTGATCTCGTCCCCCTCCCGGAACCGCAACAGCGGCGCCGGAACGGAACCGTTGACGCCGACAGCGCGCGTCCGCCGTCCGTTGACGGTAATCGGGAACTCGCTGACGTCGAGATTGAATGTCGTCCCGGAGAGAGTCGGGAGGCCGGTGTTGCCAGCCGAGGCGGGCAGCGCCCATGCGGATGAGGCGCTGCTCAGGCCGGCTGCTGCTGCGCCGCTGGCGGCGGTGAGAAAATGTCTGCGATTGAGCATCGGGAGGGACCTGTGTCGGACGGCCGCTCAGGCGAGCGGCGGACAGGACGCGCGTGCGCGTCCGGCTCGGATGGGTGAGCGGTCCGGGATCAGATCAGGAGGCGGGTCTTCAGCTGCGCAGGCGGAGAAGCGGGTGGCCCGGCAAGCGGTGGAGGCCTTTCCCGAGAGCGCACCGGCAGGCGCCAAGCCAGCTCGGACGCCAGGGCTGACGGAGCAGTCGCATGCGCTGCCTGCGCGGTCTGGGCGGGCTCCACGTCGGTGGCAGAGGCGGTGCTGACGCCTGTATGATCGCAGTGCTCACAGCCTGAAGGCGCCGGGCTATCCGGCGCGTGGTGGTTGCTGTGGTCCACAACCGAGTGGAGGGCGTGGCCATCGTGGGCCGTGGCCTCGGCCTCGTGGGAGGCTGAATGGTGGTTGGCGCAGGCGCAGGCCAGCTGCTGGCCGGCAAGCAGCACGGTCAGGAAGGCGATAACCCAGGTGCGAAGCGTCGCGGCGATCATGAGCCTCTCTTCAGATTCCAAGAGGTGGCCCGTGGGGCCGTCTCAGTCAAGCTGAGCGCCGAACCGCGCGGCAGCCTCAATCGACAATCAATGTGGACGGTAAAGCGACGGATTGGGGCCCAGCGCGCGTTACTCAGGGTAGTCAGCGCATCACTTTGCCGTCTGTCTGGATTGACAACCGCAGGCGGGGACGGCGAGGTCAGCGCAGAACACATGACTTCGCATAGCGAAGCGTCTCCGGGAGGACTTTCGATGCTGCTGAACCGTCGCAGCCTGTTCACGGGCGGCCTGATTCTGGCGGCTGGCGCGTGCGCCGTACGCCCCAATCCGGCCGCAGCGACGGGGCAGCCTGTTGCCGAGACGGCTCAGGGCCGTGTGCGAGGCAGGGTATCCAGCGACGGGATCGTCGCGTTCAAGGGCATGCGATATGGCGCGGCCGCCTCCGGCGCGCATCGCTTCATGCCGCCCCGGCCGCCCGAAAACTGGACCGGCGAGTTCGAAGCCTACGACTATGCCGACCAGTCCCCGCAGGCCCGGACCTCCCTGGCCGGACCTCAGGCGATGAGCGATGACTGCCTGCGCATCAATGTGTGGACGCCCGGTCTCGACAGCGCGAGGCGGCCGGTTCTGCTCTGGTTCCATGGCGGCGGCTTCGAGGCCGGCTCCGGCTCTAGCGCTCTGTACGACGGAACGCGCATGGCGCGGCGGGGCGATGTGGTGGTGGCGACCATCAATCACCGTCTGAACGTTTTCGGCCACTGCTATCTTGGCGGCGTGCTGGGCGAGGAGTTCCAGCAGTCCGGCAATGTCGGCTATCTCGATCTTGTCGCGGCCATGAAGTGGGTGAAGGCCAACATCGCCGAGTTTGGCGGCGACCCTGAGAACGTGATGATCTATGGCCAGTCCGGCGGCGGACGGAAGGTCAGCCTCTGCTACGCCGGCAAGGACGCGCAGGGCCTGTTCCACAAGGGCGTGATCCAGTCCGGCGCGCACCTCAAGGTCCAGGAGCCCGAACGCGCCAACGGCCTGACCGAGGCGCTGCTGAAGGAACTCGGAATCGCCAGGGCCGACGCCCGGAAGCTCCAGACCATCGATGTGGAGACGATGTCGACAGCGCAGCGCAAGGTGATCGGCGCCGCCGGCGCGCGGTTCTCGCCGATGCTGGATGGCAAGACCTTCACGGCTCATCCGTTCCTGCCGAACGCGCCGTCCATTTCCAGCCATCTCCCGCTGATGCTGGGGACAACGCGCACCGAATTGACCAACCAGATGGGCCGCCAGCCGGGCATCTTCGATATGAACGAGGCGCAGGCGAAAGAACGCCTGAAGTCGTTCGTCAATGAGGAGCATGTCGACGAGGCCTATCGTATCTTCCAGGCTTCGCGGCCGGAAGCCAACCCGTCCGAGGTCTTCTTCACGATCGCGTCGGCGCGCGGCTATGTCCGCGACCAGACAATCCTTGCCGAACAGCGCGTGAAGGCAGGCGGCCGCGGCAAGACGTTCGTGTACCGCCTGATGTGGCGACAGCCGGTCGAGGGCGGGCGGCGCGTGAGCCAGCACTCGCTGGACCTGCCATTCATGTTTGACAACGTCTCTGCCGGCGCCGCCATGACTGGACCCGACACGGACTCTACCCGCGCGATGGTCGACGCCATGGCGGGCTCGTGGCTTGCGTTCTCACGCAAGGGCGATCCGAACAATCCAGCCGTGCCGAGATGGGCGCCCTATGACCTGGAGCGTCGCAACACGATGATGTTCGACGTACCCAGCACAGTGGTTGATGATCCGCACAAGGCGGAACGCGAATTCATGACCCGGTATCCGAGCCAGCAGGACGGCGGCAACGCGCTGCACCGCCAGGCAATGGACGAGTGATACGCGCCCACCGGCATCTTCCCTTCATCGAGTTTTCAAGGCCCCCATCAGGACCTCTCACATGACTTTCCGGACCGTCGTCACTGCCTCGCTCGCCGCCTCCTTGCTGCTGGCGACACCTGCGTTCGCGCAACAGACCGCCACAGGCCCACGCCCGGCGACGCCTGCTGCCGAGGGTGAGGGCGGAGGCGCCGCCTCTCCGCGACATGCTGCAGCTCAGGCTGCGGGCTATCGCGCGCTGCATCTCTGCACAGCCACGTTCTCGTCTGGCCTGCCGCAGTCGGTCATCGAGCGCACGGGCAGCGGCCGTTCCGCAGCAAGCGGTGAGACCGTCATCGATCGTGACGCCAGGACGGTCACGGTGAAGTTCGCCGACGACATGGAACCGCGCATTGCCGCCTGGCGGCCGGCGCTTGGCTGCACGCAGCTTCCCATCGGCGCCACCATGGAGATGGTGAAGCATCTGCCGCGCATTCCGGCTTCAGTGAAAATCCCGGACATGGACGCGCAGGCGTGGCCTCTGGGCGATACAGGCGCCGTGGCAGAGCTGCCTGCCAAGCAGAAGGCCGCTGTCGCAGCCGTGCTGGATGAAGCCTTCCGCAATCAGGAAGGCGCGTACAAGGGAAACACCTGGGGCGTGGTCGTCATCAAGGACGGCAAGATCGTAGCCGAACGCTACGCCGAAGGGTTCGGCCCCCACGTCTCCCATCGCACCAATTCGATGTGCAAGAGCCTGAGCGTGAGCCTTGTCGGCGTTGGCGTTCAGAAGGGCATACTGGACGTCAATCGTAAGGCGCCGCTCAAGGCGTGGAAGACGCCCGGCGATCCGCGCGGGCAGATCACGCTCAACAATCTGCTGCAGATGGCGAGCGGGCTCTACACCGAAGCCGGGCGCAATCCGCAGGGCGAGATCTACGGTTCAGGTGCTCCGGCTGCGGAAGTTTCGATGCTCAACATCTTGGATTCGAAGCCGGGAACGCGTTTCATCTATGCCGGCTCGGACACCATCCTCGCCACTCGCGCGCTGCGTGAGGCGGTGAACAACGACAAGAAGTGGATCAGCTACCCGCACAAGGAGCTGCTTTGGAAGCTGGGCATGACGCGCACGCTGGTCGAGACGGACTGGACAGGTGATTTCATCACGTCTGGCCAGTGCTGGAGCACGGCGCGCGACTTCGGCCGCTTCGGTATGCTTTATCTCGCGGACGGCGTCTGGCAGGGCAAACGTATCCTGCCGGAAGGTTGGTCGAAATACGTCTCGACGCTGGCTCCCGCCCAGCCCGGATCCTACGCGACTGGCGGCGCGGGGTATGGCGCCCAGTTCTGGATCTATGGCGGCAAGGAGGGACTGCCGGAGGTCGCCTACAGCCCCGGTGGCGCGCTGGGACAGTATGCGATGATTGTGCCTTCGGAAAATCTCGTTGTGGTCAGGCGCGGGCTCGATGTCGGCGGCGGGATCAACATCGCGAAATTTTCGGCAGACGTCATCGCAGCGCTGAAGCCCTGATCATGCTGACACGCCGCACGCTTCTCGCAACAGCCGCCGCTTCTGGGATAATCGCCTGCGCCACGACGCCCGTAGCAGGGCGCAGTGCGGGGCCCGGACGCGGCCCCTGGAAGATGTCCACGCCCGGAGATCACGGCCTGTCCGCCCCGGCGCTGGAGGCGGCGGCGGCGAAACTTGCCGAGGCTGGCGAACGTCAGGGGCTCGTCGTCATCCGCCACGGCCAGCTGGCGTTCGAGCGCTACTGGGCGAACGAATACCACCGCGCCGAGCCGGCCTGGAAGAACGTGTCGTTCTCGTCCGGCAAGTCATGGGGCTCGACCATGATCGGACGCGCCGTCACGCAGGGCAGGCTGAGCGTCGACGATCTTGTCAGCCGCTACCACCCGCCCCTGGCGTCAGGGTTCAAGCCTGAGACCACCATCAAGCATCTGCTGACCATGTCGTCGGGCGGCACGATGATCATGAAGCCGTCCTCGAAGCCCCCGCGCAAGCTGGACGCCCCCTCTCCGCCCGGACCAGGCGTGGAGTATGAGCGCTATCCGGAAGCCGAAAAAGGCACGCCGCCCGGCTACGGCCAGACAATCCGGCCCGGCGAGATGTTCTTCTATGATGGCGCGCCGGCTGACCATCTGGCGGACGTCATCTCCGCCGCCGTCGGCAAGTCCAGCCACCGTTACATGGTGGAGGATGTGGTCGCTCCACTTGGGTGCGAGGCGTTCCAGTATCAACCGGAAGGCGTGGACCGGAAGGACAACATCCGCATCGGCGGCTCGATCCAGCTGTCCTGCCGCGACATGGCCCGCCTGGGCCAGCTCTATCTCAATGGCGGCCGGTGGGGCGGCGAGCAGCTGATCGCCGAAAGCTATATCCGGGACGCGATCACCCCCACGGCGCTCAATGCCGCCTACGGGTATCTCTGGTGGCTGAACGGGACAGGCCGCACGGAAGCGGCTCCGCGCTCGATGTATTTTGCAGCTGGCGCGCGGGGCCAGTTCTGCTTCGTCCTTCCGGAGCATGACATGGTGATCGCGACGATGGGCTTCGGAGCGAAGCAGCTGGCGGCCAATGACGCCTGGCTCGCGCTGACGCCCGTCTTGCCCGCAGTCTGAACCTGTAGGGCAGGCTCCTCTTCAGTGGCGCTTCTGAAGGAATACCGCCCCGGCCGAATATCCCGCGCCGAACGAGCAGATCAGGCCCCTGTCTCCCGGTTCGAAATCGTTCGAGTGTTTGTGGAAGGCGATGATCGAGCCGGCTGACGAGGTGTTCGCGTAGGTATCGAGCACGGTGGGGCTCTCATCCTCGGTAGCTTCGTGCCCCAGCACTTTCGCGGCGATCAGGCGGTTCATGCTGGCGTTCGCCTGGTGCAGCCACATCCGCTTGAGGTCGGTGGAGCGGATGTCCAGACGGTCCATCTCGGCCTGGATCATGGCGGAGACCATCGGTACGACTTCCTTGAAGACCTTGCGGCCTTCCTGGACGAACAGCTTGTCGGCCTTGCCGACCCCCGAGGGATCGCCCCGGTTCAGGAAGCCGAAATTGTTGCGAATGTTATTGGAGAACTGCGTCATCAGGTGGGTGCCGAGGATCGACCAGGCGCCGGCAGGGGCGATGTCTTCCGCCTCGATCAGCACAGCCGTTGCAACGTCGCCGAAGATGAAGTGGCTGTCCCTGTCCGTGAAGTTCAGGTGGCCGGAACAGATCTCCGGGTTCACCATCAGCACGGTCCGGGCGCTTCCGGCGCGGACGAAATCCGCCGCCGTCTGGATGCCGAACGTGGCCGACGAACACGCGACGTTCATGTCGAATGCAAAGCCCCTGGCGCCGATCGCATCCTGGACCTCGACCGCCATCGCCGGGTAGGCGCGCTGCATGTTTGAGGCGGCGCAGATGACGGCGTCGATGTCCTTGCCGGTCCGTCCGGCGCGCGCCATCGCCTCGTTCGCGGCTGCCACGGCGATTTCGGCCAGAACGGATATCTGCTCGTTCGGCCGGTCGGGAATGTGGGGATGCATGACCTCCGGGTCGAGGACGCCCGACTTCTCGACCACGTAGCGGGATTTGATGCCAGAGGCCTTCTCGATGAACTCCGCCGATGAGTGCTGCTTCGGTTCCAGGCGGCCCGCCGCGATGTCTTCCGCGTGTTCGGCGTTCCACCTGTCCGTCCAGGCGTTCAGGCTGGCGACCAGCTCTGCGTTCGATACGGAATGAGGGGGTGTATAGAGGCCGGTGGCCGAGATGACGGGGTTAGTCATAAAAACCTCAAGCTGACGGGGCGAGAATTAGACCCGTCAGAAGGGGCCGTCGAGTAATTTGCATTACCCTAAGGGAAGGCTGTGTCGAACCCAGCCATGACACCGATGGCAAAGAGGTGGGCCCGAACGGCGCGTGAAGCCGGATACGCGCCTGCGCAGCGCCAGGCTGGCCTCAAGTGCGGGTCATGCGTGGGGCGACGTCCACGTCGTCAGAACGGCGGTTGCAGCGAGGACGCCGAGGATGGCGCCGAGTTCGAGTCCAATGCTGCGGCGGAGCGACAGGGCGGCTCCCGGGTCGCCGGCAGCAATGAGCGGCGCATGGCGGAAGCGATTGACCAGCACGATGAGCAGGGCGAGGCCGACAAGGCCGACCTTGGACGCAAAGACTGCGCCGTACTGTGAAAGGATGCGATCGGGGTCGAAGCCGAGAATGTACCCAAGTACAACGATGCCGGCCGCGATCAGCGCGAGCACGATGACGGTCGCCTGGCGGGTAAATGTGCGCAGCAGCCCGGCCAGAGTGGACGGCTCGTCATGGGCGCATGAGCGCCGCAACACCAGCAAGGCGCCGATCCACCAGCTCGCGAGCGCCACGTGCAGCAGGATCAGGATCGACGAGACCGGCCCCTCGGCGGCGGCATGGCCGTTCACGGCGAGGGAGGCCAGCGCGATGACCGCGCTGGCAGCTGCAACGGGCGCGGGGGCGCCGGCGAACAACGCCATTCCCGTAGCCCCGGCGATCTGCAGAATCATGGCGACGCCGGATGGTGAGGTGAGGATCGCCTGGGCGACGGCGGGATCGCCCAGCGCATCGAGCCGGGCCAGCAGGACCAGGAAGGTCAGCGCTGCGCACAGGGCCGCCAGAAGGGCTGCTGCCAGCAACCAGGTCCGCAAGGGCCGTGCGGCGCCCGCGCCCAGACTGACGCTGGCGAGCGCCAGCCCGGCGCTGACGCCAAGGCCGCAATAGAGGCCCATACGGAACATGGCTGCAGCGGCTTCCAGCATCAGTGGTCGTGATGCTCACTCGCACCAGGCGGCGGGGACGACGGCGCCGCGCCCGGCTTCACGATCAGGATGATCGACCCTTCGATCGGATGGCCGTCCTTCGACAGCGCCTTCCACTTGATCTCGTTGCGCCCGGTGCCGAGCATCGGATCCGTGATGGTGAAGGTCGTCGCCTGGCCAGACGGCAGCGTCGCGAGTTTGCGATCGTCCTTGCCCGTCTCGGCCAGAACGACGGACGTGATCCGGGCGGCTTCGTTGAATGTCAGCACGACCTCAGCAGGCGATGCCGGGATCACCGATCCGCTCGCGGGTACAGAGCTCTTGACCGTCGAGTGGGCAAACGCAGGCGAGGCCAGCAAAAGCGCGGCTGGCAGCAGCAAGCAACGAACGAGCTGTTTCATGGTCAATCTCCTTTGGTCCATGGATCGGAGTAGGCGGGGTTTTCGAGAAAGCCCTCGTCGGTGAAGGAGCGGAGGAAGGCGAGCAGGTCTTCCTTCTCCTGTGCGCTCAAGTCGAAACCGGGAATGAACGAGCTTTTCAGAGGATTATCGCGGCCCACGCCGGCGTGCGGTCCTGACGTCAGTGTGCGCCCACCCGCAGCATAGTGGTCAAGTACTTCTTCCAGCGTGGCGATCGAACCGTCATGCATGTAGGGGGCAGTCAGGGCGACGTTCCGGAGCGTAGGAGCCCGGAAGCGGCCCATGTCCTCCGGACGCCCAGTGAGCTCGGCGACGCCGGTATTGTTGGACGGATAGCCGCCTTTGCCATCGAGATTGTAGAGCCCGGTATTGTGGAACGCGATCTCCGGGTGAGGCGCCCGGGCGTGGGCGATGTTGTCGCTGAGGTTGAAGTTGTTGTGGCAGTGGTGGCACTCGAACTTCTCCGAGAAGAACAGCGCCTCGCCCCGGAGGACGGCCTCCGATACCGCGTCCACATCGCCGCCATACCGGTAGCGGTCGTAGGGCGAGTCCATGGAGATGATCGTGCGCTGGAACGCCGACAGCGCACGCGTGACAGTCGCGAGCGTGATCTCGCCGTCGCGGTCCGGGAAAGCCTTTGGGAACAGGTCCCGATAGATCGGCTCGGCTTTCAGCCGTGCGATCACTTCTGCATCTCTGTTGGCGAGCCCCAGCTCGACTGGATCCTGCCCCAGTAATGGTATCAGCGCCTGCTGCTCCAGCGTGTGCAGCACAGGATTGCCCCACGTGAGCACCGGCGCATAGGCGACGTTGGCGAGGGTCATCGAGTTGCGATGGGTCAGTTGTCCCGTCACGCCAGGCGATACGGCCAGCCCGTCGGTGAAGGCGAGGCGCTGTTCGTGGCAGCTTGTACAGGACTTCGTCCCGTCAGCGGACAACCGCTTGTCATAAAAGAGGCGCCGCCCCAGCTCGATCTTGTCGGCGTTGAGCCTGTTGTCAGAGGGTTCGAGCGGAGGCGGCGCCCAGGCTGGGAGGCCTATGTCGTGGGTCACCGGAACCAGACCGGTAGCCGCCATGGCGGGGACGGGCGTAGCCGCGCTATCGCCATCGGTCGGCGATGCGCAGCCTGTCACGATCGCCACCATGAAAGCAGCGGCGGCGAGGGTCCGGATGTACATGTCAGCTGGCCCTGACGAATGCCTGTCCGGCGCTTGCCTTGCCCCGGAATGAGAGTCCGAACCGGTCCATGATGGCGATGCAGTCATCGTCATCCAGGAAGGACATGCAGCCCGAGGCAGAGCCAGGCGCGTTCACCGTCACGTCCGTTTTCGCCAGAAGTGCGCCGAGGTCGAGCACGACCTTCTGCTTTTCAGGATTGAAACCCGTCAGACGGTAGGTGGGGCGGTTGGGGTTGGCGCACGGCGCCGTTGGCGCGGCCATCGGCGAACCCGCGCCACACTCGGTGCTTCCAAGATGGATCGAGAAGCCTGAGGCGGCCATGGCGTGCATGCCGGCCTGCGGGCCGTTCTGCATCCCGCCATGACCGCCCTTCGCGCCCGCCCCCGTCTCGAGATCAATGGTGACGAACTTGTAGCCTATGCGCCACGGCCAGGTGAGGCCGGTATAGTTCATGGGCGCAGCCGCAAGCGTCGGATCCTTGTGGTTCAGGTCGAACGGCACACCAATCTCGAAGGCGACACCGGTATAGGCGCCAGACGGGGCTGTGCCGCGAATGACCGTGTTAGTCGGTGTATTGCCGTTGCAGTTGCCCGAGGCATTCTCGAAATCGAGCAGGGCGACGGTGCCGTTCTGCCATGCATTGTCGGGGGTGAGTGTCAGCGGAACCTCGCGGCCATCCCGGGTCAGGAGGCGAACCTCGCTGACATAGACACGGAAGTCCTGAAGGGTCAGGTCAGCCTTGGAAAGTCCGACATTCCTGTAGGTTTCTCCGCATTTTGCGGGCTTGTCGCCGACGCGGGCGTCAAAGGCGATTTCGAAGGTTTCAGGCGATGACGAGCCCTGCTGCGTTGCGCACGCGGACAGGGTCAGGATGGAAAGGGTGGCTAGCAGCGCTTTGTGCACGGCGACCGGGAGGCCGCCGGAAGAGGAGATGGAAGACATGGCATGAACCTGATCTGCGGTTCGCGCGCGCGTAACCGCATGTGACGAGAGGGCCGGAACAGCGTTCCGACCGCGAAATTCACGTCATGTCAGGCGGGTGGACCCGTGGAGGGCGGCGGGGGAGCGGCGATGCCGCGGCCCGGCCGCAGGTCGCGGGGCGAGCCGAATACCGGCTGGGACACCTGGACCGGCAGCGTCGCGGCCATCACCGTGGCATGCGGAGCGGCCATGTGCGGGGCGACGCCGAACACGCATGACGGCTGGTCTGCAGTTTTGCCGTCAGGACCGTCCGGCATGTCGGACGAGTTCACCTCGAGACCTGTTTCGAGATCGATCACGCGTGCAGTTGTGGTGTGATCGCTGCAGACAGTGACGGTCAGGTAGCGGCCGCTTGCGGTTTCCGCTGTCGCCAGCATGTAGCCCGAGGGGACCACGGCGCGCACAAGGAGGGCGAGGAGCGCGAAAGCCCCCAGACGCCAACCGATGTGTCGCATGTGCGTTAGAATAACAGTCTCCCTTCAGTTGAGGGTAACGCCGTCAAATCGCAGTGTGCAAGCCTGCAGACCTGCGGCCAAAGTCACAACGTAGAGATGAAGCTGGTGCAACCAGAGCCGACCCGACCGCGTCGCAGCGGTCCGCTTTCCTCTGGGCTGCCGGCCTGATGACCTACCAGCGCCGCATGGAGGCCTTCTGGCTCTACTGAGCCTTGTTCGGCGCGACGTAGGTTGTCGCCCGGCCATAGATTTCGCGCCAGTTCTCCGGGGGCAGCGGAAGCTGCCGGCTTTCCTCGGAGCGGGCAGGTGTGAACGAGCGGCGGGGCGCGCGCGTGCGCACCTGCTCAAGCCAGAATACGCCGTCAAAGGCTCCACTGTTGCCACGCGGCACGATCAGATCGAGGTCGCCGTCACCGTCCATATCGCGCGATGCGAACATGTCATACATGCCGCGCACGGTGCGGGACACATCATGGCGCCTCCAGGAACCGGAGCCGTGGCCAGGATTCTCGAACCATGCGAGCCGGCCGACTGTGGAAGCGGGGGTCACCGAGGGATCATCGAAATCCCGCGATGCGCCGGAGTAGCCGCCTGACAGGATGTTGAGCCCTGAGTAACCGCCCGTGAACGCATCGACATCGCCGTCGCCGTCGATGTCGGCCAGATGGATGCCGATCACGGCGTCGGGCAGCGTTTCTCCGATCCTGTGGAATCGCCAGGCGCCGGAGAGGGTTTCCGGTTGCTCAAGCCATCCCAGGCCGGCTCGCGCGTTGCGGGGGGCTGCCGGATCCTGCTCCGTGACATTGACGGCGATGTCTGCACGTCCGTCGCCATTGAAGTCGGCAAAGTCAGCCTGAAACCCGTTGGCCGAAAGCCGCCAGCCGTCCGGGGTGTCCGGTGCGGGGGAAATCCGGACGGGGTGCGCTGTGGTCAGGAGGGACCCATCGGGCGCTGCGCCCCGGTTCTCGATTACGAACATCTCCTGCTGAACCCGTTTGGCCGCCAGCACGTCGAGGTCCCCGTCGCCATCGATGTCGAACGGGACTGCGTTGTTCGGGATGCCCTCCTGGAACAGGGCCTGCTCGCGCCACGAGGCCGGGTCAAGCGGCGGTCCATGAAGCGTGATCAGCGACGTGGGACGGTTGGCGGTCTGGCCAGCCCCGGGACGGATGATGTCCGCCTCGCCCTTGTTGGCTGCGGTGAGGTCGAGACGGCCATCGCCGTTGATATCCGCAATGAAGACGCGCAGCCACGAGCCGCGTCCCTGAGAGAACGGGGGAATGAACGACGTCCAGGCTGCCTCGCGCGCCCTCGCGCCCGGGTTCTGGAAGTAGGCAAGGTGGCCTTCCTCGCAGGCCGCCACCAGATCTGGCCATCCGTCGCCGTTGAGATCGCCCGCTGCGACATCCTCTACCGCAGCAACGATGGGCCCCTCGGCGATGGTGCGCAGAACCCAGCGATCCGGATCGCTGGATCCGTAGGCGACGCGGAGATGGTTCGAGTCCTCCTGAACCGTAACGATGTCGAGATGCCCATCCCGATCCAGATCGACAAGCACAATCCCGTCGCCTCCACGGATCGGAACGCCGCCATTCACGTCTTCTGAGTCGACGAGACGTTCTCTCCACGAGATGTATTGGCCGCCAGGGGATCTCGCCGAGGATGGGGTGTCGGCGGCGGTGAGGACCGGCGCGGGCGCGCCAGGGCCAGCCGCGCAGCTCGTGCTTGCCAGCGCAATTAGAATTGCCGCCAGCTTGATCTGATCCGCTCGCAAGATCATGTGCCTGCTCCGTGCGACGTGTCGAACCCACTCTGTCCGGACACTTGGTAGTCGCAGGCGTCCGCCCGTGTCCACGGGCAGCCGTTTCACTTCGGGCGGCGGCTGTCCGGCGCAGAGGGCGGATCCGACCCGGGCGGCGGCGGAAGCCCCCGCCAGTAATAGCTCATCGCCCGGATCGACAGGGTAAGCCACGCGAGGAATTCCGCATCACGGTCCGGCGTACCCTCGTCGATCCAGCGGATGTAGGTGTCCAGAAGAAACGCCGTGATGGTCTCTGCCAGCAGGGGACGGTCAGTCACACGGACGCCTGCGTCTCCAAGAATTTCCAGCTCGCGCTCTTCGACACGGGCGATCAGCGCTTGGCTCAGTCTCTGGAAGTGCGCCCCGTAGATCGGATCGTGAGACGCCGAGCGGACGAGAAGGCGCATGGCCGATGCATGCTGTCGCGCCAGCTTCAGCGTACGCGCGACGCGCTCGGTCCACCAGGTCGCGCCCTCGAGATCGGCGACAAGCAGCTTCTCGACGATGTCTTCGAGAACCGCATGAACGAGTTTCTCGCGTGAGCCGAAATACCGGTACAGGACGATCTTGGTGGCGCCGGCGCGCTCTGCGACCTGGTCCATTGTTGTCTGGTGAAGCCCGCGCTCGGCAATCACATCCGCAGCGATAGCCAGAAGGCTGGCCCTGCGGTCCACGCGATGCTGATCGACGATATCTGAAAATGTACGCGTCATGGGGCCACGATGTAGGTCGAGGCGCGATTAGCAAGCCTTCGGTGAAACTGCATCCAAAATCGATGGTGAACTGCAAATCTGATGCTCTCCATCACGTGGCCCCTTGCAGCCCCTTTACGCGAAATTTCGACCATGATACGCGAACGTATCAATAAGATACGTGACCGTATCAGAGTCGCGAACCTCGTAGGATGAAGGAGACCGTGGACCATGAGCGCCAAAGCTGCATCTTTGCGTGGGCTGAACGTCAGCCTGTTCGCACTCGCGATCGCCGCCCCTTCATGGGCGCAACAACCCGCGCCAGCGGACTCGACGCCGGCCGCCGCGACGACTGAGGTCGTTGTCGTTCAGGCCCGCAAACGGGACGAAGCCATCGAGGACGTGCCTGCGTCGGTGACAGCGATCACCTCCGACACGATCGAACGGCTGGGTCTTGAGTCTGTCGAAGAGTTTGTCCGCCAGATTCCTGGTGGAACGCTCGTCGGTTCAGGCCCGGAGTACCTCGATGACATTGCCCTGCGCGGGCAGGGCGGCGGGCGTCTCGGATTTTCGGAATCCACGACGGGCATCTATCGCGACGGTCTCTTTGTCGCCGGCGGCGGCTTTGGCGGGCGGACGTTCAGCCGGATCGACTTTCTCGACATGGCGTCGATGGAAGTCTACCGCGGCCCGCAGGGCGCGCTCTATGGCCGGAACGCTGTCGGCGGCGCGGTCAACGTGATCACGACCAAGCCGGGCGACGATATCAACGCCAAGGTGTCGGCGAGCTACGCAGATACCGAACGCTATGAGCTGGAGGCCGCGGCGAGCGCGCCGGTGACCGATTCCTTCGCCATGCGTTTTGCCGGCTACGTGTCCGACCAGCAGGATGGCTTCTACCGGAGTTCTGCGGGCAGGGTGCTGGACACCAGCGAGGCGTGGGGCGGGCGCGCCTCGGCCCGCTTCGACCTCGGTGATGCGACCCGGATTGACGCAAGCGTGGAGGCATCCCGCGGCGATGATCCAGCCTTCTCTGCGCTGGGTCAGCACGCGGTTCTCGATGCGGCAGATGCCTTCAAGCGTGTCGGTCTGCAGGACGAAGGACGTGTGGTCATCGATCAGACCTCGATTACCACGGGCCTGACTCACGATTTCGCCGACAGCACGTTGACGGTGCTCGCCGGCTACAAGAACCGGCAGGGCGACCGCGCCAACGACGATCTCGATCATTTCCTCGGCGTGAACAACGCAGCTGTGCGTCTGATCGACAACCAGGGCGAGGACTTCCAGAGGTTTGGCGCCGAAGCACGTCTGTCCTCCAGCGGTTCGGGCAAGTTTCAGTGGATGGTCGGCGGCGACGCCATGACCTACACGTCCGATGTCTACTCGCTGCGGACAGGAACGGTCACGCTGCCCGCGACCTCTGCGACCGCCATCGCGCTCCGCCGGCAGCTGCGCAGGGACGAACTGACGGAAGAGCTGGTCTCGTATTCGCTGTTTGGCCTCGCCGGATATGACCTGACCGACCAGATCAACGTCACCGCCGAAGCGCGTGTGCAGGTCGACCAGAAGGATTTTGTCTTCGAGCGGACCGACACCGATACGCTCACCAATGACGCTATTGCCGAGACGTCGTTCAGCGAAGAATGGACACGTTTCCTCCCCGCGGTGTCGCTCAACTATGAAGTCACGAGCGACACCACCCTCTATGGCCGGATCGCCACCGGCTACCGACCCGGCGGTTTCAACCCCACGCCGGAGGTCGGCTTCCTCGACAAGACCGCCTATGATCCCGAAGACGTCTACAGCATCGAAGGCGGGGTGAAGGGCGTCTATCGTTTCGGCCGGACTGTCGTCCGCCCGCAGCTGGCAATTTTCTACTCGGAGACGGACAACGTCCAGCAGACGACCACGCTCTCGCCGACCCAGACTGCCTTTTCCCTGCAGAATGTCGGCGGCAACTACATCTATGGCGGCGAATTCGAGCTGTTCGTCTCGACGCCGCTCCTGGGCGGGACGCTGACGACCAACCTCGGTCTCTCCGGGACAGACGGCCAGTTCGATGACGGCACCAGCATCATTTTCTCAGGCGCAATCAACGATCTCTCCGGCCAGCGCGTGCCGCGCACGCGCGACCATATCGTCAACATCAACCCGGCCTATTCGCGGCCGCTGTTCGGCGACTACAGCGGGTTCATATCTTTCAACATGCAGGCGGCTGGCGGCGGCTATGACAACGCTACCCGCACGCGCGAAAGCCCGGCCTACGAGATCTACGACCTCTCGCTTGGCGTCGTGGCGAACAACTGGCGCCTGATTGCCTATGCCAAGAACATGACGGACGAGATCTACCGGGTGGTTGAGGTGAACAACAACTCCTACTTCAACACCCCGCGCACCTACGGCGTGCGGCTCGTCATGAACTACTGAGGTGGTTGTGCGGTCTCGGGCCCTCATCGCTTTCGTCCTGGCTCTCGCAATGGCGGGGTGTGCGCCGGCGCGACTGGCGGCTACAGGTGGCGAGGGGGTGCTGGTTGTCGACGGGCGGACGCGCACATACAGCGTGACTCCCGGCGGTCGTGGACCGGCGCCTCTGGTCATCCTGCTCCATGGAGGCGGCGGCAATGGGCGATCCGTCGCCGCCGCCTCGGGTTTTGCAGACAAGGCGCGGGCTGAGGGATTCGCTCTGGCCCTGCCGGACGGGACGGGACGCCTCGCGGACCGCTACACCTGGAATGCCGGCGGATGCTGCGCCTACGCCATGCAGGAGGGCGTTGACGATGTCGCCTTCCTCGCGGCGCTCATTGATCGGCTCGTTGCGGACAAAATCGCGGATCCGCAGCGGATCTATCTCGCGGGCATGTCCAACGGCGGCATGCTGGCGCACAGGGCCGCCGCACGGCTTTCCGGAAAGGTGGCTGGGGCCGGCATGGTCGTCGGCGGGATGTTTGGCGGCGAGGCTCCTCCATCGGGCTCCACGCCCGTGATCCTCTTCAACGGCGTCCAGGATCAGGTTGTGCCGTTCGCGGGCGGAACCAGCCCCAACGCGCTCGTCGCCCGGTCGCAGTCGTCAGCCTTCATGCCTGCGGACTATGCGGCCAGTTATTGGGCGAAGGCGAATGGCTGCAGCCCCACGCCTGAGGTATCCGTCGGCGCAGGCGTCGCCATCTGGCGATACGCGGCCTGTTCTTCAGGGGACGACGTCGTCTTCTATCGACTTTCGAATGCCGGTCATGCCTGGCCGGGCGGACGCTCGTCCGCCGAAGCGCCGGCGCAGCCGACACAGGACATCAATGCGACGGACGTGATGTGGGATTTCTTCAAATCCCGAACTCTCCGACAGTGAGAGGCGGCACACGGCTGCGCGGCAACAGGGAGAAGTACATGGACCGTCGATCCGTTCTGAAGGGAAGCGCCGCGCTCGCGGCGTTTGCCGCTGCTGGCTGCGTCACGCGCCCGGCTGGCTCCGGCCCCGAAGCGTCGGGTCCCGCGACACGGGAAGCTGCATTCTGCTACGCGTTCCCGCTCTACGAGTTTGCCCGCACCGAGCAGGAACGGACCGGCGCTCTGGATGGCTCCCCGGGCCGGCTGAACACGGTCGCCCACCGGGCGCAGCTCATGGATCACACGTCACGGCAGGTCACGGCGCCCAACAACGACACGATCTATTCATCCGCATTTCTCGATCTTGCCGGCGGTCCCGTCGAAATCGTTGCGCCGTCTTCGGCCGATCGCTACTTCTCGGTCGCGTTCATGGACGCCTTCACCGACAACTTCGCCTACATCGGCACGCGCGCAACCAAGGGCAAAGGCGGGCGGTATTGGGTGGTGGGGCCGCAGTGGCAGGGCAAGGCGCCGGAAGGCGTCAACATGATCCGGTCCTCCACCAACGATGTCTGGATGCTGATGCGCGTCCTCGTCGATGGACCGCAAGACATGCAGGCCGCCCAGGCGTTCCAGCAGCAGCTGTCTGTAGCGCCAGCCGCGGGAACGACGTCGCCACGCCCATTCAAGGTCAAAGCCGCCGACGTGAATGACCCCGTCGTCTTCCTCGGACTTGCCAACGAGATGCTCGCACGATCTCCCGGCGGGAAGGGCCAGACGGCACGGGCGAGCAGCTTCGCCGAGTTTGGCGTCGGACCCGGCATCACGCCCTCGACCGACCAGCTCGACGCGTGGCGCGCCTATCTTCCGGACGGTTTTGCGATGCTCCGGGAAACCTTCCGCTTTCGCGACCTTCTCGTCGATGGGTGGAGCTACCAGCCACCGGGCGTCGGCGACTTCGGCTCCAACGACAAGCTCCGGGCTGCGATCGCGCTCGGCGGCCTTGCGGCGCTCGGACAGGAGGAGGCGATGTACTTCCACGCCAATTTCGACGCCAGCGGCTCGCCGCTCAGCGGCGAGAGTTCCTACCGCTGGCGCGTGCCTGCGGGCGGCGTGCCCGTCGATGCCTTCTGGTCGCTGACAATGTATCGCACGATGCCCGATGGCCGGTACTTCCTCGTCGAGAATCCGATCAACCGGTTCTCGATCGGGGATCGGACGTCTGGTCTCGTGACCGAGCCGGACGGCTCCTTCGAAATCCTCATCCAGAAGAACCGGCCGGACGGGCCGCTGGCGGCCAACTGGCTGCCGGCTCCCGAGGGCCCGATGCGGCTGGCGCTTCGCGCTTATCTGCCGAAGCGGCCGCTGACGTCCCGGACCTGGCGCGTGCCGGCACTGCGCAAAATGGAGACATGATCGTGAAACTCGCCCCGTCGCTGGCGCGGCTCCTCGGGCGCCGTCCGCCGCCGCCCGTCGGGCACGCCGCGCCCGATGGCCGGGAGACTCTGGTTCGCAGCCTGACGGCGCCCGGTGCGCCGTTCGAGATGCAGACAGTGGACGTGCAGGGAGCGCCTGTGCGGATGTTTGTGCAGCGTCCGCAAAGGCTGACCGATCTGCTCGCGGGAAGCCTTGCCTATCCGGATCGCGAGTGTGTCGTCAGCGCCGACGGGACACGACTGAGCTACGCCGAGTTCGTAGAACGCGCCGCGTCGTTCGCGGCTGGCCTGCAGTCGCGGGCTGGTCTGCGGACGGGCGACAGGGTGGGCATCCTTGCGGCCAACCGGACGGAGTGGATGATCGCCATGTGGGCGATCCTTCACGCCGGCGGGGTTGTTGTGGCCCTGAATGGCTGGTGGACGGCTGACGAGATTTCCGACGCCCTGCGCCGGTCCGATTGCCGGATCCTCATCGGAGACGCCAAGCGGCTGGCCCGCCTCGACGATGGTGCGCTCCCTGCCGTTACGATCACCATGGATCCGCCAACTCGCGGGCGGGAGACGCCCTTCACTGATTTCCTGACGGCCGAGCGTCCGACGCCTGTCGATGTCCGCGAGGACGATCTTGCCGCAATCATGTTCACGAGCGGCACGACGGGCAGGCCCAATGGCGTTCGCATCTCTCACCGGGCGTGGATTGCGGGCCTGATGAACATGAAGGCGGCAACGGTTCTCGCGGTCGGGAACGAGCCTGAACTGGCTTCGATCGACACGGGCGTCCGGGTACTGGCGAGCCTGCCTTTCTTCCACGTTGGCGGAGGGCACGGCACAGTGATCGGCGCGATCGCAGGGGGCGCAACCGTGATCCTGCCTCCCGAGAAATTCGATCCCTCCGCGACGCTTGCGCTGATCGAGCGGGAACGCGTCACTCGCTGGTCGGCGGTGCCTTCAATGGTGCGTGCCGTCTGCCTCCACCCGGAGGCCGCACATCATGATCTCGGCTCAGTCAGCAACATCGGCTACGGCGCCGCCCCGTCTGGTCCCGATCTCCTGGCGATGGCCCGTGCAACGTTTCCGGGCATGAAGGCCGCCAGCAACGCGTACGGCCTCACCGAAGCAGGCTCGATCTTCACGATGAATACCGGCGCGGACTTTGTTTCCCATCCTGAGTCGGTGGGCCGGCCGTTCCTCACGGTTGAGCTGAGGGTTGTCGATGACGATGATCGCGAGCTGCCTCCGGGCGAAACCGGTCTTGTCCAGGTTCGTGGCCCATTCCTGATGGATGGCTATCTCGACGGCGACGACAGCGAGCTATTCGCAGACGGCCGCTGGCTCCGCACCGGGGATATCGGACGCGTCGATCAGGATGGCTTTGTCTATCTGGTCGACCGGAAGAAGGATGTTATCATCCGCGGCGGTGAGAACATCTTTGCCGGGGAAGTCGAGCGCCGGATCGAGGCCCATCCGTCTGTAGCGGAAGCGGCAGTTGTTGCTGCGCCCAGCGAGCGGCTTGGCGAAGAGGTGAGAGCGGTCATCCGCCTGCGGCCCGGCCAGACACTGCCGGCTGAAGCCGTGCAGGCATGGGTGCGCGAGACCTTGGCGCCCTTCAAGGCGCCCAGCATAGTCGAGTTTGTGACTGACCCGCTGCCACGGAATGCAGCGGGCAAGCTTATGAAGAACGTGATCAAGGCCAGCCGCTGAGCGAGGCCGTCACGTCAGGGAGGGACGTGGATGCGCGTGTCGCTGACGCCGTCGAACCGGCTTGGGTCCGGCTCCAGAAAGAGCCTGCTGCTTGCGGTCGCTCTTGCTCTTGGGGCCTGCGCAAGCCCGGCCAGTCCGGGCGATCATGCGGTCGGGGGACCCGGTGTCAGGATTGCCGAAGGGCGACTCGCTGGCGCCGATGCGTCGGACGTCCGGTCGTTCAAGGGCATCCCGTTTGCGGCCGCGCCCGTCGGAGATCTCCGATGGAAGCCGCCCCGGCCGCCAGCGAAGTGGGAGGGCGTTCGCGACGCAACGTCCTACGGGCCCGCCTGTCCCCAGCCTGATCGCGACGACGGCGGCGGAGCGGGAACGTTCAGCAACCAGAGCGAGGATTGCCTGACGCTGAACGTGTGGGCGCCTTCTTCAGCAAAGTCCGGTGCGAAGCTGCCTGTCATGGTCTGGATCCATGGCGGGGCCCACAGGCTGGGATCCGGTTCGGCCGCTCTCTACGATGGGTCGGCGCTCGCCGGACAGGGCGTTGTCCTGGTGACCATCAACTACAGGCTGGGACTGCTGGGCTTCTTCGGACATCCCGCAATCACGGCGGACGCAGGTCCATCCGAGCCGCTGGGCAATTACGGTCTGATGGATCAGATCGCGGCTCTCAAGTGGGTGAAGACGAATGCTGCCGCGTTTGGTGGCGATCCCGACAATGTCACGGTTTTCGGTGAAAGCGCTGGCGGCGCCGACATCATCTATCTCCTGACCACACCAGCTGCGTGTGGGCTGTTCGACAAGGCGATCGTGCAGTCGGGGGGCGGGATGCAGAGGCCCACGCTGCTGCCTGCGCAGGAGGCGGCGGGCCAGACCTATGCCGCCAATCTCGGACTGGGCTCCGGCGCGACGCTGGCAGACCTCAAGGCCAGAAGCGCGGACGACTGGATCAAGGCCCAGGGCGCCCTGCAAGGCGGTCTCGGATTTGGTCCGTTTGTCGACGGCCGCCTCGTGAAAGAGGCTCCCTGGGCTGCCTTCCGCGAAGGGCGCGAGGCTGACGTTCCGCTGATGATCGGCGCCAATTCAAACGAGGCGAGCGTCCTGGCGACGCTTGGCGTTCCCGCAGCTGCGCTTGCGGTTGCCGCCGGCGACCGGATGTCGGACCTGCGCGCCGCCTACGGCTCTCTGTCAGAAGAGGAGTTCCGGCGGCAGGCCATGGGCGACGTGGTGTTTGTCGCCCCGTCGCGCTGGATCGCGGGCGAGGCGTCAGATGGCAAGCCGTCCTTCCTCTACTACTTTTCGTACCTGGCGAGCATGCGGCGGGGCAAGGTTCCCGGCGCCGGGCATGGGACAGAAATCCCTTATGTCTTCCAGACCGGGGACAGGACGCCGCTCGCTCGCTTCCTCACCGATGAGGACAGGGCGATGTCCCGCATGATGTCGGCCTGCTGGGTGGCGTTCGCCCGGACAGGCAAGCCTTCCTGCGAAGGCGCCCCTGCGTGGCCGGCCTACAACCGCGCCGACGATGTCCAGATGCAGCTTGGCGAAACAGTTGCGGTTGGCAAACCGGCTCATGCTGCGGCGTTCGATATCTTCGTCGAGCAGTTCTTCAGGTCGGGGCGCTGAGATGGCGGGAGTGGACGAGATGGCCCAAACGATTTCAAGGCGGGCCTTGCTCGCCGCTGGCGTCAGCCTGACCGCACTCGCCGCATGCGCGACGCCGGGCTCCCGGACAGCCGCCGGCGCTGCAGCCGGCGAATGGCGCGTCTATGGCGGCGACAATGCCGCCACGAAGTATTCGCCGCTGTCCCAGATCGACGCGTCGAATGCGGGCCGTCTCGAGATCGCCTGGGAGTGGCGTTCTCCCGACGCAGGCGTCATCGAGGCGCATCCAGAGCTGAGGCCGGGCGAATTCCAGGCCACCCCGATCATGGCGGATGGCCTGCTTTATACCTCGACCGCCATGTCCCAGGTGGCAGCGATCAACCCCGAGACGGGCGCGACCGTCTGGGTGTTCGATCCCGGCTCGTGGAAGCGGGCCTATCCCACCAACAAGGGATTCCAGCATCGCGGCGTCGCCTACTGGCGCGACGGAGAGGATCGGCGGGTCATCATCGCAACAGGCGACAACCGGCTGATCGCGCTCGATGCGCTGACCGGCAAGCCCGTGGGCGGGTTCGGGGCTGCGGGCGAAGTCGACATGCAGTCAGACGGCCTCCAGGCTCCCGTGACCGGGGCACGATCGGATCTCTTCGGCTCCACATCTCCGCCTGCAATCTGTCGCGACGTGATCGTGGTCGGTCAGTACATCCACGACCGCTCGATCCAGGACCGGATGCCGCCTGGCGATGTGCGCGGCTACGATGTGCGGACGGGCAGGCTGAAATGGACATTCCACACGATCCCCCGGAAAGGGGAGCCGGGCCATGAGACGTGGCTTGAAGGATCTGCCGAGCGGACGGGAAACGCCAACATCTGGGCGCCGATCAGCGCCGATGAAGAACTTGGCCTAGTGTACCTGCCGGGCTCATGCCCGACGAACAACTTCTTTGGCGGAGACCGGCCAGGCGACAATCTTTATGGCAACGCCCTGATCGCCCTCGACGCCCGCACCGGCGAGCGGCGCTGGCACTTCCAGATCGTGCGGCACGATATCTGGGACTACGATTTGCCGTGCGCCCCCATCCTCTGCGACATTGCCGTGGGCGGTCGGAAGGTGAAGGCGGTCGCGCAGCTGACCAAGCACGGCTTCTGCTTCGTCTTCGACAGGGCGACGGGCGAGCCCGTCTGGCCCATCGAGGACAGGCCCGTGCCGCCCTCCGGAATTCGCGCCGAGCGGGCCGCCGCCACTCAACCCTTCCCAAGCCGTCCGGTCCCGTTCGAGCGCCAGGGCATCAGCGAAGCCGACCTCATCGACTACACGCCCGAGCTGAAGGCTGAAGCGGTCGAAATTCTGAAAACCTACAATGCCGGTCCGATGTTCACGCCGCTGGGCGAGAAGCCCACCATCGTGCTCCCCAGCTGGGTCGGGGGCGCCAACTGGTGGGGCGCCGCGTTCGACCCCGAAACGGGTCGCCTCTATATCCCTTCGCTGACGGCGCCGGTCGCCATGGCGCTTGGTCAGGACGGCGAGCGTCTCGACGCCGGCGATGCTCCCGAGGAGATTGCCGGGCGATCCACCATCGTCACGGGGCCTCGTGGCCTGCCGCTGCTGAAGCCGCCCTATGGCCGCATCACGGCTATGAACCTCAACACCGGCGATATCGACTGGGTGCGGGCCAATGGACCTGGCGCAAAGGATGATCCGCGCTTCAAACCCTACAATACAGGGTGGCTGGGGACGACGGCGCGCACCGGCCCGCTGCTGACGAAGACACTGCTGTTCATGGGGGAGGGGCCACATGATCCGCGCTTCACCCGCAAGGTTCTGCGCGCTTACGACAAGACCACAGGCGAGCCCGTCGCGGAAATCAGCCTGCCTGACAACACGCACGGACCGCCGATGACCTACATGGCTGGCGGCCGCCAGTTCATCGTCTGCGGTATGGGCTTCCGCAATTCGCCGCATCGCCTTGTGGCGCTGGCGCTACCCGCAACAGGGGAGGGATAACATGGACCCGCTGAACAGCCTTTCGAGACGCTCTGTCCTGGTCATGGCCGCCGCGGCCGGAACGCTTGCGGCGCCGGCGCTCGCGCAGTCGCAGGAGGTTGCGGTCAAGCACTACATCCTCGTGAACCTGAAGCCGGGCGCGGATCAGCTGGCGCTGGACCGCTGGTACATGACCTTCCACGCGCCACAGGTCCGCCGCGCCTACAAGGCGTGGCAGAGGACGTACACGTCCTTCCGGTCCTACCTGCCGCCGGCTGAGGCGACGGCGCGCTATCCGCTCTGGTACGGACGTATGACAGAGATCCAGTTCGACTCGATCGAGGACTTCCGCGCGACTCGTCCCAACAACGTCTATGGCGAACTCGACTCGTTCACCCCGCCGCCCGGCGGCTGGGCCGCCAATACGCTGTTCGACACGTTTACGGCGACAATCCCGGTCAATCCGGACGCTCTGCATGTCTCGGTTGCGACGCCCCCGAAGGAGACGCCGTATCTGCGCTGGGTTGTTTTCTACAAGCTGCCCAAGGGCGTCGATGCGGCAGCCTGGGACAGCTGGTATGCGCGCCACGCGCAGGAGCTCTCGAAGGCGCCGGGGCTGAAGCGTTTCGCGAGCTACAAGACGGTCGCCGCCCAACCCTATCCGCGCGTCGCCGAGTTCTGGTTCGACGACTACGCCGCATGGGCGAGGGCCTTCCTGAAGCCCTCTTCGTTCGCTGTGCCACCGTGGGGCGGCGTTTTCCCCTTCGCCGAGACGATCTCGATGTTCATCGGCGAAAACCCTGACGTGGACTTCGTCAACGACAAGCGCGTCATTCCTTAGCCGTAAGCCTGAAGACTGGATCCGGGCGATCCGGGCCAGGGTCGGGACACAAATCAGGCATTCCGCCGCATCGCGCGCATGTCGGGAAGGTTGCTGCCTGCCGTGTCGATCCCGAGGGCGTGGGCGATGCCGGAATACATCTCCGGCTCCGTCATGTTTCGTCCGGGCTCGGGCCTGCCTGACGTCGGATCGAAACCGTACGTCAGCATGGTATCGACATCGACCCCGCCCAGTACGCGTCCGCCATTCGCCAACGGCGAGACGATCAGCGAGCCGTTGTTGAGATCGTGGCCTGAGCCGAAGGTCATCGCATTGTTGGGACGGCGGCGCGTACGGCCGAACTCCGTCGCGAAGTAGATCATCGACCTGTCCCAGTAGCTCTGGCCGTCGCGGAATTCCTCCGACTTCAGCAGCGAGATCAGCCGGTCGGCGATCGACAGCTGACGGTTCCACATCAGGGCCTGCACCTCGCGGTTGGCCTGGTGCGAGAAGTCGAACGAGATCGGCGGATTGACAATGTCGCCCTCGCCAAGACCGCCCTCGCCGAGCCGGACCCCCTTCTTGAACACGGCGCTGCCTTCGGGCCCGATGGTCACCGTAACCGAAACGCCATAGCGCAGCAGCATGAAGGCCAGGGCGGCCTGAGCCTCGAGCGGGTCGAACTCGTAGTTGGGGAATGCTTCACGTACCTTCTGGCCAATCGCCGAGCCTGTGAGTCCGTGAGCAGCGAGCGGCATCTCCTCGGAGTCCGGGAAGAGCATCAGCTTGGTGATCAGGTCTTCGGCCTCTACGCCGCGCAGGGCATCGCCACGGATGCTCGTCCAGTGCTTGAGCCTCTGGCTGCCGCTGAAGGTGCGGTAGAAGTCGGATGAGGGATCGAGCCGTTCATTCCGGAACTTGCGCGCCTGTTCGAACAGCGCGCGCGACGGCGCACCCTTGATGCCCTTGTGACCATCGAGCGACAGCGGCCAGAGGTTCGGTGTCGGGGCGCGCTCGCCGTACACATACGCCGGCATGCTCGTGTCCGTCCCGCGCTCGGTGAAGCCGGTGCCGTTGACCAGATGCACGTTCGGGATTGCGTAGCCAGCGCCGTAGGAGAGCGCGACGGCCTCCTGCAGCGTCCGCCCCTGCCAGGCGGCGTTACCATTGATCGATCGCTGCTGGGCCACAAAATGGTTCACGCTGGTGCCCGTGTGGGTGACGACCATCATGTCGTTGTTGTGCTGGCGCACGAAGTTGGACTGGTTGGCCGTGAAGGATGCCGGAATGGCGCCGATCGTCGGCCCCTTCAGGTCGATCGCACGGAACTCGCCGATCGTCTGCACAAGGCTGTCCGGGTAGGCGTTGAGAGTGGCGGCGTTCGGCACTTCCGACTCGCGGCGCGACAGGAAGGCGTCGACCTGGTTTGCTCCCCCGAACGAACTCAGCACGATCAGGAAGCGCGGGTTCTTCGCCCGTTCGATCATCGCCTCCTGCGCGTAGGCGTCCTGTGGCAGACGGGCGGCAACGAAGGCTCCGGCCCCACCGAGTGACGCGGTGCGGAGAAAGTTGCGGCGTGACAGCGGGCTTGTCATGTCAGTGGATCCTGATCTGATCAGTAGAAGACGGCTTCAAGGGACGAGGCGACCGCAAAACAGCTGAGCGTGACCCAGTCTGCCGCGACCTCGGCGCTGTTCGCCGCGCGACCCTCGGCCACTTGCGTGTAGTAGGCGGACAGGTTCTGCACCTCCCGCTCGCTTGGGCTGCGCAGGAGGATCGATCCGTAGATCGCGTCCGCTGTCGCGTTCAGCCATTGTGGGTCAGGTTTCTTGGCCCGGCCGTTCGGCCCGAATGCCC